>CAYGFK010000028.1:0-1595 GCA_964349135.1 uncultured Candidatus Saccharibacteria bacterium | reverse complement strand
CTCGCCCTGGGGCAAAGGATTCCCCGGCTGGCATATCGAGTGCACGGCCATGATATTTAAACTGCTCGGCAAGCAGATAGACATCCACACCGGCGGCGTTGACCTTATCCCCATCCACCACAACAACGAGATAGCGCAAGCCGAGGTACTGACAAACAAGCAGTATGTGCGCTACTGGCTGCACAACGAGTTTATTACCATCGAGGGCAAAAAAGTCAGCAAGTCGCTCGGCAATACTATTTACCTGTATCAAATTACCGACAAGGGCCTCTCGGCCCGCAGTCTGCGCTACTTGTACCTAACCGCGCACTACCGGAGCCCCATGAACTTTACCTGGGCTGCGATAGAGGCCGCAGACCAGGCTCTGTTGCGCTTAAACCGGCTCTTTTTGGAACTGCCGCCCTCCGGCCTGGCACCCAACGAGGCGTTTGCCAAAGATTTTTTTGCGGCGCTCGCCGACGACCTGGACACGCCGCTTGCAATAGCCCGTATGTGGGAGGTCGCGCGCGACCAAACAATATCCCCCGCGGTTAAGCGCGCCTCGCTTGCGCTGGCGGACTCCGTACTAGGGCTTGGACTCTCCGAGCCGCGGGTGTCGGTTAAGCTGGCGGTCATACCCTTAACCGAGCTCCCCGAAGATGTCGTTGCCCTGGTAGACGAGCGCGAGCAGGCGCGCCTTGCAAAGGACTTTGGCGTCGCCGACGACCTGCGTGCAAAGATAGAAAAGCTCGGCTACCTGGTCAAAGACTCCTCCCAAGGCCCAAAAGTCTCTAAAAAATAGATAACCTTATCATACACGACCGTTACAATTAAGGTTACAGCTAAATTGGACAAAAGAAAACGCCGCGGGGTTCCCCCCGCGGCGCCGATATCTGTGAAATGTTGCGCTCTTAGCTGGCCACCTTTAACTTGTTTCGAGGAACAAGTACCGGGAACTCTCGGCCCACTTCGGCCAGCTCCATGATCTCGCGCACCACACCGTACTCGTCGACGGTGCGCCTCATCATGTTAAAGCCCGCGATCGAACTACCAAGGGTGAGGTCGAGCGACCGCCTGGTGGCGTGGTCGGGGTACTCATCCCGAGCAAGGGTCTCTTCGCGGGCGGAGAGCTCCAAGATACGCGCGGGCTTGACGACGTCCTCGCTCTCGACGGTCGGCATCCGCGGAAAGAGGTACAGCGCCCCTTGCGTAACCTCATTTCCATTCCGCCGCTCGTAGAGCATGACGACAAAAGCAACCTCGCCCCCAACATGCCCCAGTTGCGGGAGCTTTCGAGCTCTCCACACGCCGGCGGGGACTTTCTTGAGCACTTGGTCGGCTACACCTTCGCCATACTTCCTGGCGAGGGTATCGTAGATCATCCGGGGGACCAGCACGAACTTCCCCCCATAGAGACCGGCCATTGTGTCAATAAGCTCCTTAAGAGTCTTTGGCGTAATCATTGTATCCTCCTGCGGATTTTGGCCCAGGACAGGCCCCTTCTGCCTCCAGTAAAATCTACTATCCCCTGTTTGTCCACCTGAAATCCCAAATACACAAATTTGGAGGCATAGCACTGTCGGGGGTACCATTGAGGCATGGCCAAGGGTAAAAAC
>CAYGFK010000027.1:0-1760 GCA_964349135.1 uncultured Candidatus Saccharibacteria bacterium | reverse complement strand
CGCTCAACGCCGAACACCTCGGCAATCTGTGCCTGAGTTGCCCAGAGCGTCTCGCGCGACATATCGCCCGCCTCCGACTCAGTCTATAGCAAATCTTTCGGAGTGACGACATGCGTTGTCGCTTGCGGGTATGATTTGAGGAAATGCGAAAAAGAAACGGGAGTGTCGCTCCATTTACACTCATACGCATCTATCTGCACCCCCTTCTTCTCGACAACATCGATCTCTAATCCTGTTCGTGTTCTCCAAAACATGATTTCGGGAGGAAATATCGAGTTGTTGTTCCCTTCTTTTATACGTTCACTGATAAAATAGTTCTCAAAAATAAATCCTGCGTCTTTACGGACCGTAAGAGGAGTATCAATGTCAACAAGGGCGTTTCTTACACCGATATCAAGGAATATGACTTTAAAAACTTTCTTAAGCTCAGTTCTCGGGTTGTTTGAGAATGAATGTATTATTTTGATGATGAATGATTGTTCAAGGAGACGAAGATATCGTTGAACAACCGATCGACTGACGCCAAGATGTGTTGCCAATTCATTCAACGATACCAATGAGCCGATTTGCAAAGCAAGCAATTTTACTAAATCTTCAAATACTCTGGGATTTCGTATCGCCGCAAATACAAATACATCTTTATAGAGATATTGTGTGGCAATATTTTTAAGTACGGTCTTTTTTTCTTCTATAGAGGTAGCCGCCGCGACTGCAGGATACGACCCATACAGCATATACTCATACAGATCATTCAAAGTTACTTCTCCAGATTCTTTAATCTCGGCGAGAGAAAGCGGGAAAAGCGTAAACTCAAAGATTCTTCCCGTCATAGGTTCGTTTATTCTATTTGAAAGGTCAAATGACGATGAGCCGGTCGCGATGATTTGTGTGTCGGGGTACGTATCGTGAAAGACCTTGAGAATTGTTCCGATGTCTTGAATAGTTTGCGCCTCGTCGAACACGACAATCTTTTTTCCCTCAACCAAAGGCAACAGCTGATCCGGCCTTCCAACAATAAAATGTTTCCTCACTTCGGCCAACTGGCAATCCCAGTAAGCGCCGTTCGCTCCATAGGAATGAATAAGCTTTTTGGCGAGAGTCGTCTTACCGGATTGTCGGGGGCCTAAAATAGCAATCATCCTGCCTTTGAAGAGCGATTGTATAATACTTGCCTCTATTTTACGTTCAAAAATAAGCATAGTATCGCTATTATAACAAAAAGCTCTTTGAAGAGCAATTTGTTATCCCCTTCGCATATTTTCAGGGATTACGGGTGCGGATGATTGAAACTGTGCAAAGTGGTCTGCCGTTCCCGACGCCTGCGGAGCGCGTCGTAGCCCAAATACCCGAGGCACGACACAAGTGTCGTGCCGGAAATGAGGAGTCCGAGATAGAACCAGCGTTGCGGGGTGAATTTCACTGTGGAGAACGTCATTGACTTTAAATTACAGTCCGCATATAGTGCGTATATTCCTACGGAAAGACCCTGATGAGGCTCGTCCTCGTTGGGGGCTTTTCATTTTAGAAATCGCAAGATATTCTTCTGATCCGCAATATAGGAGATCTTCACTCCGGTTCGCTTCAACAAGACCGAACACTTTAGTGTCTCATAGGGAGAAACGACTACCTTCAGCTTCTCTTTAACAAGCAAGAATTTTACGAGTGGGGCATAATCGCCGTCACTGGAAACGAGCACGACGCTATCAAACTTATTTTCGTACGCATCTTGCATAGCGGCAACCACGAGGTCCGCATCACAA
>CAYGFK010000026.1:0-2394 GCA_964349135.1 uncultured Candidatus Saccharibacteria bacterium | reverse complement strand
TTACTCCATGAGATTTAAGACAATTCTTTTCCTTGCTTTTGTGGCGGTATTTGCGATTAGTCTTGAACACCCCTTTGCGCAGGAAAGTGATCTGTTGAGTAGTGTGCTTGGCGTTTCGACATTTCTTTTTGGAGTTTTTATAGCCTTCTCAATGTCGGACAGACAGAAAAGAATAGACGAGATAAGAGAAAATGACTCTTTGGAACGAGGAAGCCTTGAGTCCATACATAAACTTGCTCCAATTTATGGAAAAGAGAAGGCAATAAAGATAACCGACAGGATAGACGATTATTTGATGTCTACCCTTGATTATAGAATCTGGGACTTTGCCAAAACGGAGACGAGTTTTCAGGAGCTTGCACAAGAGGTGGTATCCATAGAAACAAAGACAGAACAGCAAACAGCGGCTTATTCGCTTATCTTAGAGCTTGTTACCCATATTTCTAATGGAAGAAAGCAAACCATCGGACTTATTAAGGATCGCCTTTCTTCATTTGAGTGGAGCGTGTTTATTTTGTTGTCGTTACTGATTGTTGTGCCACTACTCCTTATAAATGACGGGTCAGTGCTCTCTACTGGCATATCACTCGTACTCTCCATGAGTGTTCTCATGGTGCTAACACTTCTTCATAAGCTGGATACTCTTACATGGAAAGAACGTGCGAGAATCTTTGAACCTTATCAGGACACGCTCTCTGTAATTGGTAGGCTGCCATATTACCCGGATGTACTTATTATAAAGGGGCGCGTACGAGTACCAAAAGGGGCTCCATATAGAGTTGCTAGTTATCCAAATCCTTATCCAAACATGGCGGGAAAGAAAATAAATATTGCAAAAAGTTAATGATAAACCTCGTTGCTATTTTAAAAAGCTTTAGTCAGGTGTTTTTCCATGAGAGCACCGTTTTGGGTATTTTGATAGTTGTGGGTTTGGGCATGGCTTCTCCATCGGCGCTGATCTTCGCAATAGTGGGTAGCCTCGCCTCCCTTGTAACAGGTTATTTAACAGGTCTATCTAAAGATCTTATTACCTCTGGTTTGTATGGATACAATGCGGTTCTTATTGGTGTCGCAGTATCACTTTATATTAAAAGTGTTCCATTTGGGCTAACACTAACCATTTTGCTTTCAATCCTCTCGGTAATTCTTTTCTGGTACATATATCGAACGGGTATTCCACCGCTTGTCGCGCCATTTGTGTTTATTTTTTGGGCAGCCTTAATATTGATCCGATATTTTAGATAACTTGGCTGGCTAACCAAATCTAAACCCGCCCCTTGAGGGCGGTTTTAGATTATTGTAATGTGGTTATCTATGTCCGATTACGAATTCTATAAAGATAAGCCGAAACCAAAGAATCATATCTGCGCCGTGGCGCTTATTGTTAAGGATGGGAAGGTGTTGATGGGATTGAGGGAATATGAAAAAGGAAAACCGCTTTGGACATTTCCGGGTGGGAGGTGCGATATGGGCGAGTTGCCAGAGGATGGTTTAAAAAGAGAGGTGTTGGAGGAAATCGGCGTATCAGACCTTATTATCAAGCGCCGATTAGGAGAAAAAGAAGGGGCGTACAAAGGAGTTGTCACTCCGGATCATGTTTCGGTTTACGAGTGTGCCACCAGCCAGGAGCCCAGGCTCATGGAGCCAGAAAAGTTTCTGGAATGGCGCTGGATTGATCTTAATAATGTACCGGCCAACTTAATTGACCCTAAGGATAAAAGCTTTATGGAGATGGTTTTATGATTTCTGAACAAATTACAGAGCTGAAAAGTAAGCTAAAAGAACAAGGCATTCAAGGCCTTGCTCTTGATATTGATGAGACGCTTTCGGATTCGCATCCTGCTTGGTTTGAGTATTTGTATAAGTTTTATGCTCCGAAGAATATGACGCGCGAGGAAGCAATGGAAAAGTATTTTGACAGCATAGACCACTTTCCAGAGTGGAAAACCGAAGAAGCTAATGTGTACATCAGAGAAGCGCTTCACTCCAATGAATTCAACGAGAATATGCCCCTTCTTGAGGAGTCTAATAAAATGATAAATGAGCTGAACAAGATAACTCCAGTGGTGGCGTATATCACTGTTCGTTTTGATGCGGTAAGGGTTGCAACGGAGAAGTGGCTTGATAAACACGGATTTCCGAAGTTGGAATTAATCATGAATACGCCGGATGTGCCTTTTGAGAGCAGTAGTGCCTGGAAAGCCTCAATCCTTAAAGCCGTGTATCCGGAAGTTATCGGAATCGTGGATGACAACGAAAAACTTCCCGACGAGCTTGCTAAGCTTGATTACGAAGGCAAAGTGTTTTTGTACGGCCGCCAAACCAAACAGCTTAACCCCGTAGATTATAAATTTGAGTTAGTAGTCAGTCCCACATGGGATCACGTTATCGATC
>CAYGFK010000025.1:0-2606 GCA_964349135.1 uncultured Candidatus Saccharibacteria bacterium | reverse complement strand
ATAAAAAAGAGTGAAAGACCTAGTCCGAAAAATCGTCCTTTCCCCTGTGTTTTATGAATGAGGTGGTAATTCATCTTCGTTTTCAATTAGAACCCCCTTAAAATTCTCGAAGTCTTCCAAAATAATGCCCGCTCCTCGCGCCACGGCGGTCATCGGATCATCAGCCGAGTGAACCGGAATTTTCAAACTTTCGGCAAGAAGCTCCGGCAGACCCTTGAGGAGCGCTCCTCCTCCAACAAGATGCAAACCTCGTCCCATCACGTCTGACACAATCTCAGGTGGCGTCGTTTCAAGAACCTCTTTCACCGACTCAATAAGATTGTCGATGGAAAGCGCGATCGCCTCACGTACGTCGGTGTCAGTAACGACAAGCTCGCGGGGAAGGCCGGTGATGAGATCGCGTCCCTTGATGGCCGCCTGCAGAGAGACGGGAGGTGGAAGTACCGATCCGATAGCGATTTTTAGATTCTCGGCAGTTTTTTCTCCGATAAGTATTTTGAACTCACTTCTAACGTAGGAAATGATGTCCTGGTTAAGTTTGTCACCAGCAATCTTGAGACTTTTTGAACGCACGATACCTCCGAGTGAAATCACCGCAATGTCTGAAGTCCCGCCACCGATATCCACAATCATCGTACCGACGGGGTCATTGACCGGAAGTCTTATGCCGATTGCCGCGGCCATTGGTTCCTCCACAATGTAGACCGAGCGGGCTCCGTTGTTCTTAGTGGCATCGCGCACCGCTCGTGTCTCCACATTGGTGATACCCGAAGGTACGCCGACAACGACACGCGGACCGAGTACTTTTTTTGAGTTTGCCTCGGCTCGACGAATAAGATACGCGAGCATTTCCTCCGTCACTTCAAAATCGGACACCACTCCGCCAACAAGGGGGCGTACCGCCGTAATGTGTGCCGGCGTGCGCCCAAGCATTTCCTTTGCCTGAGCTCCAACCGCCACTACTTGCCCTGTCTTCTGGTTCACAGCGACGACGGAAGGTTCATTGATCACGATTCCCTGCCCACGCATATAGACCAAGGTATTCGCGGTACCGAGGTCAATCCCAATGTCATTGGAGAGATATCGTGAGAGTTTATCCCAGTGTTTTTTGAACATACAGGCCAGTAGATAGTACTCAGAATATAGAGTATAGACAAGGAAAACGCACGAAAAAGAGGGCTAGCGCACTACGCGCGCGTAGTTTCGTCCATAGCTACGGGTAGCTCAGCGAGAAAAACGTTGAAATAGCTCCTCTTTGGTAGCCATCAAGACGGCTCCCGTCCGGCGATCTTTCACTTCATATTTTCCCTCCCTCATGGTTTTTTCACTAATGACGATGCGAGTGGAAATGCCGATAAGGTCCGAATCGGCAAATTTCTCGCCGGGACGAAGATCTCTATCGTCGTAGAGGACCTCAATCCCCTTTTTGGTAAGCGCTTCATAAAGCATGTCAGCTTCTTTGCTAACGGCTCCACCATTTGCACCCACAAGCGAAATGAGATGAACTTTGAACGGCGCAACACTTTCCGGCCAGACAATTCCTTTTTCGTCAGCGTACACCTCCACAATGGTGCCCATCAGCCGCCCGAGACCGATACCGTAGCTTCCCATCACAACGGGCTTCTTTTCTCCGTCTTCACCGGTGTATGAAAGGCCCAACACCGAGGCATATTTGGTGCCAAGCGGGAAGATATTTCCAACCTCAACCGCTTTTTCCGTTCGCGACAAATCCCCCTTACAAACCGGACAGGTGGAAACGTCTTTAACAATTTCTTCATTCACCGCGACATGACACCCTTCGCAAATATGAATTGTGTCTTCGCCTGCCGAAGTAAGTGTTTGAAATTCGTGAGAATACCTGCTGAAGGTTCCTCCAGAGGCATACGTAAGATATGTCTGTTCGCCAATGCCAGCGCGCTTAAAGACTTGAGCATAAGCGATCTTGGAACGCTCATAAAAATCTTCGTGCTCCTTTTCAGTACGGGAAAAAGAATAGAGGTCCTTCATCAAGAACTCGCGCCCGCGAAGAATACCGCTTTTCGCTCGCGCCTCATTTCTAAACTTCGTCTGTATCTGATACACATACTTCGGCAAATCCTTGTAGGAATTAATGTATTCGGAAAGTATTCTCGTCAGCGGTTCTTCTTGCGTAAACCCGAGCCCCACCTCCGTCCCACTCTTGAGTTTGGTTTTAAACCAATTGTCTACCACGTCATCACTCCATCGCCCGCTTTTTTCCCACACGTCCCTGTCCTGAAGCGCAGTAAGATGAAGTTCCACTCCTCCAAGTGCGTTCATTTCTTCGCGAATAATCTTTGCAATGTTATTGATGACGATCAATCCGAGAGGCAGGAAAGAATAGACCCCCGCCATCTCCTTGTGGATGAAGCCCGCTCGGATAAGAAGTTTCGCGTTCTTCGCGACTTCATCACTTGGAGCCTCTTTGCGTGTTTTTGTAAAAAGTTGTGATTGTCGCATAATTCGTAAAAAAATAACCTAAAACAGCTTCACAATGTCTCGATACGTGATAAAAATCATAAAAAGAATGAGTAAGATGAAGCCGGTACTATTTACGGCTCGCGTAAACCTTACGGGAATAGTGCGTC
>CAYGFK010000024.1:0-2679 GCA_964349135.1 uncultured Candidatus Saccharibacteria bacterium | reverse complement strand
CATATATAGTTCTTCTTTTGCAAGAAAAAAGCCCGAATGCGCTAGCGCATTCGGGCTTGGTTGACTTATTGCTCCAAGCGAGCCCTCTCGAAGGCCTCGGTGATGGCCGCCTGAAGATTGACTTCGAATTGGGCGAGGGGGTCCGCTATGACCATCTGCCAGTCATCTCTTGTACCGACATTTTCACCGACGGTTTCGGGAAATTCGGCATGAACCGACGCCCAAAATATTTGGGCGGCGAGTTCTGCGTACTCCTTCGTCAGGAAGTATTTTTCCTTCATCCTCCGTTCTTCATTTTTCGGAGGACTCTTTTTCTCGTCGTGGTACGGCTTGATCCACGTTTGCACCTCGTCGGCGACGGTTTCGAAGGAGGCGAGGGCGACGCTGAGCACAAGCCAGAGACGCTTGAGCCCATCACTCATGACGCCGATAATCCGATCCCCCTTTTCCATTGGGTTATCGGGACCCACCGCATCCTTGAGCGAAATTTCAGAGGCTTGACCCATCAGTTTCTTGAGCAACAACATGGCAACTCCGTTGTTATTGAAGCTAAAAGCTTCAACTGTTGCTTCAAGGCATCGCACCATGCGAGCCCATCGACAACAAATGTACTAGGGTCATTATACCCATATTTACTATGTTGTCAATGGTTACGTATTTTATTGAAAGTGCAAAATATACTTTACTTTATTTTTGATTGGCGTAGCATGAAATTAGAAACCAATTTTCGTTCCAGCACCTTTACAAGGCTCGCAAATTGATCGAGCCAAGGAGTAGTCCATGTTTTCGCGCATCATTATCACGGTAGTTTTGATTCTGAATTGTGGCGTGAGTCACGCCCAAGAAGTTTTGAGCCAAAAACCACGGGCCTTGATTAACTTCAATGCTCACCTCGGGGATGGAAGTTTGGTTAATATTTTACTGCTTGACGAAAAGCTCAAACTGAAAACAAAATACGGGGTATTGGACATTCCCTTCACGGATGTTTTGCAAATTGATTTTGGATTGCACTATCCCGAAGGTCTTAGCAAGAAGATTACAGACTCTATCCGATTGCTAAGCAGTTCAGCATATCGCGAACGTGAAGATGCCATGCGCCAACTTTTGGAAGCAGAGCATTTTGCCTACCCGATGGTGAGCGTTGCAAGTAAATCCAATGACTTGGAGTTTGCCCAACGCGTCGATAAGGTTTTAAGCCGTATCAAGGAAAAGTGTTCGGCAGAATTGCTCTCAAGGAAAGAATGCGACGTGGTCCAAACCATCGGAGATACTGCTACCGGCCGTTTACTGGGGGATGGATTTCGTATTTACTCCAAGCACTTCGGAGAACGAAATCTACACTTTTCTGAATTTAGATCCATTATCTTCATGGGTGAAGCTAACGGACAAGAGGTAGTGATGGACGCCAAAGAGCATGGGACTATTGATAAATGGGTAAAAACCAATTTCATAGTCCGCAAAACCATGAGACTATTGGTTAAAGCCGAAGGTCAAGTGGATTTGTGGCCACAAGGACCCGGGCAGTACATGACCACTCCAAAGGGCTATACGACTGCTGGTAAGGGGTCCGCCTTTATGGCAGGCACAGTCCTTGGGAAAGTTGGAGATGACGGAAAACCATTTTTAATTGGCGAAAGGTACGACGGCAAACTTTCAGAAGAAGGCCCCTTGTACCTCCAAATTGTTCCTGCTCCGTGGAACAACACTTCTGCGGGCACTTACCGCGTACGTATTAATGCCGAAATTTCATTAGGTCGCTAATGAAATTGAGACTCCGCCGCTTTTGTCTTTTCGACGAAGCGGTTTTTTATTAAGTTGTGGACCCACCGGGAATTGAACCCGGCCCTCGCCCATGCCATGGGCGCGTAATGCCGATTTACTATGGGCCCATTAATCATTGATATACTATATATACCTCGCAAAATAACTTTTTTCAATAATAAAAACGCCCCGGGACGTGTGTGGCCGAGGCTTTGCTAAGAGCGATATTTTTAGAAACAACCGCCATGGTATTTGTGCCAACCGCAACCGGTGTGCCCAGTCGAATTGCTGAAGATCTCTTCTCTACCCGAGAAATGGGTAAACATTCCACCATCGTCTACGATGTTGATGTAGGTCATCGTGGTCCCCGTGAAGATTTTCGGGCCACGGCAACCAAGAAAATCGACGCCTCCAAGATGGTTGCGACCGTAGTCGGCAAGCAACACCCGCTTGAGGAATGAGATCACCTCATCGTTGTACCAACCCCAGTAGTGCATCTGCCAGACGGGATTGTTTTCGTGAAATATGATGGTGTTGCCAGAACTTCTACCTCCGCGAGTCGCTAGCCAGAAGTCGACTAGCTTTAAGTCGTCTTCTTGGTAGGTGATCATCTTGGAGCCGGGCAACTGGGCAATGGTTTCTTCGGGTTGGACGTACGAAGCATACCCTTCACGCATGGCACGATAGAAAAACTCTTCAACGCGGTCAGTCATCATAATGCACCTCATTTTTTAGGAACAGCGAAACTAAAAACACTTTACCATAATTAGGATAAAGTGTAAATAGTTTGCTTGCACTGAGCGAAGTCGAAGTGTGCCCCCACCAGGATTCCGCTTCGCTTGAACCAGCGTCGCTTCGCTCCTTTTTCACAACCCTCGGTTTTGAATAATTTCCTACACGGGAAGGACTTCTCCTTCC
>CAYGFK010000023.1:0-2729 GCA_964349135.1 uncultured Candidatus Saccharibacteria bacterium | reverse complement strand
GGGTAACCGAAGGAGTCGGGGATTGATCGTCGATTCGAGTGTCTCAGCTGAGCACTCGACAGGAAATGGCATTCATCCTCAAATGATGCCTGACATATCGGCAAAGACCGGTAGTTTGGACGGAACAAAAGAGTGTGTATCGAAATGTTTGTGTGATCAAAAATGCTTTAAACAAAAAAACGCCGACTCCTTTAGGGAGCACGGCGCTTTTTGCATTTGTTTGTTGTTCGGCACAGAGAACTGGGAGGCGAGGCCTCGCGGTCATAACTTCTTGAACGAATCAAATTCCACTGGAGTCAGTTCTTTTCTTAATGACCAGACGATAATTCTCACCTTTGGCACGTCCCAAATCCCATGTACTAGTTACTTCTTCTGTCAGTTCGATTCTTTGATCAGTGCGGAGCACCCTGAGGAATTCTTCCCACGGGGCAGTGGAAGCAGTACCCAGTTCGAAGCGAATTTCTCCACCTGGTTTCAATACGCGCATCGCTTCATATATGGCAGGGTATTTTGCTCCCAGAGGGTCTTCAGATTTCCCTAAAGCACCGTCGTCCTCGGCCCATTCGAAGTTTGAAAGCGGCGCATATCGAGAAACAATGACATCAAATGTGTTGTCAGCGAATGGCAATTGATACGCAGATCCTTGTACAAAAGTAGGTATTTCTGCGGGCACGATTGGCTCGGAGCGAGGCAAATGCCCAGAGGAGTCCGGGGGGAGAATGTCAATTGCGTAGGCATCGACACCGTGACGTACGGCTTCCTTAACAAAATATCCGGTACCAGCGCCGATATCGAGGAGCTTTTTTCCTCGCAAATCATTCATAGTGAGGCCTACTTCTTGCAAATAGCTCTTTACTTCATACGCCGTGCGCATCTCAGGATGATTCAAAAGGTATTCAGGATCCGGTGCAAAAGCGGCATTCCAATCAAAGTGCTCGTCATACGGCACTTGTACGACCTTTTCAGTTGATCTCCGCCGCTCTGTTTTTTCAATCACATGAACAGTATATCTTGCTTGTACAGGAACCATATTAAACAAGTATTCGAAAGGGCGGCCATGGTGCCGCCCTTTACTGGAGGTCTAGAAGAAGAGCAGTTTGATCACCGCTATCAGAACCATTCCGGCGAATAGTCGTTTGAGCCAGACGGCGCTCATCGCCATTGCAAAGCGTGCACCCAGGTAGCCGCCCGCGATGCTACCGAGAATGAGTACGACGCCTGCCGCGTAGTCTATGAGCCCGAGTACCGCGAACACTCCAGTCGTCATCGTGGCGAGAAGGAGATACGGGATCATTTGCGTTGCTACTGCCTCGGTGAGCGTGAGACCAAAGCCCAGCATCAGCGTGTAGTACTTGAGCGGTCCCGTACCCGCCGCAAAAAATCCTGTCACTGCCTCCAGGACAAAGTACACGACTGAGCCGAGGGCTTTCGATGCGTTGCTCACTTCACGGCGGACAATGCCGGTCTTCTTGTTCAGAAGCACGAACGGAAGAAGCACAAGCAAAAGTATCGCGGCTACCGTCTTGAGATCTTCCTTCCCCGTGGAGAGCAGGATGACGGTGCCGATTAGCGCTCCGGCCAGGCTCAAGATAGCCAGAGGTCGCACGTACTTCCACATGATCTGCTTCGCTTGCGAGAATTTCCATGCGGACATACCCGCAAATCCGATGTCGCCGAACCGTGCGGTAGCAATCGCCACTTCGATCGGCAATCCCGCAAACACCAGATACGGGATCACAAGCATGCCACCTCCACCGACCGTGGCGCCGAAGAAGCCGCCGACCGCGCCGACAACGAAGAATGCGAGTAAGCCGAGCATGTCCATTGGCGTATCCTCAAGCGTAAATGGCTAAGTCTCGAACGACTATGTCAGGATTGTCTAATGAAATCAATGGTTCTCGCGCGGAGCGGGTTTTCCTTCTGGGTCAGGCTCCTCAACCTCAAAGCTTGTATACGTAAAATCTCGATCTTTCAATTCCTCGTCCGTGAGATCCTTTACTTCCGGGTATCTTTTCCTGATTACTGGCAAGGCCGCTTCTATATTATCTATACCGATTACGGGATATTCAAAGTGTTTTTGGGAGAGGGTACCAGCGCGAAAATATTCAACTTTCTTGCAGCGAGCTTTAAAAGATTCACCCGGAGATAAAAGAGGTGGTATCTCTTTTCCTGTCTCCGACTCCGTTGCGGGCACACCGCTCCTTTCTATTTTTATGATTGAATAGACCGCCCCTCTTCATGATTTGCTCTTCGCAAATTCAAGTGGCCGAATTTTCCGTCCTTCATTTTTATAGTTCCAAATTCGTCAGATGGAATACGCACCCAACCTTTTACATTAAATCTGTTTTGAAATTCGGCTTCGGTTACGATTACTTCCTTGCCACCAACTGGAATCATGACCAATTTAGGTTTCGGCTTCTCTTTGTTCTCGCTCGAGATGATCAGCGCGTTTGGAGGCTGGATTTTCTCAATCATATGAGAAGTATATCTTGCTTGTGCGGAACCGCGGCAAGTGGTCATCTGAAGAAGTAAGGAGCGTCGAAAGTGGATGATTTGGTACAATGGCGTATATGAATACACCCAAGAATACGATTTGTCTCTGGTTCGAAAAGGATGCGCTTGCTGCTGCGGAGTTTTACGCGGCGACGTTTCCGGACAGCAAAGTAGGTGCGGTTTTTCGTGCACCCTCGGATTTTCCGGGTGGCAAGGAAGGTGATGTGCTGACGGTC
>CAYGFK010000022.1:0-3634 GCA_964349135.1 uncultured Candidatus Saccharibacteria bacterium | reverse complement strand
GCAGTATACACGCATGGGGTGCGTGAGGCCCCGGAGCATTACCGGGTACCCCGAAAGAAATAATCAGTTATCCCTGCAGAATTAGGGTTTTTCTTGATACAATGGTCGCTATAGACCGTGCGAAAGCACGGATAAGCTCTTATGCGTCATTGGCATACACAGGATATAAAAGAAGTGTTCGAAATCGTGAGTTCTCGCGACCACGGACTTTCTGCGCTTGAAGCCATCTCCCGTCTTGAGCACAATGGCCCGAATATCCTCCCTACCGCAAAACCAAAAAGTGTTTTTTACATATTCTTAAGTCAATTCAAGAGCCCGATTATCTACGTACTCGGTATCGCCGGCATCATCCTCTTTTTCTTACATGAAACAATAGATGCTCTTATCATTCTTTTTGTTTTGCTTTTCAATGCCAGCGTAGGGTCTATCCAAGAGGGGAAGGCGCAGAGAACTCTTTTGGCGCTCAAAAATTTCTCTGAGACGAATACAACAGTTTTTCGAGATGGAAAAGGGATTGTCATCTCTGATAAAGAGGTTGTGGTCGGAGATATTATTCTTATCGAGGAAGGAGAGAAAATTCCCGCCGATGGACGCGTCCTTGTTTCGCACGGACTTACGGTGGACGAATCAGCGATTACCGGAGAATCAAGTCCGGTTGCTAAAACAAGCGACACCATATCTAAGATGAATATTGCCATATCGGACCGTCATAACATGCTCTACAAAGGCACTCATGCGCTTTCCGGTAGCGGACGAATGGTAGTTATTGCTACAGGTATCGAAACGTTTATTGGTCAAATTACTAAGAAAATTGCCCATATCGAATCTGAGATACCTCTTCAAGGAGATATTCGAAGACTTTCAAGAGTTATTATTTCAACGGTTATAATACTTTCCGTTTCGCTTTTTGCGTTCGGATTCTTTTATGGACGTGATGCTGTTGAGATGTTTAAGACCGTTGTCGCGCTTTCGGTTTCGATTATTCCTGAAGGGTTACCAATTGTCATTACGCTCGTTTTAGCCGCTGGTGTGTGGCGCATGTCGAAACGTAATGTGTTAGTGAAGAAATTGCAGGCCGTGGAGGCGTTAGGGCAGGCACGGATTATCGCCGTTGATAAGACCGGTACCATCACTAAAAATGAGCTCATTGTGTCGCACGTTTTTGTGTCGGAGAAGGAGTATGAAGTTACCGGTATGGGGTATGAACCGAAAGGAGAAATCAAATTCAGTGGGGAAACCATAGAGCCCCTCAATCACCAAGACCTTGTACTGATGGCCAAGATATCGGCGCTGGTACCAAATGCACACATTTCTTTTGTGCCCGACCAGAAGCAATGGAAGATAGGTGGTGACCCCACTGAAGCAGCGATGCTCGCGTTCGCCGGGAAAATCGGTTTTCATAGGGATATTCTTGAAGAGGAATCACCTCGCATATTCGAGCTTCCATTCGATTACAAAGAAAAATATCACGCGACTATCCATGAAGAGAAGCGGTCGCTCCTTGGTTTTGTGGCTGGGGCACCGGAATCGATTTTAAATAAGTCAGAGTATGTACTCAGGGGAGGGAGGGCTGTAAAGCTTGAGGGACTTGAGAAAGAAGAACTTCTAGGCCTCTTTATGAAATATGCAGGTAGCGGTATGCGCGTTATCGCTCTTGCGTACATGCATGAGCATCCCGGCAGAACTCTTGAGAGGGACCGTGTGAAAAATCTTGTGTTCGTGGGATATCTTGGTATGCGTGACGCCCCTCGCGTAGAGGCGCGTCTAGCGATACAGAAAGCACAGAATGCCGGTATGCGCGTGGTGATGATAACCGGAGACCATAAAGACGCCGCTCGTGCCATTGCGAAAGAGGCTGGTATATTCAAAACAGGGGACAAGGTGCTGACAGGAGATGAAATTCACAAATTAAATGACGTAGAGCTTTCGAATGCGCTTATCGACGTGTCCGTCTTCGCTCGTGTGACTCCTGACGATAAACTTAAAATTATTCAGGCTTACAAAAAACGTGGAGAGATTATTGCGATGACAGGAGACGGTGTCAATGACGCGCCCTCGCTCGTTGCGGCCGATTTAGGTATTGCGATGGGCAAAATCGGGACAGAGGTGGCCAAAGAAGCTTCTGATGTCGTCATTGTAGATGACAATTTTGAAAGTATTGTCGCCGGTATCGAGGAAGGGAGAAACATCTACAAGACGATAAAGAAAGTCATTCTCTATTTGTTTTCGACAAGTGTAGGAGAAGTACTTGTTATTATGGGGGCTCTTGGGCTTGGATGGCCCCTTCCAATCCTTGCCGCGCAGATTATTTGGCTCAATCTTGTCACAGACGGGTTCCTCGACATTTCACTTGCGATGGAACCGAAAGAAGACGGGCTCTTAAACGGCTCTTTTAAACGTCCGGGACGGTATCTTATCGATACTATGATGGTAAAACGGATGATGGTTATGGCTGTCCCTATGACGATAGGCACCCTAGGCCTTTTTGGCTTCTATTTGGCCGAAGAAGGCCTTCCTAAAGCACTTACAGTATCTCTTGCCGTACTCGCCGCATTTCAATGGTTTAACGCCTGGAATTGTCGTTCAGAGAGCGAGTCCGTATTCAAAGGAGGTCTATTCACCAATAGAGCCTTATTTGCCTCCACGATTCTTGTGGTAGGACTTCAATACCTCGCTATTTACACCCCATTTTTTCAGGAAATTCTTAGAACGGTACCACTACAAGCACTTGATATCGCTTTAGTGCTCGGCGTAGCGTCGTCTATTTTGTTTGTTGAAGAGATTCGTAAGTTTTTCTACCGTCGAGGACATAAAATTGACATAAAGGTAGTTCAAACGGCCAATACTGCATAGGTATTTATACGGCTCTGTAAGGCCGTATATAACATATTGACCTACCTCATAATCTATTGGGAAGTATTGACATCTGCCCACGATATGCTATAATAGGAATACCAGAGCTTTGTAGCCCTGGTTTTTCTTTTAGGAGTCTGTGCCATGTGACAGGGTCGGCACAGGCCCGCAATTCTTCGAAAATAAAATATATGTTAGCAAATATCGCCGCTGGATTGATGATATTCTCATCATCGGTCATTGGACAGGGAACGACCTCAGCACAGAGTACGTTTCCGACCGTGTTGGCCGAAAGGGTCATCGTTGCTGACGCAAAGTATCTTGACCATACACGTCGAGACCAAATCGAGCAGTACGTCCGTACGTACTTCGAGGATGTGCCGATTTTGGCGGAAGTTGCGTTCTGTGAATCAACTTTTCGACAACTTGGTCTAGATGGAAAGCCACTTCGAGGCAATGTCAATGGAGACGACGTTGGTATAATGCAAATCAACGAGTACTACCACAAGGATACTGCAGACAAACTTGGTTACGAGCTAAGTGATATAGATGGAAACCTTGGGTATGCCCGGTATCTCTTTAAGAGAGAAGGGGTTAAACCGTGGAGTTCGTCATCGATGTGTTGGAAAAAGACCGAGGCCTACGAAAATCTTGTGCTCAACTAAACAAAAAGCTCCCGTGACGGGAGCTTTTTGTTTATGTCCGAGTGAACCCCAAAATGCTTTAGGGTAGGGGGTTTTAAGCAGTAGAATCAGAATGATAGTGTGTCGCACAATATATC
>CAYGFK010000021.1:0-4295 GCA_964349135.1 uncultured Candidatus Saccharibacteria bacterium | reverse complement strand
GTGCCTACTGGGAATCGAACCCAGATTGCGAGTTCCACAAACTCGAGTGTTAACCTTTACACCATAGTCGCCATGCCCTACAACTTACACCAAAATACACGAGTATGCCACTGAGTTTCCCTTCCCTTAACCCAAAAGCGAGTTCTGTCGTTTTAAGAACCTTGCGGAGCCGACGGGCGAGCAGAGAAATCCGCAGTAGCGGATTATCGTGTTCTTAAAACGACAGGACGAGCGGCTACTCGTACGTAGGTTTTTCTTCTGTAATCCCCGCTTTAAAATTCGAGAACCGCGCAAGCGCATAAAAGAGTGTTGAGAGTCGATTAAGATAGGCGCGCGTGTTCTCGCTTATCACTACCTCCCCCGCTTCAATAGCACGAATGACTTCCCGTTCCGCGCGACGAGCCATAGTCCGTGCGACATCAAACTCCGCGGCGAGTTCAGTTCCTCCGGACACGAAAAAGGAATGGATGGGTGGCATTTGTCGTTCCATTTCGTTGACCATCACTTCAATTTCGCCAACTTTGCTCGGCTTGATTTTCTTATCAGAACCGGCGACCTCAGCTTGAATGATAAAGAGGTTTTGCTGTGCTTGCCCTACCATTTGGGACAACGACATACCGTACGCATGCCAGACACAGTCACGTGCCTTCACCTTACAAACACCGAGATATGCATTGAGTTCATCGAGCGTACCGAGCGCCTCAGTCTGACACGACGCCTTCGAGATTCGCTCCCCCGGCTTTTGGGTTAGCGTTTTCGTGGTGCCTACATCTCCTTTCCCGGTATACAACATGCCCACAGATTACTCCGAAAAGAAAAGAATGCAACAAAAAAACGAGGGCTATCCCTCGTCGTTGGTAATATCAAATGTCGAGAAACGCCCAAGCCCTTGCGCCCATTTTTCTTCTATCCGTTCTATCTCGGCATCAGACGGTCCCTGACGAAGACGTGAGAGAAACGATTGCAAAGCGGTCCTATCGCCCTCGGCGACAACAGACACGCCCCCGCCGGTTGCGTTACTGACGGTCCCGGTCAATCCAAGACGCTGAGCTTCCCTCGTCGCAAACGTCCGGAAGGAAACCCCTTGCACCTTCCCAAAAACCCGAACCTCAAGACGAAAAAAAGTCGGGTTTTTGCCTTGCTGATTACGATTCCCGAACGGGGATTTTTGTTCTTCCAACATGTGCGCAGGAGAGGACTTGAACCTCCACGGCTTGCGCCATACGCCCCTCAAGCGTACGTGTCTACCAGTTCCACCACCTGCGCATGTCGGAGTCCATTATGCCAAAAAGTGGCAAAGTTACAACCTCAATATAGGTAAATAAAAATTCCCTCACTTGTCGTGAGGGAACTTTACTCTTTGACAGCAGTCGTTTCTTTCTCCGTGACTTCCGGCGCTGAGGCCACTACTGCCGGAGCATCTGACTCGCTTACCTTCTTGAGTTCGAGACGAAGTTCAGTCTTCATCTGCTTGCGAATCTCTTTGGCCGCCTTTTCCCGAATATGATAGAGTTTTGCGCGACGAACGCGAGCGCGACGCGTAATCTCGATAGATTCAATGAGAGGAGAGTAGAGTGGGAATATGCGTTCGACGCCAACACTGTCGACAACGCGTCGAACGGTAAATGTACCGCCCGCTTCCGTACCGTGTTTAACCGAGAGGATAAGACCTTCAAACGCCTGGAGACGAGTCTTATCTTTGCCGTCCTTACCGGCACCCTTATCGACAACTTTCTGAACAACACGAACGGTATCGCCCGCACGAAGACCGAGCCCCTTTCGGGCTTCAATATTCACCGGCGAGATTTTAATAGTTGCGACAGGCATAAAAAACCGTAAGAGCTACTCTACCACACCACATCGTGCTATTCAAGCTATCAGAGGGAGACCGAGCTCCTGAAGGGCCCTTACAAAATCCTCTGGGTACGGAGCGTTCACCGTAATCTCTTTCCCTCCCTTAAGCTTAAACGTAACCGCACGAGCGTGAAGCGCGGTGCGCTCGAAACCAAGTCCTCGTCCCCTCTTTGGCGAATACAACATATCGGAAACGACAGGGTGATTAATGGCTTTGAAATGCACTCGTATCTGGTGCGTCCGACCCGTTCGTGGCTGAGCTTCAACGTAGGAAAAACCATTCTTTCGAGCAAGCACCCGAAACCAGGTTATTGCCTCTCGAAGTTCCCCGCGCGCGCCACGGCCCGATGACCATTGTCTAAAATCAACCGGACTCTTTCCAATCGGGCGGTTTATGATTCCCCGCTCCCTCTTCATCTCGTCCCACACAAATAGACGGTATACTTTTCGCACCTCTCGCTCTTTAAATTGCCGTTTCAAAAATGCATGCGATTCGGACGTTTTGGCAATAACTATGGCACCACTTGTTTCTCGGTCGAGCCGATGCACGATACCTGACCGGTCTATCGTCTGGCCATCTTCAAGGGCAAGTGGTTCACCAACTCCTTTAAGGTCGGGGTACCTCGATAACACCCAATCAACAAGTGTCCGCTCTTCCGTCTTGCCATCCGCATGCACCACAAGACCAGCTGGCTTATTCAAAACCAATACCGACTCATCTTCATAGAGAATGCTTGGCTCTGCCATAGGCTTATCGGAGGGATAGAAGCGCAATCTCGACACCTGAAGGAGCAAGTGCACGATACGCGTAGTAAAGCGTCGCGAGCGCAGTGAGCAAGAGTAGTGCCTTGAGAAGGTGCGCGTTGCGTGCATCATGTCGTACCGAAAGCACGGCAAGAAATATGATAAAGAGGAGCGCACCAATAATGGAGTACGCGAGCGACAATAATTTTTGAGGACTTGAGAGATAGCGCTCAAATGCCGATGCATAGCGAGGTGCCGGCACTGGCGACGTTTCAGGAAGCAGCGCCTCAATCTCTTCTGCGTTCTGCACAGCGGTAAACGATTGCGCAATACCTCCAAACTCACTTTCCGATTCAACAATAGGAATCACCGAAATCTCTGAACCGGCAACCGAACCGGACGGATTGGACTCTGAGGTCGACATCGAAACAAGTGATGGGACTCCGTCAGCCGATTCGGGAATCGGACGGCCAAACATCTGTACCACATACGTGGTCGGCCGACCTTCAAATATTCCCTGGGCCGTTGCAATACCTATCTCCGTAAACTTATTATGTAATATGTTCGCCCTGTGCCCCGGCGACGCCATCCATGCGGCATTCACCGCAAGCGAATCATCGAAATGAATCGCGAGATTTTCACCGGCGTACACAAATCGGTATCCGGACTTCGACATCCAGTACCACGGGCTTTTACCGTCCGGACTCTGGTGTGAGAAATAACTTTTCGTTGCCATGTCATTGGCCTTCATACGCGCCGCCTCTTCGAGCAACGGATTGACAGTCAGTGTATTAAGGGCGAACGCTTCTCGGTCGTTGTTCGCCAAGTCAACAAGTACCGAAGGGAGCACGCTCGCAATAAAATCGCTGGTGCGAACAAAGAGCGTGTAGACCTGAGAGCCGAAGAAAAAGGCGACCATCAGCACGAATGTCGCCACGATACCCCATGCGCGGAGCATATACGGTCGGTAATGGTTCTCCTTGTGAGGAACCGTGTATTTCTTGAACGTTTTCTTCATTGGTTCAGACTATTATGCAATAAAGTAGCGAATAAAACAATACCCCGGCTCGCGCCGGGGTATTGGGCTGACACAGTGTCATCCTCGTTTATCGTCCAAAAATATTTCCCCAAAGTTTCTTAAAGAAACCTTGCTTCTCTGTCGTCGTCGATTCTTCCGTCGAATCAATAACCGATGCGGTGAGGTCGTCAGACGACACAGAACCTACTTCCATACTCTCTTGCGAGCCATTGTTGCTTGGATTTGATGCAGGAAATGCTGATGCACCGAGTGAACGCACGCGCTCAATTTCAGCAAGCTGTTGTTCGGTCAACGGAAATCCTGTCGTGAAATTGCAGTAGGCCTCATTTATTTTCTTACGAGTCGTGTAGTAGACATAGCCGGTCGGGTTCGAAGTACCCCACGGCGAGAGAATATCATCAGCAAAGCGCTGTTGGAATGCATTCACCGCCTGCAGTGACGCTTCATCATACACACCGGTTTCAGAAACAGTTGAGAATCCCTGGAGGTCGCGCAAGAATCGCTGAAGACGAAAGACTTGCTCGGTATCATTGGCTCGTCCGTAGCCGATATAAGCCGTCAAATACTGGCCACACATTTCGGCTGAGACACCAAGTACCTGTCCTGATGGGCCGGTAGAAGCGCCGAGCACTTGCCCACCGCCACCCCCAACAACAAT
>CAYGFK010000020.1:0-4550 GCA_964349135.1 uncultured Candidatus Saccharibacteria bacterium | reverse complement strand
TTTAATTTTCACTCACTCCACGGAGCAAGATCAGAGAGACATGGCGAGCGCTTCATCTCGGCTGGAGAGACCGAGATCCTGACAAACGGATCTCGACCCGACATCAGCACTGTGGCATAAGGCACCTTGGCGCCTTCTTCCACCGAGCGCACGAGCTGGTCGAGTGAGAGTGTGGGAGAAAAAGGTACCTTCTCTCCCCTAGCTGTCTTCACCAGGAAGGTGAAGCGCACTCTCTCACCCACCACTTCGAAGTGATCCCCGCAACGCTCGGCAGATCGGCCTTCACCGTCAAACTTCGCAGGCAGCTTCTCGATCTCCCCGCCTCCGCCGATCTGGACATTGAGTACCTGTGCGTAGGAATTCTGTGGAAAGAAGCCCAGCGCACAGCAAATCACTAAGAGAGAAACGAGACGCATAGGCGAACCTCCTAGCTCTACTATATCAGGACCCTAGAGGCTTTCCACGTATTTCTTAAAATTGTCGAGGATAGCCTGCCAACCAGAGCGTTGCATATCCTCTGAGTTTTCATTCTCCATTTCAAATGTCTCTACCACCTTCACCCCACCACTGGTGGGAATAAAGTCTACCGTGACACCCCGACCATCATCGAGCGTGTAGGCTATCAGTTCGTTCGGCAATATTTTGTCATAAGTGCCAGTGAAATCGAACCCGACACTCCCATCTCTCGCTTCCATGCGGAAATTAAACTTACCTCCGGCCTTGAGATCATTCTCTCCTCTGGGTGAATGCCAGTCATCTGATGCGTGGTTCCACTTAGTGACATGTTCCGGCTGTGTCCAAGCCTCCCAAACTTTCTCTACAGGCGCATTTACAATAGTCTCTATGGTGATAGTTTTGTTCATAAAGTCTTATTTTAATTTTGGTAATAATTCTACAGCTCTTTCAATAAGACGATCACCAATGGCTCCCCAGTCAAAGTAGTTTTTAACTTCTTTAGGATCTATTAGTTTTATCTCTGTTACAGCGCCGGTTGGATCTGATAAAAAAGGCCCGTAAGGTCGCGTAAGTGCTACATATCTTAGCTGGTAGAAAACTTTTCCATCTCTAGTATCTGTGACCTTCTGATATCCTAGCGGAAGTTTTTTAATCACTTCCATATTAGACTCTTCCTGTATCTCTCGAGTAAATGTCTGATCAAAAGTCTCCCCAGGTTCGATAGTCCCTCCTATAAATCCCCAGACTTGCTTAGCTCCTCCGTATCCAATGACCATTTTGTCTTCATAGAAACAGACACCATATGTCTGTGTACACTGTTCAGCAGGCAAAATAGAGAAATCATCGCAGTCCGAATACTCGAAGATATATTTCACTCCCGCGTGACCTATATATTCAGTAGTTAAAGTTTTCATTTGGTTACGAAATCCAATTGTTCTTCAGGAATGCCAATAGATCTTCCATATTCTAAAGCTTCCTTCCATGTAGAAGTATCAGCAATATTTATGTTAAAGATTTTATCTTTATAGACAACCTTCATATCGTCTCCTCTGGGTACCCAGAAATTCATATACCAAGGGCCAGTAGCCAAAGAATGTCTCAACTCCTCAAACTGATCTTCTTCTACCATCACATCATGAAGAATCCAATCATCATCCTGCCAAGTCTTCAAAACCTGCACTTTTTTCAGTATATCCTTACTCTGTAGACTATTTTCTATGATAGTGCCTTTGTAAGTCACGTGAGCTTAAAAGTTATTATTTTCATGCCAGTCTCCATACCCACCCTATTTCCATAATATCCTCTATGGCTTGTTAACATCGAATTCACATCCTGATAACCATGCTCGACCAGCTCTTCTGAGTTTAAATCTCCTATCTTTTTCTCCACGACATCAGTTATTGTGGCGTTCGCAAAATGCTCTCCAGTGTCCTTATTAACTAATTCTAATTCATCACCGGTCTGAAGATCCTTGTCATCAAAAAGACGCCAGGTAGCAGTCTTTTCTCCAGAGAGAACCTTTGGTACTAGATGTGATTTGAATTTGAGAGTTTTCATGACAGCTTTTTATATTAGTGGACGACCTTGGAAATAGCGGTTTTCTATATTGTTAACCTTGTCGGCATACGGACTAGCCTTAATAATCTCTATCCCTTTATCTTCGAAAGATTTGAAGCTTTCCGGAAGAATATTAATTAGATTTTCACAAACTTCAAAATCTGGGAAACTTGAATCCTTTAATACACCTAAGCGTAGTAGATACCACCCAGCAATAAAGAGTGAGCAGGGGTACTTTTTGGTCTGAATGTATTGAATAATTTCCCTTTTTAAATCACTATCATCCATAACCTGAAGCAATTGATCACAAACTGGCATGAGTTGTGATTCTCGCATCACAATATCTGGCTGATGACCATTCTCTGATAACCAATGCGTAAACTCCACATAATCAAAAGTTGGATCTGGAAATGAATAATCATCAACAAGCACAACAAGAGAGCTCTCTGAAGTATCTAATTCTTTCAAAACCTGAAGAGACAGCTCATGCTCTTCGCTGATTTTAGAATTCGTATATATATGAGCATACTCAACGGAAATCTTCTTCATACCCTCACTATATCAGAACAAGTCTTACAGATTCTGCGGGAGCCATTCGATCATGCGCTTCCTGTGCTGGTCCAGACTCCAAGTATTCTTATCCTTAAAGAGATTGGCATGTGCTAGTTTAAATTTCTCCAGAATAGATAGGTTCACATGCGGGTAGCCCTTAGGCATGTTTTTATTAAAACTCTCCAAGAACTCGGCAGCTGTTAGAGTCATCTCGTGCTGAGGAATAAAGTTAGGATCTTTTTTCATTTACCTATAATAACACAAATAAAAGCAGATTTCAATAAATGAAGCCAAAAAGTATAAATACTAGCGCCCTACTTGGATGAATAGCAATACAAAGAGTAGTACAAAGCCAGCGAAGGTGATGAGAGTCTTAGAGAAGAAGGCTACCGCTTCCTTTCTTTTATTATCCAAGAGGAGCGTAGCCGAAGGATAGATAAAGAGGAAACCCATGATAGCTACTGAGAATACTAGAAGCGAGAGCATGGCCATGGGGATAAAGATATTCTCCTTTATAGTTTCGAGGTGGCCGAAGCCGTTTATCACGCTCACAACACAGACTATATAAACTGCGGCCAACACTGCGTTTATGTAAGGATTTTTGTTCATATATATTACAACTACGTCGAACCAGATTTGTTACATTACAGAGCCGGCTTGAGAGCCTTCTCGGCTTTGAGATCACGGCGGATAGAAGAGCCATCTTTGTTGGTGCGGAAGATCATCACCTCTCCATCTGCGTCGAGAGTTACTTTGTATCCTGGTACTAGCATCTCCGCACACATTTCTGTTTCTACAGGCAAGCCGAGACAGCTGTTTGGCCACTCGGCCACTTCAGAGCTTATTACTTTTATTTTATCCGGATGTATCTTATCGAGAATAGAAACAAATTCTATTGTCTCTTCCACTGCTTGCTCATATGTTTGTGAATTGTTCCCCGACATAGCGCTTCGGTCTTTCATGAGAAAATACCCGCCAATTATCGCGGCCGCGAGCACCAATACAGCTATAATCGTGTTTTTATTCATTGTTAATTATCCTTGCGGAAGTACTTGCCGATGTAGTATGGCCAGATGATAAGAGCCAGTGCACCCTTAGAGAAGTGGAGTTTCAGATATCCAATAGTAAACAGCCAGCCTATAGCCCACAAACATCCCAACCCATCCCCATGTGTTACAACAATGTTTTCCATAACTTAATTATAACAAAATTTTGCTAGATAGCTGCCTGGCACGAAGTTGGAACATTAATTCAAGGAAAAGTAGAGACCGACAACTATTATTACCTGAATGAGAATCGTTAATATAAGTCTTTTGAGACCTGTGGCTGAAAGAACGAAGTAGTATGCGAGTAGAGACAGCGCATACACAATAGCTGCCGCTACTGTAACCACTAACAAATTCGGACCCTCAGGGTCGTTGAAAAAGTGGAACATCGGCCTCGAACACACGAGAGCTGTTATACCTAGAATTATTAATGAAGTCTTTTTTGATTTGAAATACATATCTGTAATTATACTAGAAAATTTACTGCTGCCGGACTTGGATCTCTCACTCCTGGGAAACCCTCGGTTTTATTTGAATAATTTTAATTTCTTCTCTCTTCTCCAACCTTTAATTTCCGCTTCCCTACCACGAGCCTCTTTAAGGGTTGCAAAACTTTCTGCATGTTTCAGTACTACTGGTCTTCGTATCTTGGTGTAGTGCGCTCCCCATTTTGAATCATTATGTTGTTTTAATCTTCTTTCAAGATTATTGGTACAACCTACATACAAGGATTTGTCTGCACACTCGAGGATGTAGACCGAATGACTCATGTGTAAATAATACTACTCTTCGTCGTGGGCTCCTCAGAGCCTTCTTACTATTTATATATCAGTGCCGAAGGCCCTGATGACCGAAGGGAAGAAGGGCTGCCGGACTTGGACTCGAACCAAGATACTCGCCTCCAGAGGGCGAAGTCCTACCATTAGACGATCCGGCAAT
>CAYGFK010000019.1:0-7354 GCA_964349135.1 uncultured Candidatus Saccharibacteria bacterium | reverse complement strand
ACCTTAGCTCAGTTGGTAGAGCAACGCTTTTGTAAAGCGAAGGTCCCCAGTTCGAGTCTGGGAGGTGGCTTACGAATGTAGGGGTTTCCAAACGGACCCCCAGACGAGAACGTAGGTGGGGGTCGGGGGAGGTAATGACGTGCGCTCAGATGCCGGAGGTGAAAAATTCCACCTTTTTTGTTAGAGTAGGGGATACTGAATTTTATGAGACGAAAACTAGCTATCACAAGTCCCGAAGAAGAACGGCTTATTGCGGAGCTCGCGGAAAAAAATGATTTCAAGAGTCTGCGTATCAAGCGCCTGCTCGGACTCCCGGATTTGACGCGAAAAGAGAGTTCTCCGGTGAAGATTCTTTTCGACCAGATACTCAACCTCTCTCGTTTTAAAGATTTTGATATTGTCGAGTTCCCGCGAGTTGTTTCTGTCGAAGAAAATTTCGACCTTCTCAATACTCCCAAAGACCACCCTTCGCGCCAGGAAAGCGATACATATTATCTCGATGAGACGCACGTTTTGCGTACGCAGATGACCGTGATGTGGTCGTTTTACCTAAAAGACAAGGGCGTCCTGGAGAAACTTGAGAAGGAGGGGGAAGTGAAAGCGCTTTCCGCAGGTATTGTGTTTAGGAAAGATGAGATTGACCGAAATCACTATCCCGCGTTCCATCAAATAGACGGCCTGCTTATCTGCAAGAAATCAGATAAGGTCATCACTGAGGAAGACCTGAAAGAAGTTCAGATAGATATGGCCAAAAGTATTTTCGGTGACCGTATTGAGTATAAGTTTCTTGTGGACACTTTTCCGTTTACCGACCCGTCGGTGGAAATGGATATCAAATTCAAAGGAGATTGGCTTGAAGTCAACGGCGCGGGGCTTGTGCATCCGAATGTGCTACGAAACTTCGGTCTTGACCCGGCGATTTACAACGGATGGGCGTTTGGCTTTGGCGACCGTCTCGCGATGATTAAAATGGAAATCCCTGATATTCGTATTCTATGGTCCGAAGACCCTCGCATCAAGAATCAATTTAAAGATATCAATTCAAAGTTTACACCCGTAAGTAAGTACCCTTCGACACTCCGTGATATTTCATTTATTGTCGATAAAAACACCAGTCTCAATAGCTATTTCGAAATCGTACGAGAATATGCAGGAGACCTTATCGAAGAGGCAAAGCTTCTCGATACCTACGAGAATGCAGAGAAATTTGGGGAGAATAAAATCAGCTACACCTTTCGTATTGTCTACCGTTCCCATGAGCGCACACTGACCAATGAGGAGGTGAATGACATTCAAGAGAAGATTCGAGCTAGGACTGAATCGGACCTCCACGCTGAATTGCGGTAACGAGAAGTTTCTAAGAACCTCTTTGGGGAGCTCAAAGAGAGGGCACTAAATTACGTTGTTTTTGCAGGGTATTTTTGACCACTTTTTTTCAAAATACCCTTGTTTTTACCTCTATTTTTGATATAATGGAGAAACAAACAAAGGAGGTTTTTTTGTTTTATGGCTAAAGAAAAAGAAGAAATAAAGAAGGGCTCTAAGACCGGCTATACCGCCGAGTCTATTACGGTACTCGAAGGACTTGAACCAGTCCGTAAGCGTCCGGGGATGTATATTGGTACGACCGGTCCTGATGGTTTGCACCACCTCATCACCGAGGTTTTCGATAACTCTCGCGATGAAGCGATGGGCGGTTTTGCAAGCGACATTGAGGTCGCGCTGTTACCCGGCAATCGCATTCGTGTTGTTGACAATGGACGAGGTATTCCTGTCGATATGCATAAACAGACAAAAGTTTCTGCGCTCGAAACCATTATGACGACACTTCATGCCGGAGGAAAATTCGGCGGTGATGGTTACAAAGTCTCAGGCGGTTTGCACGGCGTCGGTGTGTCAGTCGTCAATGCACTCTCTATTCACTGTGAAGTTTCTGTTCATCGAGATGACGGCGTGTTCTATCAGGAATACAAACAGGGGAAAGCTAAGGCGCGCGTAAAGAAGATAGGGAAATCTGATTTGCATGGAACTATCGTACTTTTTGAACCGGACAGTGCCATCTTCCCGGAGATTAAATTTGATTTTAACCGTGTCATAAGTCATATGCGTCAGCAGGCGTATCTCGTACGAGGGCTCCGCATTAGCGTCATTGACGCACGCGCGTTCGGCAACGAAATTGACCTTGCCGAGGTGTTTTATCTTCGCGAGCTTTCGCTCGATGTTCCATCCCAAACATTTTATTTTGAAGGTGGTCTTGTTTCACTTGTTGCGCACTACAACAAGAGTCTTAAACCGGTTCATAAAAATATCTTTTATGTTGAGAAAAAAGTAGAAGGTGTCGAATCGGTTGAAGTTGCTCTGCAGTATGTTGATGATATTTCCGCACGCATCATGCCGTTTGCAAACAATATTTACAATCCAGAACATGGAACCCATGTGACCGGATTTAAGACTGCGCTCACGAGAACGCTCAATACCTACGCAAAAAACAATAAATTATCAAAGAATGGTGACGATGCGTTTACGGGTGATGATGTGCTCGAAGGGTTGACTGTTGTTGTCTCAGTGAAGCTCCGTGAAATCCAATTTGAAGGACAGACGAAGGCAAAGCTCGGAAGCGTTGAGGCGCAGAGCGCGGTTGCCACGGTCTTCGGCGAAGCGTTTGCGGCGTACCTTGAAGAGAAACCTGATGACGCACGTGCAATCATCAGTAAAGCGACACTGGCAATGCGGGCGCGTAAAGCGGCAAAAGCCGCAAAGGATTCTGTTCTCCGAAAGGGGGCACTTGAGGGTATGACGTTGCCCGGTAAGCTTGCCGACTGTCAGTCGAAAAATGCCGAGGATTCAGAGCTTTTCATTGTTGAGGGAGATTCCGCCGGCGGCACCGCGAAAATGGGTCGTGACCGACGCACGCAGGCTATATTACCGCTTCGGGGCAAAATTCTGAACGTCGAACGAGCCCGTCTCGATAAAATGCTTTCATCCGAACAAATTAAAAACCTTATCGTTGCTATGGGAACGGCAATCGGAGACACATTCGATATTTCTAAGCTTCGGTATCACAAAATTATCATTGCGACCGACGCTGACGTTGACGGCGCACACATTCGAACGCTTATCCTGACGCTTCTGTATCGTTATTTTAAACCGCTTATTGATGGTGGATTTGTGTATATTGCCCAGCCTCCGCTGTATAAAGTAAAACGCGGAAAAGAAATTGCTTACTATTACACTGAAGACGAGCGTCAAAAAGCAATTGGCGATATTGAAGTCGATGATTCCGTTGAGGATGAGATTGTTGACGAAGGTGCTGTACCCTCAGAGGAGGATGTTTCTACGCCTAAAGAGAAAGGTAAATCTACTAAAAAAGATAAAATTCACATCCAACGGTACAAGGGTCTTGGAGAAATGAACTCTGATGAGCTGTGGGAGACCACGATGGACCCAGCACGCCGACTTTTGAAGCAAGTTCACGTTGAGGATGCTCGTGAAGCGGATAAGGTGTTTGACATGCTCATGGGTACGGATGTGCCGGCGCGTAAGTCTTTCATCCAATCAAACGCGAAACTCGCGACACTCGACATATAAAAACCGGTCCATTTCTTGGACCGGTTTTAGTGCACCGTTGTTAGGCGGCGGTTGAAGAAGTCTTGACGGCAAAGGCTCCGGTGTTGACTGACTCGAAGCGTTCGAATGCTTCGTTTACGTCCAATAATTCGTTTGGGTCAAGCCGGATATTGAATCGCGCCAGGATTTCGATGAAGAGCTTGAGTTTTTTTCGCTCGGCTTCCGCTTCGGCGAGATGGGTCTTTTCTGCCCGGTATATCCTGAGCGTTTGGTGATAGTATTCTCGCTTCAGGAATGTGGCGAACGGTCTTTGTTCGGCGGGTATGTACATCACCTTTGACCCCATGATGGAACAAAAGGTCTCAATGTCCGCGGCAAATCGGCGGGCGAAACGGGATTCGAGTATGAAGAATACGGCTATCATCCAAACGCATATAAACAGGATGAGAGCGAGTGTCCGCAGTTCGGTCAAAGGCGAGACAAGTATGCCGAGTGCCAAGAACGGCGAGATAATTAGGGCAATGAACACACTCGTTCGCACTGTTTTCGAGCTTTTGAAGAGGTAGCTTGGTTCGCAACAGTTGCGTGCCCAGAGTTCCGCAAGAAGGTCGAGGGCAGGAAATAGCCCTGAACGTTTGAGCGTATGTATCGGAATATTTTTGACGGTGCACATAACAAAGTACTTTCTTTTGTTGTATGGAGTGTTTTTGTACTCCAGCAGTGTGTGGTCTAAAAATATAATATCTTGCAAAAGTGTTTGTGTCAATAATAGAAAAAACCGTTCGCTACGGCGAACGGTTTCCACTAATCACTATTCTAATTTAGAGAGACGTTCGAATGGTTGTCTCGGCGAGATTATTGTCTTCGCTTGATTCAGGGAGCGAACTATTCGGGTCTACATTGACGACGAATCTCCCGTCTTTATCCGGTTGTACGTTGTCGAACCCGATGGTGTATTCAATACGGTCGCCTGGCGCGAGTGATTGCTGGCTTTCGGATTGGAAGATGTGCAATGGGAACGTCGGCAGTACGGCTGAGAAATACCACACACCGGAATCAGCAGTACCGAGATTTTCTACTTCGAATCGGACCGCAACGCGTCCGGACGCGCGCAAGGTTGTCGTTGAGGTAAATTCATTAGTCACTTTATCTATGGTTCCGATTTCAATAATACGAGGCGCCAGGTCGGGTTTGCCATAAGGAGATTCAGTCCCTGTTTTTCCGATACTATAGATGTTTTCTGTTTTTTCGCCGGCAATTTCAGTTTGTCCTGACGGTATTGAGACGGTCGGGGTAGTGACCATAGTTTCTGTGACTGACGAATGTTCTTCAGGGCGCACCCCTTCTATCTCAGTGTTCTCATCACTGACGATGGCATGATTCGTTACCTGCAAGGTTACCGTCGTTTGAAGTGACGGAGAGGTGTCTTCGAGACGGGTATAGATAAGCGAGAGGGGAATGTCAGCGACGTTTACCGATTCTGAGACGGTTTTAAGGACCATAAGATTATTTTCACTGTAAATATCATTGAGCGTCTCACAGTCAAGCATTCGGTCTCCTGATGCCGTTGCGATGCCTACAAAAACGCCTTCAATACACGGATACGAGAGCGAGTAGATACCCTCGGTACTTTTCTTTGGGTGACTCCATGCAATATTCACTAGATTTCCCGATTCAATGGAGGTTGGATTGATATAGACGTTCAATTTTTCACTTGGAATGAATGTCTGGGTCACGTTGACCGCAGCCGCCGCGAGTCGATTGAGCGCATCGGGAAGGTACGGACCAATTTGAAGTGCGGTATAGGTTCCAGCAGCTACAAGGAGCACTAAAATAGTGCCGCCCGTTATCTTTGGCCAGAATGCGGTATTCTTTTGCGCGACACCCTTTTCTGTTTGAGAGTCCATAATATGCTTCAGCATACTAACGATGTTTTTGGAAAAGTCAATGAAGCCAGTTTACTTATCCACGTAATTGTGCAATATAAACATATCGTTGCATCATGAAAAAGAGTATATTCTTCATTGTGTGGTTAGGAGTTTTCACAGGTTCGTACCTGTTTTTGTCATATACCAATCTTGTTCCTCTGGAGTTTGTGGAAATAAATTATAAGACTCTCGACGCCGTCTCTTCGATAGTTAGCCGGTCGATTGAAAATCAATCGTCGGTAATCGAACACGAGAAAAGCAATAACGATGCGGTTCAGGGCTTTCGTGAATCAGTTCTCCCAGACCGTCTTATCATAGAGCGCATCGGCATTGATACGCCGGTGGTGAACCCAGAGACCCGTGATATTACCGTGCTTGACGCATCGCTTCTTGAGGGCGTTGTGCGCTATCCGGGTTCAGGAGGTCTTGAAGACGAAAGCAACATGTTCCTTTTCGGACACAGTACGAATTGGACGAGCGTGCATAACCAGGCGTTTAAATCTTTGAATCGACTCGAAGAGCTTGCTATTGGCGATAATATCCGCGTTCGTTCGGGTGGAATGGAATATCAATACGAAGTCATTACGGTTTCCAAGGTGGATAAAGACACGGCGCTTGTTGAGTTTTCCTCAGGAGAAAAACTTATTACGCTTTCGACCTGTGATACGTTCGGGGCACGTGACGATAGGTTTGTTGTCACAGGTCGTTTTATCGGTTCAGGTCCGATTACAAGAAGTGATTTTTAAGACTTGTCAGCGGACGCTATTTGAGTAAGGTATAACGTATACGTAAAGGATATGCCACAAAAAATACTTACCCAGTTCGCTACCTCTGTCGTTACCCTCACGTGGGTTATAGGTCTTTTCGCGTCTCCCGTATCGGCGGGTGCTTGGAATAGCACCGTTTGGTGCACCGCATCACCTTCTACGGTGGCAATTGGCGAGCCGGTCACTTGGCAGGCCACTATCAGTGGCGGTACACCTCCATACACCATTGTATGGTCGGGAACCGATGGTTTGTCTGGTTCGACTACAGCTGTCGTAAAGACGTACGCAACGGCAGGGACCAAGTATGGCCACCTCAAGGTTACCGATAAATTTAATTCCACAGTCAATAAAGATTGTCTGACGGTAGTCACGGTTGTTCCTCCGCGTGGTGAATGTAAGCTTACACTAACTAAAACTGTTGATAAGGATATCGCGTCAATCGGTGACACGTTGACCTACTCACTCGATGTGAGGAACATTGGGACGGCGGACTGTACGGGGGGTGGCGTAAAGGTGAAGGATGTGGTGAGTAATTATGTAGAGTTTCTTTCAGAGACCCATTCATCCGATGTCGACCCCGGCTATAACGGTATTCCGCTTTACACCTCGTCTACGCGCACGCTTATATGGGACGCAAACATCTTAGTCCCGGGAGAGTCTGTTTCGATTAGTTGGAAAGGAAAGATTATCACCCCGCTTTCCTGTGGTTCTTACGAGATAGAGAATCAGGCATTTGTCACCGCACTGGAATACTCTAATTTCTTGGTTTGGGAGCCCAGCAATATTGTTGTCACGGATGTGTTGAATTCTTGTCCACCCCCGCCACCGCCAGAGCTTGACGGTGAGTGCTCTGTAAGTCCGACAGACGCCGAGATTGGTGATGACGTCGTGTGGTCCGCTACTGCCACGGGTGGTACGGGTTTGTATACGTACGACTGGACTGGTACCGACGGATTGTCGGGAACAACCACTCAAGTTACGAAGTCATATTCGAGTGCAGGTTCTAAGACCGGTACGGTGACCATCACGTCAGGTTCCGATTCGATACAAGACACATGCGAAGTCACCATTACCGAAGTACCCCCTCCGCCC
>CAYGFK010000018.1:0-7577 GCA_964349135.1 uncultured Candidatus Saccharibacteria bacterium | reverse complement strand
GAGGTCGGCGTTAAACTCACATCCGGAAGTCTCCACCGCCTGTTTTTTGCGTTAGGGTTACTTCATACCGGCAGTCCGACGGTAATTCCCTTTCTTCCGGCGTACATTCTAAGGGAGCCGACGGAAGCGAGACGCCGAGCAATGCTCGAGGATCTAATTTGCAACCTGCTTCATCTCCTTGCGGAGCTAAAATGCAAGATTATCCCCATGTTCTTTGGGGCACACGCAGGGCTGGAGGTTGCCTCCGGGTATAACTTTGCCTTTTGGAAGGGTGGCGAGGGAGCGTATGCGTATGATCTGATTCAGTCTGGCAACGACCGCTTTCTCAGAGAAACTAAGCGGATTCGAGATCTGGCAACGGCAAATGGGCAAGTTCTCGCAACTGAAATCCATCCGAACACTTTTGTTCTTGATGCCGATGGCTTTGAAAATCTTCTCACCATAACCGGCGGCGAAAAGTGTCAAGGAATCTGGGTGGACTTCTCGCACTGTGATGAGGGAGAAACAGCAGAAGTTCGATACGGTCGCAAAGCAGTTTCGGAACGCATCTACGGTGGTCACCCAAAGAACTTTGTCATTGTCCCTGGTCGGGCATCCCGCTCGGTTCAGATGGATTGGCGGCTCCGGCGGAAAATGTTTGCCCCACTCCGCCGAGGTGAACTGAGCATGCCAAGATTCCTTGAGATCATCGTGGACTCGGGGGCACATGCGCGAGTGAAAGCACTCAATGGGTGGGATCAAGTCCACGTCGCCGTGGAAACCGAAGGGGCCTATCAAGAGCTCAGCGAACAGATGGCCGCTGATGTCGCCTACATGCATGAAATCAACTTTACCTTGGCCAAAGGTTCCTTCGAGGACGGCATGGGCGGCTAATTTTCGCCAGGATGTTCCTAGGCCCGGCAACGTGACAGGTTGCCGGGTTTTTCTATAAATGTGCTATTGTGCTTTCCATATCTGTTTACGCGCTACATATGATGCAAATTATTCCGATAAAAACTAGAGCATTCATTCCACCGAAAGACGACATTTTTTCAACATTGGAAAAAATGGCGAAGAAACTTCGGGAAAACGACGTTCTTGTAGTTACCTCGAAAATTGTAGCTATAGGAGAAGGGAGGTGTGCTCTCGCGCCCACACCCGAAGCAAGACGGGAGCTTATTAGAAAGGAGTCAGATTTCCCTCCGTTTAGCCAGTTTAAGGATTCAATGTTCTCGATAAAAGGAAATACCATTATTGCCTCGGCTGGCATCGACGAGAGCAACGGCAATGGCTACCTTGTACTGTGGCCCAAAAATCCCATGCGATCGGCGAAAAAGATCTGGACATTTCTTAGAAAGAAATCCAAAATACGAAATCTTGGTGTCATTATTTCGGATAGCTACTGCACACCGCTTCGCGCGGGGGTCGTCGGAATATCCATTGGTTTCTACGGTTTTCATCCCGTAGCGAATCACATTGGCAAAAAAGATATATTTGGAAAATTATTCAAGTTCTCAAAATCAAACGTTGCGGACAGTATCGCGAGTGCCGCGGTTGCGGTAATGGGAGAAACCGATGAACAGATCCCTCTCGCCATCGTTCGAGGAGTTCCGAACCTACGATGTACCGTGCGGGATACTCAAGCCGAGCTCTTTATAGACCCTAAAAAGGATATCTATTACCCGCTTCTCAAACCTGTCTATGACAAAAAAGGCTAGCAAACCAAAGTTCATTTTGGTCGTCGCGGTAAGCCTTGACGGAAAAATTACGAACGGCAGAAGCGAGGGTACAGAGTGGACATCAACAGAAGATAAAGGCTTCTTTGGCGCGGAGCTTGACCGTGCCGATGCGGTCGTACTCGGGCGCAAAACTTTTGATGTTATCCCGCGTCCGCTTACCCCCCGCAACCGCATTGTCTTCACGCGAAGGAAGTTATTCTCAAATTTTCGAAAATTTAAGAATAAGACAGGTGAGACGCTAATGTTTTCGGGATCTTCCAAAAGATTGCTTTCGCTTATCGGTCAACATGCTTGGTGGCGAATCGTGATTGCGGGCGGAGCTTCTGTGTACGCGTGGTTTCTCAAAAACAAGCTTGTAGACGAAATCTATCTTACACTTGAGCCAGTCGTCTTTGGGTCCGGCAAACCCTTTCTTTCGAGCGTGGGTACCGTGGCGGACTTTGTTCTTGTCTCAGCAAAAAAGCTGAACAGAAAGGGAACAGTACTACTTCACTATAAAGCTAGTAAATAAGGATATGGAAAACAAAACAGAAACAAGATTAGCGGAGTCTCCCCAGGCCGATTTTAAGCTTTTGTCACTTGTTAGTTTGTTTGTCGGTATGCTGGTTGGGATGAATCTTCTTGGTGGGAAAATTATCACCATTTTTTGGGTTAGTGGCTCTGTCGCGGTTTTTATCGTTCCACTAACCTTTGCGATCACGGACATTTCAACCGAACTTTACGGTAAAGGATTTACGCGAAAGTTGACGCTTGCGGGCATGATGACCCTTATTGTTCTTATGGTCTACTCCGCGATTTTTGTCGCTCTTACACCGAGCGAGCGCTTTGTGGCGGATGAGGCGTATCAAACAATCTTCGGATCTTCGCTTCGCATCATTATCGCCAGCATCGTAGCGTTCGGACTGGCCCAGCTTCAGGATATTTTCATTTTTGAACGCATTCGCAAAATGACGGCGGGGAAGTACCTATGGCTTCGTACCAATCTTTCGACGTTTGCGTCGGAACTCGTGGACACGACCGTTTTTATGTTCATCGCCTTTTACCTGGTGACTCCGAAATTTGACGCGATGTTCGTAATTAAAATGATTATTCCGTATCTTTTACTTAAAATTGCTTTTGCGGTACTTATCACGCCCCTTGTGTACGCGGGCGTTCGCTTGCACAAAATGTCGTAAATGTGCTTTCATTGGAGCAGAATCAACCAAGGATACCTATGCTGTTGCTGAAACTTATGGTCGTGTGCACTGCACTCTTCATTCCCACTTATCTCGTTCTTCTCATTCAACGCCGATTCCATCGCACTTCGTGGGTAGCCTACATTTACATGATTGTGCAGATGATCGGATTTACCATTGGCCTTGAGTGGGCGTTGCCGGAAATGAGAGCGGCTTCACCTATGAAGTTTGCTGTTTGCATGTCTCTCGCCCTATTCTATTGGTTCATTTTTGGGTGCCTGATGTGCTTGAGGCGCCCATGTCAGCGCCGTCCAGAGTAGGCCGAGGATTGGAGTCATTTTGGCGCGCGGAGAATACTTCACGCGCTTTTAAATTGCGAATACTCATTATTTTAGCTATACTCGATTTCGTGCCAGAGACCGGAAACGACAAGATTGATTCAGGTGATCCATCTCCAAAGGACACAGGGAGGAAGTTTGCTCCGCTTGTTAATTGGAGCGCCTCCGGCCTTGTATTCGAGGTTGGGTATACGATTGCCATACCTCTCGTTTTGTTTGCCGCTGGCGGAAGGTATTTGGATAAGATGTTCAATACATCCCCTTGGCTCCTTCTTTTTGGTATTATTATTTCAATTTTTGTTTCCAGTTTTTTAGTGTATCGTAAAGTCTCAAAGATGCTCTGATGGCTACTTCATAGGACGGCTCAACACCCTCGCAACATGCATATTAACATCGTAGCAGAACCAATCTTCTTTCTCGGCTCGCTTCCCGTGACGAACACGCTTCTTACCGCCTGGCTCGTGATGATCCTTATTATTGGAGCATCGCTTATCCTTCATTCTCGACTCAGGCGTGCCCCTGGGAGAATACAAACATTGGTTGAGGCGGGCATTGAGGGACTACTCGGATTTTTCGAGACTATCGGTGGAGGGAAGGACATTGCTCGGCGATTCTTTCCCATTACCGCAACGATATTTATTTTTGTATTGTTTTCGAACTGGGCAGGAATACTTCCGGGTGTGGGAAGTATCGGCTTCACCGAAGTGCATGAGGGTAAGGAGGCATTTGTTCCGCTCTTTCGCTCGGTATACTCGGACCTTAACATGACGATTGCGCTCGCGCTTATCGCGGTCACCCTTTCACACGTTTTCGGATTTATCACTCTTGGGTTCAAGGAGCATGTTGGCAAGTTTATATCCTTTAAGGGGCCTATTGCGATGTTCGTCGGTTTTTTGGAGATTATCAGCGAATTTGGGAAAATCGTTTCTCTCTCATTTCGATTGTTCGGCAACATTTTTGCCGGTGAGGTCCTGCTTACGATCATCGCCTTCCTCGTCCCGTATGCCGTACCCGTTCCGTTCCTCGGACTTGAACTCTTCGTCGGGTTTATTCAGGCACTCGTTTTCGCAGTACTTTCGATGGTTGCCTTTTCAAGCTTTTCTGTAGCGCACGGTGAGCATCACTAAGAGCCTATCTCCAATCTAACCGCACAACGTGAAAAAAAGAAACGCTTGCCTGCCGAAATGTCCAAAATTCTGCTCCAAATTGCGTCTTTCTCGTCAGCGTATCTCGATATGCTTCCTCAAAATACGCAATTTTCGCAACGAATTTTGAACATTTCAGCGAGGCATTAGATTGGAGATAGGCTCTAAGGCATCGTCGGGTTGAAGAAAAACAAGATCTAGGTTAGTATTACCTCGTTTTTAAAGTAATTATTAGTAGCTAGGCAATAAATATTATGGAATCACTCGCAGCAGCAATCGCAATCGGAGCAGGGTCCCTTGGTCCTGGACTTGCTATCGGTATGCTCGCCGGAAAGGCTATGGAGGCTATCGGACGAAATCCGGAAGCGGCTCCCAAAATCCAAACAGCAATGATTCTCGCCATCGTTTTCGCAGAAGCTATTGCGATTTACGCACTTGTCGTGGCGCTTATCATAAAGTTCGTCTAATACGGTATACAAAAATACAAGTTGATCTTTGCGAAATCGCGACTAGTGAAAGGAAGTGAAATTTATAGTCATTCGCAGAGCTCGTATTTTTGTATGGTAAGTAGAAGGTATGTCTGAATTAATACATTCCCTTGGCATTGATTGGCACATTCTTGTCGCGCAAATGATCAACTTCGCGATTCTTTTCGCGGTGCTTTTAAAGTTTGTGTACAAGCCGGTGATAAAGCTACTCGACGATCGTCGCGCGGGGGTGCTTGTGGCGCTTAAAAACGAGGAGAAGGCCACAGCAAGTCTAGCAGCAGCGGACTCTGATAGAGAAAAGATTCTCGCGCAAGCTCGTCTTGATTCGGTCGCTCTCCTTGAGGCTTCAAAGCGTGATGCAGATGAGATGAAGAAGAAAATGCTCATTGCTGCAAAGGAGGAGGTAGCCAAGATGCATGTCGAGAGTGAGAAAAGACTTCGCGAGGAGCGTGCCCGCTTGATCACTGAGGTGAAGGGGGAGGTAGGTTCACTTCTCGTTTCGACGATTGAACAAACGCTCGGTGACGTGCTTGACGCTCGCACTCAAGGAAAAATGGTCGAGCAGGCGCTTTCAGCGATTCGAGAAGGATCTAAGAAATCTTCAGTATGAGATATTCTGCCACAGAATACGCAAGGGCGTTTAATTTGCTTGTGAAGGAGAGTTCACCTTCGGGACGGCGTGGAACGATACGGGATTTTCTTTCGACTGTCGCAAGACAGGGAGCGCTCGGACTTCTTCCCGAGATCATTAGGGAGTACTCACGGCTGGCGGATAAAGAGGCGGGCGTCAAGGAAATAACTATCCGGACGACGGAACGGGTGCCAGTTACGGTACTTGCGAAGAAGCTCTCATTCAAGGCGCGTGTTGAGGCACTACGTGATGTCCGTTTAATGGGGGGCGCGGTTGTCGAGGTTGGCGATCTTAGAATCGACAATTCAGTGGCTAACCGGCTTGAGCGAGCTCGAAGGGCATTTATCAAGTAAGTGTGCGAATGAGCGAATATACGAATAATTGCGAATAGGAAAAGGTTGGGTCAGATTCGTATTTATTCGCATATTCGAGAGCATTCGTTAATTCGCATAAACACCTATGTCAAAAGATATCATTATTCAACAATTGAAGGAGGAGGTGCAAAAGCTCAAGCGTGGTCCGGAGGTTCAGCGCATAGGCACCGTCATTCGTGCTGGAGACGGTGTAGCAGAAATTCGTGGACTCTCTTCAGTGCTGTATTCGGAGATCGTTGAGTTTGAGACGGCAAAAGGCCCGGTTTTTGGCATGGCACTTAACCTTGAAGAGTATTCGGTCAAGGCGATTATTCTCGGCGATTCCGCGAAGGTTGGGGAAGGACAGAAGGTAAAAAGCACGGGACAGATTCTTTCTATCCCCGTGAGCGATGAAATGCTCGGTCGCGTCGTCGATCCTCTTGGAAATCCAAAAGACGGAGGGCCAGCTTTTAATGCCGAAAAAATGAAGCGTCAGCCGCTTGAGAAGATTGCTTCAGGCGTGATTACTCGTGAGTCGGTAAATACTCCACTTCACACCGGCATCAAGGCGATTGACGCGGTTATTCCGATTGGCCGTGGACAGCGTCAACTTATCATCGGTGATCGTCAGATTGGTAAGACAGCACTTGGCATCGACACCATCATTAATCAGGGCAAGGAGAAGCGCTATCGAAAGGTGAAGTGTATTTACGTTGCTATTGGCCAGAAGGAATCCAAAGTCGCGCAAATCGTTGAGAAGCTTCGCGAGACGGGAGCACTCTCGTATACCGTTGTGGTTTCGGCATCCGCTTCTGACGCCGCTTCGCTTCAATACCTCGCTCCCTACGCGGGGTGTGCCATCGGTGAGTATTTTATGGATAAAGGCGAGGATGCGCTCGTTGTCTATGACGATCTTTCCAAACATGCGTGGGCATATCGTCAGATTTCCTTGCTTCTCCGCCGTCCGCCAGGTCGTGAAGCCTACCCGGGCGACGTCTTTTATCTGCACTCACGACTTCTTGAGCGCGCTGCAAAAATGAGCAAAGCGTTTGGTGGAGGTTCTCTTACCGCACTTCCTATTATTGAGACGCAACTTGCCGATATCTCTGCCTACATTCCCACCAATGTTATTTCCATCACGGACGGCCAGATTTACCTTGAACCAGAACTCTTCTATCAAGGCGCGCGTCCCGCGATTAACGTCGGACTTTCTGTTTCCCGTGTCGGTTCTGCAGCGCAGACGAAGGCGATGAAAAAAATTGCCGGCACGCTTCGCCTTGAGCTTGCGCAGTTCCGTGAACTCGCGGCGTTTGCCCAGTTCGGACAGGATTTGGATGAAGGGACGAAAAAGAAAATTAACCGTGGTCAGCGTCTTACCGAGCTCCTCAAGCAACCCCAGTATGCTAGCCTGCCGTTTGAAGAGGAGGTTATTTCTATCTTTGCTGGTACACAAGGCTTTCTTGACACTATCGAAGTCGCCCGTGTCCGTGAGTTTGAAGGGAAGCTCCTGGAGTTCGTCCGTGAACGTCACGAGAAGATTCTTTCCGCCATTCGCGAGTCGGGAGAAATTACTTCAGAAACCGAAGTAGCCCTCAAGTCTGCCATGGGGGATTTCACTAAGAATTACTTTAAGTAGATATGACTGAACAGAATTCAGAAGACTTATCGGAAATAGATCGCTTACTGAACTCTGGGCACCCCGCGAAGACTTCTGCGGGAGTTGGAAAGG
>CAYGFK010000017.1:0-8882 GCA_964349135.1 uncultured Candidatus Saccharibacteria bacterium | reverse complement strand
AGATTCTTTCCTAGTACGAGAGGACCGGAAAGACCTGACCTCTGGTGTGTCGGTTGTCCTGCCAAGGGCATTGCCGAGTAGCTATGTCGGGAACGGATAAGTTCTGAAAGCATCTAAGAACGAAGCCGTCTTCAAGATAAGGAATCGTTGAGACCCGTGGAAGATTACCACGTTGATAGGCTTTAGGTGTAAGCACAGTAATGTGCTAAGCCGAGAAGTACTAATTCGTCGAAATCTTTCTATTAGGAAATTTGAGAGTCATTTTTCCGCTGATTCATAATCGTGTTATTAAAAGCAGTGTCTTGGTGATTTGACGCCATGGAAACACCTCTTCCCATTCCGAACAGAGAAGTTAAGCATGGTAGTGGCGATGGTACCCGTAATGCGGGGAGAGTAGCTAGTCGCCAAGACACTGCTTTTAATTTGGAAGGAAAATCAGATTACTTTCTGTTATCATAAGCCCATGGTGAGCTGGGGTACGAGGAGGAAATATCTTATTGTCGCGTCATTCGCTATCCTTTTTCTAGGAGTTTTTTCGTTGTACGGTTTCGTGACATTTTATGAGCCGGCAAGTTGTTTCGATGGTAAACAGAATAAAGACGAGGTCGGTATTGATTGCGGTGGTTCGTGCGTGCGCTTTTGTGAAGACCGAACATTGAATCTTTTAGTACATTGGCAGAGATTTTTCTATATCAATGATGGCATGTATAATGCCGTAGCCTATATTGAGAATACAGACCCTCGCTCAGGTTCGCAGTCCGTTTCCTATGTCTTCAAGCTCTACGACCGAGAGAGCGTTCTCGTCGCGGAACGTGCGGGCACGGTGACTATTCCTCCACAGAGAATCGTTCCGGTTTTTGAAGGAGCTATTACAACCGGCCATCGGTTACCATTCCGTTCCGTGTTTGAGTTCGAGGGAAGAGCCGAATGGGTTTCACTTAGAGACGGAGTGCCAAGTGTGCGCGTCGTTCGAGAACATTTGCAAGACGAAAACACACTCCCGCTTCTTCAGGCAACGCTTGAGAACCGTAACAATATCGAACTTACCGACGTTGAGGTCATTGCGATTATTTATGACAGGCAGAACAATGCGCAGACAGCATCGAAGACCGTTATCCCATACGTTGAACCCCTCGGTTCGTCGCCACTTCTCTTTTCATGGCCATCGCCTTTCGGATTTACGGTAGGTCGTATTGAAATCGTTCCGCGCCTCTATCCTGGCGTGAATTTCTGATATGGGGAGGCTAAGCTCGACTGGTTCGATACGAGAGCGTTTTTCAGGCCTTGCGATTGCTCACCACATCGATTGGATTTTGCTTATTGCTGTGCTTCCAATTGTGGGTATGGGGCTTTTAACCATGAATTCTTTTGTGGGTGAGAATTCATTTTTTTCACGCCAACTCGTATGGACGAGCGTGTCGCTCGCTTCTTTCTTCGCGCTGAGTTTTATCGATTTCCGTTTTTTGAGGAGAACGAGAGTGCTCGTCACTCTTTTTCTTATTGCGGTCGGGGCCTTGCTCGCCCTCCTTATTACGGGTGAAGTCGTTCGAGGAACGCAAACATGGTTCTCGATAGGCGCCTTATCTATTGACCCGGCTGACCCGATTAAACTCATTCTTATTCTCATTCTTGCGAAATATTTTTCGCGTCGGCATATCGAGATAGCGAATGTTAAACACATCCTTGTCTCGGGGTTTTACGCATTCGTGATATTCGTACTTGTTTTTCTCCAACCTAACTTTGGTTCCGCAATGATTATCTTCGCCATCTGGCTCGGTATGGTGGCCGTATCGGGCATCTCTAAAAAACATTTGTTAGCGGTATTTCTTATACTCGTTGCCGTGTTTGCCGTTCTCTGGTTCTACGTATTCCATGATTACCAAAAGCAACGTATTCTTACCTTTATCAACCCACTCACCGATATTCGCGGGGCGGGATATAACGCCTACCAGTCAACGATTGCTGTCGGTTCCGGAGAACTAGTTGGAAAAGGAGTCGGGTATGGAACCCAGTCACGGCTTAGTTTTCTTCCGGAATATGAGACCGATTTTATCTTTGCGGCGTACGCTGAAGAGTGGGGATTTGTTGGTGTCGTGCTTTTGTTTACGCTTTATGCGGTCGTGCTCTGGCGCATTCTCACAAACAGTATTAGGGGAGCCACAAATTTTGAGATTTTATTTGGTTTTGGGCTTGCCGTCATGTTTATGAGTCATATCGTGGTTCATGTTGGTATGAACATCGGCATGTTGCCGATAACCGGTATTACCTTGCCGTTTATGAGTTATGGTGGTTCGCACCTCCTTGCCGAATTCACCGGACTAGGCATCTTGATGGGTATGGGACGCTATAGTCGGAGTGTCCATAAAGAAGCTCTTGGCACGGAGTTTTCCCACGGGTAATTTTATGTGCGGTATTGCCGGCCTGTTTTCTCAAGCATCTGTTTGATGGAAAATTCGGTTACTACCTTTTTCTGAAGCGCACTGCCGTAATCTGCGCACGCTTTTTTATTATCGAGCAAGGATTGGATTGCCTTTGCAACTGCTTGCGGATTTCTCGGCTCGATAGATAGCCCCGTCTTTTTGTCGATAATTATTTCAGGAATACCGCCGACATTTGTTGCAACCACAGGAAGTCCTAGCATACCAGCTTCCAGCAAGACATAGGGTAATCCTTCTTTAATAGACGGGAGGACGAAGATATCAAACGTCTTCAAAAAACGAGACGCATTCGGGATAGCTCCGGTAAGTATCACTCGATTCTCGAGCCCAAGTGTTTTTATAAGACGACTCAAAGACGCTCTTTCTTCTCCGTCCCCGATGATGCAGAAGAGTATCTCTTGAGGCAGGGAGGTAAGCGCCTTAATGAGATAGGAGAGCCCCTTGTTCTTATGAAGTTCTGCGATAGTGCCAATGAGTATTCCTTCGATAGGAATTTTGTGTTCGACATGAAGTTTCATCCGAGCCTCATCTCTACCTAAGGCCTCGATGGGTCGGATGCCGTTTACGATGCACACAATCTTTCCTGAGATGAGTGGCCATCCAGCAAGACCTAATTCATCTTTCCTTGAGACCGTAATCGTTGTATGAGAGAAGAGAACGGAGAGCCACGAGATGAATTTGATAAGCCATTGAAAAAGCGGTTTTCGGTCTTCAAAAAATGCCCATCCGTGAGCGGTAAAGATTATTTTTTTTACGCGAGCCAAGCGGCCGGCGATACCCCCAAGCGCCCCTATTTTGGAGCTGTTTAAGTGGAGGATGTCTGGACGTTCTCTGCGTATTACTTGGAAGAGTTCGAAGAATGCCTGAAGGTCTCTTACGAGCGAGATGTCTCTTGTGAATGCATTGATTGAGATAGTTCTAATGCCAGCTTTTTGGAGATTTACTTTAAGTGCTCCATCGCCACCAAGCGCAACGATAACGTCGCTCTCTTTTTTCATCTCAGTCGCTAAATCGAAGACGTAGCGTTGCGCGCCACCCCAGTTCGATTTGGTTATGACGTAAAGGATTTTCATTGTCGTGAGGAGATGGGGTGGCGCGAGAAGGGGGTCGGGGAAGAGCATCTTCCCCGTGGAGGAGAGCAGTCCGCCGTGGGCGGACGTTGAGAACCTAGGGTTCTCAAGGAGTTTACCTCGGTAAACGACGCGCCACCCCAGTTCGATTTGGTTATGACGTAAAGGATTTTCACGATGGCTCCAATTTACCACATATATTGCATTTTGGCTATTTTGTTGTATTATATTTTCTCATGATAGCCCAGAACCGATACGAGCGCTGGCTCCTCTTTGTGGGGGATATTGTGGCGTTTTTTGCCGCGCTTTGGCTTATGCTTTTTGTGCGATACGGCTCATTCGACCGTAACCTATTCTTTCAGCATCTCACCCCATTTTCCATACTTTTTGTTGTGTGGGTTATTGTTTTCTTTGTCGCAGGACTCTACCAGAAGCACACCGTTATTCTTAAAAGTAGACTACCGTCTATCCTTCTCAATGCGCTTGTCGTCAATACGGTCATAGCGATTGCATTCTTCTATTTCATCCCGTCATTTGGTATCGCACCGAAGACCAACCTTTTTATTTATCTCATTCTTTCTTTTCCCATCATTCTTCTCTGGCGTCGGTACGGATATCCAATTATCGGCGCACGCCGAAAGCAGAACGCGCTTTTGATTGGCAGTGGGGAAGAGTTGCGCGAGCTTCGAGATGAAGTCAATCACAATTCACGCTACTCAATCCATTTTATTTCCTCAATTGACCTCGACTCGCTCAATCCGTCTGATGTGCAGGAAGAAATACTGAAAGAGGTTTATGAAGAGGGGATTCAGTATATTGCCATCGACATGCGGAATGAAAAAATTGTTCCGGTCCTTCCGCACCTCTACAATCTTATCTTTTCGAAAGTTCGCTTTATCGATATGCATAAAATCTATGAGGATATTTTTGACCGCGTACCACTTTCGCTTTTACAGTACAATTGGTTTCTCGAGAATATTTCGCTGACACCGAAGTTTACCTACGACTTTCTGAAGCGGGCAATGGACATCATCCTCTCACTTCCTCTTTTTATTCTCTCGCTACCGTTTTATCCGATAGTTTGGTTACTTGTCTTTTTTGATGATAAGGGGACATTGTTTATCAAGCAGGAACGCGTTGGGCGCAATAATCGTCCGGTCAATATCATTAAATTTCGCACCATGATGCGTGATGATGCCGGAGAGTATAAGAATGGGGCAAAAAATACACTCACTCGCATCGGACCGTTTTTGCGCAAGTCGCGCATTGATGAATTACCGCAACTTTTAAACGTGCTCAGGGGAGATGTGTCGCTCATTGGCCCGCGTCCTGAGTTGCCGGCACTTGTTAAACAGTATGAGGAAGCGATTCCGTACTACAATATTCGCCACCTTTTGAAGCCGGGCCTTTCCGGATGGGCACAGATTCACCATGAGACGCATCCGCATCATGGCGTTGATGTGAAGGAGACGAAGAAAAAACTCTCCTACGACCTCTACTACATCAAAAATCGTTCATTTGTTGTTGACCTTGAGATTGCGCTCCATACGGTTCGGGAGCTTATTTCACGGAAAGGTAAGTAGTTTTTCGGAAATTGTTTTGAAAGACCGGAAAAACTCCCCAGCGGGGAGTTTTTCCTAATCCGCTCAGCTCGCTCTCTCGCTTCGCTCGAACCGTGCCCGCTCGCCTCCTCGCCGTCTTTCAAAAAAATTTCCAGGGTTATAAGAGAAAAAGAAAAAACCGCTGGCCAGCTTCGCTGTAGGCGAGGCGGACCATGCGGTTTTTGTAGGTCAATTATCAAATTTCTCGGACAACTTCACCGTTCTTTCCTCGTCTCAATTTCACAACTCGGCCGAATCTTTGGCCGCCAGTTGTCACGGTGATCCTGTCAGCGTAGACTACCACATTTTTTCCGAACTCTCTCTCGGCTTCTTGAAGGGCTCTTTCATCACTACCTCCAAGTAGCGAACGACTTTTATGGTTTGTAATACCTACATAGTAGTGGGTATAAGAGAAACCAAACGATGCCATTGAGATTCCATCGCCAAACATATTGTACCTCCTGTTTTTTTCTCGCAATGCGAGAAGGTTCTTTGTGTCAGATTTTGCACTTTTTTTTCATTTTGTCAACCATTTATCTTTCTGTGTAAATCCGCTAGTATACCCACCATGTCTAAACAACGCCTCAGTGCGTTTTTGCTTATCCTTATGGCGGTCGCCGTAGGGTATTTTGTCTATAGTACTCAGGTTTCAAACGTTCCTTCAGATGCTATGGCGACTAGCACTCCTCATGTTGTTTCGAGATATGCCTTCAAGCTTGGGCTTGACCTCAATGGCGGAACACACCTGGTTTACGAAGCGGATGTCTCTAAGGTGGCGTTAGGTGAGGTGGGTGATTCAATGGAAGCGCTCCGTGATGTTATTGAGCGACGCGTAAACCTCTTTGGTGTTTCTGAACCTCTGGTTCAGGTGGAGTCTGGGAGTGTTGGCGGTGCCATAGACCAAAAGCTTGTTGTCGAGCTTCCGGGCGTCACGGATATTAATGAAGCCATCGCGCTTATTGGTCAGACACCTCTCCTTGAGTTTCGCTTAGTTTCGGAAGGTGAGTCGGTGGAAGGTACGACGACGCCAACCGTCATTTTTGAAGATACCGGTATTACAGGAAGTCTCGTCAAGCGCGCACAAGTTGGTTTTGAATCCACTATCAGTACGCCGTACGTGCTTCTCGAGTTTAATAGTGAAGGTCGAGAACTTTTTGCTGAAGTGACCCGGGAACATGTCGGCGAGATTCTCGGTATATTTCTCGACGGTCAGGCAATTTCGCTTCCGGTCATCAATGAGGAGATTCGCGACGGTACGGCACAAATTACCGGCAACTTCACACCTGAAGAAGCAAAACTCTTAGTTCGCGATTTGAATTACGGAGCGTTACCGGTACCTATCAAACTTCTCTCCACGCAGTCGATAGGTCCGACACTCGGTGCGGAGGTATTACGTTCAGGCGTTATTGCCGGGGTTGTCGGTCTCATTCTCGTTATGCTGTTTATGACCGTATGGTATCGTCTGCCTGGCTTAGCCGCATCGCTTGCACTGCTTATTTACGCGGTACTCAATCTCGCACTTTTCAAGGTCATCGGGGTGACATTGACCGCAGCCGGAATCGCCGGTTTCATTATATCGCTTGGCATGTCGGTTGATGGAAATGTGCTCATCTTCGAGCGCATGAAAGAAGAGTTGCGTTTTGGTAAGAAACTTAGAGATGCTATCAATGACGGTTTCAAGAGAGCATGGACTGCGATTTGGGACGGTAATGTCACCGCACTTGTTTCTGCCATCGTGCTCTTTTGGTTTGGAACCTCGCTTGTCAAAGGTTTCGCGCTTACGTTTGGTCTCGGTATCATTCTGTCTATGCTCAGTTCGTTTACGATAACTCGAATATTCCTGTACGCATTAGTGCCTTCTCAAGAAAGTGCCCTCACAAAATTCCTTTTTGGGTCAGGTATCGGTAGGACGAGAGGTCAGCAAGTGTAATTCTATGTTCGTCATCAAACACAAAAAATTCTTTCTCATCCTTTCAGCCGTCTTCGTCGTTGGCTCGCTCTTTGCGGTTGCCGTGTTCGGTCTGAGTTTCGGTATCGACTTTACGGGAGGGTCTCTCGTTGAGGTCTCTTATGAGGGAATGCGTCCAGAAACGACGTTATTGCAGACCTCTTTGCAAGAAGCTGAATTTGTTAATACGTTGCTTCAGCCGACTGGCGAGCAGGGCTATATCGTGAGAACGCAGGAGCTGGACGTGATAGAACACGCAAGACTCCTCGATGTTTTGAGCTTGGGCGGTGAGTCGCCTCTGGAAGAACTTCGTTTCAATTCTGTCGGTGGCGTTATCGGTCAAGAGCTTCAGAATAAAGCATGGATTGCACTCCTCCTTACTCTTGCAGCAATCATTCTCTATATGACGTATTCGTTCAGAAAAGTCTCACAACCGGTTCAGTCATGGAAATACGGCCTCGTGTCCATCATTGCGCTTATTCACAACACGATTATTCCCGTCGGTATCTTCGCAGTGCTCGGTAGTTATTTCATCGAATACCAGGTTGACATTCTCTTTGTAACGGCACTCCTCGCCATTTTCGGATTTTCGGTGAACGACACCATTGTTATCTTTGACCGGGTGCGTGAGAACTTGATTAAAGACAGGGAAGAGCGGTTGCACGAGTCTTTTGGAGAGGTTGTCGGTAAAAGCATTTCAGAGACGATAACCAGGTCCATCAACATTTCACTCGCCATTATTTTTGTTCTGGCATCCCTTTATATTCTTGGTGGGGTCTCAACGCGTGAGTTCTCGCTCGTTTTGGGTCTCGGTGTGATTTTCGGGACGTATTCCTCAATTTGTTTTGCTGCGCCACTTCTCGTGACGGTTGAAAGGTGGCAGAGAAAAGAATAAGATTATCGTATGAATTCAATGTACGGCAAACAGAATAAAAACCTTCTTCTCAATCTTCTTGCGCTCCTCCTTAGTCAGGGTGGAGAGTTTGCTTGTGCGTGTATCAAGGGATAAGAGAAACGAGATACGATACGAACACCAGCCAGCTCTCCACCCCGGGGAGCTGGTTTCGTTTTTGCCGGATGGCACGACGAACCAACAGGGGATAGTTCTTTAGAGAAAGGAATCATATGCTGAGTAGTTCTTCTGTTGCTCAACTCGAATCGCTCGGGTTGCATCTTGAACGAATCGAATTCGCCTCAACCTCAGGGCGTGTATCAGTTGGTGTTCGAAACAAGGAGGGCACTCGATGGATTGGCCACGCCGCTAATACGCCACGTGACCCTGATGCTTGTCTCCAGGAGGCCTTTGAAGATGCCTTACAGAGGTTCGATTCGGAATGGCGGTGTCGACTGGAAAAAGCGGTTGCGACCGCCTAATCTCTAAAAGCCGTCCGTTCTTAGCGGGCGGCTTTTCCTTTAGTTAAAGGCGTTTGACACTCTGTTTGGGCTATGTATAATGTACCCCACGCTTTCTTTATTTAGATCCGCCTAGGGCGGAGGAGTATTAAAGCGCGTTCCTTGAAAACGAAATAATCAAATTCCGTTAAAAATCCTGGAATGACCTTCCAGCTGTTTTTAATCGGAATGAGAACACAATACGTGCAAGTAATCAATTTCTCTTCTCATTATATTTGGGAAGGGAAATTAAAAGTCTAGTGAAATGAATTCCAAGAGCTAGTAACACTTCTAACGCGTTCCACTTTTGGTGGGATGCTTGGATAAACAAAAAAGAAGATACCATTTTCTATTTTGTTCCGTTCGTCAAATTCTAACTAAGAGTTTGATCCTAGCTCAGGATGAACGCTGGCGGCGTGGATAAGGCATGCAA
>CAYGFK010000016.1:0-10295 GCA_964349135.1 uncultured Candidatus Saccharibacteria bacterium | reverse complement strand
AACCCCCGACCTTCGCTGTGTAAAAGCGCTGCTCTACCAACTGAGCTAATCGCCCGAAATCTTTTTATCCAATCACGGTGATGGACTATCAACTGAGCCAAATACCCAGTGCATCAAAGCTTACTGTAGGAGCTCTTCGGTTGCAACGTCTTTTTGTCATCCATTGACGTATCAAGAAAAACAAGATAATGTTTTGTGGCTATAGGCACGATTTTTAGCCCTATTTTGGGATTATGACTCCAATTTCAAACGCAGAAAACGACGTACACGCAGAAATTGCTCGGGGCTCTGAGGCCTCGGTTGTTAAAGTACTCGACTCTCTTATCGAGCAAGCGTGCCATTCGCGTGCCTCTGATATTCACATTGACCCGCACGCGAACTCAGTGAAGGTGCGCATTCGTGTCGACGGTGTTCTTCTCGAGTCGTATTCATTTCCGAAAGAGCTCCATGCTCCGCTCATAGCTCGTATCAAAGTACTTGCTCGCCTCCGTACGGACGAACACCAGGCGGCGCAGGATGGACGATTTCGTCTCATACTTGAGAATAGTCCAATCGATGTGCGAGTCTCAATTGTGCCGACTTACTATGGAGAGAATGCCGTGCTTCGCCTCCTTTCCGATAAATCATCATTGTTTACGCTCGAAGCGATAGGATTTTCTCCTGAAGACCAAAAGAAGATTATGAAAGCGGTGAGGAAACCGCACGGTATGATTCTTTCAACGGGGCCGACGGGAAGCGGAAAGACGACGACGCTCTACACGCTTATCAAAATGCTCAATAAACCTGAGGCGTCTATCATCACCATCGAGGACCCGATAGAATATGCGATAGAAGGAATTGAGCAGATTCAGGTCAATCCGGCTCGAGGGCTTACGTTTGCCGACGGTCTCCGTTCAATCTTGCGCCAAGACCCGAATGTCATCATGGTTGGTGAGATTCGTGATACTGAGACGGCTGGCATCGCGGTCAACACCGCGTTGACCGGACACCTCCTCCTTTCAACGCTACATACCAATGACTCTGCGACGACGCTTCCGCGATTGCTCGATATGCGTATCGAACCGTTCTTAGTTGCGTCGACCGTCAATATTGCCATTGCACAACGTCTTGTCCGAAAAATCTGCGAGAAGTGCAAGAAAGAGAAAATACTTACCGTCGCCGAAAAAGAAAGTTTGTCTGGAGCGTTTCCTAAACACCTTGTCGAAAATATAGAAAAAGTCTTTGAAGGGAAGGGTTGTGAAGAATGTAATCAGACCGGTTATCGCGGACGAACCGTTATCGGCGAAGTGTTGGTTGTCGATGAAGAAATTCGTCAGGCCATGCTTCGAAAGGTGTCGGCAAGTGAGATAAAACAGATTGCGGTAAAGAATGGTATGACCACTATGATAGAAGATGGTGTTCGTAAAATTATCGCCGGTGACACAACCTTCCAAGAAGTGATGCGTGTGACCAATGAATAACGAGGAAAGAAAAATAAAGATAACGATTAAGAAAGAGGAACCAAAAGCCTCTCCATTAGAGGTGAGTGTTGTAGAGAGTGCTCAGCAGACAGGGCCCGTGGTGTCCGTATCAGAGACGACGAAAGTCCAACCTATTCAAGCGTCACCTGATGTGCAAAAGCACGCCGAGAAGAAGCCGAACGCTTTTTCCGTTTTTTTGAAGCGTTTTGCGGTGAATCCTGAACAACAGAAAAAGAAAGAAGAGGCAAAGAAAGAAAAAGAAAGAAAAGCGCTCGAGAAGAAAGCGAAGAAACTTACACAAAAAGATTCTCGACCAAAGGTGGCGCTCAGTTCACTTTCGTTAAAGAATTTCTCGTTCCGTTTCAAAAAAGGGGATGAGAAAAAAAAGAAGGCCGGCGAGAAAAAGAGTTTTTCGTTTTCGCTTGGTATGTCCACAAAGGAAATGGTCCTCTTTTCAAAACGATTGGCCTTTCTCATTCGTTCTGGAGTCCCGGTACTTGAGAGTTTGCAGATTTTACATAAACAAGCCCGTTCGCGTTCGCGCCGAGAGATGCTGAGGGTTATCGAGGCCGATGTTGCAAACGGCCGTCTGCTGTCCGATGCCCTCGGGCGTTTCAAGCGAAGCTTCGGTGATTTTTCTGTAAACGTCATTCGCATAGGTGAAATGAGCGGTACCTTGTCTCAGAACCTCACGTATTTGGCGGAAGAACTTCATAAGCGACACGCACTCAAACGCAAAGTTATTGGTGCGCTGGTGTACCCGGCATTTATTACCGTGGCGACCGTTGCCGTGACGGTGCTTCTCACGGTGTTTATTTTTCCGAAGGTTATGCCGATTTTCATTAGTCTCAATGTGACGTTGCCGTTTACCACGAAAGTGCTTCTCTGGATTAGTAATTTCCTCCGTCACTACGGATTCTATACGCTCGGCGTCTCGGCGGTACTCGTTACTATTTTCATAGTGCTCTTACGGACGGTTAAGAAAATTCACTATGCCGTGTCACGTACCATTCTCGTCATTCCGATTATCGGGTCGCTGGTGCAAAATTACAATATGACAAACTTCTGCCGTACGATGAGTCTACTCTTGCGAAGCGGTTTCAATGTTGTTGAAGCGGCGCAGGTGACGGGAGATTCGACACCAAACCCTGTCTATAAGAAGGCGTGCTATGAATTGCACGACCGTATCGTGAAAGGGGAGCGCATCTCGAAATTTCTCGAGGAACAGGTACGCCTGTTTCCGGACACCGTTACACATATGGTTATGATTGGTGAGACGTCGGGGACGCTTTCCGATACGCTCATGTATCTCGCCGAGCATTACGAAGGGGAAGTCGACGATATGGTGAAAAATCTTTCAAACTCAATTGAGCCGGTGCTCATGGTGTTTATGGGATTGCTCGTCGGGTTTGTTGCGGTTTCGGTTATCACTCCTATCTATGAAGTCACGCAACACCTCTCTCGCTAACGGGTTTACGCTCATCGAGATTCTTATTCTCCTAGGGCTTTTCGCCATACTTGCTTCTATTGGGCTCATTATGGGAGTTGATTCGATAGGTCGTTCTACCGTGCATAACGAACGTGATACGGTTGTGCTCTTACTCCAAGGAGCTCGCGCTCGCGCACTTGCAAACGTACATGAGTCGGCCCAAGGTGTACGCCTTACACCTTCCTCAATCATTCTTTATGAAGGCGCTTCGTATCCGGGTGCGAATGCGCGTACCGTAGAACGAAACAATGGAATTGTTATCACTGATTCCGGAAGCAATACGACGTTCGATATTATTTTCGCGCAGTTGTCGGGGTCGGTTGGTGTAGGAGCCGGTACGGTGACGTTTTCGGACGGCGCCAAGACGAGCACGCTCGATATCAATGGTGAAGGTCGGCTTGAGTGGTAAAAGAAGTGAAAAAGAGTAGCATGGGTTTACTGCAAATGATAAGAACAGAAAGACAAACAAATGGAGGTGCCGCGACCCTCGAGTTGTTGATTGCGTTTACACTCGCGATTATTTTGCTTGTCGGAGCCACCATGGTTTCATTTACAGGACAATCGGTAGCACTCGACTCACAGCTTTCAAGTCATGGTTTGTATCGTGCCTCTGAGCATGTTGCCTCAACGTCTGTGGCGCTCGGTTCGTCGGCCACCGTATGGAGCGCCCTTGAATCGGGGCAGGAAGATGAATCCATTGACCCTGATGATAATTTTTATGACCGGTTTCGTACCATCACCGATATTTCACCGTGCGTGAAGTTTGTTGGTTCCGAGACGGACTGGACGAGCGAGAAGAGTAAATCTATGGGAATTTCATTCGGTACGCTCGTTGCAAACATTGCTTCGGCGCAAGCCCTGGGTGGGGGTTGTGACCCGTTTCCTCCGGGTGATTGGGATAATCCTGACACGTTCGGCTCTTTCGATTCAAATACCTATGGCTCAAGCGCGGGCATCAAAGGTACGGGGATAGATATAGCGACCATTAGTGGTATCCAATATGCTTTTATTTCAGCTCAACATGCAAACAAAGATGAGTCAGACCTTTGGATTCTTGATATTTCTAATCCTCAAAATCCTCTCTATATAAATGATTTTGATACAAGTGGCGGTTTGTCGTGGAGTCCTAATTTAGAAGGACTCAATGACGTAAAGGTGGTCGGGGTGTATGCGTATTTAGCGCGTAACTATAAAACAAAACAACTACAAGTTGTGGATGTTACAAATCCTTCGGGTGCGTTGTCGACGACTACCGAGGTGTCGTTTGATATTTGTTGTGGCGTAAGTCAGGCAGGGTCTGACCCTCAACCGGAAGTCTTTACATATTATGACGGGTATTTGTATGTTGGTTTGAAAAATACATTAGGTCCGGAGCTCCTGGTTTTCGATATCACCACAACTCCTTCTATCCCCGTGCTTACAGGAAAGATTGATATTAATTTCAATCACAATATCAACGATATGCGTGTTCAAGGGGGATACGCGTATCTTGCTACTGGTTACGACTCCGGTGAACTCGCTATTGTTGACATGTCCACATTGGATTTGAATGACCTTACTTCAACATCAATTACGTATGTTGATTTACCAAGCAATAGAGATGCTCAAAGTGTTTATATATTGGGGAGCAATCTTTTCTTGGGTAGAGATAGTTCAAACAACGCGTCCCAGCATGATTTTTACGTGTTCGATATATCGACCCCCGTTTCTCCCACTCTTTTTGATTCGGAAAATATAAACAATTCCAACAATACGGCGATTTTATCGATTGTAGTGCAGGGCCCGCTTGCTTTTATTGCGAGTTCAAAAGCGACTGCTGAATTCCAAGTTTGGAATGTTTCTAATCCAAGTAATATACAACCGCACGGATGTGTAAGTTATAACTATCCAGCCAACCCCACACGGCTCATATATAGAAACAATTACATTTTTTCAGTCATCGAGAGTAATGATATCTTTCGGGTAATTCATGATGCGAATGGAAATGCCTGTAATTAGACAGAACGGGTTTACGCTCATCGAAACCCTTCTTTACATAGCGCTTTTCGCCATCATCCTGACCGGCGTGATTATGTCGGCATACCCGCTGATAACCGGGTCAGAGAGCTTATCGGCGCATGTCACGGCACAAGGGGAAGCGGGGTTTGTACTGCGCAAGTTTTCGTGGGCGTTTTCTGATGTAGTGTCGGTCACGGTTTCGGGAGGGAACACGCTTACGGTTACTCAGCCGTCCGGGTCACTTGTGTTCACGGAGGATACGGGAGCTATAGAACTCAACGGTGTGCCACTTACGGCCTCACGGGTCGCGTTCTCGAATTTTGCGGTATCAAAAACAATTCCCGCATCAGGTCCTGAGTATATTGAAGTTGAGTTTGATGCAGGAACAGAGCACTATGGTCCCGCTCGCTACTATGCCTATTAAAAACGGACAACAAGGATTCATAGCACTCATCTCTGTCATCGTTCTTGGCTTTGTTCTGATGATTACCGTATTGACACTTGGCAGTCGGGGGATAGGAAGTCGGTTTGCACTGCTTGATTTGGAGCGAAAAGAGGCGAGTGACGCGCTTGCGCGCGGATGTGTTGAGGTCGCGCGGGTGGTTGTCGTCAATGACGCCACGTATGAAATTGCTCCGAGCGCACCCGTTCATGTGGAAGTTGGTTCATCGCAATGCACCATTCGTTCAATAGATGCCGGTACTCCATCGTCGGGATTTTCGCTTGTGCAGGTCTCGGCAAGTTCGACTGGGGCGACGACAAATCTTGAAATTGTAGTGGATTCAGCGACGGGAAATGTGAATTCTTGGAAGGAGAGAGTGAATTTCTGAAGCATTTTACGTTTTTTGAGAATTGTGTCGTAAACACGCACCTCTATTCACAAATAGTGGTTTGAGTGTTAAAACGAACCTTGTCTATACAAGAAGGTTAGAAAGGCGGTCGAAGAGCCTTTCTTTATAAATTATTATAAAAACAAACTCATACATGAATAAAAATAAAAAGAACAAGGGCTTTACCCTTATCGAAATCTTGGTGGTCATCGGTATCATCGCCATCCTTGCGGCAGTTGTGCTCATCGCCATCAACCCGGCAAAACAGTTTGCTTCAGCAAACGATAGTCAGCGTTCTGCGAACTTGAATGCTATTTTGAACGCGATTGGACAGTATATGGCTGACAACAAGGGGAATTATCCTCCAGCTATGCTCAATCTTACTCAGGGGACAAAAAACATTACTTCTGCAGCTGGTGGAATGAATCTTTGTAACAACCTCGTTCCAGTGTATCTGCCAGCATTGCCTTCAGATCCGAAATCTCAGCACGATGGCGCAGGTATAACAAATTGCGCAGATTACAACACGGGCTATACCGTTTCTACCTCTACAAACCGAATTACAGTTACCGCGCCTTTGACAGAATCAACATCTACTCCGATATCGATCACTCGCTAACACTTAGCGAAGTCACACACAAAAAAACCGCCTCTCGGCGGTTTTTTTGTACTGCACCACGTATCTTGCCCACCCATTCTATTTTTAACCCTGTTTAATCTCTTTAGTAGTTTTTTTAAATATGCCTTTAGAGAGAGGGTGAGAAGAAGGTAAAGATAAGGAAAATCCCATATGCCATTAACAACGCTATAGCGTTCTTAATGGCATATGATATTATTTTGCTATATGGGGAAACTTGAGCAGGGTTCGAGAATTCGAACGCGTAATTCAAAAATAACCCGTGCCATCTTAACGACTCTCGTTATTGCTGTGGCTGGCGCATTGAATCCGGCCGGTTTGGCGCGGGGTATTCTCAAGGAGCTTAAAAATCGAAAATATGAAACGGCTAAGGCGAGGAGTTCGATTTACCGTGCCCGTGGGCGTCTTATGCGACTAGGGTATATTGAATATCACCATGGAATGTTTCGGGTCACGGAGGCAGGCAAAAGATTTCTGCGTACAACGACGGGAGAATACAGGTTACCTCCTAAACCGCGAAAGTGGGATAAGAAATGGAGAATACTCATTTTTGATATCAAGGAGGAGCGGAGGGGTTTACGTGAAAAGGTACGTCGCACGCTTTTGTCACTCGGATTTAAACGACTGCAAGATAGTGTGTGGGTGTACCCATACGATTGTGAAGACCTTATCGCGCTCCTTAAGGCAGATTTTAGGATAGGTAAAGATTTGCTGTATATCATTGCTGATGCCATCGAGAATGATTTCTCCTTGCGGAAAGAGTTTGGCCTTGATTGATGTGACAGTGCGCACCGCTCGCTTTTCATTCAATGGGTGTGGTATACATAGCATATTGAAGTGAACACATGTGGACTATGAGAACGTCAGCCATTCTCTTTTTTACCTTCTGTTGTTGCGCGATAGCCTCTCCCGCTATCGCAGAAATCTCCACTCCGTATCAGGTTGACGAAAAGGACCAGGTGTTATTTGGCGACAGTGTGGAGGTGAATGGTCATTATGGATTAGAGAATTATGTGCAGGAGTACGTAAACGGTTTTACGCATCTGAGTTTTACCTACACACACCACGGCTGTTGCTACGCCAGTTACCCTCCGGTTATCTATGTGGTAAACGGCGACCCGCGGACAGGGCCGGTGGCCATTAAACATATCGAGTATATCTACTGCTACAGTTTCTCGTTATTTAATTCATCAGATTGGTTTTTATGCGACCTTACGTTTGATGCCACCGGCTATACACTCACCGTAAAGAGGTCAGGAACGGATGAATTGGTAAATATTCATACCGAGATAGGTAATTTGGCTGAGGGTGACTGGGTGGCGCTCGCCAATCAATACCCATCCGAGCCACCTTCTCCGTATTCGATGGCGTTTACTCCGGTTCCTGTTATGGAATCCGAACCGCCTGTTTCCGAGTGTTGCTCAAGTGTTGTTTTTCTACCGGGTATTAAAGCAAGTAGACTGGAGTCAGATGGCGATATCTTATGGCCACCAACTACGTGGAGCGACGATGTGAGGCAACTCGCTTTGAACGGAGATGGAGAGAGTGTGTATCCTGTTCGTGTTGATGGAATTGTAAATACTTTTTACGGTACGGCTGTGTACGAAGATTTTTCTGGATTTATGGATTCTTTGGCAACAATAGACGGTGAAACGGGAACAAGCACGATACGCGAGTGGTTACCTCTCGCATACGATTGGAGATATTCACCTGAAGAAATTTTGGCAGATGGGATTGAAACTACGGAAGGCACGATAAATATTTTGGCAAAAATTGAAGAGGTTGCCACAAATTCCTTTACGGGGAAAGTTACCATAGTTGCCCACTCAATGGGAGGACTTATGGGGAAGGCAATCATTAAAGCTCTTGAAGATGAGGGAAAAGCGGACTTACTCGATGCGTTTATTATGGTTGGTACGCCCCAACTTGGCACTCCTCAATCCATAGGTTCACTTTTACACGGAGAGGGTGAAGGTATTGGTGGCGGATTTATTGTGAAGCGCTCTGAGGGCAGAATGATTGCTCAGAATATGAAGAGCGCGTTTAATCTGTTGCCCTCCTCGCTTTACTTCGATGAAATCATAGACCCAGTTATTGTCTTTGATGAGAATTCAGAATTTGTGGCTGAATGGAGAAATTTTTGGGGAAACGAACTTAATATGTATAGCAAATTCAAATCGTTTGTCACTGCCACTGATTTTCCAAGAGCAGAGCCGGCGGAAGATGATTTATTGACCCCGGAAGTCTTGAGAACAGATTTGATGGATTATTCTAACGATTTTCACAATACCTTCGATAGTTATTCAATACCGGGCAATATTAGAGTAGTTCAGGTTGCTGGATGGGGAATACCTACCATCAAGGGAATTAAATATATAGATGAGCACGGGGAGTTGGGTTACAGTGCCCTAAAGACACGGGAAGGTGATAGTACAGTGGTTTATTCGAGCGCAATTTCTCAACTTAATTCTGAGATTTATTATTTCAACATTTACAATTACAATGAGTCGTTGGGTACTCATGTTCAACATCGTGACATGCTTGGTGCCCAACCTGTCTTGAAGATTGTTCAATATCTATTTCATAAAGATGAGATATCTAACATTGATTATGTTTATACCGAAAAACCAACAACGTCAGATATAGACGGGCAATTAATAGTTAGTACTCATTCCCCAGTAGTTCTTGGTGCATATGACAGTTTAGGCAACTTTACAGGTATAAATCCGGACCAAGATCTTTCAAGGGATGTGCTGACGATAACAGAAGAAATTCCCAATAGTTACGTTCTGACTTTTGGTGACAGCCAATATATCTTTTTGCCGAAAGAAGGAATCTATTCGTTCGTATTCAAAGGGGTAGGTAGTGGTTTAGTAACAGTTGATATTGAAGATTTTTTTAACGATATCACCACTCCGATTTCAAGTTATACAGACATGTCTGTTGCCACGGGGACAGATGCTGAGTTTACGGTGAACGCTGGCGCCCCCCAATCAACAAACATAAACATTGATTACGACGCCGACGGAGATGTTGATTCTGTTGTTTACTCGGATGGTTACGAGTTCAGTTTAAGAGAACTTCTTAATCTTTTGAAGAATCAAATAAATAGATCAGATGTTGATGATAAGTTGCGTGAGAAACTTATTAAGTGGATAGAGAAGCTGGAGAAACATATAGATAAACTTCAAAATGACCGCGCGTTAGTCGCAAAGCTATCAAATCTTCTAAAGAAGGTGTTTAAGGGAGGGGATAATGGTCAAATTGCGGAAAGTGACATTGAACAAATAGTCTTAATTATTGGAGAGCTTGAAGGTTTGTTGTAAGATATATTAATTATGAGCAAGAAAATCATATCAACCTCATTAGCCCTATCAATTTTAGGGTTGATTGCTGGATATATACTAACCAGCTCTGTAGTTTTTGGTTTATGTAATTCTGAGGCGTATGTGTGTCGAGATTTACTAAACAATATTGGTGACCCTCTGTTTTATGGGATGGGCGCTTTAGCCGTAGTTTTTCTTTTTCTCCTCTTTGTTCCGAGAGCGGCGTCTGCGTGGAAAAAGTTTGCAATATGGTTTGTTCCTCTGGCGATTTTACTTTTTATTTTTTATCCAGAACCAGGTTCAGGAGACCTCTTTTCTCCTTATCCGGAGCAGATATTCCAGTGGACAAGCTTTTTCTATGTAATAGTAAGTTTGATAATCATTATCTATAAGGGTATTAAGGGGAGGCATAGAGATTTAATGAACCCACCAGAGATGGGTTTAACCAAAGAATAGTTACTATTTGGGGATAAATCCCATATGCCATTAAGAACGCTATAGCGTTCTTAATGGCATATGGGGAAGAAAGAAGAGTCGAAAAAAAAGGGGGGGGCG
>CAYGFK010000015.1:0-11871 GCA_964349135.1 uncultured Candidatus Saccharibacteria bacterium | reverse complement strand
TCGCAGGACTTGGCACCCTTGCAGGAGTAGCACTCGGGTATTATCTGCGTCTCATCATCTCCCTCGGCAAGAAAGGCTCGATGGAGCTTGAGATTAAACAGATGATGCTCGAGGCAAAAGAAGACTCGAAGCGCATTGTCGCCGACGCCGAAAAGCGTGCCGATGAAGTGCTCCGAGAGTCTCGCGCTGAAATGAAAGAGCGCGAGGAGAAACAAAAGAAGACTGAAGACCGCCTCATCAAAAAAGAGGAGCTGTTGGACAATCGTCAGTCCGATATCGACAAAGAGGTCGAGGAAATAAAGGGTAAGGTTGCTGAGATAAAGAAGATTCGTGACCGAGTTGATGAAATGGAGGTAAAGAAAATCTCTGAAATGGAGAAAATCGCCGGTCTTTCTCGCGACAGCGCAAAAAACGAATTATTGAAAGTTCTCGAAAAACAGAGCGAAGAAGACCTTCTCGCGCGTATGCAAAAACTTGAACGCTTCGGCGAAGAGAAGCTTGAGGCACGGGCCAAAGAGATTCTCACCTCCTCGATTCAGCGTCTCGGAAACTCGATGTCAGCCGACATCCTTACCACAACGGTCACCATCCCCTCGGACGAATTGAAGGGTAAAATCATCGGCAAAGAGGGACGAAACATTAAAGCGTTCGAGCGCATCACGGGTGTCGAACTCATTGTTGATGACACTCCGGGAGCCATTACCATTTCCTCCTTCAACCCGATTCGTCGCCAAATTGCTCGCGTCGCGCTTGAAGAGCTTATTATCGACGGGCGTATCCAACCGGCAAAGATTGAGAAAGCTGTCGAAAAAGCCGAGCAAGAAATCAATAAAATTATTAAAGAGAAGGGGCAACAGGCGGCCTACGAGGTCGGCGTCATCAACCTCGACCCGCGCCTCATCTCAATCCTTGGTCGTCTTCACTTCCGCACAAGCTACGGTCAAAACGTTCTTCAGCACTCAGTTGAAATGGCACATATCGCTGGCATGATTGCCGAAGAGCTTGGTGCCAATGTCAGTATCGCAAAGGCAGGCGCCCTGCTTCACGACATCGGTAAGGCGGTAGACCATGAAGTCCAAGGGACTCACGTTGAAATTGGACGTCGCATATTACAGAAATTCAGTGTTTCAGAGGATATCGTCAAGGCAATGCAAGCGCATCACGAAGAATACCCATACGAAACTCTGGAATCGATGATTGTCCAGACCGCAGACGCTATTTCCGGTGCCCGTCCGGGCGCACGGCGTGACAGTGTCGAAAACTACCTGAAACGCCTTGAGGAACTTGAGGCTATCGCCACCTCATTTACCGGCGTCGAGAAAGCGTACGCACTTCAGGCCGGTCGAGAAATCCGCGTCTTTGTAACGCCGACCGATGTATCCGACCTCGAAGCAAGTAAAATAGCTCGCGATATCGCCGTCCGCATCGAAAACGAACTTCGTTATCCTGGAGAAATCAAGGTAAACGTCATACGAGAAACTCGCGCAATCGAATTTGCACGATAAAACATTAGGTGCGCAACAAAAACAGGGCCGTCTGGCCCTGTTTTTTTGTGTTTTAACTCAAAAATTGACAAAAAAACGGCTCTATTTCAAAGATTTTTTACGTTCCCGAGCTTATTGCCTAAAAAAGCACCTGTTATATAATGATTTCCGAACACAGGCTAGGGGTATCCCTAGCATACGAGAGGGTCGAACTCTTTAGCAATCAACCTCTAACAAATCAATGAATAAGCAAGGTATTGCAGAAGCGGTCCATGCAAAGATTGGTGGCACGAAAGTGCAAGCCGAACAGGCAGTTGATGCCGTTGTTGATGCAGTCGTTAACACCCTCAAGGGCGGAGACGAAGTATCAATTGCGGGGTTGGGTATTTTCTCAGTAAAAGCTCGTGCCGCACGACAAGCTCGCAACCCACGTACCGGTGAGACCATCTCGGTCCCGGCCATGAAAGTACCGAAATTCCGAGCAGCGAAGGCCCTTAAGGACGCTGTAAAGTAAATTTCACACTCATACAAAAACCGCTCATTAAAACGAGCGGTTTTTGTATTGTTCTCTAACTAAGCTTGTGTAGCCGTCTGAGAAACTCACCGGTTTCCGTATACGTCCGAACCTTGAGAAGAGGTACACCGGTACGTACAACCGCGTAATCGTTACCACCTTTATAGAGGGCATCTCCGACGTAGACCATGTCACGGAGAGAAATGTGCAGTCGCTTCATGAGCTGTTCCATACCATACCCTTTGTCTATCCCCTTTTTCGTTATATCAAGAGAGGTCATTCCGCCCGTACGAACCTCGAAATTCTCAAGCTTCCGGCCAAGCTCCGTGCGCAATCTTTTTCGCAATGAATCAAATCGTTTATTCCATTCACGTTTCACTCTCACTGGCGCACGCTGGCCAACTAAAGAAAAAGTAATCTGCGTTCCTCGGTCTTCCATAATCGGACCGTAGGTCTTTTTGGGAGGGACAAAACCAACGTTATGTGAGGCATCTTTAAATGCCTGCCTTATCTCTTGTTTTTCGGCCAAGGAAAGCTCGTGACGGTACACGTTGATAAGCTTGCCGTGGGAAAACTTATACATACTCGCCCCGGACGTAGGCATAAGAAAAAGGTTCTTCTTTTCCTGAGGCGTGCATGCGAGATGGCGCAAAAACTGCTTTTTGAATTGAGGCACATTCCCTCCCCCGACAATAACCACTTTACGCGACTGGAGCAGTTCACGAATAAGCCGGGCCATAAAAACCTCGAGTTCTGCCTTACTCTCCGTGAGCGTTCCATCAAGGTCGAAACAAAACACCTTCGTATCGACAAACCTCTTCGCGGAGCGCACTACAGCACTCTTTTTCTTCCTCTTCACTACCATTTGTTCAGCTGTAAGATACGCATAAGGTCATGCAGGGTTATGGTGGCAACCCCGACAACCTTGTCGGCACCGCCGTAATAGACATACAGAGTCTCATTCTGAAGCACCGCTCCACACGGAAACACGACGTTGTTGACGATGCCGTTCCGTTCGTAGTCAGTGGATGGTTCAAAAATCGGATGCGTGGTCCGTGCGATAATCTGTGTCGGATTTTTCGCATCAAGCAATACCGCGCCGACTCGGTAGACACTGTCGTCAGAAACTCCGTGATAGAGCATGAGCCATCCGAATTTCGTCTTTAGAGGAGGTGCTGCAACGCCAACTTTCTTGCTGTCCCACCACCCGCGCCGAGGAGCAATCCAGCGATTCTCTTCAAGCCAGTGGTTATCTTTAAAATCAAGGGATGGCCTAAGGTCGAAATCGATATCGTCACCACTGCGGTGAACAATCATGTAATTTCCATTAAACTTCTCCGGAAAAATCACCGAATCTTTATCATCAAGGTCAGGAGGAGAGATGAGTACGGGCGTAGACCACACAAATTTTTCCGAAAGAAAATCGGATTCCCATATCCACGTGAGCGCGATGCGCGGGTGATTACGTCCGTCAAAAGCGGTATAAAGCATGTATATCTTATCGCCAATCTTCGTGAGTCGCGGGTCTTCGCACCCCGAACCGCTACCGGGGGATGATTTCTGCTCAAACGATTCGCGGGGAACGTAAATAGGGTCGGGTGCTCGATAATCGATAGAAACGCCGTCTTTACTTCTCGCATAGCCGAATACCGACGTATTATCGTCGGAAAGAGCGCGGTACACCAAATGCACATTCCCTTTAAGGTGAATGGCAGCTGGGTTAAACACCGCCTGACGCTCCCATGAATGTTCGGTCGGAGCCAAAATAGGATTTTTGCGCGAACGCTTCAGCGAAACACTTCGCTTCTCTTCCCGAATCATTTGCTCAAGTAGCGTCGAGAGTTTGATATACACAAGACCTACCGTAGTGTCCGCCGCCCCGTAGTAAAGGTAGAGTTGGTCTCCTTTTACCATCGCCCCTGAAGGAAACACGATGTTGGGCACGTGACCAATACGCTCGTAATACTCCTCTGGCGTCAAAAGAGGCATTTCCGTCCGTCCGATTACCTTGAGTGGATTTTTAAGGTCAAGGAGCACTGCCTCAATCGTAAAGAAACGACGGGACGAGAAATAATCCTGAATATACGAGTAGACGAGGAGCCAACCATGCTTCGTCTTAATAGGCGCAGCACCAACCTCAATGTGGTCTTCGGGCTTACGTTTAAGTTTGAGTTCGTATGAATTCTTCGAACGGTACCATTTGTTCCAGTAGTTCTCAGACCACATATCCTTCTCTTCGTTGAACGGCACAAGACAAATTTGCACCGGCGGATTGTCGGTATTGACCGTCAACACACCCCACAGACGACCCTCGATTTTTTCAGGAAACAGCGCCATACCTTTTGCATTGAACGGTGTCACGGGGTGCTTCGCCTCTATCGTCTTCATATCTTTGCTTATGGCGACGCCCACCTTAATCCCCTCAGCTTTGAACGGATACTCAGACAGCGCTGTGTAGAAAATGTAGTATTTGCCACCAAGTTTCGTGACGCGAGGGTCTTCACACCCAAAACGCTCCCAGTCATGCTCAGGGACAATAAAACGGCGTCGACTCTCAAAGTGGATGCCGTCTTTGCTTTCAGTAATGCCAATATCGGAAATCGCCATCGTCGTCTGCGCAGAAATGTGGTAATGAGGAAGAGACACCGCGCGATAAACAAGATATGTCGTCCTCCCCACCGTAACAGGACTCGCATTAAAAACCGCTTCTGATTCCCATGAATGATTTCTGTTAGGAATTAGAATCGGATTATGGCTCGAACGTCGTATAAACATGCGTTATATCTTTCTCCCTACCCTTCCTCGAGCCAATTTCGGTTTTGTATCCGTTAAAAGCGCTTTAAGGAAAGACGAGAGGCGGGCATGCGCGACACACACACAGCTGTCCGCCCCTCCGTAATAAACAAGTAATTCTCCGTCCTTGACCACCGCTCCAGAGACATAGACAACCCCTGATTTGAAGCCATTATTCTCGTAGTCCTCGTCCGGTTCAAGAAGCGGTTCCTTGGTTCGATGTAAAATCTTTGTCGGGTCCTTGAGGTCAAGAAGCATGGCGCCCACCTTATACTTCCCGGGGTCGCGCTTGTCCATCGCATGATAGAACAGAATCCATCCCTGTTTAGTTTTGATAGGAGGAGCGCCGGCACCACGTATCGAACTTTCCCAAGAAGAACGCGGTAGTAAACTTGCCCCATATCGGCTCTTGATGAATTCTCCCTCCTTGAAGTCAAGGTTGTCGCAGTATTCGATGAGAATACTTGGGCTGATGCTATGTAATACCGCATACTTACCATGAATCTTCTCCGGGAAAATAACCCAATTCTTGTGTACTTCGCCCGGGGGAGAAATGAGTCTTGGACTTTTCCAATTCCAACGTTTACCTAAAAGTGAACGACCGTTGATTGAAGTGAGCGCGACTCGGAGACCTCCGTCACAAGCGGTATACGTGACCTTAAGTTCATCTTCGCCATCAATACGTACCATGCGCGGGTCTTCACATCCACCAAAACTGCCACCGGACGCAAATGACCAAAAAGTAAACGGGGATGTTTTATTGATTCTATGTTCATAGACAGGAAATGGTGACCTTTCATCTATGGAAAAACCGTCCGATGAAGAAGCGTATCCGAATCTTGAAAGCCCATCGGGACCAATGGCGCGATAGAGAAAGTGAACCTTGCCACCAAAAAGCACCGCCGCTGGATTGAACACCTGCCATGCCTCCCAATCATGTTCCCGACGAGGCGATATGATTGGATTGTCTGGGTGTTTCCTAAAGACAGAAAGACGTCCTTTCTTCGAGACTGCCGTTTTTCGATTTCTGGAGAGTTTCTTTCTTCGCGCGACACTGACCTTACGAGCAAGGGCCCCGCTCTTCGCACGAGAAGATTTCTTCAGAGTTCGGATTATTTTCTTTTTTGTCCGCGACCGCACAGAAACAAGCTTTTGTTGAGCTCTCTTCTTGCTTTTTGCGGAACGGGAAGTATTTTTTTTCTTTGGATGTGCCACGTTATTCTCCAAACGCAAAGACGGCGCCTATTGCAACCTTTAGTATACCGCGCCTACGGTACGAAAGTAAGATTTGATGGGGGAAACTTTAAAAACGCGAGAACAAAAGCTTCCCATTTCGTATAAGAACCGGGATTTCGAGGGTATCGGGCTCAATAACGAAACGGTAGAGAATGGGGCTTACGACAGCGGAGAACAACATCGTCCCGGCCAGATGCATAACGGTGAACGGAATCTGTCCTACGAGCGCCTCGAGAAAGGGTTGCCCGAAAAAGAGCGGTCCGACCGAAAGACCGGTGACCGCATCATAGGCAAGGGTACTTACAATGCCGAAATACACGAAATGACGGGTCGTTCCCTTACGATTCTTAAAGAAATAGTAGGACCAGACGCCGAGGAAGCCATAAGCCAACGCGGTGATAATGGTCCACATCCCTACATAGCCGGAGATTATATCGAACGCAATAATGCCGAGAAAGCCAAAACAAAATGACGAAATAAGCGTATATCGCTTGGAAAAAGGCATGACTACAGCCAACATGGGCTCGAAATTGGGAGGGCGAAAAGGGATACTTCGAATCAGGAGCACCGAGAGCCATCCGATAACAAACTTCAAACCTCCTGTTTTAATTGAAAGATGCATATGAAGACAGGGGCAAACTATATCATAGTTTTTCCTGTCCTCGTTTCACTGCGGGCAGGGAGAGAATCGGGGTCAAGTTTCTAAATTCGCTCCGCTCATTAAGAACTTCCTCCCCGGGCTCGGCCCACGCTCGCTTTGCTCGCGGCTTTGCGGCCTCCGCCTTTCGATTCTCCCTGCCCACGATATAAATAGAGTCGCCCATCGCTCCGCGATGTGCTCGTTATTTCTATGCGGGCAGGGAGAATCGAACTCCCGACTACTGCTTGGAAGGCAGTCGTTTTACCACTAAACCATGCCCGCGAAGTGACACAATCCTAGCAAAATCAGTACTGAGTCGCAATGAAGTAGCTTGGTATAATAAAGTTCATGGTTTCTTTTTTATTTAACCTCAAAACAGGAGTTGTGGCCTTTGTCGCCCTGCTCGTCTCTCTGTTCTTACCCTCATCCCAAACGTTCGAAACGCCCCCTACCCCAGCCTCGGATGTAGAAACCGTAAATGAAACTCCCGCAGTCCCAATCGAAAACACCGCAATTCCATCTGGCCAAACAACTTCCGAAACCTCTTCTAAAAACAACGAGGAAATTTACGTATCCGTCGAACCACATCTTCCGAGCGTACCCACTAGCATTCCGATTACTCCGACATCCCCACCCCCGGAATGGGACCTCGTCAACGAACGTGCACGCAGTGCGACCGTCAATATTCTGTGCACACCTGTTTCAGGAGGTCCTTTCTCTCCGATTTCCGGAAGCGGCGTTTTTATAGATTCTCGTGGAATCATCCTGACCAACGCGCACATCGGACAATACTTCTTACTCAAAGATTATCTGGGTGACAATTCTATTGATTGCCTCATCAGACAAGGAAGTCCGGCACGCGCGCTATATCGTGCGCGTCTCCTGTACATTTCGGCATCATGGGTTACCCATCACCATACCGAAATTCTTGTTCAGAGACCGGTAGGAACCGGCGAATTTGATTTCGCACTTCTCCTCGTCACAGAACGAAGTGACCCGAGCGCACCGCTACCGGATACATTTCCCTATCTCGAAACACGCTTCATTGATGACCCTTTAGTCGTCAATGAGCCCGTTATCATCACCGCATACCCCGCAGGATTTCTTGGCGGAGCGACCATTCAAACAAATCTTTTCCTCACATCGGCATCAGCGACCATAGAACAAGTTTATACCTTTAACGAAACGAGTATTGACGCTATATCGCTTGGCGGAAACACGAATGCGCAACAAGGTTCGTCGGGGGGTGCTATTGTCTCAAGTACCGGAGAGCTTGCCGGTATTGTCGTCACCAGTACTGAAGCTCCCAAAACAAGTGGCCGTGATTTACATGCCATTACGCTTTCTCATATAAATCGAGTGCTTAAAACGGAGTCCGGCTACTCTCTCTCCGAACTGTTTGCAAACTATCCAGCACTAATCGCCGACAGCTTCATCCGAGACGCGGCTCCCTCGCTCATCTCCCTTTTTAGAGAAACGCTCACGCAAGCAGGATACTGAGATTATCTCCTTGCTCAGAACGGTTATAACAAATCTTTCCGCATTGAGTACAACGGTGGGTAATCCGATACACGCGCCGCTTCATCTCAAGACCGACAGGTTCCATGAGGCCGCTACATAACTCCTGTCTATCCCCGGGGTAAACATCGACGTGTTTACTCCACAAACAGTGCGGACAGTGGTTGGTAAACCCGTCTCCGGTAACCGAAGCGCCACAATGCGCACACGTGAAATGCTCTATATTTTTTATAAATCGACGGCTCATTTTCGTTTAAGCAAAGCACGAATTCTTCTCTCGGGAAAGAAACCCTCTGAGGCAAGTTTATGGAGCACGCCAAGCGCCGTACGCTGAGCCGTGTGATTCCTCTGACAAAAGTGCACAAGCGCCGATTTCGTAATCGAGGATGAAAGCGCCCATGAAAGCAGTTTACCGCGCAACTCTCGACGTGAGCCCTTGAATGGTTTCTGGCGCACGTAATGTGCACTTCGAGCATTATGGCCCCTACCTTCACTCTTTAGATATACTCCGAAATCCATGAGGGCTTCGTACCATGCACGTGGATTCTCACGGTCAAGTGTTTGCTCAATGAGCACAAGTAGTTCCTGGTCACGCACGCGACGAGTGTCCTTGAAAAAACGGTCAATAAATACGGTTCGTATGTTCGTCTCTATACAAACAACCGGACGATTGAACGCAAACGCCATCACCGCACTTGCCGTGTACGAACCAATGCCCGGAAGTTGCATGAGTAACGTTACATCGCAAGGAATCTTGCCACGATAATCAGATGTAATAATTTCCGCTGCACGCTTGAGATTGAGTGCCCGACGATTGTACCCGAGACCTTTCCACGCGGAAATCACCTCTCGCGTCTGCGCGTAAGCAAGCGCGCGCACCGATGGAAACAGTTTCAAAAAACGTGTGAAGAACGGACTAACCCGCAACGCTTGTGTCTGCTGAAGCATAACCTCTGAAACAAGTACTCGGTACGGCGTCCGTCTCAAACGCCACGGAAAACGTCGTGTATGAGTACGAGCGAAACGATAGACGTCTAGATGAAACGAGCGTACCTGTCTCGACGTGAGGCGCATATCAGATAGAAGAGCTGATATCGGCCAACAGCACATCTTTTTTTCGCCGACTCATGTGTGTCTTACCAAAATGAACGCAGATAGAATTCACGCGACGCCACATATGTTTCGGAAAAAGTTTCTCGAGGTCGCGCTCTATCTTCACCGGAGCACGGTGGCGCGTCCAGGCAAGTGCACGAGAAATATAGGTGACATGCGTATCAACACCAATGGCGCTGGCCCCATACTGTGCAAGGTATACATTCGCCGTTTTTCTTCCGACACCCGACAACTCTACGAGCTCATCGACCGAGCTCGGGACCCTGCCGGAGTGACGCTCGATAAGTTCACGCGCGCATGCACGAACAGAATTAGATTTGTTTCGAAAAAAATTTACGGGGTGAATGACGCGTTCAAGTGCTGAAAGTTTTGCGTGCGCGAGTTCGTCAAGACTAGGATACTTTGCAAAAAGAGATTCTCCAACAACAATCGTCACCTCATCCCGCGTTCGTGCGGAAAGAATAATTGCCACCAGTGTCTGCCAGCGCTTGCGCCAAAGGTCGGCAGCAAGACGCATTGGCTTACCCTGCCGTTTGAGCGCATGCAACTGTTTTATGGCACGACGTACGTGCTCATCATTCGCCATGACCGCGATACCAGTCGATAGTTTCCTTGAGTCCTTCATCAAAAGAAGTCTTTGCGCGAAAGCCAAATTCTCTCAGAGCCCGTGAGACATCGAGGTTGCGCTTTGGTTGTCCATCAGGCTTCGATGCGTCCCATTCAAGTAAACCGTTAAACCCGGTAAATGAGGCTATCTTTTGCGCGAGGTCTTTAATGGATATCTCCATACCTGAACCGAGGTTGACGGGCTCAGGTTTATCATAGAGTTTTGTCGCAAGCACGATACCCTCAGCCGCATCTTTCACGTACAAAAATTCTCGAGTCGCTTTCCCAGTTCCCCACATAGCTACATTCTTATCATCACGAGATACGGCATCGGAAAATTTCTTAATAAGTGCGGGAATGACGTGCGACCGTTGCGGAGAAAATTCATCATGAGGACCGTATAGGTTCACCGGCAAAAGATAGATTGCATTAAAGCCGTACTGCTGTCGATACGCCTGCGCTTGCACCAGAAGCATTTTTTTTGCAAGACCATAAGGCGCATTCGTCTCTTCGGGATATCCAATCCACAAATCATCTTCCTTGAAAGGAACCGGCGTAAATTTTGGATACGCGCATACGGTACCAATCGCAACAAATTTCTCAACCCCCTGCTGACGCGCGGCCTCCATCAACATGACGCCCATTAAAAGATTGTCATAAAAAAGCTCTCCAGGTTTTTCCTGATTAAAACCAATGCCACCGACATTCGCGGCCAGATGAATAACCACGTCAATATCACGGACAGCGTCCTGACAATTTTTCCACACGCGCAAATCACAATCACGAGAACGCGGAATTCGAATATTCTCTTCAGGAACCCCTTCCCTCTTCAAAATCTCGACAACGTGCACGCCCAGAAAACCAGACCCGCCTGTCACCAAAAATTTCTTATGTACGAATTGCTGTTTCATATGATTCTAAACTCCCCCACTCACTTATCGGAGCGCCGAGAATCGAACTCGGACCCCATGCTCCCAAAGCATGTATACTACCACTATACTACGCTCCGAAACGAACAACGACACGAGTCACATCGTAACATAAAACCCAAGATGTGCTACTCGAGCACCTCTTCTATCACCTTCACAAATGCCTTCTTCGATTTTACATCAAGAGTAATTGCGACAACGAGAAACACCCACTCAGGCATCTCATCACCATACGCCTTAGCTAAATACGACTGAACAGCTCGAGAGAATTTTCGTTTTTTCGATTCATTCACATTCTCTTCCGGACGCTGATGCATGTCATCACCCTGCCTCCTTGTCGTCGTCTTCACTTCCACAAAATGCACGACCTTCGCCATCTCAGTTACGATATCTATCTCGCCAAAACGAATCCTAAAATTTCTGTTTAAGATTTTATGTCCTTTCCCTTCAAGAAACTTACAAGCTATATCCTCCCCCTTTCTTCCTATTTCTGAACTATCACCAATATAAGCCATATAATAATGATTTCATGTAAAACACTTCGTAGTGTTACTTAGAAACATATTGGGAAACATTCCTAAAGAACCTATATTTGTAGCCATTTACAAACTGTCCTATTTAGATTATCACAAAAAAACTGTCCTTTATACACATATCCACAAAGTTATGCACACATATAGAAAAACCCTTATTTTATAAGGGTTATAAGAGACTTCAATAACAATCTATAAGACTGTGCGGGTAGGGAGAATCGAACTCCCGTCTTATCCTTGGCAAGGACACGTTCTACCACTAAACCATACCCGCATTACCACCAATAAGTAGCACGTATTATAAGTGTGGCAAGAAAACTTTGCAAAATACGTACGCTCCCGGCAGGACTCGAACCCTACAGGTTCAATCCCTAATTGACGCGCTTAAACGCATCTCAATTAAGCTTCGAGTCCTTGAGCGAGCTGTACCACAGCTCGCTCCAGTCGCTTCGCGCCCGGCAGGACTCGAACCCACAACCTCTTGGTCCGAAGCCAAGCGCTCTAT
>CAYGFK010000014.1:0-12097 GCA_964349135.1 uncultured Candidatus Saccharibacteria bacterium | reverse complement strand
CCTCCACCAACGGTCACGGTACGGCTGACAGATGCTGAAGCACCGTCAGAGTCGGTCACCGAGTACGTAATCGTGTACGTACCAGCGTTACTTGTATTTACTGAGCCACTCGTCACAATAACTCCGGTCAAATCACCATCCTCAACATCGCTGGCCGTCGCACCAAATTCTGTGTACGGTTCTCCTACATTTTGAGCAAGCGTCGCGTCACCAAGTACTGAGATAACAGGAGGGGTATTTTCGTCGCCACTATCTTCATCGACAACACACTGCCCTTCTTCGAGATGATATCCTTCTGGAACAATTTCCTGGTCGCCTTCAAAGTTCGGACACATATCTACGGCCGGTTCTTCGATAAGCGTACACTGACCCTCAACCGCTTCGTACCCCTCAGGAACGACTTCCTGGTCGCCTTCGAGATTGTCACAAAGGTCTACAACCACCACCGGGTCATTACCTTCATCATTAAGAGTTGCATCGTATGATTCTGAGTTCTCTGCATCACCGTCGGTATGACATGCCGGGTCGTCTGCATCGGTCAAACCATCTTCATCGTTATCACTCAAATCGCTACACTCGTATACCGGAGCCGGCTCGCTCACATTGACCGTGCGAACCACTTCGTCCGCTGATGCGCCGTCACTATCAAGGTAATTATAGTAGACCGAGTATGAGCCTGGAGTATTGGTATCAACTTCAGAATCGTCTATATCGGTAACTGCAAGACCGTTGCCGTCTTCAGTGTCGTCAGCGGTAGCTCCCGCCTCAACGTAGCTGTCTCCCACTTCAAGTCCGACAGGGTTAGAGCCGGAGAGCGTGATGACTGGCGGTGTATTCTCGTTATTATCTTCCGGGCCTAAACAACCACTGTCCCCTTCATCAACATCACTGTCGCCGTCATTATCTTCTCCATCGTTACATTCCGTAACCTCAGGATTCACATGGACCAATCGAGAAATCTCTTCAGCTACCATTCCACCGGAATCGGTCACGTTATAGGTCACGGTGTAATCACCGACCGTATTTGTGTCTACGGTATCGCCACCGACAACAATAGTCGCCGTAAGCGTTGTATCATCATCCTCAACATCAGTTGCCGTGGCACCCTGTTCGGTGTAAGAACCACCCACAATAATGTTGACCTCGGCATCGCCGACAAGTGAAAGTTCTGGCTTGTCATTCACGGCATTCACCGTGATATCAACGGTTACCTCATTGCTGTCTGCGGTGCCATCACTGGCCTTGTAGGTAAATGAGTCAGAGCCGAAAAAATTCTCGTCCGGAATATAAGTAAAACTTCCGTCAGAATTGAGCGTCAACGCGCCAAACAAAACATCAATAGAAAGCACGGCGGTAATCGGGTCGGTATCGGCGTCAGAATCGTTGCCGAGGACGCCCGGAGCCGTGACATCAAGAGTTATGTCTTCGTCCGTTGAGTAGCTATCGTCTACGGCGACAGGGGCAGTATTTTCCGGAGGAGCATCAGCTTCAAAATTTGCCGTTACCGAAATGTTGCCTGCCACATTCGTGTCAGTGCGAGGGTTAGCGGTCACCGCATCACTCCAATCAACGAAATGGTACCCTGAATCGGCAACCGCGGTGACCGCAGTACCGTCGTTACCCGGGCTCACCGACTGGGAAGTATCGCCCGTAAGAGAACCGTTCGGACCGGCAGTGTACTCAAGTGTATATATCGTTACCGTTCCTCCAGTTACGGTAACAATCGGCTGACCTCCTGTAATTGAAAATTCTTCACCTATTCCCGGGCACCCCACGCTACCGAACGCAGAAACGGTAAACTCAGGGCTTCCGGCGGTATTTGGTGCCGTTGCGGTAAACGTGACTGAAATGGCGCCGTTGGCACCGATACCTCCACCGGAAGGATTCGATACTTGAATAACAACAGCATTACCACTAGTGCTACATACTTCCCAATTAACAGGGTCACTCACGGTCGGAGCCGGGCTCGATGTTTCAAGACTAAACGGATGAGGTGAGCTTGGTGATGTAGGAAGCTGGATGACTGCCGATTTAATCGACTTGGTGCTTGACCCGCTATTTCCAATAGTTACCGTATACGACTTTGTCGCACCGGCCACAGACGTTGTCGGAGAAATGAAAGTGCTGAATTGACGAACCTGCGCTGCAAGCGCCACAGAAGGAGAGAAGACTCCAACAACCATCGCGAAAGCAGTCAACGCAGACACTGCCCGAGAAACAAAATTATTCTTATTCATGATTATGATAAATGCATTAAAAAAACTCCTAATGAGAACAATGAGGAGCGTTTCCCTGACTCCTGTAATATGCCTGAAGGTTACAATTGTCCGACAACTATGTCAATGCCCTCACAAAAAGAAAAGAGGGGGGTATTCCCCTCTTTTCAAAAACGCTTCGTTTAGTGTTATCGAGCCCAGAATACGTGCGTGTAGACCTCTTCCCCATTACCGAGATTCTTTCGGTAAAGTGATGGCTTTCCGTCAGCTGAAAGACGCACCGCCTGTCCAAATTCGGCATGCTCGGAAGCGATTTCAAAACCTACTGAATTACCACGGCCCTTGCCACCGCCATTTCCTCCTCCAGGTCCTGAACCTCCGCCATCGGTAGACGGTTCAATGATAGTCGTAAATAAGTCGGTATGGGCGTAAATAGCTTCAAGCTCTGCATAGTCATGTGCGTTCGGGTGTTGGTTGTCCGCAGGATTATCTGTGTAATCCATGCAGGTTCCAAGATTCAAGTTGTCAAAATCTTCATCCTGATGGTCGAGACCGAATGCGTGACCAACCTCCTGACACATTACAAAGTTTCGCCATTCAGGTGCATTGTACGGGGCATAGTCGTGGTAAAAGTCATTGAGCTTCACGGCACTCTTCGTGATGTGTTCACCTCCCGTAATCCAGACCTGAGCAATACCAAGCCATCCGGTATTGCCGTAGCTTGAATTACAAACCTCGATTCGTCCGTCAGCCGGCTTACAGGTCTTCGGATTCGCCGTACCGGAGACTATCTGTGTATCGAGAACGCTTGAGGTACTCCAATCTGAAGACGCAAGCGCAAGGGCACTATCCCACTTACTCGAAACGCTATCGCCGACATAGAGCGTAAACGGATTACTCGTGCGTGCCCAGTGGAACACGCTCCACGAGTGAGACGCGAGGGCTGTCCCTGTAATCAAAACGGTTAGAGAAAGAACGGAAGTTATAAGTATCTTTTTCATATTATCCTCATTATCCATACAATGACGCTAAATGCCAATTTCATTTAAGGCTTACCCCCACCCTGCCCCTTGCCGTTACCTCCTCCACTCCCTCCACCATCCCCTCCGCTAGGCGGGTTGCTTGTGAAATAAGCTGATAGTCCATTCATTTGTGCAGTGACCTCCCGTTGTATCTGAGCTTCTGATTCAAGAGTGTACGCCATCGCTTCACTATCATTAGTGATGTAATAGGCCTCGGTCAGCACCGACACCACATGGCCATAAACCGTAATGCCATATCCGCCACTTAAATAGCCCTCGTCCTGCCCGGTAAGAGGAACGAGTGCGTCATGAAGCGCTTTCGCGAGCGGAATATCCTGCTTTTCGTTATAGATAACCAGTGTACCGTTATGACCTGTGTCGGCGTTGCCATTGTGATGAATCGAGAGAATAATATCGCATTTTCGCGCGAGCACAGTAACTTTACATTTATCCAAGGCAATACCTACACGCTCACGACGACTTGAAAGTGTCGAGTCGTCTTCCCGCGTGAGTACAACAACAGCGCCTTCGGCCTCAAGCGCATCACGAAGCGCAAGTACAACCGCAAGATTAACGTCGGCTTCTCGGACATTGTATGTTGCATTATAAGCACCACTCTCACTTCCGCCGTGACCTGCGTCAAGTGCGATAAGAGTCCCCTCAAAAGGAGCGCCTGCCTGTACAGTAAAAGCTAAACCGCTGAGCAAAACCAAAAAACCTAGAATGATTTTCTTCATGAGTGAATTATCTCGCACCCACACCTTATTGCAAGGAAAAAGAAAAGAGCCCTATGACACAAGTGTCGTTGGGCTCTTACAAAGTGTAGGTAAGCTACCTACGAAGCGTACAAATGTTCAGTAAAACTGAACACTGTTAATATAGCACCCCCTGAAAACACGTGCAAGCAGGGGGCTGTGGATAAGTAAAAAGCCCTGCAGACTTGCGTCTGCAGGGCCGTTGCCTCTCACGGAACATAGCACTTGGGGAGAGTACTAGTCCGCTACCTATACTACAGAGTTATCCGAGGAAATCAAGAAGAATGGGCCTCGCAATTTCTTGCGAGGCCCACGATGAACCGGTACAAGCATCGTGCATATACCAGCAACCGTTATTATAAGCTTAAACGTAAATGGCGCAAGAAGTAAAAACCCTGCAGACTTGCGTCTGCAGGGCCCGTTTCCGGAACAAGGCTTACCACAGCCCGTTCCAATCAAACCAACCAACTGTCCTTCCTCCTTTGACTGTCCTATGGCCATATCAAGTATACGCCAACCGTAAAAAATGAAAACACCTCGCGTCATTGAAGCACGAGGTGTTTAGTCGAGGGTCATTATTCTTTTTTACCGAACGCAGGGTATATCTGCCGGTGTACGGGCTCATCCTGATTCAGTCGCTCGTGAGCTTTCCGCAGACTCTCCTGGATAACCTTGTGTTGTCGCTTCATCTCCTGCTTCTTAAGTCTCTGGAGAGGTCCGCTTGCGCCCCACATCACCCAATTATGCTGACGGAAGGCAAGCGCATCACGCGTTGATAACCATGCCATAGGTATAAGTATATTGAGCTGATAAAACCGTAGCGTCGACTGGCCACGGAGTAATTCTCTGATATATCCAGTGAATACCCGATGAGTTCATCGGTCAACAAACAAAAAAAGGAAAAGGAAACGTTAGAAAGGGCTAGGAAAGAAGAATTCTGCACAGCTAATCCACAGGAAATCCAGTGTCCGTCTCTCGGTCGCTTTAATTACTCAGCCGGAGCTTCAACAACTTCAGCCGGCGCAGGTTCACTCTGTGGAGCTTCAGGAGGAGTTTCAGGTTCAGGTGCAATTTCTTCCGGAGCTGGTGGCACTGGTTCAGATTCTGGCAACACGGCCTCCGCTTCCGTCGTTCCCGGCTCTTCAGAGACAACTTCTTCTTCCACCACTATTTCTTGGCCTTCTTCGACAGCAACATCCGTCCCCTGTTCGGTAGATTCAGGTGGAGTAGATGTCTCAGCTCCTTGCTGTTCTTCAGAGGTTTCGTTCGATGTCGAGTCCCCATCAGTCAACACGGAATCCGTCGACGTCGACACACCCTCTTCCGGCAAAGTTTCAGAAGTACTACTCGCCGTCTCCTCCGCAAGATACGATTCAGTGCTCGTGCCGGTATTCTCATCTACATGGCCAGACGTTGGTGATGGAGCAGACCCCGAAGAGGTCTCTGTAACGAGAGTTTCTTCAGTCGTCGCCGATGAGGCCTCCTCAAACGCTTCAGAAATATTTTCTATGAGCTCTTCAGAGTTGGCAAACCCAGGAGTCGGAATCGGGTCAATCCAGGCACCTAAACCGTCGGGAATGCGAGCGTATGACTTGTTCCCCGGGACAGGGTCACAACCGGAACCGCTTCCTGAAAGAGCGTTCGGGTCGCCAGGTGTTGGCTCATACGAACACACCTCATGATTGGCATACGAAAATGAATCGACGAGGGCGCCGGATGCATTGTAAAGTCGCACATCGTCCCCGCCATTATTCAAAACTGCCTTATTCATAAAGACGACAAGCCACCCGTGCCCCGGAATAACCGTTGAGCCACTTGCCGTACTGCTTGCGGTGACATAAATCTTATTGGCTTCAAAACCGCTTGCGTCCCAGATGTACCAACCGGAAAGGTTGCGTGCGACGGTGCTGTTGTTGTAGAGCTCCACCCATTCGCCTTGTGGCATATCGCTGTCGTCAGTGCCGAAATCAAATCCGTATTCAAACCCTTCAGGATTCGGGAGGAATTCATTCAAAACAATTGTGCGCGGACGGAGTACGAGGTGCACGCGCTCTTCGTCCATATACCCCTGCCCCTCGAAAAATCCGTCAACCCATCCCCGGTACACCAAATCAACGTAGCAGATATCGTTGTGTCCGATTCCGGTAAGGTCAGGGAGTGAGAGTGAGAGTGGCCAGGCACCTGCGGTAGTGGTGTCACCGGTTGAAAGAGAAAGGAGTGAGCCGTTGTATACAAAAGGTGTCGTGGTCGCTTCTGCCATAATCGCATTACAAAACGCATTCTGTCCGCTTTGTTTCTGGGCAAACACCCGGTAGCGTGTAGTAAAACTTCCTACCAACGATTCGAAATTCTCCACAACATAGCTACCGCCTCCGCTTTCAGGTCCGATGAACAATGCGTTCGGATTTTCTGGAGATACGGAAAAGTCGAGGAGGCCTGCGGAAAGTTCGTTCGCCTTGGAAAGGTCGTTGTCGCTGAAGTAAGAAACCGTTCCTCCGGTCCCGCCAACAAACAACACAGAAACGGCAAACATCAGAAAAGTGGCGTAGGCCGTTTCCCATGAATACTTTTCCACAAAAGCGGTTATGGTTTTGTAATTAAACTTGCTGTTCATTATGTTGTTCAGTCTTTGCGACATCTTCCCTCTTCTTCGCCCGCATCTTTTTTATCTCGCCAAAAATTCTGAATGACTCGTCAATAATGACAATGCCGGCCGGTATACCAATGAGGAGCGCGAAGCCGAGTGGTTGACGGGCAAAATCGAGAATGTATCCTGCAAACGGAACGTTGAAAATTACTTTTCCTATCACTTCATCAGCGGGCACCTGCTGAGGGTCCGCTTCTTCGTTGGCATCTCCTTTAGTCATAAAGGCAATGCGATTCTCCACGGTCTCGACAGAGACAATGCGGTGCGTCGTTGGAATCTGTCGCGTCGTGTCTTCACCAAAGGTGACGATGTCGCCGACCTGGTAACTCTCAATCGCAAGGGGCTTCACAATCACGACAGCTCCCGTCTTGATAGTCGGTTCCATAGAACCGGACTTCACAATTTTTAACTCAATGTTTCCGGGTATCGGCAAGAGCGAAGCGAGAAAAACGCCGGCTACGCCTACAAGCGCCACCACGAATGCGATATATGCTATTTTTCCTACGGTTCGCATACGTTATCGTTTCTTATTTTGATTACTAGATGATGAGGTGCCTGGATTGACGCCGAGAGGGCAAAAGAACTCGTTATTCAATACAAATTTATCTTTGAGTGTCTCGTAGTCTCCTCCCGGATACACCCCATTGAACATCGCGATGATGTCGGCCGTGGTATACGCGTACTCGACATCAGGGCTTACAGAGTTGAGAAGCGCCGCAACAGCATGTCGGCCAAGCGCATTGAGCCCACTACCATTAAGGCCTAAGACCTGGAGAAGGGTTTTGCCGGGGAACGCATCTTCAAAGACACTCGAGAAAGGTGTGCCTGGCGAAAATGGATTGTAGGGAGGTTGCCAATTCCCGAAGTGCTGTGACTGTTTCCAATAGCCGGGCGTACATCCTTCAAGTTGTGTCCCGTCGCAGAGGAGGGCGGGATACTGCTCTGAGGGATACGCGCGCAGAGAAACATCGACCGACATAGAATCGGTTTGCGCCTCGTTGCCAATCGTCGTCGGGTCGCAGGAAATCTCCGCCGTAAGAAGGTTTACTTCCAAATCACCTGCGCACCAGTACACGCCGAAGTAGCAGGTGTCCCCCTGAAGACAAGGGGAGCCGTTTACCGCATCGGCAATCGAGTAGGTGGTTTCATTGAGCACTTCAATCGCCGCCTGGGTCGACGTGCCGAAGAGTGGACGTTCGCCAAGCTCGAAAATATTATCACCGTCGTCAACCCATCCGAAGAACTCCATACCTTCTGCGAGCTCCCCTTCAATTATCCCGTCTACATCTTCATGCGACTCCGGCTCGTTCACACCGTTCTCGTTCTCGGTCAGATTGAGGAAATCAAGACACAACCACCCATTCGTATCCAAGTGCAAGCTAATGGTGTTCTCCCCTTGGTCGCCCGGCTTGATGTCGTCGAAGTTGAAAAACTTATCAACGCCCGGTATCAAGTCTTTCAGTGACCAGGTAGCAGAAGGAACGAACGCGCCATTGTACGTTGCCTCGCTATCAACCGTGAGGTTGATGCCGTACGTCGCAAAGGTGATGCCGGGAGTTCCCGTACGCATCGACCCGGCAGACACGGCAAGCACGAACACTCCAAGGATAAGGAGTGTTCGTGCCACGATTTTTGTAAGCGAGATTTTCACCTGTCTTAGTTAGCTATGTTGGTTATCGTACAGATGATTGCCTGCCCTTCATTGAGACTTACGTTACCTGGAAGTGCTCCCGGACATCCTGCACCTGTGATACTCAAGAATGAATATCCTGAGAATGGATCCTCACTAATAGTGTGCAGAGAATTCGCCGTTACCGGAACCGAAGCGTTCTGTGGTACAAGATCTCCGTCAATGCGCATCAAGAACTGGACAGGATCAGCTGACCCCCCACTTACCTTCTTGATGAGTGTTATAGAAGGGGCAATATCATTATTCGTGATAGTACACGTTTTATTGTCTCCTGGGTTAAGAGTTACAGCACCTGTAATCGGGCTACAGTCGCCACTGAAAGTAGCTTGGTAACCATTCACACCTGTTTCTGTAACATTGTAATTCCCCGCCGCAAATTGTGTCGGTATAGCGTGAGTAACCGGAGTCACCACTGTACCAACGACCTTCAACTGAAAACTATTGATGGTTTCATTACCTCCGTTATCTGTAATGAGATTCTTGAAAACGGTCAGAGTCGCCATACGAGGCTTTTCTTCATTGCAGATATAGTCAGGGTTATGTCTGGCTTGAACAGCTCGGAATGCAACATCAAGTGTTGCACCATCTGTCTGCGTAAGATTGTTAAGCTGTGCTCCATTGCAAAGCACTCCTGTCCCACGCACTTGTGGGCCATTCGCGCTATTGGGCAAGTGCCCAAAATTGTCCTGTGCGACCGCACTTGTGCTCGTGCTAAGTGAGCCAAAGCACCAAGCCTTTGCGAGATAGACTGTATCACCTCCAGGCAAAGGATTGGGGGTTGGGTCGGCAGGATTCCACACGTTATGCGTCGCATCGGCAAGCGCAACAGAGAACGGAGTTGAGGTTGCGAGATTGTAGAGAGTTTTTATGCCACCAGAAATCGTATTCTCTCCAATTTCGTAAACGTTGTCGCCATCATCTGCCCACCATAACATCTGAATATTCTGCGCGAGCTCTCCGTCCCAAGTATTATTTATGTTTTCTGCTGTATCTGGCGATTGTAATTCAGGTTCAGTCGTAGAGCGATCATCGTTAGAAGTCAAAGAAATGTCCATACACGCCCACGCATCGTTCTGCACGTGGAGCGAAATGGTGTCCTCTCCCTCATCATCCGGCTTTACGTCGGTGAAGTTAAAGAACAAAAGTCCTTTGTCCAAATCATCGAGCGTCCAGCTCGTAGAACAGAGCGAACCAGGCACCGGAAACGGTGCATCTCCTTCCCACATATAGTTGCCCGGAGACTGTGGATTAGGAACGCAGACATTGCCGTTGTAGTAGCTCTCGTTGTCTACTTTCAAATCAATCGCACCAGCGGCAAAGGTATTGCCTACAGACGTCTCGGTATCACCGAAGAACGCGCCTGTCATTCCCGACGCAATGACGGCACCGGCTCCAACGATAGTGATGAGTCCAAAAATAATGCGTCTCATAGTTTCTTTATAAATATACTTACTAATAGTTCGTTAATAATCTGACCTCTGATTAGCCACTTCTCGTCCCGTTAGAGGCAGAGAATCCTTGGATTCTCGTTGGCTCTAATGGGATTCTTTTCATAATAATAGTATCTTTTAATAAATCGCGACCTAAGTAATTTTTAATTTGCTGATGCTTGTCCCCGAACAAATTCTTTTTGTTCTGGGGAATCGTTTACAGCCCGTGCAATCCCAGCCCCAAGGTTCAACCTTGATGTCTCCAAAAAGGTTGAACCTTATTTTGCTGGGACAGCAGTCGGCTATAAGCGAATAGAGAAACTATTCTCTTTAGCTAGGAGTGACTTATTGAACCCGCGCACAGGTAAAGCTCTCGTTGTTTCGAGACTGCTCAACACGGAAAGCGATATTGGCTTTCATTGAGTCCGTCTGAACAATATTTCCGAGAGTTGAACCATCACAAGTGATTGAGTTAGCGCCAACAGTCTGGGTACCAGCACACCATTGGAGGCCAATATAATTGGTCTGGTTTGGTGCCATTGGGACTCCTCCGTTAACGTTCGGGGCTGCGAGCGTATAACTCACGCCACCAAGAACGTCGCTTGCAGGTCCTGATTCGTTCGAGAAGAGAAGAACTTCAAGAGAATCACGGCCAAGCCACTTGTTGTCCCCTTCTGTTGGGTCAGCCGTCTTACCTTGCCAACCGAGAATACTTCCCTGGTCGAGCCACGCCGCAAACTTCATATTTTGTGCAAGTTCACCATCAAAGTAGTCATTTGGGTTTTCCAAGACTTCACCAAGAACAGCGAGTTCTGGCTCATTTGATGACACATCATCATTCTCTGTAAGAGAAACGTCAACGCAAGCCCACGCAGGGTTACTCGTGATGTGAAGTGAGATTGTGTTTTCACCTTCGTCGCCCGGCTTTATGTCAGTGAAGTTAAAGAAAGTCTCAGCACCAAGGTTCTTTGCAATCCAAGAACCAAAACATGCTGAACCGGCAACAGGATAATGTCCTACACCCGGAGTGAATCCTGGTTCTGGTTGCCAGAAGTAGCCACCATCTTGATTGCTCACACAGATCATGTTGTTGTAGTGCTGTTCGCTGTCAACCGTAAGGTCGATGGCACCAGCCGCAAAGGTGTTACCCGTTGAGGTCTCGGTGTCGTTGAAGAATGCGCCTGTTGCGCCGGCAACCACTGCGCCGACGAAAGCAATCATTCCCAAGCTTATCAATACTTTTCGCATATTTTTAATCGTTAAATAATTTAATAACTTTTATCCCGTTAGAGGTAGAGAATCCTTAGATTCCCGTAAGCTCTAATCGGGACTACCTACTAATTTCCGTCCTGTAAAAGCGCGTAGCGCATTTACATGAGTGTTCCCCACACCAACCAAGACTCAAAGTCTTGTAGGCAGACGGGGCATGCCCCGTTAGAGGCAGGTCATAACAGATGACCGTCGCTCTCTAATGGGAGGTGTCCACCGACCAGTGACTCAGACTTTCCGTAAAGTCCTGGTTCAGTGCGGGGATTTTTCAAAACATCTCGCCTTTATAAAGGCGGAATCGACCATTTTGGCTGAAGGTCCCCTTCCTTCTGACCAAACAAGACAGATGATACCGTCATCAGTCTTGTTTACTCAGAAAGTAGACGTGCAACAGGCAATCAAAAAGCGCCGAGATTAAAGACCTTTGGCGGTTTCCCGGCGCCAACAGTACGCTTGTATGATATTTTGCTTTCCAAATGGCTCGTCGCATTTTTTTCTGCGAGCCAAGAACTCTAAATAAGTGCGCAAGAGATAATTGTAAAGGCGTTCTTGAGTAATGCAAGACGCCGAAAATCTTTTTTATCTCCCGTCACAACACTGAATGACTGGGTATAGTTGTAACGTCCATAACGTCTTAGCGCAAGAGGAAAAAGGAGTTGCGAATTAAAAAGATACCTCCGTCAACTACAGAAAAAAGAACATGAAACCTATCACTTGTGAAAAAAGAGAACCCTAACTATGTTAAAATCAAAAAAGTCTAAAAAGTAAGCGAGAAAGCCCCAAAGTGGACACCAAATCGGGAAACGATTCGCCTTACGGCGAACGGATTCGGCGTCCACTTTAGGGCTTTTCTAAAGGACATCTAAAAGACATCGGGACGTGTGCCATACTAATGGTATCTGCAAAAAATGCAAATTCTAAAAGCGGGTTTGGCTGAAAAAACACTGTGGCGGGAACCGAAATATCAAAAAGATACACACAGCTTTTCCACGGAGTAATCCCCACCTACCCAAAGCATCCCTCACACCACTACCCCCGTCTCTCATTTTCATCCTCTCTTTTTTCCTC
>CAYGFK010000013.1:0-12392 GCA_964349135.1 uncultured Candidatus Saccharibacteria bacterium | reverse complement strand
ACCCACAACCTCTTGGTCCGAAGCCAAGCGCTCTATCCATTGAGCTACGGGCGCACGAAAGAATAATATAACAAAAATAGAAAAAAAACCAAAAGTATACTACTATTTAGGGAAATCATGCCCACATCGGCAAAGAAATACTCGATTCCAGACCAAATTGTATCTGTAGTAAAAACCCTCGAAAAGGCTAATTTTGAGGCTTATTTAGTAGGTGGATGTGTCAGAGACCTACTTTTAGGAAAGAAACCTAAAGATTGGGATATAACCACAAATGCCAATCCTGAAGAGATAGTGAGTCTCTTCCCAAAGACATTTTACGAAAACGATTACGGAACAGTCGGGGTAGTAAATGAACAGGAACAAGATGCAACACTTAAAGTCGTTGAAGTGACTCCTTACCGTCTTGAATCAGAATACACAAACAAACGGCATCCGGATAAAGTTACTTTCAGTAAAAATCTTGAGGATGATTTGAAAAGACGCGACCTCACCATAAATGCGATTGCGCTCAAAATTGAATCTGGAGAGAAGGGCAAGTATAAAGGACATATTGTAGACCCGTATAAAGGACAAGAAGCTATACGTAAAGGACATCTTGAAACTGTTGGTTCAGCGGAGGAAAGAATATCGGAAGATGCCCTTAGAATTATGCGTTCTATACGCTTAGCGGCAGAACTTGGCTTCACAATAAGCTCTGAAACAACCGAAGCCATCAGAAAGAACGCAAAATTACTTAAAGAGATTTCACGTGAAAGGATTCGAGACGAATTTAATAGAATCATCTCATCAGATAGACCTGAAATTGGCCTTATATTCATGGAGAAATTCGGCGTTCTAGAATACGTTATACCAGAATTTATCAAGGGGGTAGGTATGAAACAGAACAAAGCGCACGCCTACGATGTGTGGGAACATAGCCTAAAAGCGCTGCAACATGCCGCAAAGAAGGGATTTTCACATGAAACAAGACTTGCGGTAATGTTCCATGATATTGGTAAAATAGAAGCCAGAAAATGGTCTGATGAAAAGAACGATTGGACATTTCACGGCCATGATGTAATGGGAGCAAAAACAACCGCGAAAATAATGTCTCGAATGCTGTATCCAAAAAAGACCATTGATTTTGTTACAAAGATGGTACGCTGGCACATGTTCTTTTCCGACACCGACAAGATAACCTTATCTGCCGTAAGACGTTTGGTAAGAAACGTCGGAAAAGAAGCTATTTGGGATTTGATGAATCTAAGAGTGTGCGACCGTATTGGCACAGGAAGACCTAAAGAACACCCTTACAGACTGAGGAAATTTCAATCTATGGTGGAAGAAGTCATGCACGACGCTATAAGCGTTGGCATGTTAAAAATCAATGGATTGAGAATAATGGAGGTTACACATGAAAAGCCTGGGAAGAGAGTGGGTTTCATATTACACGCCCTTCTTGAGGAAGCTCTAGATAAACCGGACATAAACGATGAGAAAATGCTTGAAGAAAGAGCGATTGAACTTTCAAAGTTGAGTGAAAAAGACCTTGAATTGGCTGGTTTAAAAGGAAAAGATAAGAAAACTGAGGTTGAAAACAGGGCAATAAAAGAATTGCGTGATAGGTATTGGGTTCAGTGATACAAAGAAAAAACCGCTTAGAAAGGAGTTTTGAGTGGGTTTGTTTCTAAGCGGTTTGAAGGTGTCGCCTAGAATGATTCACATGAAACTCGGGTCCATACCCGATTTTAAAAAATTTAAGAATGGGTGTGATATGTACACCCGTAATTTCATGTCAACAAGGCAAACCTTCACCAAGAGATGACTTCTCTTTTTGAAGAACAATACGTGTTTGTGCAATTCGAGAGCGAATTACAAGAAACACCTAAGTACTAGGATATCATTCATAAAAGACATGTAAAGGACATTGTGTGGATAACGTCCTTTATGTCGTTACGTTGCTTTTTCAATTACAGTGATATAATCGCACAAATGAAAAAAGGAGTACTGTTTATCTCTGCGTCATTTTTTTCCGGATTCGCACTCATGGTAATGGAGCTTGTCTCATCAAGAATTATGAGTCCGATTATCGGTTCTTCGGTTATTACATGGACGTCGGTCATTGGTACTACCATCCTCGGTCTCTCAATAGGTGCTTTAATTGGGGGGCATTTCGCCGATAAATATCCTGTAAAACGGACTCTCTTCTATGCTTTTTTAGCTTCCGCACTTCTTGTCGGATTAATACCTGCCTTAGTGCCACTCGTGAGAACGTTAGCGAGTGTAGAGATGTCTTTACTCGTTCTAACCTCACTCATATCATTCTCCTTGTTTCTCTTGCCGGCTACGGCCATGGGAAGTATTCAGCCCATCATCCTAAAGCTCTACGCGAAAAACTTCACTGATATAGGAAAGGAATACGGGGCGATTTCGGCCGCGTGGTCACTGGGAAGCATTTTAGGGGTATTTCTTACCGGGTTCTTATTCGTAGCCACCATAGGAAGCATACAAACGCTCGTACTCATTGCTCTCGTACTTATAATGTTTGCTGCCTTTTTCCACGAATCTAAAGTAATTTTAGTAATCCTATTCATAATCGCGGGCGGAACATTAGGTTCAGTTGTCTCAGTACAACCGAACATGGCCACAGGAACACCCTCTTCTTACTATCAAGAGGAGACTCCGTACTACCTGGCCCAGGTCGTTCCGTTAAAAGCCCCTTTTCCAGAAGGGGTCGTGCTCTTTCTTGATTTCGATTCTCATAGTTTTGAAACAAAACACCATCCAAACTATATTTACACTGAGATATACCCAATTTTTAGTCTCCTTAAAAAAGAAATATCAACGATACATGTCATCGGAGCCGGAGCGTACACACTCCCCAAGCATTTTTTTGATTTTTACAATGCGCAAGTTACCGTCTCAGAAATCGACCCTGCAATGGAGCGTATCGGAGAGAGGTTTTTCAGCTTAAATCCGGATAACATCCGAACAATTGTTTCAGATTCTCGAGTGCACCTTGCGCGGACCAACAAGCGGTACGACATCATCTTTGGTGACGCATTTAATTCATTCATTTCGGTTCCGTGGCACCTTATGACGAGAGAATTCAACGAACTTGCAAGAGACCGTTTAAACGAAGGGGGTATATACGCGCTTAATTTCATCGGCTCGTTAGAAGGGGAGAGCGCGGTAATGTTTCGTAGCGTTCGAGAAACCTTTCGACAGACATTTCCAAACCACTACGTATTCTTTTTCGGTCTAGAACCAGATGATATCAACAATATCGTCTTAATCGGATTAAAGAGTGATAACAAGATTTCTGCGGACGAACTAAGAGAAGCTTTGGGTGGAGTCCTCTACGGAGACATACTTGCCGATAGACTAAAAGACATTCCTCTCTCCAGAGAAAAAACGCTCACCCTCACGGATAATTTTGCTCCCGTAGAGCGCCTACTCGCTCCTATCATTAAAAAATATTTTCCCTTATATATATCATTCCTGGAAAAAACTCGGGGGGTGTAGACTTGGTCTAAACTAGGAGAGTTCAATCCCTAAAGGGCAGTGGTCAGAACCGAGTACGGTATCGAAAATATGTGCTGATGTAAGCCTTTTTTCCAGATTTGGCGAAACAAAAAAATAGTCTATTCGCCACCCGACATTTCGTTCTCGCGCAAACGTCTTCTGGTCCCAGTAGGTATAGGCTCCTTTTTTATCGGGATGAAAATACCGGAATGTGTCGATATATCCAAGCTTCTCAAGTTTATCAAGCCATGCTCTCTCTATCGGCAAAAATCCGGTATTCTTTTCATTTTCTTTGGGTCGAGCAAGGTCAATCTCATGGTGTGCCGTATTGATGTCACCGCAAAAAATAATCGATTTGCCAGCTTTCCTTAACTTCTCGATGTTCTTCAAGAATAAATCGTAGTACGCAAGCTTGAATTTTATTCGGTGCTCTCCGCCTCCTCCGTTTGGAAAATAGACATTGAAGAGCCATAGGTCTCCGAACCGAACGCCTACACACCGTCCCTCGCCGTCAAATTCCTCGGCCCCAAGACCGTACCGCACCTCGTCTGGCTCTTCCTTTGAATACACCGCTACGCCACTGTATCCTTTCTTTACCCGCGAAGATTCAAAATAAGAATAATATCCATGAGGTATCTTCATGTCATCAGGAAATTGCTCCGGAGAAGCCTTCGTCTCTTGAATGCAAAAAACATCGGGCTGGGAATTAAAAAACCATTCGAAACAACCCTTTTTATGACAAGCTCGGACGCCGTTTACATTCCACGAGACTAGCTTCATATCCAAGAATCATAACAGGGCATGAGCGCGAATACCAACCGAGAGATAGTGACTTATCTAAATTATGAGAGCGTGAACGCTGGGCAAGAATATCAGCTCGCTCTTGCTCAATAAAAAAACCCCATCTGCCGAAGCGGATGGGGTTTATGTCTACACAACAATCTGAGCTGTCGCCTGTTGCACTGGAATGCACAAAGCTGAATCATCAGGCACTGTTACCGAAAAACCAAGCTCTTCTAGAAGAGCTGCCACAGAGTCACGTGACACATTCATCCCAAAAGAAACGCAGAACGCTTCGTAAGGGCAACCTCCGACCGCCACAGACTGGCGTAAGTATCGAGGTTCTCCCCGTCGCTGGTTGAACCACAGACCCGCACCAACCTGGTGGAGACTTTGGTTTAGATGCTCTATGGACGCGTCGTCCATGTCTTTCGGGAACGGAGTACCTGATTTGGGAACGGCCCAGAGTATTTGCTTACCTTTCTTCAAGCGAAACAGTAGGTTTATGTTCACTCGAGTCCTTTCGTATGGCCTGTTTCGGCCGATTGTTATAACCTTTACTGATTATAGGACACAACATAGTATAAGTCAATAGCCCTCAACGCTTCGAGTGCTTATTGTGAAAGTTCTTATGCACATCGCGTAAATGCCTGTCTGTCACGTGCGTATAGATTTGGGTCGTCCCAATGTTTGCATGCCCAAGAAGGGCCTGTACACTACGCAAATCGGCTCCGTTTGAGAGGAGGTCGGTCGCAAAACTATGACGTATCACATGTGGAGTAACCTTCTTGGAAATACCTGCCTTAATCGCATATTTCTTAACGAGACGCTCCACACTCCTTGTCGTCAAACCAAGCGTCTTTCCCTTTTTACTCGCCAGTGTTTTAGGCGACTTCCCAAGTTGGACGAACAAAAAATCGTCCATATCAGTTCGTTTCGCAAGATACGCCTTCACGGCACTTCGAGCCAAATCCGAGATAAAGACAACTCGTATTTTCTCTCCCTTGCCACGCACCGGAAACTCGTCCCGGTCCATATCGATATCTCGCGAAAGTGAACAAAGCTCGGACACACGGAGCCCGGTTGAAAACAAAAGTTCAAGTATCGCGCGGTCTCGAAGCGCCTGAACATCACTGCCCTCAGGGGCTTTCATCAAACGTGTGAGTTCCTCAGGGGAAATAAGGTCAAGTGACCGCTCAGAAACCCGAGCAAGCTCTATTCGGTCAGGAGGCAGGGATGCTAAACCTCGACGCATGAGAAATTTAAGAAATGAGCGCAGGGCGATAAGATAGTAATTCTGCGTACGTTTTTTAAGTGTCCCTTCCGCTGCAGGTTGCCGATTGAGCCACAACCGAAAGGTCCGTACAGCATCTTCAGTAATCCCTTTCGGAGATAGTATCTTCGATTGCTCGAAAAAACGAGAGAGGTATCGGTCGTAATTTTCAACAGTTTTCAGACTTCGGCCTTTTTCAATCTCAAGGTATTCAAGAAACTGCCTTTTTAGCTCCGGATTGTTCGCCATGCGTTCATTGTATCAGCACGTCGCACAATAGCATCCCCATCAAGAACACTCGCGTCACATAAAGAAGACCCCTTGCAAAACAAACGGTTTCATGCTATGCTATCACCCACTATGTTAACGAAGTCCAAAAAGCAGAAAACGATAAAAGAAGCCGGGATACACGACAAAGACACCGGTTCTCCGGAGGTACAAGTGTCGATTTTGACCAAGCGTATTGCTGAACTTGCTTCACACCTCAAAAAACACGCAAAAGACAAGCACTCCCGTCGCGGTTTGCTCGCCATGGTGGCCAATCGACAAAAACATCTCTCCTATCTCCAGAAGAAAAATACGAGACGCTATAACGCAATCGTAAAAAAACTTTCTCTCAAAAAGAAAGCGTAACTCTTTTCTGCCCTCATCGCCCCGACGGTACGCATAGCGTATAATGGGACGGGTCTTTTAATACTAGATAGTAATTTTTTTATATGGCAATCATTAAACACAAAGAGCAGCGCGTCGGCGTTTTTATCGACGCACAAAATCTTTATCACAGCGCTAAGAATCTTTACCACGCACGGGTCAATTTCGGACAGGTCGTTAAAGACGCCCTCGACGGCAGACACCTCATCCGAGCCGTCGCCTATGTCATTTCAACCGAATCGGGAGAAGAGAAAGCGTTTTTCGAAGCTCTCGTCAAAGCAGGTATCGAGACCAAAACAAAGAACCTCCAGATATTTGCCGGAGGCGCGAAAAAAGCCGATTGGGATGTCGGTCTCGCCGTTGACGCAATCAAAATGGCACCGCGACTTGATGCCGTTATCATTATCTCGGGCGACGGCGACTTCGTACCGCTTGTCGATTACCTACAAGAAAACCAGGGATGCCAGGTAGAGGTGGTGAGTTTCGGCAAATCTACCTCAAGTAAACTTATCGAAGCGGCCGACCACTTTCAGGACCTCGATGAAAGCCCGCGAAAATACCTTATCGGAGCGGCACGGCGCTAAATAAAAAGACCGGCAACAGCCGGTCTTTTTCAATCCTGATTTATAACGCTTAGTACAGAGGAGGAACGATTGTTGTGGGAACTGCACCACTCGGACTCGTATCGAAATCGAATGTATTCACCAAGATGTGTACAAAACCCCAGATAGAAGTCATCACGAAAATCCCGATAATGCCCCAAAACATAGCCTGTCTTCCGGTACGTCGTCCTTCCTCATCATCAGCGTTGACGATAAACTTGAAGATGCCATACGCGACAACGAGTACCGCAATGGCAACGAGTACGCCGTAGATAATGTCAATAAGACTTGCAATGGAGTCGAGAATGCCTTCCAAATTCGTAAAGTCAAACGACTGGGCTGAAGCAAACGAAGGCCATAGCACAAAGGATAGCGAGGTTCCTATAACCAACATGGCCTTTACAATCATTAACATTCTCTCTGAGAAGATACGCATAGTATTCGTTTAGGAATATAGCACGCAGACCCGCGAAGGCCAAGAGGATGGGTGGATAAAACCTGCTAAAAATTTATCTGCCCGTACTGTACGGTGGGAACCGGAGGGGCGCTGTTGTTGAGCTGAAACGTAGCAACTAAAATATTCACGAGGCCCCAGATAACCGTCATGAGGAAAATGCCGATGACACCGAACAGAATGGTCATCCGACCCGACCTTCTCTCTTCCTCATTATCGGCGTTGATAATGAACTTAAAGATGCCGTACGAGACGACAAGCACGCCCACAGCCGTGAGCACAAAATAAATCGAATCAAGAATGTTTCCGGCAAAAGGGATAAGTCCCCATACGTTCGTAATACTTCCCATAACGTGTATTAAAAATTGTACCGCGCCACTCCAGATAGGACAAGGAACAATCTTGGTAAAATCGAAAAATGTGGTACTATGCAGGCTATTAGAACGATAACGGGGTCAGATGCTACAGGATTCAATTTTTGATTGTGTGCTTGCAACCCGAGCGTGCCATCAAGAGTTGAAATCGCTGTACGTGCATCTCGAACCCCACAGCAGAGTCAATGAAAAAGAAAACATTCTCTATCGAGATAGGCGGAAAACCGCTTATCGCAGAATTTACAGACCTTGCCGAACAGGCAAATGGTTCATGTATCGTGCGGTACGGAAACACGATGGTACTGGCAACCGCCGTGATGTCGTCGAGTACGAGGGACGGGGACTGGTTCCCGCTCACCGTTGATTACGAGGAACGATTCTACGCCGCCGGGCAAATACTTGGAAGCCGATTCATACGCCGTGAAGGGCGCCCGACGGAAGAAGCGATTCTCTCCGGACGCATCGTCGACCGAACTATCCGCCCGCTCTTTGACGGACGCATCCGTAACGAAGTACAAGTAGTTATCACCGTCCTCTCAATCGCCGAAGATGACCCTGACGTGCTTGCGGTCATCGCCGCATCACTTGCACTCGCCACTTCAGATATACCATGGGACGGACCCGTCTCTGCGGTTCGACTTGGACAAAAGAAGGGGGAATCTACATTCTCCATCAATCCGACCTACGCGGAACGTAATGCTCCTGAAAACACCCTTGACCTTCTTGTGTGCGGAAAAGACAAGCTGGTAAACATGATTGAAGTTGGCGGTAAAGAAGTAGCGGAAGAAACGCTCACCGCAGGCCTCGAAGAAGGAGTGCAGATAATCGAAAAGCTCGAAGCGTTTCAGAAAAAAATAATTTCAGAAATTGGGGTAGATAAGCGTATCATCACCCTTCCGGAAATACCTGAAGAAATACCGGCTCTCTTTGAAAAAACAGTTGCTGACCGATTCATTGATGCCGTGTTTTCCGGCAAACCGGGGAAAGAAACTATCGGTGTTCTCAAAAAAGAATGGATGGACGCCGTTGCTGTAACGCTCCCGACCCTTTCCTCGAACTTCGCCGACACGTACTTCGAAGAAAAAGTGAACGAGGCACTCCATACTGAAGCAATTAAAAACAATCGCCGTCCAGACGGGCGCGGCATGGACGATATCCGCGCGCTCTATGTTCAGGCAGGTGGTATGTCTCCGGTACTCCACGGCAGTGGCGTATTCTACCGTGGCGGAACCCACGTGCTCTCCGTGCTCACGCTTGGCGGACCGGGTGAGGCGATGATTGTAGACGGCATGGAGATTCAGGGAAAAAAGAATTTCATGCACCATTACAACTTTCCCCCGTTCTCAACAGGAGAAACCGGACGTATCGGTGGCATGAACCGACGCATGATTGGCCATGGAGCGCTCGCAGAAAAAGCGCTTGTTGCGGTACTCCCGAACAAAGAAGTATTTCCGTACACGATTCGTATTGTATCCGAGGCCTTCGCCTCAAACGGCTCCACCTCAATGGGTTCGGTGTGCGGTTCAACGCTTGCCCTTATGGACGCCGGCGTACCAATCACGCGTCCGGTTGCAGGTATTGCCTCAGGGCTCATGATGGAATCGCCGAGCTCATACAAAGTACTTACCGATATTCAAGGACCGGAAGACCACCACGGCGATATGGATTTCAAAGTTGCCGGGACACGAGAGGGTGTTACCGCCGTACAGATGGACGTGAAGGTAAATGGCATTCCGATGTCGATACTCACCGAAGCATTTGAAAAAGCGCGACTCGCCCGTATAAAAATCCTTGACCTTATTGAAAAAGAAATTGTAGCTCCTCGAGCAGACATCAGCCCGAACGCTCCCAAAATACTCTCTCTCAAAATAAAAGTTGACCAAATCGGTCTCGTCATCGGTGGCGGTGGCAAGACCATCAACGGAATCATGGATAAAACCGGCGCTTCAATAGATATCGAGGATGACGGCATGGTATTCATCACCGGGAAAAACGGGTCAGCGGAACAGGCCTATGAGATTGTGCGCGGTATGACTCGTGAATATCTTCCCGGCGAACGATTCGAAGGCGAAGTAACCCGACTCATGGATTTCGGTGCGTTTGTTAAAATCGGTTTCAATGCTGAAGGGCTCGTCCATATCAGCGAAATGGCACCGTGGCGAGTAAATAAAGTAACCGACCTTATAAAAGAAGGGGATACCGTACCCGTTGTCGTGCGTGAAGTTGATGAAAAGGGGCGCCTTAACCTCTCCATCAAGAGCGCCGACCCGAACTTCTTCAAGAACAAGAGACCGAGCGGAGACGGCGGAGGAGAAGGGCACCGACACCGACCGTAAAGGGCGGCGACAACATCTAATGAAAATGAGGCGGGAAACCTGCCTCATTTTCTGTAAATGCGCTATCATAGAGGTCATGCCAGAATCCCCCCAACAACCGACCCGGCCTGACGAACAGAGCAAAGCGGTAGCCGGAGGACAAGAAAGGATTAAAGCGCTTCGTACATTCGAAAGCGATATCGCCGAAGCACTCCAGCAAGAGCAAACGAGTGCGGTTACCATTGTTACGGCAGAACAAACGCGTCCAAGAGAAGAAGCGACAAGAACCGTGGTAGAACCTGAAGTCCGCAATCCCGAACGAACTAAATTCTTCGTAACGATAAGCGGTATCATCGCCGCAACCGGAATTATTATATTCATCGCGTACCTCTTCCTTAAACCAGAAGACGCGCCACCTCCCCCCATTACCTCAACGGGAAAACGTATTATCACCGTCGACTCTGTAGCCCACGTAAATCTTACCGGACTAACTTTCCAGCAGTCGATAAAAGCATTTGAAGAGGCGCGGGATTCAACACCCGTGCGAGTCGGCGGAATTGCACAACTCATTCCTATACAGGGCGGTATCGCCGATACGGGACAAGAGCTGAGCGCCGGAGCCTTCATAAAAACACTTTCACCCTCTGTCTCACCCTCGCTCGTTCGCGCCCTCGAACCCGAATACGCATTCGGGCTAATCGGGTTTGACGGAAACCAGCCCTTTATCATATTGCGCACTGCGTCGTACGAAAACGCCTACGACGGACTCCTCCGAAGCGAGTTGGACTTCTATCGCGAAGCGGGAGTGCTCTTTGTCGGTCGCACTCCACTCCCCGGCCTCTCAACGACAACCATCGCCTACTATGGCGCAAGTCTTTCAGAGCGCGTCTTTACCGACATCGTGATTAAAAATGTAGATGCGCGAGCCGTCAAAGACGAGAACGGCTCAATTGTGTTTCTCTACGGTTTTCCTGACCAATCAACCGTCATCATCACGACCAATCAAAAAACGTTTGAAGAGCTCATTGAGCGCCTCAAACGCTCTCGACTCATTCGCTAGATTGACCACATATCCCATGCTATGATGGACGCACAAAACCATGGACGCACAAAAACAACAGCACTATAAAAAGCTCCTTGAAGAGGAACAAAAGAAGCTTGAGGAAGACTTGTCTTCCATTGGACAAAAGAATCCCTCTAACCCTGCCGACTGGGAAGCGAAACCTGATGTAATGGATACCCTCCATGCCGATGCAAATGAAGTTGCAGACCAAATAGAATCATACGAAGAAAACGCCGCCATCCTTAAACAGCTTGAAATTCGATTTAATAATGTCAAAAACGCGCTCACGCGCATCACCGACGGCACCTTTGGAACCTGCCAGGTCTGCAAGAAAGAGGTTGAGGCGGCACGGCTTGAAGCAAACCCCGCCTCACTAACCTGCATCGAGCACCGCAATCTCTAAGATGTCGTTCGCTAAGGTAGCAAGTGCACAAGTCACCCTACTCGATGCATCGGTCATAGACGTGGAAGTCGACCTCTCAAGTGGCCTCCACGCTTTTTCTATTGTCGGCCTTCCGGACAAAGCGGTTGAAGAGGCCCGTGACCGAGTCTCGTCGGCTGTCAAAAATTCAGGATTTAAATCGCCCAAAGCACGAAACCAAAAAATTGTTGTTTCGCTTGCACCGGCTGATATCAGAAAGGAGGGGGCACACTTCGACCTTGCCATCGCTCTCGGCTTCCTGCTCGCGACAAAAGACATTCGATTCGAGCCACAAGGAAAACTTTTTCTTGGAGAGTTGGCGCTCGACGGACGCCTACGGCCGATACCCGGCACGCTTCCACTCGTGCAAGCCGCGAAACGAGCGGGAATTATCGAAATCTATGTTCCCATAGAAAACGCTCGTGAAGCGGCGCTCATAGACGGTATCGATATTTACGCGGTAAGCAGTCTCGATGAGGTACTAGCTCATCTCGACCAAAAACGGGAACAGAAAAAAGTTCTTACAAAAACACCTCGGACGAGGGTATCTCTCTCCGCGCAAGAAAGCAGTGTTGATTTATCCGACATCAAAGGACAAGAGAGCGCCAAACGCGGACTCTTAATCGCCGCGGCGGGCGCGCACAACATCGCTATGTACGGACCGCCTGGAACCGGCAAAACAATGCTCGCACGCGCATTCGCCGCCCTCCTTCCTCCGCTTTCATTCGATGAAATGCTTGAGGTAACCGCTATCCACTCAGTAGCCGGAATTCTTAAAAACGAACTGGTCATCGCCCCACCCTTGCGCGCGCCACACCACACCGCAAGCCATACCTCCATTGCAGGTGGCGGGTCGACACCTAAGCCTGGTGAGATTACGCTCGCGCACCGCGGAGTGCTCTTCCTTGATGAATTTCCCGAATTCGAACATCGTGTCATTGAAGCGCTCAGACAA
>CAYGFK010000012.1:0-17632 GCA_964349135.1 uncultured Candidatus Saccharibacteria bacterium | reverse complement strand
GAACTGGGGACCTTCGCTTTACAAAAGCGTTGCTCTACCAACTGAGCTAAGGTGGCATTGGACACGAGCAATCCGTCAACGTAGTCGGTATCGTGCCTTCCGATTGAGTATAAGAGATAAGAGAAAAAATTCAAACTAATCGGTCTTTCTCTCCCCCTTCAAGTTATTCTTATGCTCAAATACATCTTGGATATAACGAGAAGCGGTTTTACGTTCAATCTTACGCTCGCGGGCAAATTCACGCCAGCCGCGAACGCGAGATTCAGCGGCCTTCAGAAGGTGGTGTAGTGAATCGGTGACCAATACCCTCGAGGCATGCGAGAAATCTACAAGTGCATGCCACGCCATAGAAAGTGCGGAACGCCCAAATGTGACAACCCGGACAAGCACCCTGCCAAGTGGCGCATCGAATCGAGACAAAAACGAAAATGGGTCGCGAATGCCACGCTGAACCACTATCAGTTTAGAAATGAGCATTCCCGATAGGGCCGCAAATGACAGATAGAACAATACTCCGGCGCTAGTCATGTATTCGTAAACTAAATCGACAGACGAATAAACTTCACGACCTCAATATTCTCTCCAAATTTCTGAATCGCACCTTGCACAAGGTCTCGGATTGTCCGTGTCTCGTCTTTAATAAACAACTGGTCGAGAAGTGCTTTTTCTTTAAAATAAGCCGTCAGTTTACCTTCAAGAATCTTAGGTTGCATAGCCTTAGGTTTATCGGCAACTTCTTTCTCAAACACTTCTTTCGCGGCCCGCTTTGCGTCCTCAGGAATGACATCAAGACTCATGTACTCAGGAGAGGTCGCCGCGACTTGCATAGCAAGGTCTCGTGCGAGTACCTTGAATTCTTCGTTGTTCGAAACAAAATCGGTCTCGCATGAGAGCGTCACCATGGCTCCAACCGAACCGTTCGCATGAAGATATGAACCGATAGTTCCTGCTTTGAGTTCACGGTCTGCTTTTTTAGCTGCCGTTGCTGCGCCCTGCTTGCGAAGAAGAACGACGGCTTTTTCCATGTCGCCACCCGCCTCCTCAAGTGCCTTTTTGCACTGCATAATCGAAATGCCTGTACGGTCTCTGAGACTTTTAACTGTTTCGGTCGTAATCATGAAATACGAAAAATAATAACAATGGTAAACAAGGCTTACGCCGAACGCCCGTCCCGGTACGCTGAAACGAACGCTTGAACAAAATAGGCAATGCTTTGCGCAGAAGAATCGTTTCCTACAATCGGATAGTCGATATCTGCAAGGTCACAATCGGACCCGGCAATGGCAATAACCGGAATGGAACGCTTACGCGCCTCCTCAACGGCAATATGCTCTCGTCCTGGGTCGACGACAAAAAGCGCCCCTGGCATACCCTTAAGTTCAGTCAATCCTGAAAAGAGGTGCTCCAGGCGGTCAATCTCTCGGTCAATCATGAGTCGTTCACGTTTTGTATATCGCTCGGCAAGTTCACCTTTCTCGCGCGCCTCCCGAAGTTCAAGAAGCTTGTCGATTCGAGCACGAATGACTTGAAAATTGGTGAATGTTCCTCCAACCCATCGGCCTGCGACAACCGGCATAGCGAGCTCTGTGGCCGCTTTTCTGATGGCAGGCAAGGCTTCCTGTTTTCCAGTGACAAAGACAATCTGTTTACCCTGTTTCCCGAGTGAGCGAGCAAATTCTTTTGCCTCCTGAAGAAGGTCTCGAGACTTTTCGAGGTCAAAGATATCAACCTTATTCTTCACACCAAAGATATACGGTTTAACGGTCGGGTGACGGCGTGAGCGTGGGTAGCCATAATGCGCACCTACGTCAAACATAGCGTCAATAACCGGGTCCGTGGTTGATTCCTGGGTCTTTTTCATATGTCGCAAGAGTGTACCAGATAAAAATAGACTGTGCAATATAGCCCTGATACTTACTTATCTTCCTCCTGTTCACTGGCTACCGCCTCAAGGGCATCTAAAATCGGCTCTATGTGGCCGGCAAAAAGGCTTTCAATATTGTGCCATGACTGTTTTATCCTGTGGTCGGTAACACGGTCCTGCAAAATATTGTACGTACGAATCTTCTCACTTCGGTCTCCGGTCCCAACCTGCGCCTTTCGATGGGCAGAAAACTTTTTAGACTCTTCTTCATCATGTAAGACTTGCACTTTCGCTTGAAGCACTTCGAGGGCACGTTCTCGGTTTGCCGCCTGACTCCGCTCGACCGTTGAGCGAACGGTAATGCCGGTAGGTTTATGCGTCAGACGAACAGCACTTTCTACTTTGTTGACGTTTTGCCCACCCTTTCCTCCGGCGCGCGAGAATTCAACCTCCAAATCGGCTGGATTTATCTCCACTTTCCCGCTTTTTCGAATAGGAAGAATGGCAACGGACGCTGTCGACGTGTGAATACGTCCGGATTTCTCGGTCGAAGGAACTCGTTGAATGCGGTGGACCCCCGTCTCAAAACGAAGTTTACGATACACATCCTTTCCGTGCATTTCGAATACCGCTTCTTTATAACCGCCAAGGTCGGTCTTTGATTCATCAACGGCCTTTACTGACCACCCTTGATATTCAGCGAACCGCCGATAGAGCTCTGCAATCTGAAAGGCAAAAAGGGCCGCTTCTTCTCCACCTGCGCCGGCCCGCACCTCAAGCACAATCGAGCTCGGAAACTCCTCTTCTTTCTTTTCCGATTCAGCTATCTTTTCAATCTCGTGCCGAACATTCTTCATCTGTTCTCCGAGTGCGACCAAATCGTCTTTGGCAAGCTCTGAAAGCGACGGGTCATTTGACATCACTTCAACTTCTCGGTATTGAGAATGTAAACGCTCGTATTCTTGCGCTAGAAACGCGGTTCGCGGATTATCTTTGAACGGTGCGATATCGAAATCGTTCATGGTTTTAGAAAATAGAAAAGCGCGCTTTCAAGGACATACAGGCGCGCCACGTCGTCGTTACTTTATGGTTTTTCCCGGCTTTTTCTCTTTCTTGGCGAGACGGGCTTTGAAACGCTCTACGCGTCCTGCAGCATCTAAGACTTTCTCAGTTCCTGTATAGAACGGGTGGCATGAGCTACAGATTTCAATTTCCATAGATTCCTTGGTTGAGCCAATAGAAAAGACACTTCCGCATGAGCAGGTAATTTTCGCTTTCTCGTGATATGTCGGATGTATTTCCTTTTGCATTGCTCGAACACTATAGCAGGAAACAAACCTGCTGGCAAATGTCCTTCCAAACGCCTAGGAACGCTCTAAAATATCTATAAGCCCCTGGTATTTTGCAGATAACTCCATCACATCATCACCATAAAACGCATACGCTGATTTGGTGGCATTCGCCCATCCGGCAAAATACCTGAGCGCCGCCAGTCGTTCCGCTTCCCACGTACCCTTACCGGCCCCATTGTCCTTGAGGAGAATCGCAGAAGCCATAAATGCATCTCTCGGGTCCCACGGATTCGGAGGGTTGTGCCCTGTCAGCTCGGCTATCTTATCTTCGTACAAAATCCATGTTGATGGGATGAATTGCGCGGGACCCATGGCTCCTCCCCACCCATACCACGGTTTTTTTGAAACCGGCATTTTATCAGGGTCGAGTCCCAGCCGTTTCGTGATATCCAAAAACGGCACCGTGTCGCGAGGATTTTTCATATCAACGCGCCAACTCCCCGTTCCGACATTCTCGCCAAGATTACTCTCTTCGGCGATGATACCGAGAATAAGCGCTGGCCGGACACCGGTTTCCGAGCTCGCAAGTTTGGCGTATTCATACGCCTTCTCAAACGGAATCGCGGCACTCCCACGTAACGTGAAGAGCTCAGCTCTAATTTGTGCCGCGCTCTTTTCGATACCGGCGATTATCTTCTGATACTCCGCCTCCTGACCTTTTGTAACCTTTAAAAGTCCTTGAAGGTCATTCTCCTGCTCCTCGATTCTCTGCTTCTCAAGCTCTTGAATCTGGCGGAGGGCGACTTCCTCTTCGGCTTTCTCTTCAAGTCCAACCTTCTCCTCTTCCGTTGTGTCCCGATTTAAAACGACCAACTGATATGAGTTCTGGAGTGAAATCTTTACCGAATCAAAGGCGTCGAGGTCTTCAAAAAAGCCTGAGACTCCTTTACCGCTCAGAAATATCTCGGCAAACGAATACGAATCAATCTCGTTGGTACGCCGAATAATCTGCGCGAGCGATTGTTTTTCCCGCTCAAGTTTATCCGAGAGGTCGTCAATCGTCTCTTCCTTGCCGGCAATATCGTTGTGAAGCTGATTTATCCTAATGTTCCGTGCCTGAATGGAAAGACGCGCTTTCTCTATTTTTGCCTCGAGAATGGCAACGTCTCGCTCAAGTGAGACGCGTTCGCGCTGTTTACCTTCAAGCACGTCCTTTTGAGCATCTATCTGGCTTTCGAGCGTGGCGAGGTCGCGCTCAAGTTCTGCGCGACGAGAATCTATGCTCGAAGGGGCAACTTCCGCTCCCGATAATTGTGCTATGCCGAGAAAAGATACGGTGAGCACTCCTAGTATGACACGGGCGACCCGATTCGATTGTGACTTCTTAGAAAACATGTGTGGTTCATTTATTATACCCTGACGAAACTCAGGACGCATGATTACAACAGGCGCGTCCGCTACCGCGGACGCGCCTGTTTTTAAACTACGATGAATCCACTTACTTCCCGGCAGGACCCGCCTCTGCTTCTCCCGGAGCTCCAGGAACGACTTCTTTACCTTTCTTCTCAACTTCGATACTCGAAAGGTCAATTGGAGTAGCCGGCGCCTCCTCTTCTTCTTTAGCCACAGACACGGCAGCAATAACTTCTTTTGCGTCCGTCACTAATTCAACACCTTTCGGAAGGATGATATCTCCGGCAAGAATTTGGCTATCGAGTGCTGTAAGCGGTTTGATATCGACAACAATTTCGTACGGAAGGTCGGCAGGCAACGACTGAATTTCAAGTTCATGAAGTACCTTAACAAGAATTCCACCGAGGTCCTTAACCGCAGTTGAAACTCCTTCAAATTTGATAGGAACGCGAATCTCAAGTTTCCGGTCTTTCTGAACAGCGTAAAAATCAATATGTGTAGGAATATCGCTGACCGGGTCTTGCGTCACTTCTTGAATAAGAACCTGCTTCCCTTCTTTTCCAAGACCTGAAAGCGTAATGATGGAGCTTTCTCCGGCCTCTTTCCATATCTTCAGAAAATCTTTTCGGGATACGCTAATGGGAGTTGAACTCTCTTTTCTTCCATAGAAAACGGCAGGCACGAAACCACCCTTTCGGACGTCGTCGGCCTTCTCGCTCTTCGTATTGCGCAATTTCGCTTCTATCGTAAGCATAGGAGAAATATTATACCTACCCGCACGCAAAAAGCAACCCTGGGTGCGCCGTACAGTTCACACTACACGTTGCCAAATCGCTCGCTAAAAGAAGAAGAAAAAGATTGAGACGCCGAAAGCCACAACAATGACTCCAATCAACACCAGGCCTCCAACCTTCTCACTCCTGATAATCCCCATCTTCATGAGCCATTGCACCATCCGTGGCGTCGCCGATTCACTAAGCACGCTCCGTGATTGGAACGTGTAAAGGTCTGACCCTGGTTCTTCAAATTGTATGTCTGACATGGGTTTATATGTACTAATCGTAATAAAGTCCTGCGATATGGCAAGCGGGGGTGTGGACGGTATACCTTACAGTCGAATATCACTACTGCCTACGATATAATTCGCCCCTTGCACCAGGTTGCAAGGATTACTGGTCAGAACCGGGTAAGCGGACGTGGGTGCCTCAAGCTTTCCCGCAATGACGTAGTCGGAAGCAAGGTCGGTACGTATGAACGTTGTCGCACCAGTCTTCTTATGACCCCACATGTAACAGTAGGCAAAATCTCCCGAGCTATTTATTGGGTCGGAGGGCATCTGGGGTAAATAAGCCAAGAGAAGTCCTGAAAAGCTTGACCACGAGGTTGGTGAGAAATACCCTCCGGCAGAAGCGGCGAGACCTCCTTGCAATTTAATGTTTGGATTCGTGCATGACGACGTACACCAGTTCGGATAGGTGCTGTAATCATCATAGTAATGCTCCAGCGCAATCTGGATAACACGCATATCTGAAATTCGTTTGTCGTTCCGTCCTTTCATGCGAGCCGTTTTCGCGGCCGGAATCGCCAGGCCGAAGATAATTGAAGCTACCGCAAGCGTGATGAGCAGTTCGATAGCGGAAAATCCTTTTGTTCGTGTGCGATACCTCATAGTCAATTTCCCCAAAGTACGTTGAGCTCTGCCGTAGTCCACATGGTCTCCGCTACCACATACGTTACTCCCGAGACGGCTATCGTCGGTAGATTTGGTTCGCCGGGAATTGCCTCCAATCGTGTCGCAAGTATGTAATCGGTCAAAAGACCGGTGTATTGCGCGGTCGTAGCTGAGGTCTTTTTAAATCCGACCGCGTAATAATATCCGTACGGAAGCTGTCCGCTTGACTGGCCTGTCGTGTAGTGCGGATTCTTCGGGTCGACTGGAAGCGGTTTTGAGGTGTTGGCGACATAATACGAAAAACCCGCCTGATTGGGCATATGGTTATACCAGCAGTCACCAATAATCGCATCACCGTAAATCGCATCGGAACACGGCGCAAAGGTATACTGAGGCGCCGCGTTTGCCCACGTCTGTGAATACGATAATGGAAACTTCCCGTGGTCATCGTAGTACGCTTCGAGAAGAAACTGAATAGAACCGAGGTCGGTCAACCGCTGAGCATTCCGCGCCTTAATACGACTGGAGCCCATCGCAACAAGCGCCACGGAGGACAAAGCGACAACGACAAAAACGACGATGAGGAGCTCAATCAAAGAAAACCCTCTTCTGTCGTTCAATCGCCTCATGATTAGGTGACCGTATTCGTCGGCTTCTTCCCATCGAAAAACTCGATAAGATTCCGTGCCGCAATATCGCTCATGTCATTTCGAGACGCCTCGGTCGCTGAAGCAATGTGTGGCGTGAGCACGATGTTTGAAAGTGACGTGAGTCCGTCTGCCACCTTCGGCTCAAACTCGTAAACATCGATAGCGGCACCGCGTATCACCTTCTCTGAGAGAGCTCTCTGTAGCGCCTGCTCATCGACAACCGGCCCGCGACACGTATTAATGAGGAGAGCGTCACGCTTCATGAGTGCAAGTCGTTCTGTGTTTATAAGATGCGTTGTCTCATCGCTCAAATTGACGTGGAGCGTGACAATATCAGCTTCAGTGAGAACCTCATCGACTGTCTCCTTAAACACGGCACCGTATTCTTTCTCGGCATACTCGTTTCGAACGATGTCGTAATACACAACACGCATCCCAAAACCCTGAACCGCTTTTTGGATGACAGAAGTACCGATTCGTCCGGCACCGATAACCCCAAGTATTTTTCCTTTTATATCAAGCCCGATAAGCAAATTGGGGTCCCAGCCCGTATAGCTCCCCGCGCGAACATACCGGTCACCCTCTGCAATACGGTGTGCCAGCGCAAGCATGAGCGCAAACGTATGCTCTCCAACGCTTTCATTGACCGCATTTGAGGGCGTATTGGTAACGGTAACACCGTGAGCACGTGCCGAATCGAGGTCGAAATTGTTGTAGCCAACCGCATAATTCGCAAAAATCTTTACGCTCGGCGCCGCGTCGAATACGCCTGAGTCTATCGTATCGTGTAAAAGCGAGAGCACACCATCATACTGCCCCTCCGAAAGCGTTTTGATAAGCATCTCTCGAGAAAGCGGTTCATTGTGAGGATTCACCGTAACGTCATGCCCTTTTTCTCGAAGCATTGATTCTGCCTTTCCCGGAACCGGGCGTGTGATAAAAATTTTCGGCATTGGTTATAGTAAATTAAAAATCTTAAGTTTTTCGATAACTACTTTCTCGACGGCAACACCTGCCGGTTTGAGATATTTATATGGAGCAACTTGCTCCGGGTCCTCCTGAAGAGAAAGCTGAAGTGCGGACCGAAACGCAACGCGAAGCTCCGTACTCACATGAACAATAACGGCTCCTGCCCGACACGCATCTTTTAAATCACGGTCGGAATTTCCGGATGCACCGTGAAGCACGAGTGGCACACCGGCAGAAGCATGAATCCGCTTCGTCAGGTCTATGAACAAGGCTGGGTCCTTCCCGTTTTTGAGCATGCCGTGCACATTTCCGACAGCTGGAGCCAGTAAGTCTACCCCCGTCTCTTTTACAAACCTCTCCGCCTCATCCGGCTTAGTAAGATATTCTTCCGATATTTGAACTCCCGGAGGCAATTCGGCACGAACCGACGACGATTTACCGATATACCCAAGCTCACCCTCCACAAGCATGGCGGGATTCTTCGCTCGCGCGTACTCAACACACTGTCGCGCCCTCTTCACATTGTCATCAAACGAAAGCTCAGCACCATCAAAAATGACTGCATCGTATCCAGCATCAATGGCCTCTTTCACGCGCTCAATACTATACGTATGGTCAGCATTCGAAAATATCGGAAAATCATACTCATCACGCAAACTCTTCACCAAAAGTGGGCCTTGCCGGACACCAATAAAATCCCGCTCTCCCTCGGAAAAACCGATAATAACGGGGGTATTGAGTATGCGTGCGGCACGAAAAATAGCCCAAACCATCTCCAAATTCCCGGCATTAAAATGGCCTATAGCGACGCCTTTTTTAGCCGCATCCTCAACACACTGTCGCAGTGTCTGCATAGAGCTATTGTAACACGGCACGTACATGGCGAATCCACAGGACATAGGCACAGCGTGGTATACTGGAAACATATCTATGAGAACTTACGACCTGATTTCAATCGGCGACATCACCACCGACTCATTCATACGTATCAAAGATGCGAGCGTACACTGCGAGCTCGACCGGAAGCGGTGCCAGATTTGCATGAGCTTCGGTGAAAAAGTCCCCTTTGAATCAGCAGACACGATTCCGGCCGTTGGTAACGCCCCAAACGCCTCTGTCGCTGCGAGCCGAATAGGTCTCTCCTCAGCAGTCGTCACAAACCTTGGTGACGACCGAAATGGAGATGATTGCCTGGCACAACTTGCAAAAGAAGGTGTGTCCACAGAATTCATCTCAGTGCAAAAAGGCAAACCGACAAATCATCACTACGTTATTTGGTACGAAGACGAACGGACCATACTCGTGCACCATACCCCATACGACTACGCACTCCCTGAGCTCCCAAAACCAAAATGGGTTTACTTTACATCGCTCGGAGAAAAATCCGAGGAATATCATAAACACGTCCTCGCCTACGCAAACCAGCACCCTGACATAAAATTCGCGTTTCAGCCCGGAACCTTTCAAATAAAAATGGGTAAAGAGAAACTTGCCGGCCTCTACCGCCGTGCAGATTTGGTTGCAATGAATGCAGGTGAAGCTCGAACTATTCTCAAGACCGAAGGGGACGTACCAACACTTCTGAGCGCCATGCACGCACTGGGGCCGAAGATGGTTCTTATTACGGACGGTCGCGCCGGCGCATTTCTCTCCGATGGTACCGATAAGTGGCATTTACCTATCTACCCTGACCCAAACCCGCCACTCGAGCGTACCGGTGCCGGCGATGCCATGACTTCCACGCTTGTGTCATTTCTCTTGCTCGGTTTCTCGCCAATCGAAGCCCTGAAACGCGGTGCGGTCAATTCACGCAGTGTTGTTCAGCAAATCGGCGCTCAACGCGGGCTTCTCGGACGAGAAGCGCTAGAAAAAGCGCTTGCAGAAGCGCCTCCTGAATTCATCGAAAAGAAACTCTAAATCTATTTTCTCTTTATCGCCCGCTGTGCCGCCTCCATAATATGAGGCATGGTCAATTTATAGTACGTGAGAAGCTCAAGTGGAGTTCCTGACTGTCCATACTCATCGTTGATAGCCACAAATTCTATAGGCACCGGTACCCGCGACGATACGAGCTCTGCAATGGAACTACCCATTCCTCCGATACGTTGATGTTCTTCGACGGTTACAAGCGCGCGAGCGGACCGCGCGAGCGCGATGATGGCGTCCTCATCAAGTGGTTTAATCGTGGCGAGGTTGAGGACTGAAACCTTCACGCCCAACGCTTCCAAAGCATGTGCGGCCTTAAGTGCCTCATGGACAAGTGCCCCCGTAGCAATAATGCCGACATCCGGCGCCCCACTGGACGGCTCAAAAAAGAGCTCCGCCTTTCCTATCAAAAACGATGTGTTATCAGTGGTGATAAGGGGGGTCTTCTCGCGTGCAAGCCGAATATAGACAGGTGTACTCGTCTTTGCTGCCGCTATGGTGGCCTTGCGAGCTTCAATGGCATCACACGGGCTGAGTACGACCATGCGTGGTATGACACGCGTAAGCGCGATATCTTCAAGCGCCTGATGCGTTCCGCCATCAGGACCTACCGACACGCCTGCGTGCGAACCGGCAATTTTTACCGGACGGTCATTGTACCCAATCGTTGTGCGAATCTGCTCCCAGTTACGCCCCGGAGAAAACATCGCGTACGACGTAATGAACGGAATCTTTCCCATCGCCGCCATACCGGAGGCAACCGCGGCAAGATTTTGCTCGGCAACTCCTATTTCCACAAAACGCTCGGGAAACGCTTCCTTGAAGAAATTCATATTCGTCGAATCGGTTAAGTCGGCACACAAACCAACCACGCGACTATCACGCTTCCCTGCCTCAAGGAGCCCTTTGCCAAACCCCGAACGAATGGGGGCCTGCTCAACATCCGCATCGAATACCTTTCTATTTAATTGTGCTTTTTCACTAAGCATTAGTCGTATTCCGAATGAATTTTCTTACCAAAGGTCCGCAATTCCCTAAGCGCCATTTCCCCCTCTTCTTTATTGGGTGGTTTGCCATGCCACTCATATTTGCGTTCAAACTCTTTCACCCCCTTACCGGGCACCGTGTGCGCAATGAGAACACTTGGCTGATTGAAAATTGCTTTCGCTTCATTGACCGCGCGGTCAATATCCCTGAAGTGATGGCCGTCCATCTCGGCAACATGAAAATTAAATGCCTTCCATTTTTCGTGCAAAGGTTCGAGCGGCATAATGTCTTCGGTGTACCCGTCTATCTGAATATTATTGCGGTCAATAATAACAATGAGATTACCGAGCCGTTCTTTACCGGCCAGCATCATTGCCTCCCATACATTCCCCTCCTGCAACTCCCCGTCCGACATCAAACAATAGAAAAACCTCCCGCTTGATTGCCCTCGGTCCATCCGATGCGCAAGCGCCATGCCAACCGCCTGCGAAAGACCTGACCCGAGTGGCCCGGAGCTCGTCTCAAGTGCCGGAAAAAAGTCTCGATGTGGGTGCCCCTGAAAACGAGTACCGAATTTTCGCAACGTCTTCTTCAGTTCATCGACACTGGCATACCCGGCATGCGCCATCGCCGCATAGAGTATGGGGCAGATGTGTCCGTTCGAAAGTACGAGCCGGTCACGCTCATCCCAGGTGGGGTGCGCTACGTCGTGTCGGAGTGCGTGAAAAAAAAGATAGGTAAAGATATCGGCCATACCAAGCGGTCCCGCGGTATGTCCGGATTTTGCTTCAAGAAGCGCTTCGATGACTGTTTGCCGTAGTTCGTTTGCCTTTTTCTCGAGCGCGAAAATTTTATCAGGAGTGAGCGTCATGTCCTCCTATTATACCTTCAAGCTCACGAAGCGCGCGAGGAATATCACTTTCGGAGAACAATGCCGAGCCAATAACGAACCTGTCGGCACCACTCTCTTTAAGCGCCTTGATGTTCCCTCGGTTCACCCCGCCGTCAACAGCGAGCACGACGTTCGGAAACCTCTTTCGTGCCTCGGCTACTCGCTCGAACGAATCTGATTCGAATGCTGAACCCCGAAATCCGATGTCGGAAATAGTCATAAGCTGTAATACGGCAATACGGTCTATATACGGCGCAACAACATCAAGTGATGTCTCGTATTTGAGCGCGAGACCAAGCTCAGTCAGTGGACCAAGTTGAGTGGCGAGTCCATCGAAATCGCGAAGTGTTTCCGCGTGCACAATGAGGCGCGACATCCCGACACGCACCCATTCTTCAGCCTGGGCTTCCGCGTTCTCAATCATTAAATGTGCTTCGTAGTCGAGTTTGTCCCAATACGGAAGCCCTTCATCCTCACGTAAAAGAAGTTCGAAATGAGCGTCATCAGGCACAAGATACGGCCACGAGGTTCGAGGTGCGAAGACGCCGTCGCAGACATCGAGATGCACCGTTTGTGCCGACTTAGCAATAAACCCGAGTTCAGCCTCAAGTTCTTCATACGAATCCGGAAGAATAGCCGGAAGAATTTTGTTCATATTTCAAGCGGTGGCTCGTTGAAACTCTTACCTCTCGGCGAAAGTGACTCAATTTTGCGAAGACGGCGCGCATGTCGTTCTTCGGTTGAAAACGGTGTCGCCAGCCATCGCACCGCGGCGTCTTTCGCCTGCTCTTCGTCCATAAACCACGCGCCGAGCGAAAGGACATTGGCATTATTGTGTTCACGCGTAATGGCAACACGGTCGCGTGCGATACCATCCTGCGACATAGGACTCCCGCCTTGATACACCACCGCGCGCACATTCGGATAACGATTGGCCATGATGGCCTCACCCTGCCCTGACCCTCCAACAATGATGCCGAATGCTTCGTTCGGATTCTGTGATACCTCGGCGGCCACAGACGCCACATAATCTGGATAATCGTCAGACTCGTTGTATTCATACGGTCCGCAATCAATAACATCATGCCCTCGGTCAATTAAGAAACGGAGCATTGAGTTCTTGAGTTTATAGCCGGCGTGGTCCGAAGCGAGATACACTTTCATAATAAGAGTTAAAGTTAGTTATCCGTTAAAGCGTCTTAGCTATTTCCCCAACGTGGGAAACGAGTGTGTACGTATATCCCACCTCGTTATCGTACCACGCAAGTACCTTTACCAGATTGCCGATAACCCGTGTCATTGAAAGGTCAGCCAGCGACGCAAGGTGCATGCCGACGATATCGGACGAGACGAGCGGCTCGGTCGTCACCGAGAAAATATCTTTCCAGCGCGCATCGTGTGCCGCACGGGTCAAAACCTCGTTCACCTCTTTCACACTGGTCTCTCGTTTAGCAATGAATGTCACATCAGCAATAGAACCCGTGATAACGGGAACGCGTATTGAAATGCCGTCAAATTTTCCCGCAAGCGCCGGAAACGCTTTCGTCACCGCAATCGCCGCACCGGTCGACGACGGAATAATATTATGCGCCGCCGCCCGTCCTTCCCTAAAATCCTTTTTGTTTGGTCCGTCGACAAGCGACTGGCTCGCCGTATACCCGTGTACCGTATTAAGAATCGCTTTCTCAATACCTATACCTTCATGCAAAATTGCGATGAGTGGACTTGCGGCATTCGTCGTGCAGGACGCGTTCGACGTAATCTCACAGGTAGCGACCTTTTCTTCATTGATTCCCATAAGCACGGTCGCACCCGATAATCCCGGAGGCGGTTCGTCTTTAGCTGGTGCTGAGATAACCACGCGCTTGGCACCTGAATCAAGGTGCGCCCGTGCAAGTTCATACGTCGTATAAAATCCTGTCGACTCGACAACAATATCCACGCGCAACTCTCTCCACGGGAGCTCGCGGGGCTGACGCTCGCTGACAAATCGAATCGGTTTGCCGTCAACAACGAGCGTGTGCGGGTCTTTAACGGACAATTCAATACCCGAGTGTCCGTACGCGCTGTCATATTTCAGAAGATACGCAAAATTGTTTATGTCACCAAGGTCGTTGATGGCAACAATCTCAAAATCAGGGCGTGTCCGTGCCACCTTCAAAAAAGCGCGACCTATTCTCCCAAAACCATTGATAGCAACCCGTGCCTTTTTCATACGATATAGTATAGCAAAGATATCCATCGCCATGATTCAAAATTCACAAATATCACCCACAACCCCTATCTGGACTTCGTAAGTCCAGATATTACAATATAAAGATTATGGAACTATTCCACGTTCTCAATCGGGGGGTCGAAAAACGAGATATCGTGCTCGATGACATGGATAGAGCTCGTTTCGTTCACGATTTATTCGAGTTTAATGACGCTACCCCAGCGGGAAGCACCTATTGGTCATTCAAGAAAGACCCGCCTCCATATCTGGACTTACGAAGTCCAGATATGCTACCGCGCAGACGAGAACAAATAGTTTCTATCCATGGATGGTGTTTGATGGGCAACCATTACCACCTACTCCTATCAGAGCAAAAGGAGGGAGGCATCACAAAATTCATCAGGAAGCTAAATATCGGTTATGCAAAATATTTTAACGAGAGATACAAACGTAGTGGAGCTCTTTTTCAAGGTCGAACAAAGAAAAAGCATATCGACAATCACGCTTATTTTCTGTATATCCTACACTATATTCACCTCAATCCGCTCGATTTCCTCAAGGAGGCATCCTGTTGGCGTGAAAAAAATCTTAGAAACACGGCGCGCGCCATGGCACACCTGAGAAAATACCGGTGGTCGAGCTTTCTTGATTATATCGATATAAAGAACTTTCCATCAGTAATAGACACATCGCTTTTCAGAGATATTTTTCGTGGTTACGAGAAAGAGCTCTCGAACTACCTCAAGGAAATGGAAGCGGAGATCCTCAAAAATATCGCTCTTGAATAAGCTGAACAAAACACCCTCCTCCCATATCTGGACTTACGAAGTCCAGATACGCTATCGGAAGGTCGGGTTATTGGAAGGCCCAGGTACCGAAGAGGCCTTTCAGAAACTCGTCGAGTTCAGCGTACGTGCTGATTTGGTAGAGAAGGCCGTCCCAGACAAACCACACTTCGCGGGAACTTCCACCAAACTGCTTGTTGTCGGAGAGAAACGCGAGGCCCTTTCGGTCCGTGCCGATAAGCACTTCCTGTGGTTCATTGATTTGTAACTCAGGTAATTCTTGGCTTACCAGTTCTGGCGTGATATTAATCTCAGAACCGGAGTACGGTGAGATGTATATCTGCGCGCCAATTTGTGTCGTCTTATTATGAACGAGAATTGCTTCGCTCCCCTCTAACGGCAATCGCTCAACTGAAAAATCTGATGGATAGCGGAACGCAAACTTAAGTTCCGGGTGCACAAAAGTTTCTGTGTATTGATACTTCGATATCTCAGCAATCGCCTCTTCGGTTGCACCGCTATCTTCCGGGTACGTCTCTTGCACCGCCGTCTTTGGCGAACTATTAAAAATGCCTTCAGGAAGCCTGTCTCTAAAGAAATAGTAAGCTCCCCCGCCAACCACTCCGACAACAATGATGATAAGTAATGCCTTTTTCATTATTTTGTATAGTACCACATGATAAAAATGTATTGCAAAAAACCTTCAGAATCATATCTGGACTTACGAAGTCCAGATATGGGAATGCGATGGTGACACTTGTGGCTTAGGGGCTTCGTCCCCAAGTGGGTTAGTTGGGATGTTCTATCGTCCCATATTATAGAGTTGCATTGCTTCTTCACCTGAAAGCACTCGTTGATAGATACGCATGTCATCAAGCGTACCTGAGAGCTCTTCACCGTTCGGGTCAAAACTTGTACCAAAAAGTAGAGCTTCACTGGAGCCGTTCGACACAGGATTGCCTACGCCACTATCTCCGAATGAAAGCGTCTGTTTTACTCCGTTGCGGTAAAGCGAGACCGACGTACCAGATGTCGAGCCACCATTCCATGTTATGAGAAAATGGTGCCACTTTCCTGCAATAAGCTGAGCTTCAAAACGGTCATTTAAAGGGGTGCCTCCATCATGGGTAATTTCGACAGAGACTCGACCTGTCGAATTTGAGAGAATATCCCATTCTGAATCACTCCCTTGTCCGAGAATTATTATTGTCGCAGTTGACAACACTTTTGGCTTGTACCAGAAGGCAACGGACATACCACCACCGCCGTTGTTGTAAATGGTATTTAGCATTGCGCTCTGCGGTACCCGGATGATGTCATTCGCCTTGGTTGCGTCAAAAAAAACCGCTTGCCCTAGTCTTCCTGAAACATAAAAAGTCGAAGTTGCAATGCCTTTCGGGGCACCGTGGTTTCCATTTCCAGAAAGGTCAATGATGCTTCCATTGACGATGTCGGGCCCGTCAAACGTCCAGTGGCCAATGAGGCCGGCGTTGAGGCTTGTGCCTGAACCCACCAAAGGAGTTGAAGCTTGTTTTGTTCCGGCCGACTGCTCATACAGGCGCTTCACCTCGCCGGCAGAGAGGGCGCGGTTGTAGATGCGGACGTCGTCGAGAAGACCTTTGAAACCACTTCCTCCCATCCCACTGTTCTTTCCCATTATCACCCCAAATCCGGTATCCGATTGAACCCCTCCCGAACCATCCTGTTGGTCGCTGTAAGACATCTCAACACCATTCTCGTATATCTTCGCGCCCGTAACAGAATCAGACCCCACCCATGTGACAGCATAGTGAGTCCATTCCCCAATGTTCAAAGAATTAGCACTCGTTACCCTGTAGAGATTGGTCGCATACCCTTCATGGGTAAACTGCATCCTTTCGCCGAAATTGTACGCTGTCCCGAAATACCAACCATGCCCACCAAGTGAGTTGTCACCTTTTGAAACGACGGGGATTTTCGTCTGATAACCGCTCATCTTAACCCAATAGGAAACCGTCAGCGGAGAAAGGTTGTCGGTAGATACCGATGAACCAGAAGAAACGAGGTCATCCACCCCATCAAACAGAATCGCTTGGCCAAGTTTGCCGGGAGATTGTGCTGAACTTGTTGAAGTAAAATTAAACATGTAGCTAGTGTTCCCCTGTCCAGAATTATCGGCGACATTTCGAATGAGGTCCGGTCCATCCATCGTCCAGTGGCCGACAAGCCCCTGCGAGAGCGAGTCGGCAGGATTCGTGCTTCGCGACACGCCAAGCGCCACCGCGCCCGAATTATAGAGCGTTTTGATTTCGTCCGCGCGAAGGGTGCGGTTGTACACACGGAGGTCATCTACGTTGCCGTTGAGCGTTCCTGTAGAATCACTCTCTCTATCACCCACGGTAAAACCAAGAGTCGATGCGTTGAGCGCACCGAAACCTGCACTCGTTTCAGTGTCATCCAACACTCCATTGATATAAAAATACGCGGTGTCAACACCATCGTACGTCCCCGCCCAATGGGTCCAGGTATTAATTGGCGCTGAATTTGATGTATTTCCAGTATTCAAAAAAGACGTACCGTTACTCAGCACCATCCTTGCAACTTGCGAATTGCCGAACTCAAGTCGATACTGCGACGTAGCTACCGCACCCCCGCCAACCTGTCCTCTCCCTGCGACAAACTTATTCAATCCATTCCCATCGTTATACACCCACGCAGAAATAGTGAGCGCGCCGGTTATATTAAGCGTGTCGCCCATAGTAACCCTCGTTGAACCTCCATCAAACATAAGAGCTTGTCCGATTTTTCCTTTTACAGCATTCGTGCTGGTACTCATACCGAGCATGTATCCGGCAATACCATTTCCGCTCCTATCTTTCACCGCGCCCGTCGCCCAGTTCACGTCCTTGCCATCAAAGGTCCAGTGACCGACAAGCCCTTGGCCCAAGGTAAGGTAGTTTGAGGGAACGCCGAACGTCGCCGCACTAG
>CAYGFK010000011.1:0-19266 GCA_964349135.1 uncultured Candidatus Saccharibacteria bacterium | reverse complement strand
CTTCCTTGATGAATTTCCCGAATTCGAACATCGTGTCATTGAAGCGCTCAGACAACCGCTTGAAGACAGAACGATTTCCATCACACGCGTCAAAGGCACCGCCAGTTTCCCTGCACAGTTTATTCTCATCGCCGCCATGAACCCTTGCCCGTGTGGTAACTATGGTAGCCGTAAAGAGTGCCTCTGCACACCACAACAACTTATTAAGTATCGCCGTAAACTTTCGGGCCCCATCGTCGACCGCATCGATATGTGGGTTGAAGTATCGAATGTCGAATACGAAACACTTGCTGACCATACGAAGGGAGGGGAGCGAAGCGACGTCGTGCGCAAGAAAATAGAAAAAGCGCGAGCACGGCAAGAGAAACGGTTCCATGATGCAGGACTGGTACGCAAAACAAACAGCGAACTTTCGGCACGAGAAATAGATTCTCTCATCACGCTCTCACCGGCACTACGTGAACTCCTCAATCAATCCGCAACCAAACTTTCACTCTCGGGTCGTGCCTATCATCGCGTCCTCAAACTCGCGCGCACCATCGCCGACCTCGAAGGAAGTGACGCGATAGGGCAAGAACATCTCATGGAAGCGCTGTCGTATCGGCCAAAACAAGTCAGTGCTTAGACAATGTTATTGTAATCCACTAGTATAGGGGAAGACATCCGAAAGAAAGGTCGCACGAATGAAAATCAAGATAATCAGCACTCCCGCAGGCATAGCTCCTGATTGGGTTCGCGAGGCATGGGTTGGATTGGAACTGTCTTTAGGAAATGATCCGGGGAATGTTTCATTGACTATTTCCAGCCCTGAAAACGAAGGGGGCTACCCTGTCCGGACTGAAGATGCACTGCGAGTCTTAAAAGAGAAAAATGCCACAGCGGCGAGGTGGTGGGAAACTAGTCCGTGGGCACACTCTCAGTATCTAGTGTTCGGAAAACAGTTTTGCGAACTCATTAATCCGAACGAGTTCGCTGTCACCGAATAGCTCAAAAGCGAGCGCATCCCGCACCACAGGTGCGGGACCTTTTTAACTTTGGTTTGAGGGATGGTAGATACCACCACCTAGGGTAGAAACATTCATCTGAGGTCAACGCAGAAGCCCAGAGCAACACTTGAATTACCGTGTAATATTTGAATTCTGGAATAGAAACTCTTAATGCTTAAATTTGATTTTGTTGTGTTTGGTGGGTTTTATCATTCCGCTTTGCCAAAGTAGTGGTATTAAAAGATTTCTCTTGGCTAAATCAATTAATGAAGTTTTCACTCTTTCAACAAGAATATCGTCAGTATCCTTTAACATCTCGCTTAGCACATCTTCTGGCACCACACCACTGGTTGAAAGAAATTCTCTAACAGAAGCTCTAGAAAATATGGAGATTACGCCATGTGCCTTTAACCAATCTTCACGAATCTCTGGAAACGGTGATTTGTGGAGAAACTGAACTTTGTATGAAACATACCCGTACTTACTGGTTTTAGTTTCTATCACCTCAGCCAATTCATCATGTGCAAGAGCAAAGTCGCCGATACCAATAATCCTATTCATTTTATCCATCAAGGTTTTGGCGGCACTTGCAGTACGAAACATCTTATTTGCACCATGTGGGTCATCATCAAAACCAATTAATTCAGTTGCTCGACCAATAATATTGATGCACAACAGAGATATTAGACCTATGTTCTTTTCAATGGTTTCCCATTCATAAAAATCTTCTGTTTTGGCACCAATTGTAGGATGTACAGAAAGACTCGTACGAGAAAAGAAAGTGTAATAGGTAGAACCCAAAACGACCACTTCAGTAGGCACTGCTAATAATAAGGCTCGCTTATATCTATTCCGAACTGATGAGAACACTGACGGTGTTCGGTCAACAAACTTACGCTTATTGAGGAACCAAATTTCTGGGGTATTCAGCGTTTTCATGTCCGATTCGACACGCTGCGAAAATTCTCTAATCAAACGAGCTGTGTTCAGACTTTCGATATCGTAAAATTCTTTTGCATCATCTCGTTGACTCAAGACTCCATCCAGTTTTTCACTATTGAGATATATTCTATAAGCCAAATCTTCATTGGTCTTGGAAAAATTAATAAGATTGACCATTAGCTCAATCATTTTCCTTGCAACAACATTCTGACCGTCAATAATAGATTCAGTGGCAAGCCTGGTGGTAGTATCGGACTGTGTAGGTATTTCTTCAAGATGTTCTTCATTCCCCAAGAGAGAAATAGTTGCCTTGCTTACTTCTCTACCACATCCATAAAGAAACAACTTTTTTGCTTCTTCAGTTTCCAACTCTGTAGTATTTATACACTGTTGGTAGAAATCGTCTGTTTTATATAATTTCTCCGTAAACTGTTTCGCGGAACGCATCGCAAACGTAATTAAAGACATTGTCTCCTCTCGTTTCTCGGGGGTCATCACCACAGTTTTTCTAGTATTTTTAGAAAGATTAGCCATGTTTCTTATAGTACTAAAACAAACACAATCTATACAGAAGCTCATTATTACGGGGAATTTTAATCCTATTGTGGGACTCCTATCCTTGATGAGTTTCCCGAGTTCGAACATCGCGTCCTCAAACTCGCACGCACCATCGCCGACCTCGAAGGAAGCGAGGTGATAGGGCAAGAACATCTCATGGAAGCGCTGTCGTATCGGCCTAAACAGATGAGTGGATAAATTACCAAAAAGAGAAGCCGCCGGGTTAGAGCCGGTCGGCTTTGTAACTCTTCCTCGCCATTCATCGAGCTTCAGAATAACGAGGAGTCGTCTGCGGAGGTTGATGACGCGTCCTCCGTTCGCACCGGAATCGGCCCACGCGTAAGAAAGTGCGAGCACTTCCCACCACGGCATGCCGAATTCTTCGGTAAGTTCGCAAACCCAGAATGAGCCACGATGTATCTCCTTTCCGGTGAGGTGGAAGTAGACGGCAGTAAGGGGAGAGAAGATTTGTTCGCTCCCGTGACGACTGAGGTGGACACACCCGCGGTGGGGAGTTTCCCCGAATGAAGCGGACCAACCGCCTCGCAAAAACATCTCTTCGAGATGTTTAAAAAAGGTTTCAGTATTCATTATTCGAGACAGAGTTGAGGGTTGCGTACCTTTCAAAGATACTCTAAAGCATAAGTATACCACACCATTTCTTTGAAAGGCAAAATAGAAAAACCGCAAGACATGCGCCAAGCGGTATGAACTCCATAAACTACTCAATTTCTTCAAGAAGAGCGTCTAGGATAAGTATGAGTGCCTTGCGCACCCTATGGCGTCGCCTTTCGGCTACCAACTCGTCTTTTGTTCTCCGGGGCTGACGCGCGACCGTGAGACGTTCAAGCTCTTTCTGCTCTTTCTGAGTAATGGTTTGAAACGCCTCTTTTCGTACAAGTTTGAAGAAACGTTTTGATTTCTCTGCCATAAAAAACCTTTCTCTGTTGTCTGACGAAAATCTAACAAGAATACGCTGGCATGTCTACTTGGTATACAAAAGAGTGTTGTTTTGTTTAAATGGGGGCTATGACCGTAACACTTCTCCTCAAGCTCTTCTGTGTCGGCTTCCTCATCAACATGGCCTGGGAAGTCTGGCACAGCCAACTGTACACGACCTGCCTCAAACAAACCTGGACGAAAAATGTGCGACTTCTAACCATCATGTCGCTCAAAGACGCCCTGTTTATCACGCTGTTTTACGGCATCTCATTTCTCGTCACAAAAACATTTTTTGAGTCTCTGTGGGTAGTGCACCTATTCTTCGTACTTAGTGCGCTTACCTTCTCGTTCATTGATGAAAAAATCTCCGTCGCACGAGGGCGGTGGGAGTATGCGCCTTCCATGCCAACACTCTTCGGTGTCGGAATCACACCGCTTCTTGAAATCGCGCTGACGGGATTGCTTGCTTTTCTGCTTGCATCAGGGTAATTCATCAAAAAGAAAAACCACCCGACCGAGCGGATGGTTTTTTGTAAGTGGCTCGTTACTCCTTCCCTGCCACGAAAAATCCCCCCAGATATGCGGTGGGCGTCATTCCCGTAAAGAGCTTGAGGAGATTTGTGTAACGAAAGCTTGTCTCCGCGATAAGCTCATCAGGATACGAGTGGCCTTGGACTTTTCTGATGACGTCATCGGTCAGAGGAGTGCTTGGCCCAACGCCGAGAGTTTTTTCCACATAATCGCGAATGGGTTGCTTGTCATATGACGGCGGTTTCTCTCCGCTCCCGCGTGCCCGCATAACGTCCTCCATTCGAAGAAAACGGCTTGAGTCGGGCGTCAGGATTTCATCAATAAGTATGAGCCGGTTTTCCTTAAGTCCCACTTCGAACTTCGTATCAGCGACAGCGATGCCTTTCTCTACCGCGAACTTTTTCCCTTGTTCGAACACCGTACGGGTGACGTCTTCGGGAACCGGGCCGAATCGTTCTCGGAACTCCAAAACGGTCATGTGTTCGTCGTGTCCATCGGGACTTTTAGTCGTCGGCGTAAATGCGGACGGTTTGAGTTCGTCCCATTCCTTAAGGCCGGAAGGGAACTGTTGGCCACAAATCATGCCGTTATCTTGGCGATACTTCTTCAGACCAGTTCCGGTCAGAAGCCACCGATAGATGATTTCTGCGGGGAGTGCATCGCATTTTTGTATCACGCGAGCGCGATAGAGCAGATTGGTATTGCCACGCAAGGGCTCCGGTAGGTATGCGTTAATCTCCGGACCAATGGCGACAAGGTCGCTTGCAATCCATGAGAACGTCGTGCGCCAAAAGTGGTCAACGAAGTTGAGCACTTCTCCTTTACGAGGAACGTGGAATGGCAAGATGATATCGTGAACGCTGGCACGGTCGGAGACAACCTTGAGGAGAAGGTCGGGGTGGTGAGGCAATTCGTAGAGCTCGCAGACCTTGCCCCGTGCAACAAGTTTCAAGCCGGGGAGCAGGATAGGGTCGACTATTTTGGGTATGGGTTTCATTGAGCATCTTTCTTTGTTTATGGTGAACAGCGCGCACAAAACGCGTCTTTTGGCCATAGTAATGATTTCTAATTTCTTTGCAACCACCACCTTGACACCCGCGCCTCGAATGGTAAGTTTTGCAAAGAGGAAAACCACAACGAAAGGCGACCTATGTACCTGCTCATTCTCACTAAGGAAAAGAAATGGGAAATGCATGAGATTCACGCGATGGAACGCGCGGGGATTAAAGTTTACGGAGTACCCGAAAAGGACCGTGAATTGCATGTTCATTACACGAGCGACGTAAAAAGCGTCCTTCAAACCGTTGTCGACGCGATTCACCATAACCGCTTCAACTATTCCACAAACGAACATCCATAACCTAGCAAAACCCCGCCGGTTCACGGCGGGGTTTTTCTGTATCAGCCCTATAACAACAATTTAGAACGTGTTTCTAGCCCCGCGAATCTCAAAGTGCAAGTGAGCCCCTGTCGAACGTCCTGTGGAGCCGATTGCGCCGATAACTTCTCCCTGAGAAACATATTGGCCCGGAGAAACCGTAACATTACTTAGGTGCGCATAGAGTGTTTGCGTGCCGTTGCTGTGATTGATAACAACATAGCTTCCGTAACCGCCATTGTAACCGAAGTTCCGTGCCACAATAACCTCGCCACTTGCCGAGGCAAGCACGACAGCACCATAATACGACGCAAGGTCAACTCCATTATATCCATGGAGTTCTTGAGTCTTTCGGCCCCCGATAATCGGTCGAATGTAATACCCTCCGTAATCAGGACCTCCTGCACCGCGAAGATTTGAGGTAACCGGCGACGTCGCAATTGGAGCCATTTCACCTCCGGGAATCACAATAACCGTTCCGACCGCAAGTGTCGCACCTTCAGAAAGGTGATTGTAATTCCTGATTTCCTCCTCGTCTCCCTTATACTTCTTGGCGATACTTGCAACCGTATCACCCTTCGCAATCGTATACTGCACCCCTGAAACAGGGAGAATGATAAGCGTCTGGCCGGGACGAATAACACCTCTCTGAATATCGTTGTTCCATGCGACCGTGTTCGTGGTAACCCCAAACATCTTCGCAATTTGGGACAAGGTATCGCCTTCTCGCACAACGTAAACGCTAATACGGTCAGACTGGCTCACGCCCGTCGAAACATCAGCATTGCTTCCATTCGGACCGCTTTCCGGAAGAAGTGCGGTGCCTTCCACAATAGAAATATCCCCTCCGCCACGGGCGAGGGGGACTGGGTCGGTATTCACAACTGCTTGGAGAAGAGCCATTGTCTGGGAATTTTGGATAGAAGTGGATGTCTGTGTATCGGCCTCAAATAGATTTGAAATAAAAGAAAAGAACCCTGCGTATGAGAGCACGGGTATGGAGAGAGCTGTGACAAGAAAAACATGCCTCGTCATCAGAACGGCTACAGATATACGTTTTTTCGCCTTCGGTCTACTAGCTACAGATTCCTTAACCGAGGGGTCCTGGGCATTTCTTAAAATAAGCCGATTTTTAGCCATTAATGAGTCCTGAATCTCAGAATATGGCTCAACAGAGCCAAAAAAGGAAAAACAACCGTCTCAACTGACTTATCCCACTATAGCTCCAGAGGCCTAAAAGTCAATGAATCAAGAAACTGAGTGTGGATAGTATTTTTCATCAAAATACGTTCGTAAACGTGTTATAGTCCTACAACCATGTCGGAATTATCTCACTTAAAAGACCTCAACAAAGAACAGAATGAGGCGGTGCACGCAAAAGGAAGCGTTTTGGTGCTTGCGGGTGCCGGCGCAGGAAAAACGAAGACCATTACCGCCCGAATAATCCATCTCATCACTGAAGGAATAGACCCGGAGAACATCCTTGCGATTACCTTTACCAACAAAGCGGCTCAAGAGATGCGAGAGCGTGTCCGCACCGCTCTGAAGAGCCACACCGTGCTCCAAAAGGACCTTCCGCGCACCCCGTTTGTTGGAACCTTTCACGCGCTCTGTGCACAACTCCTAAGGGAATTCGGCAGTTCGATTTCAATACCTCGCTCATTCTCCATTGCAGACCGAAGTGATTCAAAGAAACTCATAAAAGAGGCTATGGAAGACCTTGGCTTAGACACAAAACAATACGAACCGGGACGAATTCTCTCATCTATTTCGCGTGAAAAAGGGGACGCGCACGAAGCGCAATCGCTTACCGCATCGAAGGGAAACGATTTCTGGAAATCACTCGTCGCGCGCGTCTGGAATCGGTACGACGAAAAACTTAAACGGGAGAATATGCTCGACTTCGATGACCTGCTTCTCAAAACAGTCACCCTCCTTGAGAACCATGCTGACGTCCGCACCGCCCTGCAAAAACGGTGGACACACATCCACGTTGACGAATATCAAGACACCAACCGGGTACAGTACAAACTCGTGAGACTCATCGTCGAACCACGCCGCGACCTCTTCGTCGTTGGTGATATGGACCAGACTATTTACACGTGGCGTGGCGCACAGATTCAAAATCTGCTCAATTTTGAAAAGGATTTCCCCGGGGCATCCGTTGTCATACTCGAAGAAAATTATCGTTCAAGCAAAAACATTCTTGACGCCGCCAATGCCGTCATCGAAAAAAATACGATTAGATATAAAAAGACCTTGCGCGCCAATAAACCAGCGGGGGAAACGCTCGGGATTTTCGGTGCCTATGACGAAAACGAGGAGGCCTCGTTCGTTGCAGGGAAAGCCAAAGAGCTCATAGAGAAGGGGGTTAGTGCGGGAGATATCGCTGTACTGTATCGAGCCAACTTCCAATCACGCGCACTCGAACAGGCATTCCTTGAACAAGAAGTGCCTTACCAGGTCCTCGGCACGCGATTCTTCGACCGAAAAGAAGTGAAGGATGTGCTTGCCTTCATTCGGGCAGGGCTCAATCAAGACAGTTCGACTGACTGGAAACGTATCGTGAGTGCCGTACCGCGCGGTATCGGTAAAATCACACTCCTCAAAGCACTTGCCGGAAAAGAGGACGAGCTTGGTGTGGCACAGCGAAAAAAAATCGCCGACCTCAAATCACTGCTCACGCGCATCCAAGAACAGGCAAGGGGCGCGACACCGTCTGAGACCGTTCGGTTTGTCATACGCGAGAGCGGTATTGAACACGCACTCTCCGCAAAAAATACCGAGGATGAAGAGCGGATGGAAAATATTAAAGAACTCGTAACGGTCGCTCGGATTTACGATACGCTACCAATTCCAAACGGCATTGAATTATTTCTCTCCGACGCGGCGCTCTCCGGAGAACAAGATGAACTCAAGGAGAAAAAAAGTGCCGTTCGTCTCATGACGGTGCACGCCTCAAAAGGTTTAGAGTTTGACTATGTATTTATTGTAGGTCTCGAAGACGACCTGTTTCCACACGCAAAAGATTCAGGCACCGGCTCCATAGAAGAGATGGAGGAGGAGCGACGGCTCTTCTATGTCGCACTGACGCGTGCGCGAAAGAAAATCTTCCTCACCTACGCGAATGTCCGTACGATTTTCGGCATGCGCTCCGTCCGCCTACCGTCCGAATTCTTTCTCGACGTCGACGACGCACTGACAAACCAAGAAACACATCAGAGACACGCATTGAAGACCATCAGGTTCGACTGACCCGCCAGAGCTTCCCAAGACGAAGAAAATGGGTAGACTCACACTATGCCTATCAAAGCCCAGAAAAAGCTCGGACAGAACTTCTTGCTCTCTAAAGAGGTTATTGAGCATATGCTCGAAGCGGGGAAGATAGACCCTCACGATATCGTCGTGGAGGCGGGACCGGGAAAAGGTATCCTCACCGAAGCGCTCCTTAGATGCGCACGGCAGGTAATTGCCATTGAGAAAGACCCTCGACTTATCATGTACCTGTCGCTCAAATTCAAAAGAGAAATTGACTCGGGTAAGCTTATCCTTCGTCACGGAGACATTCTCGAATTTGAACCTGAACATGAACACCTGAAACCAAACGGCTACAAAATCGCCGCCAACATTCCCTACTATCTCACGGGTCAATTCCTCCGTTTCTTCCTCGGGCACACCACCTATCCATCAACGATGGTGCTCCTGGTACAAAAAGAAGTGGCGAAACGCGTTGCGACTGACGAAAAAGAAAGCATCCTCTCCATAGCCGTTAAAGCATTCGGCACGCCACGCTACGTCGAAACGGTTCCTGCTCGACTTTTTTCACCACGACCAAAAGTAGACTCGGCCGTACTTCTCATTGAAAACATTTCACGAGATTTTTTCTCCACCATAGATGAACAAAGATTTTTTGAGGTGGTACGCGCCGGCTTCGCGCAAAAACGGAAAAAACTTGCGGGAAATTTGACTGCCGTCACCAACAAAAAAATAATTCAGGAAATATTTGCCGCAAATAACCTCTCTGAAAACGCACGAGCTGAGGAGGTGCCACTTTCTAAATGGAAAGCAATCATCAAAGAGCTTATGTAGGGCTCTACGGCATACAGCCTATAGGAAGTATGGGCTGACTGAAAAAGAGGGGTACACATACAAGACCTGCATACATCGGACAAATACCGAGTCCTGGAATGGAATACCCGAGCCATGCCCCTGCCAGGATGCATGAGCCGACAAGCGGAATAAATCCCGGTTGCCAGACAAACAACCCTCCGCCCACTCCAATATTAATAGTCACAAATGCACCGCTACAGGTGCAAATCATAACGAGCGAATAAAAGCCTCCTCCGGGAACGAGCGCTTCCGCCTTCGGTGCCGTTTTGGCAATGAGACCCTTACTCAAGTCCGACAAACGAGATGAAAGCTCTTGAAACGGCGACACGGGCGACAGTGCGAGAGAGTTCGGAAGTTTTCTTGAACCATGCACTAGCGCACCTTCTGATGCCCCGGTTCCGTTTACGTTCTCAATGGTTATCCAAAAATAGTGGTAGAGGGCGTCTTTTGAATATCCGTTTTTCTCAAGGTTATCAACGAATTCCTGTCTGCTTCCTGCACCTCGATAAGGATTGGCGAGGTCGGCAAGTGACAAACCATACGCGGATGCCTGGCGTCTCAAATCCGATAAATATTCTTCGGGGATGGCAAGGAGGTCTTGCTCTGTCATCGTCTTCGTCGCGGGAGGCTCATACGTGAACGTGAGGGTTGTTCCGTCAGAAGAAGAGAGGTCATACAAGCGATGCGTGACCGGACCGTCGCCTAGAATTACCGTGTTGCCAGTCGGCGAAAAGTTCTCTCCGATTATAGTCACCGTGTCACCCGGCTCAACGTAGGTAGGTGACGCCGAAAATATTTTTGGTTTCTGAGAGGTTGCTTGGGAAGAAGAGTGTTGGGTATTCGAGCTACTCGCAATCACGATATCCGCTTGGGATGTCGCGGAGGAAACAACGGAAGGTGAGAGAGAAGAGAGCTTCCCCCGTGTCTTCGCGCCCACAAAACCGGTCGGTGCAATAAGTCCGAGAGGATAGAGCACCTCACTGCGATACTTATTCTGGAACCGCTTTACCGCCAAAAGAGTTAGGGCACCAAAGTACGACGTTTCGTTCCCCGGGGAACCCGGTCCCGAGGAAGCCACCTGTGTTTCAGAATCCATATTCAAAACCTGCTGTAAGCGCACTACCTCGTCTCCCCGGCTTCCAAGCGAAAGGTCGGCAACAAACGACGCGTGCGACGCAATGGGCGCAACTACAAGAGTGAGCGCCGTGCCTACAGAAATAAAACGAAAAACATATTCTCTCATGCAGATATAATAGTACCACGCAACAATGACGTGGGTGAGTGAATACAAAAGATACCATGGTTGCTATAATGAAGCGGTTATGACCACTCATTCCAAGAAAGTATTCTTATCCTCATTGGAGCGCTCGTGATTATCTCAAGTGGCTACGCCGTCTCACACTATGCATCAAAAAGTCCTTCTCAATACGTTCAAGAAGACTCTTCTCTATCCGAAATTATAGATGAATCAGCTGTCCCTGTGGCTAACGCAAAAGACTCAGACGGAGATGGCTTGTTCGATTGGGAAGAGCTCTTATGGGGAACCGACCCGAATAATCCTGATACCGACGGAGATGGTGTGAGCGATAAAGACAATCCGAACCGCATCACAGAACCCTCTCCAAAAGAAGTTGCGGATAGTTCCGAGAAAGAAATGACGAGAACGGAACAGTTGTCACTCGATTTGTTTCAAACATACCTAGAACTCAAAAAACAATCCGAGACAGGAACAGGGGACCCGAAAAGTCTCGCCTCACTGATAGCAGAGAATAAAGTGTCGGTGAATGTCGAAACAATCACTCCATCCGACCTTACCGCAGTACCCGAGACTCCTGAAAATATAGAACGTTACGCTAAAGCCCTGACCGATATTCTTATCGCGCGCTTTCCTCAAGCTGAACAAAGCGACCAAGACCTCCTACTTACCGCCATACAAACACAGAATCCGGAGCTGGCTAAAACGATTGGAAAACACGCGGAAAGCTATACATTAGCGTCTGAAGAGATGCGGAGGCTCTCTGTGCCGGAAAAAGCCCTTAATTTGCATACTGATGTGGTCAATTCACTGAGCTGGCTTGCCGAAACAACTCGCCTTGCATCACTTGTCTTCACCGACCCGGTCAGTGCGCTCTATAGTTTACAGGCTTACCAGAATGCAGGAATACTTTTTAGTCAAAATCTCAACTCACTCAGTCTCTATCTCCAAGCACAAAATCTCTAATTCACAGCTGTAAGGATAAAACGGTTTTTATACGGCACAAGTACGATATAATAAACAGGATAGGTAAACATTGTGAGCTTCTCTTTCTTCAAAAAATGGAAAAGAGTGGTGGCAGGTGTACTGGTTATCTTATTGATAATGCCAGTGGCCTTTGTACTGTCACCTCCTAAAAAAGCTGAGGCACTTCTTGTGCCGACGGGAGACTTTCTGACCGTCTCAACCCAAGTTGTAAACAGTGTTGCCAACATTTTTGAGAAACTGAAAGACTTCGGGCTTGATGGTATCGCCTGGATGATGGCAAAAATGGCCCTCCGCGCCATGTCAGCCCAGCTCATCGACTGGATAAACAGCGGGTTTAACGGTAACCCGGCCTTCATCTCAGACCCTGCGGGATTTTTCCTCAACATCGGAGATGCGATGGCAGGGGAGTTCATCTTGGGGACCGACCTCAACTTCCTCTGCGACCCCATCAATGTCGGCATCAGTATCCGCGCGGCACTTAGCGTCAAGCACTTCGGCTCATTCCAAAGCGGAACCGCGTGTTCCCTCAGCCAAGTCATCGCCAATGTCGAGAATGCAAATCTCTGGATAAACGGTAAAGCAACCCTTACTGCGCAGACCGGCTGGGATACATGGCTTGCGACGACACAAGTTCCAGCAAACAATATTTACGGACAGTACTACCAGTCCCGCTCCGAACTTGATGTCCGTGTCGCGGGCGCACGCAATCTCAATAAAACCGTTGCCGGCTGGAGCGAAGGATTTAAATCTATACTTGACGAGGCTAGCGGTCTGATTGAAACACCCGGGAATCTCATCTCAAGCCAACTTGAAGATATCTTCAATTCGGACCGACGAGTCGGTGAAGCGGCTGACGAACTCCAAGAAATGCTGACGGCTATCGCCGGCGCGCTCTTCCAACAAGCCCTCCTTGAAGGGGTTACCTCGCTCTCACAATCAAGTGGCGGGCAGACCTCCGTCACCAACCAGCTTCGTCAATCAGGAGGCAACCTAACCCCCTACTACACACCCTCCTCAGGCGAGCAATCGACATGGATAAACAGCGGACAACAGTTCGAAACCTACGGACAAAACCAATACGATACGCTCTACGGCGAACAGCAGGACATTCTCAATAGCGGGGATTATGCAGACCTCTTTAATTCAAGCCAAAACCCGATAGTTAAAACCGACCCTGAGCTTGACCTTGCCGAACAATATCCTTGTACACAACCGACCACTGACCAATTTGGATACACCAACTACTCCGCGATGAACGCAATAGATAATTCTGATTACACTCGCTCAAGTAGCGCGTGCTTTGGAAGCCATGAGGCAGAAGGGTACTGGCAAATCACATTTGAAAACGTAAAAGCGCTTGATGAAGTTCGCCTCACCACGGGTGACTCAAGTACAACATGGACCCTTAGAGAACTTGTAAACGGCACACCGCCGAGTATTACCTTCTACGATGAAAGTGGAGGAGTCGTAGTGTCCACCGCACTTCCACATAACACGCATGAATATCAGTGGATTGTACCGCTTCAATACCGAACACTCCCTGTAAAAAGAGTTCGTGTGTCTGGACGAACATCAAGCGCTGATACCGTCCCCCGCGTTTCGCTCCGCGAAATCAACTTCTACCAACACCTCAGGCCAATCATAGACGGAACAAATTTTCCAAACTCTCTATTCGACAGTAGTACCACGGCCGCCCAACCGGCATACTGGGTAACCGGCCTGCACTATCCGTTCTACAGCGATGACCCGATACCGCTCAACGTAGAAAATATCAGTGTCGTCGTCAGAAACACCGCACTAATCGGAACGCCGGGTTATACCGCTGAAGCTCCTCTTGCGTCAGCGAGTACCATTGCGTCATACGCCCTTCCCCAGGGAACCTACCGCATTGAATACACGGCAACCGTTGGCACGGATTCGTCTAACAATTACGCGTGTACTACCAATTGTAGCTTCAGCAAAACTCTCGTAAAAACACTTACCGTCATAGCCGCCCCGACAAATTAAATGCATTCACTCATCAAGCAATTCAATACACTTGCCAAGAAGTTGCGACCACTCGTCGCTATCGTCCTTATGGTTTCGATAGTGTTACCAATTGCCGCCTCACTTCTTACTCCAAAACCGGCTTATGCGAATGTCCCTCTCGGTACTGCACTTGGCGCACTTAGCTCCCTTGCACTTCCTCCCGGCGCCGTCTCCGGTACAAATCCAGCTACTACGGGAATCGCCGACCCGCCAAGTCTCTGGGAAATCATAAATAGCCCGACAGCACTCAGTGATTACATGCTTATGATTGTCGGCAACACGATTCTCGGCGCAACCTCGCTTCTTGTTCGACTTGCCGCGGCATTTCTCGACTTCTCCATGTTCTTCACCATCAACATGAACTCTCTTCTGCAGACCATGCCCGTGGTGGATGTGGGCTGGAAAATCTTCCGAGACCTGGCAAACCTCGTCTTCATCTTCGTCCTACTCTACATCGCCATCGCCACTATCCTCAACGCCGAAGGGTCGCGCCGGATGCTCGTCAACGTTATTGTTACCGCCCTCCTCATCAACTTCTCTCTCTTCATCTCAAAAGCGGTCGTCGACATTTCAAACATTGTCGCTATACCGTTCTACGAGAAAATGAACGGGGTTCAGGTAACCAACAACCTTAATGACTGGCAAATCAACGAAAGCGGGGTCAGTTGGGCACTCTTTAACGCCCTCTCAATACAGACCATCTACAGTAACGCGACGGATAACGAGTTCTCAAGCTCCGGCAGTTTATATGACCAGATGCTCGACGCCTCTGAGGCGTACCTCGCAAACGGATTTCAAACCTTCACGCTTGTATTTTTCGGCTCAATTATCATGCTCGTCACCGCATTCGTTCTCGCCACCGGCGCCTTCCTGCTCTTCCTCCGTTTGGTCGTCCTCGTATTCCTCATGATGATATCGCCTCTTGCATTCGTTGCACGTATTTTACCGAATTCACAAGAAGCATGGAATCGGTGGTGGAAAGCACTCATCAACAATGCAATTTTCGCCCCGGTCTATTTCGCTATCACCTATGCCATCATCGAAACCACGGTCCAAGGGCTCAATATGACAAAGGGAGCGTTCGCCGCCGTCTTTGCCGGCTCAACGAGCGCGCTCGGCACGCTCTTCAACTACGTATTCATCATCATGCTCCTCATGGGAAGCATCTTCATCTCGAAAGCTATTGGCGTGCATGGCTCAAACACCGTACTCAGTTGGGGTAAGAGTGCCGGTAATTGGGCGGCAAACAAGGTTAAACAGAACGCAATCGGAAGACCGGTAGCAGCCATTCGTGACTCACAAACATTTAAAGACCTCTCGAAGCATGCTCCAAACCTTGGCAACGCACTCTATAGTGGCATGAACACCGTCACCGGTTCAAAGACGCTAAGCGGAAGTTACGACAAATCTGTGGAAGGTAAAGCGAAGGCCCGAGCTTCTTTTGTGGAACACGTAAACAAAGGAGAGTCAGAAGAGGAACTCCGGGAAAAACGAAGTGCTCCCGGAAAAGCGCGAGTAAGTGAGTTTAGTTCAAATCTTGCAAATCTGAAGGAAACTCAGGAACGATTGAGACGTGAAGGAAACGTAAGAGAAGCCGATGCAATAGGGACGCAAATTACGGCAACAGAGCGGAAACTCTTGCAAGCCCGAGAATCTCTTGCAAACGTGAACGAAGAGGAAGCTCAGAACCTCCATAGAGATTCTGCATTTAAGCTTGCCCAAATGAAGCAAGGAGTCGTCGCAAAAGTACCGGGTCTCATGGGAGAAAAGGAGCGCGCAATTGAAGAACAGCAGAAACAAGTCGATAGGTATTCGAAACTGGCAGAGAAGCATAAAATCATTGAACCTAAATTTGCCACATGGGAAGAGTACGCCAAGAAAAACAAAAAGAAGAAGAAAAAGAAAGGAGAGGGGAGTGACACCGATGATATAGAGGATAAAATTATCGACCTTAAGGAGCAAATGGACGAACTGAAGAGTAAAGCGTAATGCAAAACGAAACTGAAAAAACGATACGTGATGCCTTTCGCTCTCTTCCTGAGTCCTTGAAGGCATTTATCCGCTCGAATATATTTCCTGAAGGCATTCGACGTGTCTCTATTCATTTCGCTCTTTCTGAAGACGACTCTATCCGACTCAAGAACAGCGCGCTGTTCTTACTCTGCGGACTGCTCCCGCCAAACCGCTACGTCGCCGAACTTGCTAGCTTCCTTGAACTTGATATAGAAACGGCACGGAAAATCGCCGCTGAAGTAAATGAAAATGTTTTTCGTCAAGTGAGAGACGAGCTGAAAACCCTTTACCGCGTTTCCGACGCTACCGAACAATCGAAACCCCTCTCCGCCGAACTTGAAGAACGTGTGGGCCTCACCGTACCCGAACCTCCGAAACCCCTAACTTCAGGATATTCTAAAAAATCACTTGATGCAGAACTCTCTGAAAAATTCCAAAAACCCCCCCTGCCACCGGGTATGCAAGGGCACCAAGACGGAGTACTCATGGCCGAGGAGCTCCCAAGGGGGAGAAATATGCCTGACGACCTTGTGACGGCAAAATATATACCCCGAGCGACGCTGGAGCGCGCCAAACCTTCATTTACACCACCGCAACCCTCACCAATGATACCGGAACCTCCCGTCATGAAAACGACAAGCTCCGAAACGGCTCAACGCCCAAGTGTACCCGCGCCGACACTTTCTTCTTCAGCAAAACAAAGCAATGAATTTGGCTTAGGCACAGCGTCGTCCCAAGGAAAGACGCGCGTCAATCCGTTTGCCGAAATTGGCGAGCATGAGGAAAGCTTGAGTAGGGACGAGATTTTGCGTGGCATCGAAGACCCGACAAGCATACCTGCACCCTCGGAGGTTCGGGCAAATTCGGGAACAGAAAACTCATCGCCTGGCTATCAGTCTGACCCGTACCGAGAACCGATTCAATAGAGAGAATCCGTTTAAGTCTTCGGGCGAAGCAAGGTATAATATTTTCATGCCTTCAGAGTGTTCAGGACACAAAACGAAGGACGTATGTATGCGCTTCCAAGTCCCACAATTCATTGATGTCGAAAGTAAAGTATTCGGGCCATTTTCTTTCAGACAATTCATATTCATCGCCGGCGCCGCGGGAATTGCATTCATTTTCCTGAGAATTTTCCCGAGGGTAGTAGCGATTATCGCCATTCTTCCCGTCGCCCTCTTTGCAACCGCGCTTGCATTCAACTTTTACAAACCGTCCGGCCAGCCGTTCATCAATCTTGTCGAGGCATTCTTCAAATTCTATGTCGGACCCCGTCTCTATATTTGGAAGCGTACGGAAAAACGAACGAGTAAGGAACCGACCCTTGCAGAACAGTATCTTCGGCTTGAGGTTCCAAAACTCAATAACAGTAAACTGAAGGATTTAACCTGGACCATAGACGCCCGAAAAGAAGACGGTAAGAAAGAATAAGTGTATGGCTATCACCTCAAAACCATCTCAACAATTCACCTCGATTAAAGAAGTACGCGATAACGTGCTCATCCTTCAAGACGGAGGTTTGCGCGCACTCATGATTACCTCATCAATCAACTTCGCCCTTCAATCTGAAGATAATCAGGCTGCCATTCTCGCCCAGTTTCAGAACTTCCTCAATTCACTTGATTTCTCCGTGGAGATTTTTATGCAATCAAGAAAGATGGACATTAAACCGTACCTCGCACAGCTTGAGGAGCGCTACCACGCGCAACCAAGCGAGCTCATGAAAATACAAACGCGCGAGTACATCGAGTTCGTACGCGCCTTCACCGAAAACACCAACATCATGACAAAATCATTTTTCGTCGTCGTACCGCTTGGCGGAAACCAGCTGTCTCTAAAAAAGGGTGCCTTTCAGGCCGTAAATGACCTCATTGGTTCGAAGAAAAATAAGAGTACCGCCGAACAATCTGATGATTTTCATGAGCAGAAGATGCAGTTGCAACAACGTATGGCTGTCGTTGAGCAAGGACTCTTACGCTGTGGGCTCCGCGTTGCCCATCTCGGTTCAGAAGAAATTATCGAGCTCTTTTACAAACTCTTTAATCCCGGAGAAAGCGATAAGCCTATGATGGCACAGCAATCATAATCTCATGAGCATCCTCGACATATTCAAAGGAAAAAAAGATGCTTCAGAGCTCGGAACGATACTTCCGGGAGAGATTTATGAGGCCGCCAATCTCGAACTCGCTGATATCATCTCGCCAAGTGCATTAAAAATCTCACCGAAACAGCTCAATCTGGGAGAAAAAATTGCCCGCTCGTTCTTCGTTATTTCCTATCCTCGTTACCTTACCGACAACTGGTTTTCACCGATTATCAACCTCGATAAAGTGTTTGATGTCGCAATTCATATTCATCCGATAGATACCGCGTCAATTTTGCGCTCATTCCAGAAAAAAGTCGCCGAGGTGCAAAGCCAAATTATGGAACGCGAGGAGAAAGGGCTTGTACGCGACCCGAAGCTCGATACGGCATACCGAGACCTTGAAAACCTCCGAGACCAACTCCAGCAGGCGACTGAGAAACTATTCGAAATAGGACTCTACATCACCATCTACGGCGAATCAGAAACCGAGCTCGATAAGCTTGAAACTGAAATTAAAACCATGATGGACTCACGTCTCGTTTACCTCAAACCCGCCCTGTTCCAACAAGAACAAGCGTTTAAGAGCGTCATGCCGGCGGCCGACGACCAGCTGATGGTCCACTCGAAACTCAACACCTCGCCACTCTCAAGTATCTTCCCGTTCGTCTCGTTCGACCTTACCTCTGACAAAGGAATTCTCTATGGCATCAATCGGCACAATTCTTCCCTCGTACTCTTTGACCGATTCTCGCTTGAAAACTACAACTCCATCACCTTCGCAAAATCGGGTTCAGGAAAATCCTACAGCACCAAGCTCGAAATACTTCGCACGCTCATGTTCGACACCGACGTTATCGTTATCGACCCCGAACGCGAATACGAACATCTCGCCGAGGTCACGGGCGGAAAATATTTCAACATCTCCCTCAACTCCGACCACCATATCAACCCGTTTGACCTGCCCACGCCACGTGAAGATGAATCCGCGTCGGACGTGCTCCGCTCGACCATCATCAACCTCGTTGGGCTGTTCCGCATCATGCTCGGCGGTCTTACTCCTGAAGAAGACGCTATCATCGACCGTGCAATTTCCGAGACCTACGCACTCAAAGACATTACCCCTGATTCTGATTTTTCGCAGGCTGAAGCCCCCCTTATGTCCGACTTCGAACTCGTGCTTGCCGGTATGGAAGGGGGCACCTCACTCGTTCAAAAACTCTCAAAGTACACAAAGGGGACATGGTCGGGATTCATCAACCAGCCATCGAATGTTTCAATCGACAGCAAATTCATTGTGTTTTCAATTCGCGACATGGAAGACGAATTGAAACCGGTCGCCATGTACATCGTCACGCACTTCATTTGGAATGCCATTAGGCGAACACTTAAAAAACGCTTACTGGTCATTGATGAAGCGTGGTGGATGATGAAATCCGAAGACACGGCATCA
>CAYGFK010000010.1:0-20688 GCA_964349135.1 uncultured Candidatus Saccharibacteria bacterium | reverse complement strand
AGCTAATATTGCCGGCTCGTCTAATGGTAGGACACATGCCTCTGGAGCATGGTATTGGGGTTCGAGTCCCTGGCCGGCAGAAATCGACTGTAAGGAGTATTCCTGACGGCAGCGAGTGAATGTCTTCACTCGCGTCAGGACTCGAAAGGGTTGTTGGGTTCCTGTCCGCCGTGGCGGATGGGATACAACCACCCGCGACGGTAGTCAAGAGTCCCTGGCCGGCAGTAAGTGCCAAAACCGGAGTAACACTCCGGTTTTGCTGTACTTACTTGCATTGGCCAGGGACTCGAAAGACGGGGTCATTCATCTTAATTCAAACCGTCCACATAATGTTTGACAACGAATACTAAATATGCTATCTTCTATATATCAATTCAGCGCTGAGTAGAAGACATCGAATCTTGTTTTCAGCTTACTGCTTGATACATTATTCGCTTGAATTATCTATCTGCTCTATGCAAGGAACAATCGCCCGCGTCGTTACTGACAAAGGATTTGGTTTCATCAAGAGAGAGGGAGAGGCAAAAGACCTCTTTTTCCACTCAAACGAGCTCCAAGGTGTAACCATCGAGGAGCTTCGCGAGGGAGACAAGGTAACCTTTGAAGTCGCTGACAGTCCGAAAGGACCGAACGCGGTCAAGGTTTCCAAGGTCGCCTAAGCACTCTCGAAACCAATGCAAAACACCCCGATATTCATCGGGGTGTTTTGTTATGGCATACCACTTTCAATTTCCTTACATCCCCACCAGGGCTTGATGGAAAATATGCGAGAACAAAGAGACCAGACTTGAACACCGTAAAAAACCGACGAGAGCAAATAAAAAGGTTGTTGAACTCCAATCCGTCACGAAGGACAGGTTCAATCACCTTGAGCTAAATTGAATATCAAAGTAAAATACAATGTTGCTTTAATTCAACAATACTATTTAATTCCTAAAATAATGAGCGGATTGACGAATCGATTCTGGTCTTGGTACGAACAACACTATCTTCTCAACGTCAGTATCGCACTCGGCCTCTTCCTCCTGCAGATAATCCATCTCATCTGGCTCTTTGGAGACATTGTCGTACCGCGCCTTGGTGGCCCCACGCTCTTCGGCATTGAAGGCCTGTGGAGTTGGCTTCTCATCCTCGTCGACTACACCGAAATCCCCGCCATTATCTCAGTCTCACTCGTCTACACTAACGAGCTGCGCAAAAAGTTCTCTTGGCAACCCGTCTTCTATCTTCTCGCCCTCAACAGCCAATGGATTCATATATTCTGGATTACCGACGAATTCGTCGTTGACGCTTTTACCGGGAAAGTTTTTTCACCTCTCTGGCTCACATGGATTGCCATAGGTATCGACTACCTTGAGGTACCCGTTATCATCGCGACCGCCCGCAAATTCTTCGAGGCACTCCGTGAGCGCCGTATCGGGAAATTCCTCACAACCGAATTGCGCGACTAAACCTACTTCAGTATGTCCCACATGAGCGGGTCCATACTGCCATCAAATTTAAACACTGCAACCCCACGAACACCGAGACGTCTCGCGAGTTCGACTTTGTCTTTAATAGCCTGTGCGTCACTCCATGTCACGTAGTTAAACGGCTGGTTACCTGAAACGAGCGAGCCGATATTCTGCGCTGTCGCATTCGCCTCAGTCACTTGCTGGACCTGTGTCTTCTCCGCCTCATCAAACATCTCAATGAGTTTCGGGTCGTAGACAAATCCAAGCTCTCCTGCACTTGTCCGACTCGGAATGATACCGAGCTTCTCGGCAATTTCGGTTGCGTAACGCGGATTGAATGCCCACAAACGCTCGTAACGAAAACTCCCATTCTGGGGCGTTACCTTATACTCATAGCCGTACGTCGGGATACCAATAATAAGCTTGTTGCGAGGAATGGTCTGCGCGGCAAGACGTACCAGATTCTCTACCCATCCTGTGTCGGCAACCGGCGCATACGGCGCGTAACGCGCAACGTTAAGACGCTTACTTACCACGCCTTGGTCGTAGGCCATAATCTCGATTCGGTCGCAATATTTATTCATCTCAATGTAATCGTTGGCATAATCGGTCGCATCATCGGGAATGTTGCCGTCAGGATAGCGGTCCTCAAGTGGCATGCGCGACTCTACCGTACAATAAACCCACTTTTGTCCCATGCGCATATAGAGACCCTTGAGGAAGGTAGAGAAATAATTTACTGTCTCGCGTTTCTTCGCTTCAAAATCTATATCGATACCGTCAAACCCGAGCCGGTAGACAAGCGCGGTTATTTCATCCTCAAGCGCAATCCGCTTGTCGGTGTCACTTAAAATACGATGCATGGCTTCCCCATCACCCCAAAGAATAGACGGGATGACGCGAACCCCAGCGGCCTTTGCAGACGCAATAAACGTGACCCACGGCTCTTCTGAAAACTGGTCCGTATCCAAAAGCTTTCCGTTCGTATCCACTTCAAACGCAAACGGCATCACCGTCGTGAGTTGCGAGATATGCTCTAGCGTGTCGGCGGTGCCGGTCGCAGCACGCCAGTACGGCACCCAGCCTGAGAACTCAAATGCTCCGGTCGCCACAGGCGTCATCGTTCCGGCAAGCGTCCCGGGATTCTTTGGATATCTGGTCGCAAGGGCAAGCTCTGACTGCGTTCTCGGACCGTAGACGCCATAACCGTTCGCGGTCGTACCGGAACACACAATATTATGTGCGCATTGGAACGTGCGCACGGCAATCTCGGTCAACGTGCCAAAATAACCGGTATCGTATCCACCAGCAAGAAAGCCATGTTCAATGAGTGTTTCCTGAAGAGTTCTGACATCGTCCCCCGAAAGCCCACTGTAAAGGGAGCGAGCGGACGCGTGCACAGGAAGAGAGAAAGATAGCGTCAAAACAATAAGAAAGAGGATTTTTCGAGCCATAGTCTTATCATATCAGACGCGTCAGATACACGATAATGACGTCCGTTGCAGACGTGCTAAAATAGCCTTATGAAAATCCTCGTGCACTGGGTTTTGAATGCGCTCGTCATCATTGTCGCGGCCTATATCCTACCGGGAGTCAGCGTAGACGGTTTCATTCCAGCCCTTCTTGTCGCCATTGTCCTCGGTGTTCTTAACGCCGTTATCCGGCCGATATTCATCATCCTTACACTCCCTATCACCATCCTCACCCTCGGTCTCTTCCTCTTTGTCATCAACAGCACCCTCGTGTATGTGACAAGCTGGCTTGTCCCCGATTTCCACGTGGAAAGCTTTTGGTGGGCATTTCTCTACGGCATCGTACTCACCATACTAAACTTCATCGTTCATCACCTTTTCGACCGTAACTATCACCACAAAGAGTAGAGCGCGTACTTCTGTACACCACTTGATACACCATGAAGAAGCAAGAGAAGAAAGATACATCGTGGGAAAATTCGGCTGAATGGTATGACGACTATTTAGGACAGTCGGATACGTATCAGGCAAAAGTTATACTCCCAAACCTTATTCGCCTTGTAGCGCTCAAAAAAGGTGAGACCGTACTTGATATCGCCTGCGGACAAGGTTACTTTACAAAGCATTTTGCCGACTCAGGAGCGCATACCACCGGAATCGATGCATCCACATCGTTGGTAGAAAAAGCTCGTCAACATGTACCGAGGGCAACGTTCTCGGTCAGCGACTCGACACAGCTCCCCTCTCAAAGCAGCACCGTTGACGTAGCAACGTGTGTGCTCGCACTACAAAACATTGAGCACCTTGCGGAAACCTTTAAAGAAATCAGGAGAGTAATTCGAGATAACGGAAGATTTATCTTCGTCATCAATCACCCGGCATTTAGAATCCCCAAACACTCAGACTGGGAATATAGCGACGAGCAAAAAATCCAATACCGCCGAATCGGCCGATATCTAAGTCAGGCAAAAATAAAAATAGAGATGCATCCAGGAACCAATAAACTGTACACGTGGTCTTTTCATCGGTCACTTCAAGACTTTATGAAAGCACTGCATAACGCAGGATTTACCGTCTCGCAAATGGAAGAATGGATTTCTCATAAAAAAAGTGAGGCTGGCCCTCGCTCTGCCGAAGAAGACCGCGCTCGCAAGGAAATACCTCTCTTTCTTGCGGTTGAAGCCGTACCGATTAGGTCTGAAAATCGGCAATGAAGCATGCGAATGATAAAATCTAAAAAATAACCTATTTACACTTCATCATGACCTACAACCTCCACCCGATTTTTGTACACTTCCCAATAGCTCTACTGTTTATATACGCGCTCATTAAAATAGCGCCGATGGATAGGTGGTTCCCCCGCGTCGCATGGCATCACATTGAACGAACATTGCTTATCTTTGGCGTCCTCGGAGCGTCTGCCTCAGTGGCCACCGGTTTTATCGCAGAAGACTTGCTCGAACGCCACGACGAGCTCGTTGAAATGCATGAGTTCTTCGCACTCTCAACCCTCCTCTCATTCGGCCTTCTTCTTCTCGGAGAATGTGCCACATTCATGAACGCACACTTCGCCACGCACCGAACGAACGCCGAAAACACACTCCATCGACTGAGCACTGTCCTCGAACGAGTATTGGGTAACCGCACCGTCTCGTGCCTCCTTGCCTTTGTCGGACTTATTGCCATCTGGCTCACAGGACTTATCGGGGGCGTCATGGCACACGGCACATCAGTCGACCCGCTCGCCGAACCCATACTAAAACTACTTGGACCCTACTAAGAATGGCTATGAAAAATCGTGGTTTTACTCTCATCGAACTCCTCGTCGTCATCGCTATTATCGGCATTCTGGCCTCAGTTGTCTTAGCCATCTTCAGACCGGAAACGATACGTGCGCGCGATGCAAAACGAAAAATTGAAATCACACAGTTCGGCAGGTTCCTCACCCTCTCCTGCTATATGCCCGATGCCGGTGCGGGCGAGTATGACATTGCTGAACTCTTCAATGAAATAACGACAAAATATCCGCAAGCGGCAGACTTCATCTCAGAACCACCGCGAGACCCGAAAACCGGGACCGAGACGCAATCCTTCTACCGATACCGCGTCAGCGCTGACGGCCAAAAGTGTGCACTGTATGCCAACCTTGAAAATGCAAACGAGTCCGTAACACTTACTGGACTTTCCGCACCAACTCCAGGGGGTGGAACCGGTGTGCTCAATGCAGGCTCAAACGGCTGGAATGGAACTCCGATTTTCTACCAGCAATCAAACTAAGGAGTATTTACGGAACTGTAAGATTGTGGTATGGTGCGACGAGAATCTGAAGTATTTCACTTCAGTACTGAACCTCGTCAACCTCAACCTACTCGTATCTTATGAAAAAACGTTTCGTATGGATAGGCATGCTCTGCATGCTCTTTTCCCTTCTCACTGAGACTTGTTTTGCTCAATTCTCAGTATCCGTCTCAAAAACCACATTTATCGTCGATGAACCCATCACCGTGATGTGGTCAACGGGAACCGAACAGGCACTATCAAACGACTGGGTCGCCCTCTATAACACCGCCCTCAACCTCCAAACACTCGTAACGGGCGCGGTCGCCGTCGTTTCGACACGAGCAAATGCAACGACTAAAGAGAAAACGTACACTGCTTCAACTCCCGGCTCGTACGAATTCCGGTACATGCGTCTCTCCCACGTCGACACGACAACAAATCAATCGGTATGGGAAACGCTCGCCACAAGTAGCACCTTCACGATAAGTGAACGCGATGAGTCACAATATCTCATTCTGACGCCCGTGGATGCGCCAATCGTCCGTGAACCATTCACCGTACGGTGGTGGAAACCTGCGTCGGCGTCGTTTCAATATAATGACTGGATTTCCCTCTACGATGCGACGGCAAATCTACCGACACTCGTTACCGGGAAACTCGCAGTTGCTTCTGCGCGCGCCTATCGATTCTTTGGTTCGTACGGGCAATCCGACTTCACGGTCATCGAATCAGGTTCGTATGAAGTCCGTTACATGCGATATACGCACCGCGACACAACAACCGGACAATACGTCTATGAGACACTTGCGACCGGGGGCTCCTTCACGGTACGCGAACCAATAAGTGACCCGACACTCATCACCAACTTCCCGTCAAATGGGCAAACTATCGTGATGCTTGGAGACAGTATTACCGCAGGTATCGGTGCTTCTGAAGATGAAGACCTTGTATCGGAAATTGAGAGACGGCTCTGTTGCACACCCGTCATCAACGCAGGCGTGAGCGGTGACACGACGGCCAATGCACTCTCGCGTCTCGATACTGACGTCCTCGCCTTCGACCCAAAAATCGTTATCGTCGAGCTCGGTGGGAATGATTTCATTCAACGCATTCCATCACAAACAACCTTCAACAATCTGAAGGAAATCATCGACCGATGCCATAATGCCGGCGCCGTGGTAATCCTTGTCGGCATACAAGGAGGACGATTCCTCAACAACTTCGCGGATGAGTATCGCGAACTTGCACAGCAAACAGGGTGCGCCTACATCCCCAACGTAATGCTTGGCATCGTCGGGAATATCAAATTACTGAGCGACCTCGTCCACCCAAACGACTGGGGGTACTCCATCATGGCGAAACGTATCGCACCGACAGTCGCCGTGCTGTCTATGCCGGCACAAGCGCAGGTGGTATCTGCAGAAAAGACCTTGGACAGCGAAGTCGCATTGACCTGGGTCATCAGAGAAGGGTTGGAAAACATGCTTGTTCAAAGCGATACGGTGGGAGGAGTCGAGCACACGGTAGCGAAAGTGCGTGGAAGAGGTGTGATGACCTGCGTCATCATCCCTGAAAAATCGCAGGCGTTCTATACCGTCAACCTCACTAAATCAAAACCGGATGCGGCCATGCCACGCCCGGGTGCAAGCGGAGAAGAATTGGAAGCGATGCTCGCTAACGAACATCCCCCCGAAGAGTCTCCAACTACGATAGAGTAGCGAACAAAAAAAACCCCTGGTCAGTGACCAGGGGTTTTTCTTTAGTTGTTTACCGGTTTATACGGACGAGTGAGATTTCCTGATTTTGACTCGGTAAGCACATGGTATTCCCACGTCCCCCACACCGACCAGTCAGGATTGCCCTGATATCGAGGGTCCGTTTCGTGGACGATAAGGTAATTATACGTGCCGTTATCATCATACCCGTGGCAATTGATATTGTTCATAATCCAGCCACTGTCCATAAACGAGTTATTTTCGAAATTTCCTCGATACTGTACCTGATAATCACATGTCGTAAGGGTTTCTGAATCGAGTTCATCGACAGCGCCGACTGACCCCTGAATACGGCCATCACCAAGGTCCCAGTACCAATCACCATTGCCGTCATACGCATACAGCGACGTGTATTTGCCGTTGACCGTCACTCCTTCGTCAGGAATTCCGTTCATATCGGAATCATACTTACTCTTTTGATGACCCGGAACCACCGTCGACGCAACCGCGACCGCACCAGCCCCAAATACAAGCACCGCTAACGTAAACGCCAATAAATCTTTTTCAAGCTGATGCATAATGCTACTTAGAAATTAAGAATACTATGGAGTATAGAATATACGGAATGGAAGGAAATGAACAGAAATTATTGTGGAAAACGGCCTCGGTCCACTCTCTTTATTTCTCCGAGAGAACACCGTATAGTGCTTGCATATCCAACCGATAATGAACAAGGGAGCAATCTCTTCAAACGAAACTGAGTAATTATGCCTAGACTCCCCCTTTCTTTCTTTGAGCGCAGTGCCGATATTGTCGCACAAGATTTAATCGGATGTGTCCTCTGCATCAAACAAAGAGGGAGAGTAGAGAAGTTGCCTATCACCGAAGTTGAAGCGTATATGGGACCGCACGACCTTGCCTGCCACTCTTCTCGAGGCAGAACCCAACGCACTGAAGTTATGTATGAAAAAGCCGGAACACTCTATATCTATCTCGTGTACGGCATGCACCACATGCTCAATATTGTCACCGGCCCCAAAGAATACCCTGCGGCAGTGCTTATTCGAAGCGTGGGCGAGTATCAGGGACCGGGCAAACTCACGAAAAAACTGAAAATAACACGGACTCACAACAAAGCCGTACTCGGGCGACAAGCCGGACTCTGGATAGAGTCTAGTACGACCCCAAAACCCCGTGTCGTCCGTACCCCACGTATAGGTGTCGACTATGCCAAACACTGGGCAAAGAAGAAATTGCGATTTCTAGACCCTGAACGGGTGAAAAAGTAAAGATTACTTTACTTTTTTCTTACACACAGGCCTAACTATACGCGAACTGGCTATAAAACCCCCTTTCGTCTACAATAGGAACATTACGAATAGCGAATAATTCAATGGCTAAAGCAAATTCTGCATTTATGCAGCCAAAGAACCTCAGCGCAGAGCTCGAGGCGGTCGTCGGAAAAGGACCCATGCCCCGTTCAGAAGTAGTTAAGAAACTCTGGGTGTACATCAAGGAAAAAGGACTTCAGGACCCAAACGATAAGCGCACCATCCTCGCAGACGAAAACCTCAAAAAGGTATTCGGCAAAGATAAGGCCGGGATGCTCCAGATGGGAGGCCTCATCTCAAAACACCTCTCGTAAGCTTCTTTTAAAAAAACATCCGCCTCAGCGGATGTTTTTTTAATCCAATTGGAGAATGTAGAACCCGTGCCCTTCGAGAAGCTCCTTCGGCTGGCCAAAATCTTCCTCGATTTCTTTAAGAGTAAACTTCTTCAAATACCCGACTTTCTTAATGAGCGACCGCCCGGTATGCTTACGTCTTTCCGGGTCCCATTCTTCAAGCACTAACATGTCACCTTCCTGAATATCAAAATCGGCAATGCGCATCTCAAATTTCTTACGCCCCTTCATGAGTAAATCAAAATATTTCGGATGACACTTCTTACGCACAATTGCCATGCGCATTATCATACGCCCGAAGTGGAGAATTAGCTAGACGAACGCTTGTCCTTCCCTTGTGCCCCAACTGCCGCCTTGATGAATTCAGTGAATAGAGGGTGGGGTGAGAGTGGCCGAGCCCTAAATTCCGGGTGAAATTGCGTGCCAAGAAAGAATGGGTGTTCTTTCTTTGGTAATTCGGCAATCTCACAAAGTCGACTGTCAGGCGACTTGCCTGAGAAAACGAGACCTCCCTGCTCAAGACGTTCAACGTAGAGCGGGTTCACCTCATAACGGTGCCGGTGACGTTCACTGATTGATTCCTTACCGTACGCCTTTCGCGCCACCGTCCCCTCTTTGAGAAGTGCGGGATAGGCACCGAGACGCATCGTCCCTCCGTAATCTTCCTGTTCAAGCTTCTCTTTTTGGTCAGGCATGATATCGATAATCGGATGTGGCGTCTCTGGGTCAATTTCAACCGTGTGGGCACCTTTCAAATTCAACACATTACGGGCATATTCGACACACATAAGTTGCATGCCGTAGCAAAGCCCGAAATAAGGAATTTTCTTTTCTCGTACATAACGAATAACCTTCAGCTTTCCCTCAATACCGGATTCGCCAAACCCACCAGGAACTAAAACCCCATCATACTTAGACAACTCTTTAAGCTGTGTAGTTCCGCTCTCAAAATCTTTCGCATTGAGCCAGTGCAAAACGGGCTTCACGCCAATCTTATACGCAGAGTATTTAATGGCTTCAATCACCGAAATATAGGCATCCGAGAGAACGAAGTCTCCCGTGTCAAAATACTTGCCGACAACTGCAATATTCACCGACCCGGTAAGATTCTTTGTTCTATTTACAAATGACCGCCAACTTGAAAGCGCATCTCGTCGCACCCTTGATTTAAGAGACAGCGCATCGAGAATGCGGTCACCGATTCTGTCACTCTCAAAATTCAGCGGTACATCGTATATACTCTCGATATCGGGAGCCGAGATGACATTTTCTACCGGCACATTACATGATATGGCTATCTTTTCTTTTCGCTTACTATCAAGCGCCTGAGTACTTCGAGCAATGATAAGGTCCGGCTGTACGCCGTATGAATTGAGCATACGCACCGCATTTTGAGTCGGACGCGTCTTCATTTCGCCAAGAGTCCCCGGCGTTGGCAGATACGTCACAAGAACGAAAAGTACATCACCAGAATTCTTGAGTTTCAACACACGAGCCGCTTCAATAAACATGATGTTCTGGTAATCACCGACGGTGCCACCTATCTCAATGAGCGTCACTTTTGAATCATTCTCATTCGCCGCTTTCAAGATACGCCGAGTTATTTCTCCAGTGATATGCGGAATAGCTTCGACACATTTACCTTTGTAACCAAGATTTCTCTCCTTTTCGATAACATACTGATACACCATACCGCTCGTAATATAGTCGGACGGCTTGAGGTCAATCTCGAGAAAACGCTCGTAATTACCCATATCCTGGTCAGTCTCAAGACCAGAGTCGAGTACGAACACTTCACCATGTTCTGTCGGATTCATGGTTCCCGCATCAACATTTAAATAAGGGTCAACCTTTATGGGGTTGACCGGAAAACCTTTGGCTTGAAGTATTTTTGCGATGGAGGAGGACGCGATTCCTTTTCCAACCCCTGACATAACCCCCCCGACAACAAAGATATATTTATGATTTTTTTTCATCCTTCTCGTATAGTTCGTTAGTTCTCATTGTATCAAACGATAAAGTCTACGTCTGCATAAAACGCTCTTTACGAATTCGTATCAATGAGGCGCAAATTATCGCAAATACCTGCGAACGGCTAAAAAGCTCGAAATAGCGCCAAGGAGCAGACCTGAGGTGATGACGATAAATCCAATTTCAAAGAAATTAGACGTGAAATACTGGAACAAGTGAAGGTCTCCCACGGTCTCATTGGTGAGGAATATGGGGAGTGGGTAGAATAGCGGACCAAACCAATAGGTCATAGGATAAAACACGAGAAGCGCGATAACCGCTGAAACAATTCCGTAGATAAGACCGGCAACGACGAACGGGCCACGAATGTAGGTATTGCTTGCGCCGACAAGTCTCATAACCGAAATCTCCTCCCGCGTCACATAGATAGCTAGCCGAATCGTGTTAAACGCGACCGCAAGCGAGGCAAGCACGAGGATAAGCGTACGAGCGTAACTCGATGCGCGTGACGCATTGATAATTTCGTTGAGCTTCTCGATAGCAGCTTTGTTTTGATAGTAATTTATCTTGTCGATAATCGGCGCACCGTCACTTGAAAGCGCGGGATTCTGCGTCAAATATTCGGCAACTCCCTCGTACTGGGACGGCTCTTTCGTTTTCACATTGAAAACAGCTCCGAGAGGATTTTCGCCGACTTCGTCGAGCGCCTGAATGATAAGCTGGTCGTTCTCATGTCGCTGTCGAAACTCTTCGAGCGCTTGTTCGCGCGATATATATTCTACTGACGCAACTTCAGGAAACGATTCGACAGTCGTCTTGAGAGAAAGAATGTCTTCTTCGGGAGCCGTGAGCACAAAATAGACATTAATATCGACACGCTGTTCAAGTTCTTCAAGAGAGGACTGCAGTAGCGCATTGTTGAACACCAGAGAACCAACCACGAAAAGCGTTATGGTCATGACAAGAACGGACGCGACTGAAACAAATCCGTTGCGCCAAAAACTCACAAAACCGGTTGCAAACACTCGTTTTATATTGACCCAAAACATAGCTATTCGAGAATATATTTCCCGTGCTTATCGTCTCTGATAACTTTTCCGACATCAAGCGTAATGACTCGGCGCCCTAAAAAATCGATGACGCCTTTATTGTGCGTCGTTAAAATCACCGTCGTCCCCAGGTCATTGATTTTCTTGAAAATCTGCACGATTTCATACGTGTTGATAGGGTCGAGATTTCCGGTTGGCTCATCGGCAATGAGTACGTCCGGTTGGTTCACGATGGCACGCGCAATCGCCACACGCTGTTTCTCTCCACTTGAAAGCTCGTGCGGAAAATTCCACATTTTCTGCCCCAAATCAACGAGCTCAAGTACGTGAGGCACATCAGACTCTATCTGCTCATCAGTATGCCCGGCAACTTCCATGGCAAACGCCACATTCTCAAACGCGGTCTTATGAGGAAGAAGACGGAAATCCTGGAATACGGTCCCGATACGCCGACGGTATTTGGTGAGAGGACCGTTGTTGAGCGAATGAATATCCGTTGATTCAAAAAGTACGGCGCCGGACGATGGGCTTTCTTCAGCTAAAATCATCTTTAGCACAGTGGTCTTCCCTGCCCCTGAATGTCCGACAATGGAGACGAATTCTTTCGGCTCTATCGTGAAGGTGACGTTGTCGAGGGCTATCGAATCACTGGAATATACTTTTGATACTTTATCGAAATAAATCATTGATAGATGCGGTACTGAAATAGAAGAAATGGGCGCAACAGAAATAATTGTACGGCATGAACCGTAAAAAGACCACCCTTGTCCTAAAGCCCCTTCTCTGCAGTAATAAACTCGTCTATGTTGCCTTCAAGCACTTCTTCCACTTGAGTCGTCTCAACTCCAGTTCTGTGGTCTTTCACAAGCTTATACGGATGGAGAACGTAGGAACGAATTTGATTTCCCCATTCGACACTCGTTGTCTTGGATACATACATCCCTTTCTCTTTGGCAAGACGTTCCTCTTCACGCAACTTATAAAGCTTACCGGTTAGAATTACCAAGGCCTTCTCCTTGTTTGCGGCCTGACTTCGTTCTGACTCAACGTGTACGGCAAGTTTTGTAGGTACATGAACGATACGTACTGATGTCTCGCGCTTGTTCACATTCTGACCTCCCGGCCCCGAAGACCGTGCGAACGTTACCTCAAGCTCGTCAGGTAAAATCTGAATTTCTCCTTGTTTCTCGAATTTCGGGATGACTTCAACCATACTAAAACTCGTATGTCGCTTCTGGTTTGCATTAAAAGGAGAGATGCGCACTAAACGATGGACCCCCGACTCGTTCTTGAACGTGCCGTAGACGTTCTTACCTGCAATCTCTAAGGTGATATTTCGATAGCCACCGTGGTCATTTCGGTTTTCGTGAAGTACGTTTACCGTCCAGCCCTGCTTTTCAAAATATCTAAGGTACATGCGAACCAACATCGCCGAGAAATCTTCGGAATCATCGCCACCGGCGCCGGAAAAGACGGTCATCACTGCATTGAGTCGGTCATACTTGCCCCCTCCTTCAAGCTCCGCTTTTAAATCTTGATGTTCCTTAATAGCTGTCTGAGCGCGCTCTTTGTCGGCCCAAAAATCAGGAGATTGCATCTCCTGCTCAAGCTCTTGTATGCGTTTTTCTAGACGCTCTTTATGCTCCATGGGAGCAGTATAGCAGAAACGAAAAAGGCGGCCACCCAAAAAGGAGTGGCCGCCCAGCATCAACCTTTGTCGCGAAAGAATTGCGACGAACTAACTATAGAATACCTCATTGGAACCAAAATACAAATCAAACTATATCAAACTCTGGAGCCAGTGGTCGGGCTTGAACCGACGACCCCGTCTTTACGAAAGACGTGCTCTACCAACTGAGCTACACTGGCAATCTTCGTTTCTATCTACCAAGACAGCATACCCTGGCAGACGATAACAGCGAGCATTTTAGCGCGTTTTCATGACTTGCTCAACTGCTACGTTTAAGGTCAGCATGGAACCACCACACTCCCACGAACGCGAGAAGCGAGGTCAAAAGCCCAACACCGATAATCACAAGCTTACTGCCACTTACAAGAAGGTCTCCAAACAACACGGCAAGCGAAGCGAAAAGCGCATGGATGCCGATATGTACGATAATAAAAAATGGGTACGATATCTTCGTCAAACCCGCAGCATAAGCGAAAAGGTCGGGAAATCCTATGAAAAACAAACGCGCGCGAATAAATCGACCCGGCTCACTTACCCGGGCGACGAGACGCTCCACTATTGGCACCTGTTCACGCGTCATGAAGAAACGCAAAATGGTACCCCCAAAGCGACGGCTAATGAAGAACGAAATAGTGGAACCCACGACATCCCCAATAAGAGTGATGGTAAGTCCTTGCCAAAATCCGAAGAGCGCACCAGCAATCGGATAGATTGGAGTACCGCCAAGCGGAACCACCACAAGAGTCGTCGCCTTTAAAATAATAATAACGAGTGGCGCGTAGACCCCGAAGGCCGCAACTGATTCGCGCAGGTCGTCGATGCCTATCCTTACCGTTACATAGTAGGCAACCCCTACCGCGAGCGCGATGAAAAGAACACTCTTAACGACGTCACGCCATGACGGCGGAGGTAGTCCGAGTTCTTGTTGTGGAGTCGATAATTCTTTCATATACGCCTTATCTATACACTACATGACCACAATCACCCGCTCTACGATTTTAGTGACTGCATAAATACCTATTGCAGTAAAACAAAATGGAGCCAATGGCCGGAATTGAACCGGCGACCTACCCCTTACCATGGGGTTGCTCTACCATCTGAGCTACATTGGCGTATAAACGACTTCAGAAGATGATACTTGCTATCGTAGCTCAGAGCAAGCCTGTTGTTATCGAGGCCCAGGGGCGCGCGAATACGCAAGCTCACCGCCATCCGAATCCTTCTTCAGAGGGAACCGTGAGGCGACCTCATTATAGCGATATACCCCATGAGAAAAGACGAAACCAGCAACGATAAGGACAAGAATGCCCCCGTAAAAAGCGAGTGTATGTTCAACAAACCTGAAGACGACAACTGAAAGGCCGACAAGTGCTATGGTGGTGTTGACGTGTGAGAGGAATGTCCTTTCGCTGGCCATTTCCGTCCGTACGCGTGCTAATTCATCTCGGATTTTGGTATCAGACATATACAGAAGATACGTAGACGATACAACGTCTAGATAAACCGGTCAACGAATACGGTGGATAAAAAATACCGAAGAAAGCCTCTCTAGGCAGCATCGAACCGTGTCCTGTTTTCAGCCATCCACTTTTTCTGTTCTTCCTCTCCATTGTTAGGGTCGCTCATCACGTCAGCATGTGCCTGCATGTAATGAGGCATAAGCGCTTTCATCCATTCTTCAAACGTCTCGCCCTGTGCTGTCATCTCACATAAATCACATTTAAGTGTTTTCATAGTTCAATCTTATCAAAACGCGGAGTTATTTGCGCGCACCATACTGGACGTTGTTGGAACTAGGATTCGGGAAAATTAAGAGGTTGTTATTCCTGACCTCATTGAAGTTGCAAACTCCTCAAGGTGAGTTCCGACCAAAACAGCATCTGCACCCGCTTTTATGTCAATCACGGTTCGTAAGTTGCTTGCCTGACACAGCCAGCCTGTAAACAATGCCCGTGCCTGTTCGAAGGTCTCCCCTTTAACTCCTCCATCGCTCAAATCCCTACTATTCCATACGACTTTATGGTTTCCAGGAATGAGCCGTAGTTCTTCAAGAGTATTTGGTTCGAGTAAACACTTTTCAGGAAAGAGTTTTGGCATCCTCCCTACAACAAGTACCCAATCTGCTCCGGCATCTATTGCTTCCTGAATTTGTGTATCGTGTTCATGAATACCCTTCGCAAGAATAGGCTTATTGGTCAACAAGCGTGCCTTTCTTAGTAAATCAAAAGAGCCACCCCAACGGACGTCAGTATGAATCGAGAGCGTGTCGCCCACCTCGTTGGCAATATCGAATAGCTCTTCCCAAGTCTTATCTGATTTCCAGCCGAAAGGAGATGATGTCTTTACTTCGGCAATGATTTCCAATTTTTTACCCATTTAACTAAGTGTATCAAAATAGCACCAGAAGGTGCCATCTTGAACCAATATATGGTTATCTGCGCGAGCGAAGGGAGAAGAATTTGGTCACAACTCTTTTGCTTCGCAAAAGGTCGCGACCCCACCTCGCCCTGCGATGCAGGGCTCCGGTTTTCAAATCCCTTCGAGCGGATTTGATTCTTACAGAATCTGTACACCTTTCGCGTTTTCTCGGTGCATAGCCCCTCGAAATCATGCTCAAGGTCTTCAAATCCCTTACGGAAGTGGAGCAGTCCACTTCCTCGCTCGCGACAAATAGCAAAATCCGACGGGATAAACCCGTCGGATTTTTACTATGCACAACCTAATAGACGATGTTAGAACTGCCTTAACCAATTATAAGTATGCCTGATAAGCTCTTCCTCTGATTCCCAACTATTGAAATTATGGTCAGCGGTTTTAATATTTATCAATTTTTTAGGCCTGTTGGCATACTTAAAATACTTAATTCCATCCTTTGAATTTCCTTTGCCTGCGGTTATAAACAAAACTGGTTTTGTAATACGTCCTGCTAATTCACCACAATCTTTAAAATTCTTCAGTTCTTTCACAAATCTATTTCCGACTAAAATCTCAATCCCCCAATCTAATACATACCTATTCATCTTTTTGTTAAAAAACATATCTTCTCTTGCGTCTTTTGAAGATATATAACTTGCATCCCAAAAAATAAAACCGTCTATCTTAGACTGGTCAGTAAATAACAAAGATACACCCCCATAACTATGACCGACTACAATGATTTCTTTGTATTTTTTTCTAAAATAGTCAACAACAGAATTTATATCTTTACCATGTAAACTTATACTCACGTCTTTGAAATGCCGATGTCTTTTCTTACCACCCGCATATAAATCGAATCTAAAAGTATCAAAACCATTCGTGGTTAAAAACTTGCTACCGTTAAAGAAAATGTGCTCGTTGGCGTGACCTGTGAATCCATGAACAAATATAACTAACTTGCTAGTTTTTTTCTTACTAAATCCAAGTGCTCCATTGATATACTTACGGTCGGGAGTTTTTATTTCTAATTCCTTTTCCACAGCAAAATTATATCATAGCTCTAAATCCCATAGACCGTATGAAATTCTACGCCTTTAACATTGACCAAAAATCGATGCGTAACGTACTGGATGCTGTCGGAACCAGGATTCGGGAGAATGAGGAAATCGTCTTTATTCCTGACCTGCAGTAAGGGCAGACGCACCAATATCAGTCCTGTATTGCACGCCAGTAAAAATGTTGTGGTTAATTGAATGGTAAGCCGTTTCAAGTGCCTGTTTCACTGTCTTGCCTGTTGCTGTTATTCCCAGAACTCTTCCTCCGTTCGTTACGAGCACTTCCTCTTGAAGAGCTGTACCGGCATGAAAGACAATCACATCGCTCGTATCCTTTGGTGGTACTATCGCCACCCCCTTCTCGTATCGTCCCGGGTATCCCTCCGAAGCAAGTACAATGCAACAAACGGAATCTGTACTCCACGTTACCTCAACGTCCTTAAGCGACGTTGTCGCACATGCGTAAAGTGTCTCGAATAGATCGCTCTCCAGTATTCGCATATACGATTGTGTCTCCGGGTCACCAAATCGTGCATTAAACTCAATAACTTTTGGACCTTGTTTCGTCAACATAACGCCAGGAAATAAAACGCCACGGAATGGCCGTCCTCTTTTCTTGAGTCCAGCTAGTGTCGGCAGAACAATGCTGGTTCTAATACGTTCCATGTCTTCGTCTGTGACCCCTGGCACTGGAGCAATGGTTCCCATACCACCGGTATTAGGGCCAGTGTCCCCATCATAGATACGTTTGTGATCTTTTGAGAACGGGAAAAACACTGCGCTCTCGCCATCGCAAAACGCATGTATCGAAATCTCAAACCCCTCAAGATATTCTTCTATCACGACCTTCCTACCGGAGTCACCGTGAATCTTTTTATCCATCATGTCTTCGATTGCTCCCTCAGCATCCGGAAGTGTTTTTGCAATAACAACTCCTTTCCCAGCAGCAAGCCCATCTGCCTTTATCACCACCGGAAAGGACTGAGTCTGAAGATATGAACGAGCGTCCTTTTGATCCTCAAATACAACATATTTCGCAGTCGGAATATTTTCTTCCTGCATAAATTGTTTTGCGTACGACTTCGACCATTCAATTTCTGCTGCGTCTCTTGTTGGGCCAAATACCACCAAGCCCATTTTCTGCACTTCGTCGGTAAGTCCATCTGCCAGATAACTATCTGGGCCAATAACCACCAAATCGACCTTATTCTGTTTTAACCAACCAAGAATTTCCTCGTTTGTTCGAACTTCTATGTTTTCTCCACACTGTGCTGTGCCTGCGTTACCGGGTGCAATAAAAATCTTTATGGCTTTTGGTGACTGTTTTAATTTCCAAGCGAGAGTGTGTTCTCTTCCACCACTCCCAACAATGAGCACGTTCATCGGTTAATTGTAACAAAAATGACCGTCTTACGGGCAGTCATTTTTAAACCGATCTACGGTTATTTGCGCGCACCATACTGGACGCTGTTGGAACTAAGATAAGAGAGACCGAATACCACCTTTATTCCAAATCTTCTTTAAGAATTGAAGTATTTCTCTAGGACATCAAAATAATCACTGCCGTCATCAACTTCTTTGTAATCATTTTTATCCACCCATTTAGAATTATCGTGTTCGTTGCTTAAAGTAAGTTCACCAGAAACATATTTTGCTTTGAATGCAACAAGATAAACCACTTTCGGATAGTTTCTGTGTTCTCTGGGAAACTCGTGGTACCAGACAGCAAATGGATTAAAAACCTCTATTTCAAGACCTGTTTCCTCTCTAACTTCTCTTTTGAGTGGAAGTATTAAGCTTGAAGCATCACCGTCTTTCGCTTCTCCTTCTTGTATTTTACCGCCGGGAAAATCAAGTCCTTCTTTTGGGTCAAACAAGACTAAAACCTTCCCGTCTTTTTCAATGAAAGCTTTTTGGCCAACACAAAATAATGCGTCTTCTTTCATTTACTAATTGTAGCAAAATAGTGCCCAAAGGCGCTATTTTGAACCTAGATACGGTTATTGGCGCGAGCGAAGGCGGCTTTGGATTTGGTCACAACTCTTTTGCTTCGCAAAAGGTCGCGACCCCACCTCGCCCTGCGATGCAGGGCTCCGGTTTTCAAATCCCTTCGGGTGGATTTGGCTAAGAACATTTTGTTCGCCGTCAAAAGGGATTTGGTCAGGGATAATTCGTCCGCCGTCGCGGACGAATTTCCACGACCCTGCCTCACTTCCGAGCCCTGCTGGGCTCGGCCTCGCTTCGCTCGGGCGTTCCGGCTTTCAAATCCCTTCGTGCCACAGGCACCAAAACACCACGGGTATACCCGTGGTGTTTTGTCGCTACGCGAGCGAAGGGATTTGAACCCTCGACCTCTCCCGTGACAGGGGAGCGCTCTAACCAGCTGAGCTACGCCCGCAACGCTATAAGCTACGAAAATATAGCAAATTCCATAGGTACCAGCAACTTTACCCTTTTTGTAGGGGGGTATTCAATTCGGCAGGTATGTATTTCTGTGGGAAAAATAAAGAAGTGGTTGTTCCTTTCTTTAACTCTGATTCGATAGCAATTTTCCCTGAATGCAATTCAGCGACTTTCTGGGCTATATAGAGACCGATACCGCTTTCGTTTGGCTCAAGATTGATAGCTGCCTTCCCTCTAAAGAAGCGCTCAGAAACGCGAGGAATATCACTTTCATCGATACCGATGCCATTATCACGCACCACAAGCATGGCCAGCTTATCATCTTTTGCAACCTCAATATTCACTTCCCCATTAGGAGAGTACCGAATCGCATTATCGATGATGCTAGAAATCGCCGCGTGCAAGAGCCGGGGGTCACCTTCAACCGTCACCCCATCAGTCGGAGGTACGTACACTATTTTTACTCCCTTACGTTCAACCAAGTGCTTGAGTTCGATGATAACAGAGGAGACAAGGCCTCCAATATTTACTTCGACTCGAGTCATCTTCAGATTCGGCGCCACATATTCGGCGGTCTGAAGCATTTCGTTTACAATACCGATTGCCCGTTCAACCTGTGAACGAATTTCATAGAGAAATTTAATGTCATCCGCAGGTAACTTCTTCTCTCCTTCAAGCATGCTCGAAAGCCCCCAGCGCGCCCCTGACAGCGGTCCTCGAAGCTGGTGTGATGCCACTTCAACAAAACTTGATTTCACTTTGTCGAGCTCAAAAAGCTCTATGAAACGTTGCTTCACTTCTTCCTTTTCGAACTTGTGACGAATTGTTTCTTTAACTATCGTATATAAATAATAGGTAATAACTGAGAAAAGCATCACGCGAAGTGCGTGAAAAATGAGAGGCGACGGCGATTTGAGTGCCTCTGGTGAAATAAAGATTGCGAGGGCGAACGCGACACACATCAAAATTGACGCGTGGCGCATTGCCGGCACATCTAAGTCACTTGCGGTGACGAGAAGGGGAAATATTAAAACGAAGAGAAAATGTGTATCGTACCCGCCGGTAATATAGATGGAACCGACCCAAAAGGTGAGCCATACCCAACGATGCACTGTATAGAGTTGTTTTCTATACCCATGAACAATGTGTGACAAGCTCAAAATGATAATGTGCGCGACAGAAAGCCCAATTAAGATGTAGATAAAAGCGTTCAGGTGCACTAAGAACCTGAAGGAGTCGGGAAAGAGAACGACGCATGCCGCAACCACAAGCGGAACTACCGCGCCTGTTATTTCAACGACAGAATAAAAACCCGGCAATTTCCAGTCTTGCTGCTTTTTTGTATCCCCTATGTCAGCCATGATGAAATATAGTATATCACCTCCCTCAACCGCTCATGCGCAGGCATGAACCTGGTGACCTACGTTCACTATGGTGACGGAGGTGGGGATCGAACCCACGACCCCGGGCTTATGAGTCCCGTGCTCTACCAACTGA
>CAYGFK010000009.1:0-35061 GCA_964349135.1 uncultured Candidatus Saccharibacteria bacterium | reverse complement strand
TTAAACTCAATTTTTTGTGCTTCTTTAGAATTTGAATATTTCTTCTTAAACACAATCTTCAATGGTCTCTGGTACAAAAGCGAGCGTGTATGTCCAGAATTATGTTCCAATAAACGACGTCCCAAATTGTTGGTGCTACCGATATAATATTTGCTGGTTTTTTCGCTTTGCAGAATGTAGACAAATGCCATATTTGAACCGGTGACCTTCCCGATGTACATCGGGACGCTCTACCAACTAAGCTACGGGCCCGTACTCGAGGAGTATACCGAAGAAGGTTCTCTTTTTCAATGAGAACATCTGGAACTTTCTTCTCTTGCGAATGCTCTGATGAAAGGTGCGACGTCTTCAGTCTGGACACTTTTTATCGTTGGAGCGCCTGGTCGATAATATGGTCGAGAAATTCCGGCATACTGCAACTGGATGCAGTAAGCGACTTAGGTAGAAGTGATTCCGAGGTCAAACCGGGAAGTGTATTAGTTTCAAGAAAATAAACCCCTCGCTTCGGCGAGACAATGAAATCGGAACGTGAATAGTGCCTAAGTCCAAGTGCACGATGTGCCAAAGCTGCGAGTTGTTGCAGTGTGTTCATCTCATTGGGCGTAAACTCGCCGGGACAAAGTTCACGCGACTTACCTGAATATTTTGCGTCATAATCAAAAAAGTCCTTGCCTTCAGGGGGACGTATTTCAACAGGAAGGAGCGGGTAGAGTTCCCATCCGCGAAAATTCTCTAAAACTCCGCATGTCGCCTCCCTCCCCTCGATAAACTCCTCAATGAGGACAACGGGAGAATATTCAAATGCCCGCTCTACCGCCGACTTAAGGTCGTGATAATTCCGTACGATAGACACACCAACGGAAGACCCGCGACTCACCGGCTTGATAACGAGAGGTAGCTGAATCATTCGAAACGCTTCAGCAATCTGTGTATCAAGCACTCCCCTTTCTTCTCGAATAAGCGTGTGGCGAGGCATTTTAACTCCTTCCCACAACAAACGCTTCTTAGCCAAAGCCTTATTCATCGCAAGCGCCGAACCAAGGACATCAGAGCCTGTATATGGAACACTGAGATGTTCAAGAATGCGTTGCACGCGCCCGTCTTCTCCATACTCTCCATGGAGTGCGTTCACCACAACATCAATTCCCTTGAGCGCATTCTCAGGCATACGAGGACTGCCTCCGATATGCCAAATACCCTCTTTGTCGATTAAAATATCGCGTGAGGCATATTTTACCGGGTGCAGATGCCGTAACACCGCATCTCCTGACTTAAGCGACACGTCGTATTCGCTCGACGGGCCTCCTCGCAACACCGCAACCGAGATTCGTGGACCTTGCATACAGTTTAAGTATAACAGATAGCGTCAACTCCTACTCCTCCCTTTTGTGCATGAAGTAATTAAGATAAGAAAAAGCCCCTTTCGGGGCTTTTTCTTCGAATGACTATTCGGAAGACTCTTCGTCAGAGGAAGTTTCCTCTTCTTCCCCTTCCTCCTTCTGTTCCTCGTCCATGGATGTTGTGTTCAGACTATTCCTGCGCTACTAATACCGACCAAATGACGGTACAACAGGAACATCATAGTAAATTGTTTTTAGAAACGCAAGAAGGTTTACGTGGTCCAAATCCTCTTGACGAATCGCCATCCGTATTTTGCGAGCAATACGACAATGAGGATGTAGAGAATGAAGAGTGCGAGGTAGGCCACAAACTTGATAACCCCGAGTGTCAGACCCTGGAGAACCTGATTGAATTCGAGTCCAAAACGCTGTAATGCGTTCATCCACGAATCCTTGAAATCTCTCAGGTCAACCACTTTTCTTTCGTAGCCATACACATCGAAATAAACGTACTCAAGTCTATCAATCTGCAAGGCCTGATTTTCGGCAAGCTGTTCGAGTTGACTCCTGAGAGAGAGGCGTTCGTTGGTAAGTCGTTCGACGAGTGCGAGCTTATTCGAGATTACTTTTGCAAGCGCATCCGCATCCTGAGCACTGGTGGCAAGTACGCGTAGTTGGTCATATGCCCGGCTCGCCTCAGTAAGCGTGTCTTCAATTGCCTCAAGTTTTCTCATCAGAATCTCCTCCCTAGTCTCAAATTCATTGAGCGTGGGTTCGATAGTCTGCGTATGTTCGGTCAGGGTACGCGGATTAAGAGAATCGAGAACACTAAGTACTTGCGCAACGCTCCCCTTCTCTACCTTAAACGAATATCGGCAACTCTCTTCGCCTTCAGATGAGTCAAGAAAGACCACCTGAGAGTACGCCTTAAGTCCTTTGATAGCTCCGCACACACGCTCAATATTCGATGTCTCAAATTCGCCATAATAATCCACGGCCTCAAATTCTTCCGCACGATTGCCGGCAACCCAGTTTGGGTACGGTTCGGGCGGATACATCATATCGTTTGCATACATCATGGCCCCGTCATCATAATCAACAAAGGCGATACCGCCTCCCATACCTGAGGAAGGCGCGGTGCCCGGCATCATGGCGATTTCGCCTGCCTCGCGAGATGATGAAAAGGTGAATGTCTGTTCTTTGTTGTACGAATTTAGAGCAAAACCGAGAAGCGATAGAGCAAGAACCAGTCCTATAAAACCGGCTCCAAGTGCAAGAAGGGCTCGCACCGGGTTATATTTCTTTAAAAAATCTTTTATTGTGTCCATATGTGTATGGTATAAAACTAATAATATTCTGGTAATCAATTCCTTTCTCCTTTCCTACTTTCCTCAGAACGCTCCGACTTCTCTCTTGCCCGTTCCTCTATTCGCGAACGAATTTCAGTTATTCGTCTTGCGGATTCCGAGAGGCGTTCTCGAGCGGAGGAGAGTTCATCGTCAGAAGCATTCGTTTTGCTGAACGAGGAGAGGCGCTCTTCCTCCCGTTTCCCCGAGCTTTTTTCTTCATAAGCATTCCATTCCTCATCGGCATCTACATCCGCTTTAGCATCGCTATCTTCAGAAGAAACAACCATCATCATCTGCGCCCCAGAATCTGATTCCGATGAATCATCACTATCAGAGACTCTTTCCGCAAGAGCAGGTTCCGCGAACGAAGTCATTGAGAGAGACGTAGCAGAGGGCATTGTTCCCAGGGCTTCCCTTCTCCCGAGAGACACTTCTACGCGGGAAGTAACTGAAACCGCATACTCCGAGTCTATTTTCTCTTCTAAGAGATTTATTTTCTCGGCAAACCGTTCCGCACGACTGGCCGCTTCATTGGTAAGCTTAGCTTCAACCACAGTATCAAGCCGATTCGACAACGAAAGCGCTTCAAGTTCAGCGATGCGCCTATCGATAAGTTCGGCTTCTACGTTGATTCTCGCTTCAGGCGTCATTGCAACCGCCGCTCGAATTGGTTCATTGATATGCGTCTTTAGTGAATAGAGCAGGCTTCCAGGAAGGGATTTCTCCGCTGATACGGCAACGGTTCCGAAAGATACGAAAAGAACGAGCGAGGCAACGAGTACAGTCTGTCGGAGGTGAAGAAATCTAAACATATGGTAGGTCGGCACATTTCCCGCAACATGTTCTTGGAGCACTGAACGAATCTGGGCACGTTCAACAGAGCTCATTCTCTGTACCTTAAGCGATTCGAACAATTTTTGTTCTCGTTCGTTGTTCATGATTCTTGTATAAAACTTCTTAGTCGAGCCATCGTCCTACTGATACGTACGGCAACCGTATTCTCCCGCTCACCAAGCACGGACGCAATGTCCTTTACCGCCATGTCTTCGACAAATCTCATCTGTAGTATGGCCTGTTCATCATCGGAAAGCTTTTTAAACAGCGAGAGGGCAATGTTGAATTCGGCATTCTGCACATGGTCTACCGACGTCTCATCGCGAACATCAAACGGTTGTTCATCATCGCCGGTTTCGAGGGCGCTGAAGGGTATCGATTTCTTTTTGCGATACTGGTCCTTGATATAGTTCGCGGCCGTGACAAATAAAAAAGCTTTTGGTTCGCTCACGTTATTACCTCGAGATAGGTATCTCCAGAACCTCAAAAAAACCTCTTGGGTCGCATCAAGCGCGTGTTCCCTGTTCGAGAGCTTGAAAAAACAGTAGCGAAAAATCGCGTCCCCATGAGCGTCATAGGCCGACATAAAAGACTTATCCAAACTCGTGTTCTTCCCGTTCTGCATGTAGAGACGTTTCAGGGCTATACCCCATTACACCCCATGGTAGCACGAATGAAAGACTCGATAAAACATCGCTACGGTGACTGAACGCAGTAATAACTTGCCTGATAGGTACTATATCCAGGCGAATAGCATGTTCCTTTTCCAATAAGAGTCGAGTCAACAGGTGTAAAAATCATGATGTAAGAAATGGGCCCCATGCTCACATAATACGCCTCTGTCCACGGCATAGGGGAGGCCGAATCAAGTCTGATGTAGGACCCGGGGAGAACGCCTGTAAGACTCGGGTATGACGCACTGGTATAAGGAGGAATCGTACACGTCGGAAGACAACGAGGATACGTACCTATGTCGGACAAAAAGAATTCAAGTGCTGACTGAATATTTCTAAGATAAGCTACCGCAGAAGCATTTTTCCCTTTCTGGCGCGCGACACCGACGGACGCAAACACAACAGACGCAAGCGCTGAAATCATCGAAATAACTACTAAAAGCTCGATAAGCGTAAACCCTAACTTGCCCAACTTAGAAGACCTACGATTCATGACGCCTAAAAAACATATACGAATACAGAAACATTGCTACGACCGAAACAACAATCGCGGAAATAAAGACGATAAAGAAGCCGTTCGACGCGAACATGGTTCCTAAAGTAGCGAGTACACCGAGGGCCCTAAAAATCCGTCCGCTAAAGATATGAGTCTTTTCCCATACAGCATCGGAAGACAATGTCCACGGTGTGCGAATGCCGACAAACCAGTTTCTCTTTGTGTGAGGCAAAATGGTGCCTAAAATGAAAAGGAGGATTCCTAATCCCGGCATCAGCCACTTACCAAAATCAAATCGCGCACCCAAATTCCATACAAACGAAAGTGCTCCGGCGTAAGCGAGAAAAACCAAAATAGCTATGATAAGCAAATTGTAGTATGGACGAAACGCCTTCACGTTCTCTTTGAGCGGGTCTATAGTGGGAAGAACGAAGAAAAGTATAGAAAGCGCGCCAAGAATAATCGGAAACATGACAACCCCCCAAAATTTCCCCATGTATCCGTCTGCGTCTCCTGACGCATTCCAATGGGTCACAATCCTATCAGGAAGCTCGGGGTAGAAATAATACGCTACCACGGCCGCTCCAAGTGGTATGAATAAGGCCACGATAGTAGCAAGTCTTGTATTCACGTTCTTATCATAACACCACTTATCGAGAAAGTGTCTCGAGAGGTTCTCGTGCTTCGGGAGCACCTGAAACCGTAAACGAAGTCCTCCCGATTCGAGCGCCCCTCTGTGTCTTTACCTCAACACGCCATTCTCCCTGATACACCGGCTTTGACGTATAACCGCGATAACCCCCGTCTCGGCCACCGGTAATGGGAAAAGAGATGGTCCCTGTAGATTTCCAGACTCCCGTGGCTGAATCCCGATAGAACCACTCATGAACAATATCGGTCGATATCTTGGTCGGTGCAAAAATCGCGCTATACACATACGCCGTATCGCCATGCATCGTATGGAACACGGGGCTAATTCTCCTGAATTCATACCAGCGTGCCGGTTCATACAACAGGCGATACTCCCCCGCCGTCGTCCGTTCAACCGAATGATACAAGCCGATTTCTTTCAGCGAGAGCGGGAGGGGTGGAACGAGACCGGTGAAATAAAGCATGTTAAAACTTCCGTAAAGAAAAACAATGCTTACGAGTGCGCCAAGACGACTACCTGAATATTTCTCCGGAGCAACTCGGCGAATGATACGCATAAGCATATATACCGCAAAAAGCGACAGTAATCCTGCTGAAATAAAAACTATCGTATTGATATGTTTCGTCACGGTCGGTAAGGCGTAAGAGAGATAGAGAAACGTCGCCACGAAAAATCCTGATATCTGAAACGTGAGACGTCCGTATCGGGTCCGAACAAATTCATTACCTACCATAAAACCGATGAGCAGTATCAGAAAAGGCCAACTCACCGAAAGTGATGCTGAGCGAGAATAGAAAACAAGAGACCCTGAAAAGAGCGCGCCGAAAAGAAGTTGAATAACAACCGGAAAGAAACTCGCTATACGCAAAAACCCCCTTCCCATAGCAGTTTCTCTCGGACGGTCGACGTCTACCATGTTGAACCAAACAATCAAAAGAGCTGCGAGCGAAGCATACGTAATAAGAACCACATGCTCAAACCAGCGGTCAATACGCTGAAGCGTGAGATTGTCCACCACAAAACCCACGATGAACGCGATTGTCGTGATGTGCCGTTCATATTTTTTGTAAAGCATTCTCATACCGATGTCTCTAGTATACCGATAAGCTCGGAGACTGACTTCTTCCCTTCTCTCTCTAACCGACGGATAAGACGTTCGTTGATATCAGCAACGAGCTGTGGACCTTCGTACACAAGTCCGGTAATGAGCATGACGAGCGTCGCTCCTCGAGCTAATTTCTGGTACGCATCTTCCTCGTTAAATACGCCACCACAACCGATAATAACAAAACGCTCTCGATAGTGCTGATAGACAAGTGAGATGAGTTCGTCGGAACGTGCCCGGCACGGCTTTCCGCTAAAATTCCCTACCGTACATTTTGCCACTTCATCTGACTTGAGCGCAGAGTGACTTCGGTCTCGCTGGAGATTTCCAATAATAAGCCCTTTCACAAAAGCATGTCTTGAAGCTTCGTCGGCAATTGCAAGAATCTCATGGTCAGTCTTTGAAATAGGCATCTTGATAAAAATCGGTCTTGATATCCCGAGGACCCCTACCGCCTCAAGAAGTTTTCTAAGCGCAGACGGATTATAAAACTCAACTCCACTCGAAAGATTTGGGCAACTTATATTGAGTTCGTAGTACGCAAACGGCACTGACGATGCCTCCGCGGTCTTGAACGCGTCGACTATATCGGCTATTGAACTCTCTTCCGTCGTGCATGAGCCATCGTTTGACCTTCCGATACTGATACCGACCGGATACGAAAATGGCTCCGGTGACATCGAACCAAGTACATTCCCGATTCCCTCATTCTTAAACCCTTTATTGACGAGAAGGGAGCGCGATTTTGGGAGGCGACCAAGCATCGGACCCGGATTGCCCCCGTACGGACGGTTAGTCAGCGTACCCACCGTACCAAACCCAAATCCGAGTGACGGCATGAGACGTGGCAAGCGCGCCTGATAATCAAACCCGGCCGCAAGTCCGATGGGGTTCGAAAAAAAGAGACCGCACACCGTTTGATGAAGCGCTGGATATGTTCTCCCAAAAAACATTCGTATGCAGGCGCTCGCAATCCTTGAACCTCCAAGCCATTTTCCAAAAGAAGTCATGGTATCGTGAACGGTCTCCGGGTTGATAAGGAAAAAAATCGGCCTTATCACCTTCGTATAGACAACGTGCGCTATAGCGATACTAAATCTAGTAATCATAGAACGTTTCGGCACACCTCACGCAAACCGGAGAGGTCCTCTTGGCTTACGACTATATTCTCTCCGATGTTGAGGAAATACATAATCGAAGATGGGTTATCGTTGTGGTCGAGACCAAGCGCGTGACCGAGCTCGTGAGCGAGTACGCGAACGAGTCTTTCTTCGTCATCGAATTGGTAAATATTTATTTCCTCCCGATTTCCTCTCTTCGAATAGAGTCCTTGGTCAAACTCAACACCGACAAACGAACCGCTATTATACTCATCGACATACTGATTTGCTTGTTTCGCAAGTTCGTTCACCTCATCAATGAGTTCGTTCACCTCAAGAGCAAGCGCATTGATTTCATTCCGCTTCGCATTGAGCAGATTCTGCTCTGAGGCAAGCTCTCTTTGAAGTGTCTGAAGTGCCTCATACTCCTTCGCCGGAGCCCCACCACGGCGATTCCAGTATCGAACAGAATCCTCATAATCGCTCACACGGGCATTGAAATCAGAAAGCATGCGCTCATAGGTAACGCTCTCGTTCTCGTACACCAATTTCTTGTCTTCAAGTATCGCACGTTTCGTCTGATATCGAGACTCGGCTGATTCTATTTGTGTTTCAAGCACATTCTGTTCCCGTGTCTCCTGTTGGCGTTCATCAAAAATGAGGTTGACCACAAGTGAGCCTGTGGGCTCATACAAAAAGAGGTCTAACGGCAAGGCTTCCTCCCACACCCCTGCCGCGGTATCGAGCGCTGATACGAATGATTCCTGACTGATGCCAAATCGCGAATCAAACTCTCCGATTCGATACGAAATGGGCCTTACACAAGGCCGGGTCTCGAGATAATACCAATACCCGCCCGCAAGAGCGGTAACCAGGAAAATGACTATGAGTAGGTGAGAAAACGTCTTTTTCATTGCATTCGTCTTAGAATACGACAGTGCGCCGAAAAGAAAAGGGGCGATGAAAATGTACGTTACCGGAATTCTCTCTCTGACTTCTCAGAAATCGCACGTAAACGCGCACACCGCAATACACATTTCTTCGTCAGAGGCACAGGGAGAACCGCATGCGTTAAATATCCCTCCTTCTTGGAGACAGTGCTCCCTCAAGAGGGTTACATCTGCAGACTGGTCAGTCGTATACACAATTTTATTGTCAAAACGAGATTGTACTGGCACCTCAAGCACTGGGATGTGTGAATTCCGCGCTTTCACAGAAAAACGAAACGAATACGCGCTCTGGGGTATTTCTTCTCCTGCGTTAGGGACAGGCAAAACCTCCTCAAGGACGACTTCTTCAGCTTCGGTCGTAATTGGTTGCCCAAGCTCAAAGACTTGCTCTCCTGAACCAAGTCCACTTTCCAAAAGCACTCGAACTTTCAGAGTTCCTTGCCACACACAAACAACATCCGAGGGACAACGACTATCTTCAATAACGTCAAGCACGGTAATAGTGACTCCTCCTTTCGTAAAAGCTTCTCCGATAACCGCTTCAAGGTGAGATGTCTCATTGGGTAATGGCTCTGTAACGATAGGCAGTGAAATCGGTTCTGGTTCTGTAGTCGCGATTCGATACACCCATACCCCGCCAAGGACAAATATGAGAACAAAAAATACAACACTTCTCATGAAGAAAAAACGATGAGGTGACTCCATGAGCTCAGTATAGCAGAAAATTCCTCCCTATCGCAGAATGGTCACCGACTCAATGAGCATGTCACTGACCGGTCGGTCTGGACCTTCGGTTTGAGTCTTCTCAATTACCTGTACAACCTCCATCCCCGAAATCACTTTACCAAACACGGTATGCTTCGGGTCGAGAAAGTTATTATCGGCGACATTAATGAAGAACTGGCTTCCATTGGTCCCCGGACCGGCGTTCGCCATAGCAATGGTTCCGATGAGGTTGTGATTATTTGCATGTATTTCATCATCAAAGACATATCCGGGACCGCCCGTTCCCCACTGCTCTTTTTTTGATAAATCACTACTCTGAGGGTCACCGCCTTGAATCATGAATCCACTGATAACCCGATGGAACCTTGTTCCGTTATAAAATCCTTTTTCAGCAAGTGTGGCAAAATTTTCCACAGTCTTTGGAGCATCGTCCCCGAAGAGTTCGAGTTCGATAACTCCTTGATTTGTTTTAATGATGGCTTTCATGGGAGTATTTAGGGCGACAGGAAGTGAGATGTCTGATGTAGTGTTTTGTTCTCCCGCATCGGGTCGCAGAGTGATAAAAAAATAGGCTCCGAACACAAGAACAACGATTGAGAGCGAAATAAATATTTTTGTCATAGGCTTAAAAACAGAAGACGCATGCCCCTCTATCTCGGGGCATGCGTCTTAATTCCCTATTTATTCTTCAAGAATTTCAATCTCGCTCACATCACGAATTCCCTGTACAAATTGCGTGATAAGAAACTGCTGTTTCTGACGTGTGACTTCAGATTTCAATTCCGATTCAATTTCTGACATTGGAGGAATGTCTTCGCTCGCTGCGGACAATTGCTCATAGAGAGCGTCAATTTCATCGTCAGTGACCGCCACGGCTGCTAAATCAACATGCGCCCCAAGATACTGTTGAAAGATGTTCTGCTTGGTAAGCGTTTCTCTGAAGGTTTTAAGTGTAAATCCTTGTTCTTCGAGAGCAGACACGAACAATTCCTCGCTCTCAAACTGGTCACGACTCTGCGTGTACTGTGAATCAATAGTCTCTTCATTGGCGCTGAATCCTTCTTTTGATGCCTCCTGAAGAACCAACGCTTCGAGTACGAGGTCGTCAATAACTTGCTTCTTAATAGCTGCCTGCACGTCTACGTTTGTCGTATCTTGACCTTGGGTTTGATAAAGTTTTTCTACCTGTCTGTAATAATCATCGTACTGAGTTTGTGTAATCTTCTGACCATTTACCACCGCGACGCCACCACCCGCCATCTGCATTACAAAATATCCTGCTCCGGCAACAACCGCCACAATAATAACAATCATGGCAAGCTTACCGAGCATTGAACCCGATTTCTTTGCCGTCATTTCTGACTGGTTTTGATTTTCTCCTTCCATAGGACTATCGTTATGTAATTAAAACTGATACTCGAATAGTGTAGCACACTCTCACACCTTGCCAACTATATGCAAAAAAAAGAGACTCCTTGGACATGTGTCCTTGGAGTCTGTAAAGGGTGGGACCGAAGTCCCGGAAAGAACTGGTTGTAAGCGTGTGCCTACACCAATGAGTATATATGATTCAAAATGGTGCGCAAGTAGTAGTTGTGGATAACTTACGGGCGTTCAAGGGTATTGAGTTTTGCCCTTGTTTTTGGCCCTACATAGCCATACCCGGTATCTCCGGGACTCGCTATCCCGTGTTTCTTCTGGAAACGCTTCACGGCTAACTCGGTTAATGAACCGAAATATCCGGACACAATGGCCTCCGGATAAATACTGCTGTCCATCGCTAAGAACTTCTGAAGAGCGGTGATTTGCTCACCCTTTGAGCCAATCTCCATGCTTATCGTAAATTGATTATATAAAACACCATCTGTAGAAAGTTCGAGCGCTACCGGAGTTGTCGCAGGAGGTGGTACGGTAGTTGACGGCTGTGTCTCAACCGCAACAGACACCGAAACGCTACGAGCTCCATACGTCGTATAGGTTCCATCGCTTCTCTGTGGAAGAAGAATGAACGTACCGATACGGGGCGATACGCCAAGATTCTCTACCGATACAGTTATCTCACCTTGCGCGGGAAGTGCGTCGCTAAATCCCGCCACTCCACACCGCATAGGGGCTGTGCTTGTACCGGCATAGACCGCAAGACGCGAGTCGCACGAAAATTGCAGATTTGCCCCCTCAGCATCTTTGATATTCCACGATAATTTGAACGATTCTGTCGAGTAAACCGAATTCTTTGAACTTGAAAATGAGACGATGCTTGGTTGGGCTTCCGGCAAATCCTTTTGGGCAGTCAGCGTTACCATGAGACTTTTCGTTGCGTCATAGTATGCTCCGCCCTGAGAAGGCAGTACTTGCACATTAAACGGATACGACGAGGTGAGTGAGCGGTTGTAAACGTAAAAGGTATAACTCCCCGAGGTAGGAATATTTGATGAAAATGCTGGTGTCCCGCACGGCACTATCGTTTTGTCATCGTCAGCGTAATACTCAAGGTCTTTCACACACCCGAATTGGAGATTGACTCCTTCGACATACTGTCCGACCCACGAAAGCGTCACCGCGCCACCCGATTCAGGCGTCAGTGTGGAAGCACTCAACGAGAGTATTGGCTGAGCCGTCGGCAGTACGGTGAGCACCACACGCTTGAGACCATTGGTATTCTCGGCTCCCGAAACATCTTTCGGAATCATTCTAATTGCCATCGTCTGGACCATGCCACTGACGTTATAAACTGAATATGAACGAGTTCCGCTTGAGACCCCTCCCATGCTGACGGCAGAAGCACAACCGACTGAACTACCGCTCTCGTCTTTAATCGAAACCCCTAGAGGGCAATCAAAGTAAACCGTTGCCCCGCTCGAACCGGATAGAGACCATGAGATAAGAAACGTGAGAGCACTTGAGACCGACGACGGATATACAGAGAAAGAATCGACTGACGAACCAATGACTTGTGCGGAGAAAGCATCCGAACCAAGGGTACGTTCAATATCCGCGAGCACATCCTCCCCTGTCAAAGAAACAAAACGAAAGGCGCCAACGGCAACAGCGAGAACTAACACAGAACCGAGGAGTGTATTTTTCCCCATACACTAACTATAGCACCGCAAAACATGCTCCGCTTTGGCCTATACACAACACTTTTACAAGATATTGACATATATCAATAAATAGTGTAGTATCTTTACTAGACGTTTGTACTACCACCAACCCACAAAAAGAAAGGATATCTATGACCGCCTTACTGAAATTCCTTACCTTCTTCCGTTTCTTCACGAATCGGACACCGCACATTGAAAGCCCCGCCTCTCCCGATATTCCTGCGTTTATCCCCGAAGAATTGCCGTCGATTGAAACTCCACTGCCCGCCCCGGCTCCCCTGTCGCCACCTCCCGTATTCGACCGGCCGGCTCGGCGTACGGCAGTTCCGTGCGGTTCCAATTCGCATCCGAAGAAAGCTCGTTTCCTGTCTCATCAAGGAAACGAGTGTACCGCGAAGGTGCTCCGTGTTGAAGGCAATCTCGTTGTCCTCCAACGTAAAGGAGGTGCTCCTTTTGTGAGAACACTCGCTTTCTAGCGACTGTTTTAAACCCCGTTCGCCACAGCGAACGGGGTTTTTTTATAGGAGACCGGAGAACGCCCCGAGATAACTGCTTAGAAAAGCGGGTAACACAAAGACAAGTGCCACGAGCGGTAAGACGAAAAATGCGATGGTAAGCCAGAACGTCCAGAGAAAATATCTCTTCATTTGCCTGACCGAAGTCGCAATCTCTTCAATCCGTGCCGTTTGTTCATCAAGTCTTTTAAGTAATTCAGCTTCCATCATCGCGCCATAAGATAATAAAATCCCATAACCGCCATAGAGCCCGCGATAAATGCGGCTAACACACTAAATAGTGGCGAGAGTGTGACACCACCGACAACAACCTCCCAACCGTGAATCACTCTTGCTATATGAAGCACTGACACGCCTCCAAAGATACATGTCGAGAGCGATAGAAATATACGGCGATGCTTCTCAAATCCTTCGAACTTCTTCATGTATCAATTATGCGCTTCGTGTACTCTCTCCGCAAGTTCCGCCTGACGAAATACCCTACGCGCATACACCATGGTAATAATCGCCGCCGTCCAATTGATAAGGAATATCCCCCACCAAATACCTGAGAGACCAAACCAAGTAGAAAAGAGCCAGAAAATAAGTACCGGACCGATAATTTGCCGACCTAACCCTATCCATACCGCAAAGAGGGGTTTTTTCATACCCTGAAGCGCCGAGACATTGGTAAACATCACGGCATACGCCCATGTTAAAAACGCGGCGATGCGAAGATAAAACGCGCCTGAACTGATAACGTCGACATCATTAGTAAAGATTCCCATAAACGGTTTCGCAAAAAAGAATATCGCTATCGTGCCCACCGTCATGATGTAAATTCCATATTTAAGACACACGACAACACTTTCACGAGCCCGGGCTACATTTCCCGCCCCATTGCTCTGCCCAACAAGCGTCAGTGCCGCGACCGTAAGTCCGATAGTCGGCAAAAGAAAGATTTGCTCAACACGGGTTGCAATACCGTACGCGGCCACTACCGTCTGTCCGAATGGTGCGATGAAATAGGTAATGATGAAAATGCCCAGACCCACGGTAACCATATTCAAACTCGCAGGAATACTTTGCCCCGCAATCTCTCGAAATACCGTAAGGTTCGGAATGAAATCATTGACACGTCGTCCACGTGAAAGCGAGAGTTTTGAGACACGCCACCCAAGATAGACGCACCCCAAGAGTTCAATAACAACAGTCGCAAGCGCTACCCCTTTGAGACCAAGCGCGGGAAGACCAAGCCATCCAAACATAAACATCGGGTCGAGAATGAGATTGAGAAAAAATCCTGCAATCAAAAAGTTACGGAATGTCTTCGTGTCACCGGTAGCATTGAGCGTTGAATTGAGTGCGTACGAGAGAAGGAAAAATACCGTGCCAAGAAATATAACGTTCATATACGAAAGCGAAAGTCCGAGATAGCTTCCGTCGGCTCCAAGGAGCATGAAAAGTTTCGGGGCGGCAAAGATACCGACTATCGAGAGAACAATAGAAACCAAAACACTGAAAGAAGCCCCTTGAGCCGATAGACGAGAAGCGTCTTCACGCCGTCCTCCTCCAAGTGCATTCGCAATAAGCGCAGTCAATCCGGTCGAGAGACCTGAACCTGCGGCAATGATAATAAAGAATACCGGAAACGAGAGCGAGAGTGCGGCGAGCGCCTCAGTCGAGAGTTTTCCTCCCCAATACGTGTCCACCACGTTGTACATGGTATTGAAGAAAAAGCCGACGCTTGCGGGAACCGCCAATTTTCGAACCAAAGCCGGTATCGGTCTGGTTAAAAGCTCGTTTTCTCCTCTGTCCATCAGAGAATGTTACTTATGTCGCTTGCGAAACTTCTCCGCCTTCTTTGCAAGCTTCGCATGCTTTATCGCGAGACGCTTCTTCGTCTTCTTTGAACGCGAATCTTTATTCCTTCCCAAAGCTGTTGCTCGTTTTGCTGGCATAGATTAGTAGTATACACATAACAGACCTGTTCGTCACCTTTTAAGAGCTGTGCGAGAGGGAGTTATCTCGATAGAGAATTTTACATGGTCGCCTTTCATAATTCCTTCTTTCCGTCGTACATCCGCCTTGAGTGGCAATACATAGGTCTCTGATTTCTTATCGGGAAAAATGGAAGACTTCCATATCGTCTTACCAATCCTAACAGTCACCGGCAACGACCCCCATCCGTGAGCCTTCATGCCAAATCTTGCACGTATTTCCGCACTTTGTTTTTTCGGAATCGACGCAAAGTGCCACACAGCAGTCGTTCCAGGATAAAGCCAGACTTCAGAAGAGAGTGAGTAGTGACCGTTTTTCATGATTCTCATCATAGCATGCGGAACAGTGAAATTGACACCACTCTAGGACTATGATATAATAGTAAAAGATATGGATACCTTGACTCCCCTAATCGGTCAGCTCTTGACCTTCGTCATCGCCATTGCCCTCCTCTGGTTCGGCCTCCTCTTCATCGTCCGTGGCACGCTTGGAACAAAAGCGGGCTCTCTGGTCGAGAAAACCGGGCGCACGCTCGGAAAAGGAGCTCTCCGTCTTACTGGAAGAGGATTAAAGGCATGTTGGCGAGCAATCATACGCTGACTCTTTCATACAAAAGCCCGATGCAATGCATCGGGCTTCTTTTTTTATTTTTATCTCGCTCCGGTTACTTCGCCACCGAAAAAAGCGTAAAGAGAGCGTCCACTCCTGCAAGATTCCTCTCCCACTCTATGGCGTCATGCGTTTTGAGCTCAACGGTAATCGCCGGAATGCCGACTGAAGCAAGCCATCCTTCGGCGTCTCCGGTTACCGTATAGGCATCGAACTCATCGACAGCGGGATACCCGGCCGCTTTTGCGTACGCATTCATAGTCGTGCGCGTTGCGGGCAGAATTCCGTCTTCGCATTCTGAAGCATACACGGCATTCGCCTGACTATGCCAAAAAACAACGGCCTTCGGTTTTGCCTTGAGAAGGAAATCTCGGAGGGCCACGGCTTCCGGTTCAGAAAAAGCACTCTCGCCGGCACTCACGGTCTTACCTTTCCATGAACTCTCTTTCTGCCACTTACAATCGAAATTTCTATTGAGGTCGACTTCGTTCGCGTTGAAACGTCCGGATTCCTGGTTTTCGGCACCGATTGCGTCGGTAATAAGAAATCGTCCTTCGGTTCCGACAACCGCAAAGAGGCCGTCCGGATTTGCGACCGGAATAATGGTTACCGAGAGGTCGTCAGGAATCATATCCGGTCGAGAATCGAAATAGTCGATTGCTTCATACGCGAGAAGGACGCTATTCCACTCATACCCGCCGTGAATACCGCCGACAAATACCAAATGTGTCGGGCCGGTACCGTACGTCCGAGCGTTAATCTCCCGACCTTCAACCGAACGTCCAATAAGCGTATCCTTCGGTCCAACCGGAGTAACAATTTTTTCTTCTTCTCTTTCTGTGGAAGTATTACGAAAGACAATAAACCCTCCCACTATGAGAAACAGTAAAATCACTCCGATTACCCACTTGGAGAATATAAATCTCATTACTTAGCGTAGTGTGAGAGAATCGCCGTAATACCTGCTTTATTCTTCACCCACTCGATGTCTTCATGCGTTGTGAGTAACACGCTGATAGCGGGAATGTTTTTGCTCGCGAGCCAGTTCACCATATCGCCGGTAATCGTGTAGAAATCAAATTCTTCATATGCCTTATATCCGGACGCTTTCGCGTACGTGTTGGTGAGTGTCAGCGTCTCTGGGAGAATGCCGTTGTAACAACTCGAAGCGAACACGCCTCCGGCCGCACTGTACCAAACCACAACAGCGGTCGGTGTATGGGCCACTACATAGTCACGCACTGCCTGAGATTCCGGCTCTGAAAAGACTTTGTCTCCACCGCTTACCGAACGACTCTGCCACGTTCCGGTCGTCTTCCAGTCACAATCGAAGTTACGGTTCAAATCAACCGTATTGGCGTTAAAGCGTCCTGCGATACGCGTTTCCTGTGACGAAGAAACGTCTGATTTCGTGAAGCGTCCGGTCGTACCAACCACTTTCTCGAGTCCGTCAGGATTGAGCACCGGAATGACGGTCACACGCACACCTTCAGGTACCGCACTCGGCGTCTCCGTTAAATAATCCACAAGCTCGTAGGCAACGAGAGCTGTATTCCATGAGTAGCCACCGTGAATACCACCAACAAAGATAAGTTCCTTATCGCCCGTTCCAAAATGATACGCGACGATGTCATTGCCACTGACTGATTTCCCAATGACTTCTTCAGGCTTGTTCATCGCATCAGCTGTTTCATCGGTCGTTGTCGTGGTCACAGGCACAACATCGTCTTTTGGTTCGGTATCGGTTGTTACTGGACGATTTGTCCACCACCAATACCCGCCCCCACCAACGAGAAGAATGATAACGAGAGAAATAATGATTTTTTTCATAGTAGGAATATTATACTCCTAAACTCATAGATTTGCGGAATATTGACATATTTCACTTTTTATTTAATATTCTCACAAGAACCTTATGCACATTACAGAACTACACACGAAAAACAAGAAAAAGGTGAGTTCGGAACTCATCCAACAAATCGTCACAAGCGCTTCGCCCACAATCGCCACAGAGCGTCTTATCGACGAATACTGGCCCGAGCAACGAAAGAAGACTCTGGTGTGCTGTGCCGAGACTTGTGCCACGATTGACTCCCTCGATTCCATCACCGCCGCGTTTGTCGTCATGACACTACGTCAAATGACTCGTGAACAACGTAATCCGATGGCAACGAGCATTCTGCGCTATGCCGAGGAGCTCAAAGAAGCAGGGCATGAAATTCAGGGACTGAAAGGACTCTGCCACGCCCGTGACGAGGCCTATCGGAAGACCGGCGTGTTTCTGGTCTGACACCACAAGCCCGTTCGCATCAGCGAACGGGCTTTTTTATTTCCCCGTCTGCGCTTCGATGTGGGCGCGAGTGATAGGACCTAAATAGCCGATGGCTGGCGAAATATTATTTGCACGTTGATAGGTGGCGAGCGCACTCTCTGTGCGCAAGCCAAAGTAATCAGTCTCCTGTCCGAGAGAACCGTTCCCAATCTCTGCAACAGCATAACCTTGCCTATTCAAGAAGTGCTGTAGTGTGAGAACATCTTCCCCAACATCCCCACGTCCAAGGTCGCGCGTGAAGCTCAAGACCTCGCCAAGGGTAGGTGCGGCGACAAGCTCGCTCGTATTCGAGCTGTTCTCAGTAGCATGAATAGCTATACCTGAATCGAATATGCTACGGGTGATAGGTCCATAATAACCCGATGCCGGAGCAATTGCGTTTACCTTTTGAAATTCAATGAGCGCACTCTGCGTGAGTGGACCAAAATAACCTGTCGCTTCTGCACTAAAATAACCGAATTCCTTGAGCTTCAACTGCAGGGCGCGGACACCTTCGCCTGAATCACCAAATTCAAGGTTGAGAGAAGGCGCAACTGCCGGCTTTGGAAGCTTACTTACTAACTCATTCATAATGCGTTGCGTCAGGTGGTCAGCAATTCCTGTCGAAGGAAGGTTCTGGTCAATTTGAAAACGTCGTACCGCCTCACGCGTCACCGAATCATACCGTTCGGTAAGTTCACCGGAATAGTAACCAAGCGTTGATAGTTTCTCATGAAGTTCTCTCACCTGTATATCGACAAGTCCTTCCTGCAATTGGCGCGTCGCAAGGAATTTTTCTTCATCTTCGGGAGTCGCTTCAACGCCATGAATCACGACAACCCCCGACGTCCCTTTATTCTTTCCGCCAGAAGCCGTCATAAGAGTGTCGTACGGATTGATAATGTTGCGCGACGAATCACGTATCTCGAAATGGAGGTGTGAAATGGTTTGCTCAGCATTGCCACTATCCCCGACCCAACCGATAAGCTGGCCTCGCGTCACATTTGAACCGCGACGAAGTCCGGATGCATACGCATTCTCGATGCCACCCTGCCCGTCATCAGTACCCGGCGTATCGTTATTGATGTGCAGATAGCGATAGGTATACCCGGCATTATCACGAATCGAAAGAGCGTATCCCCACGAGGCTTCAGGAATCGCAATGAACGTAATCGTACCGTCAGCGACCGCCACAAGAGGTGTCATCTTGTCGGCGATAATATCAATACCCAGATGAGAACGTGTTCCACCGTCCCGAGGGTCACCAAAATCATTTCGAAAGCTGTAATCAGCTTGAACAGGAAAAACAATATCCTGCACTTGTGCGTGTGAAGAAAACGGAATGAGGGAAAGTACGGAAAGTGAACCGGTAAGCGTAAAACGTAAGAAAGAATTCATATCGATAACTCGTTGTAAGACGTACTGACGCGCAGGTCTCTTACATCACCTGCTCTCTCTTCTCTTTCCATTTTATGAAATAGACCGCGAGAAGCGCGCCGATAAAATTCGAAATGAGGTCTATTGCCGTATTCTCATAACCGCCGACATTCGTGTTTGGCAGAAGCACGGTCATTGTGAACTCAACAATTTCATTGAGCGCACCGAGTCCAAGTCCCGCCATCGCAAGAACAATGCCGATAGCCGTCCACCCAAATGGTCTAACGAGATATTTCTTCAGCACATAGTACATAACGAGTGTCGCGGTAAAGAACCCGTACGCATGAATGAGCTGGTCATACTTGAGAACGCTGTAAGGCTCTGAAATGATGGGGTAAATCATCAGTGTGTAAATGACGTTCCCGTTTGGCATCACGACGCCACCAAGCATATGCAAGACTGCCCACACAAGGAGACCCCATAACACATAGTCCGGATAATGTACGTGACGCGTTGATGCCATAACGACCCAGAGAATCAGGATGACCACAACGACATAGCCGATGAATTCATAATTTTTCTGTGCAATAAAGGTCGCGGTAAACGCAAACACCGCGACCAAAAAAGTCCATAAAATATTCTTTTGTCCTTTGGTAAGTGCCATAACTATTATTTTTCTAGTTGCTCAATATCTTCAGCGATTTCCGGAAATTCAGCACCGAAGTAGTGTCCCTTGTCCTCAAAAACTCGAGTGCGCGCGTTCGGGAGCGCACGTTTGAATTGCTCGAGTGCCGAAAACGCGACGACATTATCATCCTTGCTGTGATAGAACGTGATATGCTCAGTCTGCACATCGAGCTTCTCAGGAAGCGCGAAGCTCGCAATGGAATACCCTTCCGTATCGGTGTCATAGACCGCACCTACGAGAAAGACGCCGAGTATCTTTTTCGGGAATTTATTCTCGGATAGGTATTTAACGAGAAACGCAGCGCCAAGCGAGTGACCGACAAGCACGACCTCTTCGTTAAAAAGCGGAATGAGCTTCTCAAACCATAATTTCCATTCGCTATACTGTGCGTTTGATTTGTTCGGCATACGCGGTAATACCACCTCGTAGGTGCTACCGAGTCGCTCACGCAACCACTCCTTCCAACTCTGCTCACTCTGGGTATAGCGCGAGAGGTCAATTTCACAATGCTGTAAAAAATCGAGGTACGCGTCGTAATTCTCAAACGTATCTCCGCCGTGGATAATGATAATTTGTCGTTTCATTCGCTCTATTATATATCAAAAAGCTGTGCACTCACCGAAGTGAATACACAGCTTTGGGTTACCCACCACTAAACAACCTTGCGCCACAAAAACGCGGGAACCGCCCACATGGGATGCAGCAAGGTATAGAAACACTCATCGTTCTCCAGAAGTTTTTCGATGGCGAGAACAAGTGCTTTCTCAGACGAAGCATCGACCTCAAATCTCTGTGGCGTACTGTCCTTACAAAGAAGCACCACGGTTGGTATTTCAATAAAGATAAGGCTGGTCATTCTTGCCTCAACCTTCGCAATAGTACGCTCTCCATCTTGAATAGGAAACGTCATACTAGCAACCATTGATTTCTGGAGATTCACCACGTCACCGATAGCAGGATATTTCATAATGGCTTTTTCCTTTCCACAGCAAAAACTACCTGCCTTGTGACAGGAAGTCAATCATTGAAGTAGCAAACTAGTTTTGTCCTTCGGTCTGGAGGAAATTGAACGAATCGACTAATGCCTGAAAATCTTTATGGATAGCTGAATCTACTTCGAGATACGCCCCCATAAGCACATAGATATGTTCACCGCTTGCCACCACATAGGTATCAATCGGATACAACCCGTCTACTGTGTAATGGCTTGCGTTCGCGCCACCAACAGTAGCTTCTTCGATTTCACCAAGCGCACGTTTGATATTCGATTCGAGCGGTTTACGCTCTGGCCAGACAAACGATGATAACTTCTCGGGATTGCGGTAAACCCGTACATGGATAGCAGGCGGACCTTCGCGCGGGTCGGTACTTTCCCGAAAATCCTCATATTCTTTTTGATTAAAGAGTACGATGCCGGTTACGAAATCAGAGTCTGTACTTTCATTGTCTTCAAGGGTGATGTAACCGTCTGGCCCTTTTCGGTATTCAAATTCAAAGCCGTATACCCTATCAAGCATTTTCGAGGTTACGGTCAGATGATGCGAGATGTCATTACATGGCACAACACGACCATCTTCGTCTCTCTCTCCGGTGACCGATACGGTATCGCCAACGGCAACAACATCAACAAAAGCGATATTTTCAAACGCCTCACACAACGCCAATCCCATAGACGGGACTGCAATAATCACCGTTTCACCTACAGCAGTCTGCATAGTCACCAATGCTGGACCGTCATACGCCATGGCTTCAAGATTCACATCGGTCACAATCCCCGAAAATGAATTGGGGAGCGAGACTTCATTGGTCTTATCAAACCAAAAATACCCTGAAAGGATGAGGACGGCGACAGCGACAAATAGTGAAATTCTTTTCATATAAATGATTGATTACGTTTCTTCATTGTATAACCTCTCTCTGAATTGTCGACTGGTAAAAATATTGGTAAATACTTTTATGAGATTTTCAATCCTTACAAGAATTGCATTTAATTAACTAACTCTTATTTGGAAACTATACATTCCCATTCCGCAAACTCCTCGTATGGTATCTCCAGACTTCGGAATACCTAAATCTACAATCTCCTCGCCTGTTGGTTGCAATATCTTCTGAAAGCCGACGGAACGCACTACAAGTGAGGCTGAGCAATCATAGGTGCCATCGGTTTTCACCAAGAGCTTCGTAGGTAGCCCTGCTTTGATATCCGTGATACGCGGTGAGTAACCACCCTTTGCGATTATAGTTACATATTGAACACCGTCTCTTATTTCAATGTTCTCTGACTGCAGGACTCCTCCATTCGAAGAAGTTGATTTGTCAAAAACAATGTAGAAAGCACCCCCAATCATGGTAGCGCTTATGATGAGAGATAAAATTACATTTTTTCGCATAAATTACTAAAAAACATTATATGTTAAAGAGAGGGGCGATAATACCAAGACCTGCGAGTCCGCCAAGGAGTGCGAAAATACCGAGGCCAATCACGAGAACTCCGGCCGATTTGAAAAACAGTGGAGCATGTCTTGATTGAGTGAATGAAGCAAACCCGAACGAAAGGAGGGCGAGCATAGGGAGTGTGCCGAGCGCAAACGCCGTCATAATCAAAAGCCCCGAGAGAAACGAACCGCTAGAAAGCGTCGCTACCTGCATCGCCTGAGTAAATCCGCACGGTAGGAAAAATGTCCCGGCACCAATCAAAAATGGAGCCATGGTCTTATGCTCTATTTTACGGAAGAAACTAAAAACACTCGTAGGTAATGCAATCACGTTTCGCTCAAAGACTCCGACTAAATTTAGTCCAAGTACAATCATCACGATTGATGCGACAATTCCAAGTATTGCCGTAGCCGTAAAACTGATACCAATAGAACCTCCAATAGAACCGAGAACACCACCAAGCACGGCAAAACTGATTAATCTCCCCCCATGAAAAAGCATCATTGGCTTTGCATCACTTATCTTATCCTGAGACACGGTTGCGGAAAGAGAGAGAACGAGTCCCCCGACAATCGCAAGGCAACTTGATACCGAGGCAACGAGACCGATGATAAAGCTCGTAACCGGAGTTACCGTTCCGCCTAAACCAAAATTCAAAATCCCGGACTTCTGTACAAGGAAGAAAAGTAACAAGAGCGCTACACCAATAGGCAAAGCTTGCCAAATAACGCCACTATCCTTTTTCACTGTTACTCCCTTCTCAACAGAAAGCGCATAACCGTTATGTTTTATCTTATCAGTCAGTATCTCTGCGAGCCGGTCGGACGAATCTTCAAGGTCCGTATCAAAAGACACTGTCTTGTTTTTTAAATCCACGTATGGGTTACTGACGCTTTTCTGCTCATTCAGCACATCTTCAATGTAGATTTTACAAGCGTTACAGTGAGTACCACTAACATGTAAAGTGATTCTTTTCATACACTACAAGTTCTTTGATTTAATTCGTAATGAGTTAGACACAACCGAAACTGATGACATGGCCATAGCGAATCCCGCAAAAACGGGGTTCAGGAGCCATCCGAAAACCGGGTAGAAGATACCTGCAGCGAGAGGGATACCGACGATGTTGTAAATAAATGCCCAAAAGAGATTTTGCTTAATCCCCCTCATAGTAATTTTCGAAAGTCTTATGGCCTTCACCAGTTTTGAAATATCCCCTCCAAGGAGAGTAATTCCTGCCGACTCGATAGCTACATCCGTCCCGGTCCCCATAGCGATACCGATATCCGCTTGAGCAAGCGCCGGAGCATCGTTGACACCGTCACCGGCCATCGCTATCACCTTGCCCTGCGCTTGAAGTTCCTGAATTTTCTTGCGCTTATCTCCCGGAAGCACATGCGCAACTACCTCATCAATACCAACAAGCGATGCAATATAGTTAGCTGCTTTTTCATCATCGCCGGTTAGCATGACTACTTGTATGCCAAGTTTATGAAGATTTCTAACCGCCTCAATTGATTCCTCCTTTATTGCATCAGCGACCATAACAAAGCCTAAGACTTTTCCCTTGGTTGCAAGAATTACCGGTGTTTTTCCTTGCGAAGTGAATTCCTCAAGCTTCGTAACATCAAAAGAAAGCTTCAATTCACTGATAAGGTTTGAATTGCCAACGTAATACTCAATACCATCGATGACCCCTCTGAGACCCTTGCCCTGTATCGCCTCAAAATCAGAAACCTCACTCACCGTAGAGATATTTCTTTCCTGTGCATAGTGCATAATCGCATGCGCAATCGGATGTTCTGACTTTTTTTCAAGTGAAGTGAGAACTGATATCAGTTTTTCATCATTCATATCTGAGAAGTTTTGTACCTCAACAAGTGACGGCTTACCCTTCGTTATAGTGCCTGTTTTATCAACGACAACAATATCGACGTTGTGAAGTTTCTCCAGGGTAGCTGCATCCTTAATGAGAATACCTTCCTTAGCCCCCTTTCCTACTCCAACAATAATGGCAGTTGGTGTAGCGAGACCAAGAGCACACGGACATGCGATAACAAGAATGCCCACAAAAGAAACGAGTCCGAAGGATAAGGCTTGAGAAAATCCTAAATATTGAGTGCCGACAATAAGCCATGTACCGAGAGTTAGAAATGCGATAACAAGAACTATCGGCACGAACACGGCTGATATTTTATCTGCGAGGGCTTGTATCGGCGCCTTACTACCCTGAGCATCTTCAACCATTTTTATGATTTGAGCCAGAAGAGTCTCGGAACCAATTTTGGTTGCTTTAAATGTAAAAGCGCCGTTTGTATTTATCGTTCCAGACACAATACGGTCACCAATCTTTTTCTGTACTGGCATAGGCTCACCGGTAACCATGGACTCATCAATGAAAGAACTTCCATCAGTTATCACACCGTCTACGGGAATCTTTGCACCAGGTTTCACTATAATCAAATCCCCATGCACCACCTCATGTATAGAGATTTCTATTTCCTTACCGTCCCGAACAACGAGAGCGGTTTTAGCCTGAAGATTAAGGAGTTTTTCAATGGCATCACCTGTTTTTATCTTCGAACGAGCTTCGAGATATTTTCCAAGTGCAATAAAAGTGATAACAACGATTGTCACATCGTAGTACTGATACTCAACATTAATAAAAGGACGAAGTGTATCTTCCAAAGCGGTCACCACAAAGCTATAGAGAAAGGCGGCAGAAGTACCGATACCAATAAGCGTATCCATATTGGCTTTCCCATATCGAAGAAATCTATAGAAACCGACCAAATATGGCTTACCAACTACAAACAAAACGTAGGTCGCCAGTATTGGGAGCAGGTGATGGAAAAATTCTTTGAGCACGTAGCTCATCGCAGGGACGACGCTGTATTCGGCAAGGATGTCCCAACCCATGACAAGGACGGCAAAGATGGCGATGGGAATAGCTGACAGCACTTTCATTCGCATGTCCGCTACTTCCGCTAACTTCTCTTTCTTTGACTGATTAAGACCGAGGTGTGCCTCATGCTCGCGGGGAGACATGCCCATTTCCTCAGCCGTTACAGGAATATCTAAGGAATAACCGAGGGGTTCGATTTGCTTAGAGAGATTATGAGGATTTGTCTTTGACGGATTAAAAGATACTTTTGCTTTCTCCGTACCGTAATTCACCTCTACCGAGTGCACGCCCTCAACTTTCTTAAACGTCTTCTCGATTACCGAAGAGCATGAAGCGCAGTGCATTCCTCTAACTCTATAGGTTTGTGTATGCATATTACTTCCTTTTCAACTTATAAACCTTAATAATCTCTGCTTTTGCCTTGGTCGTCTGCCCCATTTTCATCTGATGATACACGCAATGGTCGAGGTGATTTTCAAGAAGTAAATCTTCGACGTTTGATAATCCCTGCTTCACCGCAGAAGTCTGAGTGATAATATCTATACAATAGGTATCACTCTCAACCATCTTTTGGAGACCCCGCACTTGCCCCTCAAGCAATTTAAGGCGACGAGAGACGTTAGCCTTACTTTTATTGTTCATGTATTTCATACAAACGAGTATACCCCCTAGGGGGTATACTCGTCAACATGGTCGCGCGATAGCGTATGTAACCTAGGCGGTCAGACCGTCTTGCTTCTCGCGCTTCTTACGCTCGCTTTCTTTGAGTTTTTGCTTTCTCAAACGAACCGATTTGGGACACACCTCTAGATATTCGTCTGGTTGCATAATCTCAAGACCAATTTCGATAGAAAGTGGCCGATGTGGAATAAGGGTTATGGCCTCGTCGTTACCCGACGCGCGCATATTGGTAAGTTGTTTTCCTTTAGTCGGATTGACCGTCATCTCTTCCCCTTTTGAAGTATTGCCTATAACCATCCCTTCATACACTTCGCCTCCGGCACCAATATACAATTCTCCTCTTTCTTGGAGACCAAACAGTGCAAAACCGAGCACCTTTCCCGAAATCATAGAAACCATCGAACCGGCCTTGCGCTTCTTTATCTCTCCAATGTGCTCCCTGAATCCGATAAAACGAGAAGCAAGAATACCTTCGCCTCGTGTATCAATGATGAATTGGTTTCGATAACCAAGGAGACCTCGCGTAGGGCCTTCAAATAAAAGCCGTAATTGATTTTCGTGGTGAATCATATTCTGCATAACAAAACCTCGACGCGACAAGCGGTCAATAACCGTCCCTTGATACTCAGATGGAATATCTATGGTGACTTCCTCAAATGGCTCTTTCAAGACGCCATTTTCATTCTTCACGATGGCATTTGGTTGGGATACCGAAAGTTCATACCCTTCACGACGCATATTTTCAAGAAGAATGGCGATGTGCATTTCCCCACGTCCGCGCACTTCGAATACATCACCCTTGGAGAAATCAACCTGTAGCCCGACGTTTATTTCAAGTTCTTTTTTCAGACGTTCGGCAATCTGACGTGAAGTAACAAACTTACCTTCCCGTCCCGCAAACGGTGAACTATTCACTAAAAAGCTGAGGGAAATCGTTGGCTCATCCACGCTAATAGTCGGTAGTGGCTCTGCCCCTTCGCGGTCGGCTATAGTCTCACCGATAGTAACATCCTCAAGTCCAGCAATAAGCACAATGTCTCCGGCAAAAGCTTCTTCAAGAGGCCGTTGCGCAACTCCTTTATAACCACTGAGCTTCACTACCTTGCCTCTTCGGGATACACCGTCTGGCGTATATACATAAATATCTTGGTCTTTCTTAATCTTTCCTTCGTAGATTCGAGCTACCGCCAAGCGTCCGAGAAATTGGTCGTAGCCAAGGTTGAAGACCTGCGCGCGGAGAGCGTCACCCTCCTGATACCCTTTTGCAGGTTGCACGTGTTCTAGAACAGTATCGAGTACGGGCGACAAATCTTTCATTTCGTCGTCACGCTTCCGTTTTGCGAGGCCGTCGCGACCTATCGCATAGACCACGTTGAAATTACACTGCTCGTTACTTGCACCAAGCTCCATAAAAAGTTCGAGTATATGCTCTTCGCATCGGTCGAGGTCGGCCCCCGGTTTGTCTATCTTATTGATAATGACGATAGGTTTGAGGCCGAGCTCAAGTGATTTTTTGAGTACGAAACGCGTTTGTGGCATCGGCCCTTCTTGGGCATCAACCACAAGAAGCACCGAGTCGATAGAACGGAGTACCCGTTCTACTTCCGAACCGAAATCCGCGTGACCCGGCGTATCGATAATATTTATCCGAGTCCCTTTGTATTCAATGGATGTATTTTTGGCATAGATGGTAATGCCGCGCTCCTGTTCAAGAGCGTTGCTATCCATCGTCGCGCCTTTTTCGCGCGCGCCGGTAAATTCCATCAACCCGTCGGTAAGTGTGGTCTTCCCGTGGTCGACGTGAGCGATAATGGCAATGTTTCTGATTTCTTGGTTCATATAAACAAAAAACGCGCGCTTGCGCAGAATTGAGAGTAAAAATGTAGCATTAAAAATCTATAAGGTCAATATCACTTATTTCTCAAGAAATCGGCGCGCAAGGACAATATCCCGAGAGCAAGAAAGAGAATGGCTCCTAACCAGTTATTTCCTTGAATGGCTTCAAAAAGGGCGATGCCAAAGAAAAGGATAAAAACAGTTATATTCGCAAAGGGTATGCCTTTCATCGTATCTCCAGTTTACCATTTTTAATCCTGTGCAAGGTCGGACCTTGCACTATTACAGTGGGTACCTGCCACAAAGCCGGTTGTCCAACAGAGCTGAAGACTATATCCTCCTGACGGACGGTCTATGTTGAGTACATCACCAATTAAGTATAAATTCGAAACCTTGCGGGATTCCATTGTCCTGAAATCTATCTCCTCAAGCACCACACCGCCCGAAGATACCACCGCCTTATTCGCGCCCAAAAGACCTTTCACATGAAGCGGAATAGCTTTCAAAAGTGCGACAAGGTGCGCGCGATGTTCACTCCGTACGCTGTGATTAGGAATATCTCCGTCTATCTTTGCAAGCTCTAACATCGGCAAAACGAGCGCGGAAGGCATCAGCTGATTCAGGGTATTTTTCAGTTTTTTGTTACTTTCATCGGCCAGTAAGGTATTTAATGTTGCCCGCAAACCGTTTAAATCAAGTCTGGGAAATAAATCGAGTTTCAGTTTCACATCTCCGTACTGCAAAAACTCGCCGACTTCCCTACTCATATTCAAAACCATCGGACCGCTAATACCGACATGCGTAAAAAGAAGCTTGCCAATGTGCGGTTTTGTTTTCTTCACTGAAACATCGTCACCCGCCGTTTGTCCATCCGAGACAACAGATAATTTGATAGCTGAGAGCGTGACACCGCCAAGTTTTTTCGCCCACGTATCTTTGAGTGCAATCGGTACGAGGGCGAAATTATTTTCTGCGACCGTATGACCGAGACTTTTTAACCACTTAAAACCTTCACCCGTAGAACCTGTCTCAGGATGCGACGTACCACCCGTAGCCAGGATGCAAGACTTCGCGCTGAGTGTGGAACCATCCTTGAGCTTTACACGAAAGAGCTCTGTGCCCTGCTCCTTACTTATATTCGTGACGGTAGCATTCGTTCTGACCTGCACACCATTCTCTTTCATAAAGTCTACTAACACGTCGAAAACCGAGCGTGCACTGTTTGAGACAGGAAAAACTCTCCCTTCATTCTCTTCTTTGGTTGGCATACCGCGCCCGTTAAAAAATTCGAGCGCCTCTTTCACGGCAAACTGTGAAAAAGCGGAGAATAAGAATTTCCCGCTTTTTTTATACTTTTCAAGCATCGTCCGGACATCGGTCTTATTATTCGTGACATTGCATCGCCCGCCACCTGTAATTAAGAGCTTGCGTCCCAATTCAGGATTTTTCTCAAGAATAACGACACTGAGACCTCGTTTCGCGGCCTGTCCGGCAGCCATCATCCCTGCGGGGCCTCCCCCAATGACGACGACATCAGCGACGGTATTGAGAGTACGTTTTGTATTCATAAGAATTACGTATCTAAATCAAGAACCTCATCGATTCGAATCTTTGCGACAAAATCTTTCACGTGAGAGACGAGTATCATCGCGCCCTGATAAGTATTCAACGCTTCAGCGATACGCGGAATGTGTCTGAAATTTATATGGTTGGTCGGCTCATCGAGTATTAAGAGCCCCGGCTTCTCAAGAACGAGTCGCGCAAACGCCACAAGACCCTTTTGCCCTTCCGACAAACTGCCAATCTTACTGCGCACGGCCTCCGTATCAATGAGAAAACCTGCGGCTACACTCCGCATTCGCTCTTCGTCCTGCTTTTGCATCACTTCCATAAGCGAATCGTAGACGGTGTCTTCGAAATTAAGCGTAGAGAAATCCTGTCGGTAATAACCGATAGTGACCTTGTCAGCAATAGTGACACCTTTTGCTGTCCGCTTAGCAATACTCTCAAGCAACGTGCTTTTACCAATACCGTTCGGACCAGAAAGGAGCAGGTGCCCACCGCGACGCAGGGCGATATTGGCAGACCTTTTTACCACGACGTGTTTTTTATTCATCATGGTGAATGACGAGATGTTGAGTATCTCTCCCATCAAATCTTCCTGTACAGGAATGATAAAGGGTCGAATAGTACGGTCTTCCTTGCGTACATCTACCTTTTCTTCCTCAAGTTCTTCGGCCTTCTCGCGCATACGTTTTGCAACGAGACGCATCTGACCCCCTTTATGCGAGAAAAAATTTGCCTTGTCTTTATTTTCCTGAATCTCCTTGGCAAGCTGGGCGTTTTTTCGATTCTCTTTTTCAATACGCGCGGAAATCTCTTTCACCACATCATAATAGTTCCCCGAATACTGCTCCACCTTTCTAGTATGTACATCGAGATACAACACGCCATCTGAAAATGCGTTCAAAAAATCCGCATCGTGAGAAATCACAATGACCGTCTTTTTATAATTGATGAGAAATTGTGTCAGGTGGTCAATACCGGTCTTATCGAGATTATTCGTTGGTTCGTCCAAGAGAAGTAAATCAGGGTCACTGATGATAGCTGATGCGAGGAGCAGGCGTGCCTGCTGACCCCCCGAGAAAGTCTTGATTATCCTATCGTGTACTTTCTCATGTCCTTTTAGATTGACGACTTCAAGGGCATCATCGATACGAGGGTCAATATCATACACTTTCTCAGAAAAGCATTTGCTGAAAAAATCACGGACCGATAGGTTCATATCCTCGCGCGGTATGACCTGCCGAGAAATTGCAACGGAAAGGCCTCTCATGATATTTATCTTCCCTGAATGAGGAGTGAGTCCGCCAGTGATGAGTTGAAATATAGTACTCTTGCCTGCCCCATTCTGGCCCATGAACGTGATTTTCGTACCACGACGTACGGAAAAATCTACCTCATCCAGAATGAGTTTTTTAGGTCCATAATCAAATGAGACTTTTTCAAAGGAAAGAATTGAATCCGCTTTTGCCATAAAAATGTATTTTTGTTCGCGTCGTTCGTTCGGAAAAGAAAAACCGGAGACCTTCCTATTCGCTCACTCACTAGCGAATAGATTGACACTTTAGCATAAAAAGCGTACCTGCAGGTAATCAGGATATGGGTAAACCGGCCATTCTTGTCTCGATAGACCTTTAAGTCGTCGAGAAGAAATCCTCTATGACAGTCCTCGTCCCTTAAATAAATCTGGAATTATTGCGTCTTAAGGAATTCCAAACCACGGACTTCACCACGCGCGCCAGATGTGTCGGTCTCGGAATTATCCTTAGGTGCGGAAACCTGGAGTATCGGTTTTTCGGAGAGTTTTCCGTAACCACACTGAGGGCCTGGGTCAGAAACTTTTGTACCGTCAGTCGCCGTTACCACCCCCTGTGCCGCATGCCAATGTTTAGCCGTACAGCCCTCCTCGCTCTCTATGATGAGCTGACTGACGGGCAGATATTTTCCATTGTATTCAATGACATCAATTTTTTTCTCTACAGGCGTAACGGTGATAGATACGTTAAAAGGAATGGTGTTGATGAGTTCGTTCGCGCTGTTGTACACCGTGATACTACCCGCCGCCGTATAATTCCCCGGCCCAAATCCCTGAACGGTTCCGCAGGAATACGTGACGCTTGCAGAACCGGGTAGCGTTCCGCTTGGCTTATCTATATGAAGCCATCCGGGAATATTGCCGACGATGGAGTAGCGAGCAGATTCGGGAGTTCCTTGTGCGAGATTGAGGACTTGAAGATTCTGCGAGCAGGAACCCTCTTCAGGAATAGTCCTGCTGATATAGACGCCGTCCTGCTGTTGTACCCCGGTTCCGGGTGCCACACACATAGCGGGCTTGCCTCCGCAAATCTCCGGGTCGGTGCATTCTTTTATCTCTGACGCACAGATACCCGCATCGCAATACGCTCTTCCCACTTGCGTGGTACTGCAACAGACAGGAACCGTACTGCCACAATCTGCGTCTACGTTACAGGTTCTCTGTGAGTCCTTGAGCTCTTGGCGCAAATCATCGAGAGCACTCTGAATGTGGTCAGTGCCAAAGAGTCCGTCAGACTGCCCGGCCGCTCTCGCTTTCTGTAGCTGATTCTCCAAGTCAGCAATGCGCTTGAGAATTCCCGGGTCATTACCCGAAAACACTCCTGTGCACGCCGAACTTGAAGGCGCCAGGACTGCACCAGAACCCCCTGAAGTGAGAGCGCCAACGCTCACACTGGTTGTCCCGCCCGGCTCTTTGCACTTCTCTTCAATCGCATCGAGAATTGCCGATTTTGCGTCAAACGCGGCCTGTGCCTCTGCAACCGTCTCATCGTAGACCGCTTTTGCGTCCGCCTCATTCCTTACTCGCTCATTCTGATTCGCTTCTTTTCCTGTAGCCAAATCAGCATCGCACTGCAGTTTCTTATTCTCATAAAATTCCGGCTTACGCGCTTCTTCCACGCACTCGTTGTATTCTTTCTTCGCCTGTTCTCGTTCGTTGAATTTCGCTTCGTTAAAACCCTTGCCCGCGTCAAAATCCGCCATAATCTCCTCGTAGAGTCGTCCCACTTCTTCAAAGGGCTCCTTACACGGGTCGGCGGTCAACGCACTTGAGATACATTCGTGATAGTCATTCTCAAGCGCACGGTTCTTATCCCAGTATTCGTCACTTATTGTCTCTCGTGCAACATCATGCGCTTCGCCGGCGGATGCCTTACGCGTTTCAAATTCGTTTGCTATTGCTGTCCTCGCCGAACCAAGTTCTTCACATTTTGTATTCCTCACATCCACCCCACCATCGGCAAATCCAGGATTGAACACTCCCATAAGCGCCGTCGCACCGATGCCCACTACCGCAATGCCCACTACCGCAATGCCGATTTTAGCTACTGATGATTGCATGTTTATTTCATGTATTAAAAACCTATTGTACTCCTACTCTACACGAATATATGAAGGTGTAAAATGCACACCTTTCTTTAGGTGTGATTTGGACTCATAGATAAAACCATCCTCAATAAACCAGGGCCATACCGAACAATTCATGACCCATAAGCCATGCCTACAAGAAAATGGAAAGGATACCTAAATTGACGATTATTTCTTCGCTACTCTTTTCTTCGCCGTCTTTTTGACAGGAGCTTCAGTCGCATCCTCATCAGCAGGTTTTGCCACGCTCTCACCTTCTGTTTTTACCGAACCTTTTACGGTTAGATTCTGGACAGCCTGAATCAAACGTTCCAGTTTGGCGTTTATTGCTTCTAGATGCTTTACGGTCTGGTTATCTTGGTTTCCAGCGCCACGGTCTTCATAGCGAGGTTTTTCAAATGGTCTCTGCTTGAAATCTCGTTTTGGAAATCTGTCTCCACCGCCGGTATTTCCACCGTTTTGGTCAAAACAGTTTTTACAATACACAGGCTTCTTATTGTTGGGCTTAAAGGGTACCTCACACTTGTTGCCACACTTAGCACAAATCGCTTCATGCATCTCCGGAGGACCGAATTTGTCATTTCTGCCACGGTCATTAAACGATGGACGATTAAAATTCCCTCGGCCAAAGCTATTACCTCCTCTACTGTTACCAAACGAACCGCGCTTTTTAAAATCTTTCATATTTTGATAATAACACATTCAGTAGAAAATTGCAAGATTTATGACTGATTCTTGCCATGAATGAGAGAAAGCTTTTTTTCGCGGGGCCATTTTTTTATTTCCGCTTCGCGTTTGAGTGCGGAACTTTTGTCTGGGTGTGGTTCTGTATATAACAACCTCACGGCTTTCCTTGATTTAGTATAGTGGCCACCCTTTCCCTTTTTATGTTCGTCAAATCTCCGTTCAACGTCATTGGATATGCCGGTATAAAGCGACCCGTCTCCACATTCTAAAATATAGACAAAATACATACCGCCCTTATTATCTTCTAGTATTGAAAAAGGACGGCCTTTAGAAACCGTCCTTTTTCAGATGAGTATTTTATCGAACGTTGTTTATAGAGTTTTTAGCGGTATCGTGCTTGGTCTTTAAGACATTCGAGACAAGGGAGAGTGCGAGCGCGCGACTTCCGAAGTCCCAATTCTCGTTATTGCCAAGATTCGTCGAAATCTCCGCCTTAATAGCCGTCTCAAGTTCAGAGGCCTTCACCTCCTTTGAAGTGAGGAAACTAAGCCAGGAAAACTTTACCTTTACCTCTCCAACATTTTCCCCTTCAGTTTCAATTTCCACTACTTCGGTCAGCGAAACAGGAATAAAGCCGAGGAATTTGCCACGTGCACGGTGACTCAACTTTATCTTTTCGTAATTGAGAGAAATCTCTTCCATATTCTCGTTTTCCACTAGGATGCCTATCGCAAAATTCTCGAGGCCTTGTCCGGACGTCACCTGCGCATGAGCTTTAACGGCCGATAGGAACATCTGCTTTTCTTCCTCGGTAAGACCATTTACGTCACCCGCGGCAACCTTCACACCTCCGCGAAATTCTGCGTCATCATCTTCACTGCCTCCACCCAGAAGCACTCCAAAATTAGTCGCCTGTTCGCTTTCGCCCATAAAATCTATTTCATCGGGCTCGACTCCTGTAGTTTCCAATTTCTCCCCTTCTTCAACTTTCCAATTCACTTCCACATTTCCTTTTTTCGCACCATCGGACGTTTCACCTTTTATGGTATCAATCTCAAGGTATGCGGGACCGGCTTCTGTTGAATCATCCGGAGCGTCCAAAGGGACAACTTGGCTTGAAGTTACAACAACTTCAACACGCTTGGCGAGCGAAGTCGTTCCTCTTGAATCAGTGACCGAAAGTTCAAACTCATAGGTGCCTGCGGTAGGCGGTGTGAAAGACGCCTTTGCCGTAGAAGCATTTGTGATGGTAACCGTCTTCGGACCCTCAACCTGCTTCCAGATAAATCGCTCGATAGTGCCGTCATCCGCGCTCCGTGACGCATCGAGAACAAATGCAACCCCGACTTTTCCATACGCTGATTCAGTCGGAACGGCACTGGTGGTAGTCATGGTGGCGCTACCGGTAAACGTGGCCTCAACCGCAGAAACAGTGCTACCAATGGCGAACACTGCGGTAGCAGAAATTATTGATATAAATAGCTTCATATAAGAGTTCATTAAGGGGCTAAAAACGTACGAGTGCTATGATAGCAGTTTACGTGATGTCTGGGAAGAAACTGAGCTCACCTAAAGGCCATATTGCCTGTCGCGCATATGCCTGCCGGACTTGGAGTCGAACTGCTCGCTTCGCTGCGCTTTGAGAACTCCTCCGTTCTCAACACTCGCAAGCTCGCTACTCTCCGCCACGGGGAACCTCCCCGTTCCCCGACCCCTTCGCCAGCTCGAATCCGGCGCCCGGCAA
>CAYGFK010000008.1:0-35121 GCA_964349135.1 uncultured Candidatus Saccharibacteria bacterium | reverse complement strand
TCCGAAGATACGGCATCATTTCTTCTCTCTCTGGCTAAGCGAGGACGAAAATACTATCTCGGCCTTGCAACCATAACCCAGGACGTAGATGATTTTCTTAAATCGCCGTACGGGCTTCCTATCCTGACAAACTCATCAATCCAAATGCTCCTGAAACAATCGCCGACCGCCATCGACCGCATCCAGCAAGTGTTCAATCTTACCGATGAAGAGAAATACCTCCTCCTTGAATCGGATGTCGGGGAAGGAATTTTCTTCGTTGGCCTCAAGCACGTGGCAATAAAAATAATCGCCTCATACACCGAAGACCAAATCATCACTTCAAACCCCTCCGAACTGCTCGCTATTAAAAAAGCGAAGCGCGACCTTGCCTCACAAGGAGAAGTGGTAAAACCGGTAAATTAGGCTTATGGACGGCATAAAACGAAATCGCGTCTCTATCTTCCTTGGTGGCCTCATGATTGCCGTCGCTGTCGTTATTGATATAGTCCAGTGGTTTTTTGACCTACTTGTTTTCGGTCTCGTTACGGCAATCTTAACACTCGCTATAAACTCGCTTATCAGCGTTGGTGCGTGGCTCTTATTCTATATCTGGTTCAGACTCCACCAGGTAGATTTCATTAGCCCGAAACGACTGCTCGTGCTTGGCGGGTCAGCAATCGGTGAAATTGCATCTCTCGGAATACTACCCGCGTGGTCACTCGGCATCGGTGCTCTCGTCTTCATGACGTGGGCTGAAGACAGGATTTACAACACGACAGGGAAAAATATCTCCGTTACCGGCACACTCAAGGCCGCGTCCGGCAGAGTGGGTGGGGGACCGCCGCCACTTCCAAGGGGGTAGGCGTAATACACAACAGGCGGGAAGACGAATCGCCCTTGTGGTAAAATAAATCATACGACTATGCGGAAAATACAAGCGGTAAAATGGTTTTTTGCTGCTCTTGCACTCTTTGGGCTTGGCGTGGCATCTCTTGCTTCAGCTCAATTCTTTTTTGGTGTCCAAGAAGGAGATGGTTCGGTCATTGCAGACCCATTCAACAATCAGGAAGGGAGCGGGGCGCTTCCCGTTCAGCCGGGCGTAGCCGACCCACTTATCCTTTCTCTTTCTCCCCAATACCCGAAACCGGGCGATATCGTAATTGTAGAAGTAAAAACGACGGTTTTTGACCTGCAACAGGCCGACATCGGATGGATGGAAGACGGAAAACTGCTTGAGAGTGGCTTGGCATACACCAAACATACACTGGTTGCCGGCTCAACAGGAAGCGTGAAAGTCGTCACCGCAATCGTACGTGATATCAACGGGAGTATTTATGAGAAAAGCATTGAAATTCGGCCCGCGGTGGTCGATGTCGTCTGGGAATCATCAACGAGTATTCCTGTTTTTTACAAGGGCAAAGCGCTCTACTCTCAGCTCGGAAAAGTTCGTGTGGTTGCGCTTCCCGAACTGACTGACAAGCTTGGACGCCGACTTGACCCTACTGAACTTTATTTCACGTGGTCAGAAAACAACGAGGTGCAAGGCGACCAGTCGGGATATGGGCGCGACGTGCTCATTATCGACCAACCGATATTTAGGACTCCATACACCGTTTCAGTGGTCATTAAAACAAGAGACGGACTCATCAGCGCTCGGGGGGAAACGAGAATCAGCACCTCGCAACCTCTCTCGCTCATCTACGAAAATAGTCCGCTTTACGGCATTCTCTTCAACCAAGCGGTTCGTGGCGGATTTACCCTCGATGGTCCCGAGGTAACGCTTGAGGCCGTGCCATATTTCTTCAATGCCGTTAGTGTTTCATCGCTCAATTTCTCTTGGAGCGTCAATTATCAGAACGTGGACGCGTTCACAAGCTCATTCCTCACGGTACGCAATATCGGCACCGATTCGGGCAATGCGCCCGTCAGCGTCAATATCGTAAATCCTCAGAGTCTTGCCGAGGCCGCCCGTTCGGCATTCACCGTCAACTTCGGACAATGATAAAAAGTACTGCCAAAACATTCTTCATCTCAACAACACTCCTCGCGGTAAGTACGCTTCTCTATGCACATATTGTCTCCGCTCAAGCAATCGAATATGTGCCTTTAGCGCCCATCACCTCGGCTCCAGGAGCGTCTATTACCCCTTCATCATATATTGCTGAACTCTTCAAGATTGGTATAGGAATCGCTGCAGCCCTAGCCGTACTCGCTATCGCCTTTAACGGCATCCGCTACATGATGAGTGATGTGGTAACCAATAAATCAGAATCTATCAAGGGTATCAAAAATGCATTGCTCGGTCTTCTGCTTGCCCTTGCGTCATTTCTCGTCCTCAATACCATCAATCCCGATTTAACCGGACAAAACTCCCTGGGAGAACTTGGGGAGTTGGGGAACGTTGATATCGTGCAGGACCCGACCCCGGGGTCAACGGCGACCGCATACCGTCTCACCTACTACGACAGTAGATTTATACTCCGCTGGCAACAGTACGAATACGAGCTCAACTATGTCTCGGTAACTGGCTCGGGAACCGTCAGGAAACGCTATCCAACAAAAGATGAGTGTCAAATTGCAGGAGACGCTCTCGTGGGAGGTACTGACAATCTTTCATCAAGCGGGTGGGCTTGCTTTAAAGTCTTGCCGTATACCGATGACCCCGCCTACGGACAACCTCTTTCGCAAACCACCGCTTACACGACACAGGCGCAAGAAGAATTTTACGCGACAACAAACGAAATATGTCAGAACCACTATCAAACCTATCTCTCGAACTCTGATATCTTCTCAATCATGAACCTCTGTGGAGAAGGCGCGGCTCTGCCGGGATACACCTATACCTACCCACTTCATAGCGATTGCATGCTTATCGCTCAACAACAACAGGAAGCCGGAGCACTTATTAAATCAAGCGACCTTTGCGTCCCCGTAACCACCGTACAATGAGTAAGAAAAAAGCATACATTATTCTCTCAGTTGTTGTTGCGCTTGTCATTATCGGGCTTGCCATTTTCTACTTCTTCTTCAGAGGTTCCGCGGGGCCTGTCGTTCCACCGCCTGACGACCTCACCTTCCCGGTCGGACCGGACATTCCGCCAAGCGATGGCATCACCACACCCACAGGTCCCGGACCGGAAGACTATCAGTACTACAATCGCCCACAAGAATATGCACAGCGACTTCGACTTATCTCATCCCTCCCAGTCTCAGGTGCGACGCTTTTTGACCGAAACGCCGAGGTTTTCATCCGCTATGTCGAACGCGCAAACGGACATGTCTACGAAGCGAAAACAACAAGTAATGATGCGCCGTACCGTATCTCAAACACCACTATTCCGAAGATATACGAAGCACTGTGGGTACAAAACGGTGACGGGGTGATTCTTCGATACCTCAAAGATGGGGTAGTGCAGACCTTTTACGCGGCACTCGACCCCGAATCAGATTCGACGACAGAGCGGGAACTTACCGATGGTACGTTTCTACCAGCCGATATCGATGCAATCGCTGTTTCTCCGGCAGAAGATAAAATATTCTATATCACAAAAAATTCGCTTGGTTCTACCGGCGCACGCTCAAATCCAAACGGCACGAGCCGTGCACAACTCTTTACGTCTCCTGCTCGAGAGTGGTCCGCACTATGGGAAACCGCGGGGGATATCGTGCTCTACACCAAACCCTCTGCAAATATCGGCGGGTACGCCTACGTGCTCGACGCGTCCACGGGGAAAAGAGACCGTTTAATCGGGGAAACGAACGGCCTTACCGTGCTCCCGAATCATGACGGGACCTTTGTACTTTTCTCGAAAATCGCGAATGGACGTATCGGGTTGAACTATCTGAGCACCGAGGACAAAACCGTCAAAGAACTTGGCGTGAGTACTCTGCCGGAAAAATGTCTGTGGAGTGCGAAAAACGAATCTATCATCTACTGCGCCGTCCCAGACCTGCTCAATTTCGCGAACTATCCGGACTCATGGTATCAAGGCGTCGTATCGTTCACCGACAACCTCTGGAAGATAAATATTGAAACCGGTGAGACAACTATCATCTTAAATCCTCCGAGTGTCGCAGAACGTACGATGGATATCACCAACCTTACCCTTGATGACTCAGAACAGTATCTTCTTTTCACAAACAAAAAAGACTTGAGCCTATGGCTTCTCGACCTTTCGCTTCCTCTCTAGCGGAATGTTAGGAGATACTCTCGCGTGGAACTTCCGTATATTTAATAACAACCCGGCGCTTACTGCCGACACCGATGGATTCGGTTGTGATATCCGAAACGTCTTGAAAGAGATTGTGGATAATCATGCGCTCGTATGATGACATCGGATCCATCTCCACGTTTGTTTTAAACGACCGAGCGCGACCTGCGAGGATATTCGCTTTGTCTTGAAGGTCCTTCACCAGGCGGTCATGGTAATCATTGACGTCTACAAAGAAATCAAATTTCTGGTCTCCCATATCAAGCTGTTTTGACACGATGCGTTTGACGACATGGTTGAGTGAGGCAATGTGCGCCCCCCGAGAACCGATAAGGATGTGTGAGTCGCTACTCTTTATGACGAAATTGGTACGACCGTCGGTCTCACGGCGGGAAACGCTTTCAAACGCCACGCCCATGCGAGTCAACAGGTCCGTAATGATAGTTTGTATCTTCTCTTCATTCATAGTTATCGGCTCGCCGTCTCAGTGCGGGCGAACTTCCTTCGAACATACCACTCCTGCACGATAGAAAAAAGATTGTTTGTCGTCCAGTACAGGGCGATAGTGCCAGACAAATTGTACACAATAAAGAAGATGATGACCGGAAACACGTATTTCATCTGAAGATTCATGCTTCGAGCAAGGTTGTCTTTGAACGATTCATTCTCAACGCGAGGTTTCGTGGGAGGAAGCATGAGTCGAGCCTGAAAGAATTGCGTGATTGCGGTTAAAAACGCTAAGAGATAGCTTTTCTCGGTGATATCGAGAAGTCCCAAGAAATGCATGTTGACCGTCGCCGGCTCGGAAACAAATTCATAGAGTAGATTGTGGTCAACGAGCGGTAATCCGCTACGAAGAAAGATGTAGTAAAGCGCGAAGATAATCGGAATCTGAATAATGATGAGTAGGAAACCTGAAAGAGGTTTTAGTCCTTTCTCTTTGTAAAGCGCGAGTATCTTCATTGCCTGCTCCGCCTTATCCTTATACCGCTCCCTGATGACAGTAATTTCCGCCTCCGAGCTCTTAAGCTTCATCTGCGTCTCAATAGAACGCTTTGAGAGAGGGTAGAGAACAGAACGCACGAGGAGGGTGAAAATGACGATAGCGATACCGGCATCAGCCGCCGGAACAAATGAAATCAAGAAAATCAGCCCGTTATAAAGGGGCTGGGAAAATACGGTCGTAAAAAAGCCGTGGGTCATGAGTCACAGTGTATCCAAAATAGGTCTTACTATCAACTCGCTTGAATGTCGCACTGTTTCCTCGCTTTCTCAAGCAGTTCAAGCATTTCTTGCTGGAACATTGAAGCGTAGTTGTTCGGAAGAGCCCTTACGTAGAAAATGCCCTGCATCTCACAAGTCTCAGTGGCCTGAAGTATGCTATACGCAACTCGTCTGGCCTTATTTCTAGCCGTCGCACGAGCTGCAACGGATTTAGGTATCACGACTGAATATCCTTTCGGGGTACTACATACGAAACGCAGGGAGAGAGATTTTCCCCTAATCATAAGTTGAGAGGCGCGAACGCGGTCAAAAACCTCTCGTCGTAAGCGTTGTGAGCGTTTCAGCAAGAGAATTTAGACGGCGAGGCGAGCACGGCCGACACGGCGACGCCTCTGAAGCACCCTTCTTCCATACGCGGTCTTGCTCCGGCTCAAAAAACCGTGGGTTTTAGCGCGCTTTCTCTTTTTAGGTTTGTAGGTGAGGGCCAAAGACATAGGTAGGAGATTGTAATATAAAAAGAAAAAAAACACAATGGCTCATTCATAAAAATAATCGTTCCACAACCTATACACAGGTTACGAACATATATATTCTTTTTTAACAAGTTTGCACATCGTGTGGGCAGTATATAATGTGGAGCACAACTCTTCTATGCCACCCGTCACGGATAATAAAAAACTTTGGGAAAGCGTACTCGTTGAAATGGAACTCAACGTATCCCCAGCAAACTTTAATACATGGTTTAAGGATACCTATATCCTCAAACAGAACGAGGGGGTTATCTATGTAGGAGTACCGAACACGTTCGTTAAAGACTGGTTGGTGAATAAGTACCATAAACTTATCCTTAAAACGCTCAGGAATTTCGGCAATTATATCCGTGGAGTGGAGTACCTCATCTCAAACGAGGCGCGAAGAGAGTCCGCCTCAAACGCAAACCATATCAATTACCTCAATAAAGAACTTCCGCTCCAGGAATACTACATAAACAGGGAAGACAACCTGAACCCTCGGTACACGTTTGATTCTTTCGTCATCGGGTCATTCAACGAACTGGCGCATGCTGCAGCACAAGCGGTCGTTAAAAAACCGGGTATGATTTACAACCCTCTCTTTATTTATGGAAACACAGGTCACGGCAAAACACACCTGATACAAGCGGTGGGGAATTATATAAAAACCTCATTTCAAGAGAAAAAGATTTTCTATGTGACCTCTGAGAGATTCGCGACTGACCTCATCAACGCAATACAGACGCAAAAAATAAATCAGCTCAAGGAAAAATATCGGAAATATGACGTGTTTATCATGGACGATATTCAATTCCTCGCAAATAAAGAAAAAACCCAGGAAGAATTGTTCCACTTGTTCAACTACCTCTATGAGAACAACAAACAAATCGTCTTTTCTTCAGACAAACACCCAAACTACATTCCAAACCTGGAAGAACGGTTGAAATCGCGCTTTGCAGCCGGAATGATTGTTGATATACCGCAACCTGACCACGAGTCCAGGCAAGCTATCCTGCGCACGAAATTCGGCCAGCATAACTACATGACTGATGATGAAACCATCAATTTCATCGCCACGTCGGTAAACGGAAACATTCGTGAACTTGAAGGGGTAATAAACTCCATTATCTGCCAATCGCAACTTAAAGGGCGGGAATTGGGACTTATTGAGGTTAAAAATCTCTTAAAAAACTCGAGTAGGCCGAAGAAGCTCGTTTCAGTAAAAGAGGTGGTAAAAACCATTGCAGATTTCTACAATATCGAGGAAGAGAATATTTACGAAAAAAGCCGACGAAAGGAGGTGGTGCGCCCACGACAGCTTGTCATGTTTGTTCTACGGGAAGATTTCAATATCTCATTTCCTTCAATTGGGCAAAAACTAGGAGGGAGAGACCATACGACCGTTATTCACTCCTGCGAGAAAATAAAGAATGAGATAAAGACCAACCCAACACTCCTTGAAGAACTCACTCAAATCCGGGCACTTCTTTAAAGGTGGGTAAGGTGTGGAGAACACAAACAAAAGATGTTGAAGATGTGGGGAAAAAGATTCCAAAATTTTTATAAAAGAAACTTCTACCCACCCTATTAAAAAATATCTAACAGAAATCCCCACAAAGAATTTTTAAAATACAGGAGAAAACCCTTATATAGCAACAAAATTTAATTTATCCACATATACACCTGAATAAAAGTAATAACGATAAGGTTTATATATAAAAAAATGAAAATAGAGTGTGTAAAAAATAAACTTACCGAACTTCTTACTAAGATGGAGAAAGTGGTCGGAAAGAATACCAATCACCCGGTGCTCAAATGTTTTCTTTTTGAAGCAAAAAACGGAAGACTCCTTATAAAAGCGACCAACCTTGATTTAGGTGTTCAAAGTGAAATGGTTGTTCGTGTTCTTAAGGAGGGCATGGTCGCTATCCCCGCAGATGTTTTTACAGGTCTTTTGGTTCAGACCCCTCCTGGGGGCAACGTCACCCTTGAATCATCAGGAACCACTCTCTCCGTTTCAACAAATCACTCCAAAACAGTAATTAAACTGCTTTCTGCTGACGATTTTCCAAATATCCCCGAGACAAGTGATGAAGTGTCCGTTTCAATTCCTGCACCTGACCTTGTGAAGGGTTTGCAATCTGTTTGGTATGCCTCCGCGACATCCTCTATGAAGCCGGAACTCTCAAGTGTGTATGTCTATTACGACCAAAAGCACCTTATTTTTGTCGCGACAGATTCCTTTAGGTTGGCCGAGAAGAAGGTTGTGGTAAAAAAAATATCTGATTTTCCACAAACGCTTATCCCTTTTAAAAATGTAGTGGATATTATCCGCTTATTTAGTGACTACAAGGGTGATGTAAAACTTTCGGCGGTGAAGGGCCAAATTTCTCTTTCTGGAGACGACATGTACGTTGTATCAAGGGTTGTCGAGGGGTCCTTTCCTGATTACAAACAAATTATTCCTTCAACGTTTAAGACCGAGGTAACTCTTCTAAAGCAGGATTTTGTGTCAGGACTTAAGATTTCAACCATATTTTCCGACACTTTTCATGAGGTTCATTTTCACCTTTCTCCGAAGAAAAAATTACTTGAGTTGAGTGCTAAAAATGAGCATGTGGGTGAAAACACTCTTTCGCTCGATGCTGTTCTGAAGGGTGATGAGATTGATATCAGTTTCAATCACCGCTATCTCGTTGAGTGTTTCCAGTCTATAGGAGCAGACAGTCTCTCCCTCGGTTTTAATGGAGAACACAAACCCCTCGTGCTTCATGGAATAAGTGATTCCTCTTTCACTTATTTAGTGATGCCTATGAATAAGTAAACAGGATATGGCTGAGGAATGGAAGGATATGAAGTCACTGCTTTCTCGGGTTGCTCTGGCGCTCGGGGTTCGCACAGCCCTTGTTGATGTCGTCCGTTCTGCCATTGAGAGCTGTATCAACGTGCCTATTGCCCGCGAGTCGGTCCGTATCAAAGGAAAGATTGCTTACATACAGGCCCATCCCGCGGTGCGCAATGAGATTTTTTTGAAAAAAGAAAAAATCCTCTTAAAAATAAATGAACTAGAGGTTGGAACACTCTCTGATATTAGATAGGACTAGAATGAGAGTTTAAGGGTTGCAACAGCTTCGCTTTTATTGAAAACAGCGTCGTAGCCAACCAATTTAATGGTGTTGATGGTTGAGAGGCCTTCAATAGTGCTTGGGGTAAACGTGTAAATGAAGGGTTGTTTGGTGCTTGAACCAAGGAATCGGTCGTTGAGAAATACGTCAACCCGGGTAAGTGGGTATGGTCCTTGGCTCGTCGCCCACAGGGCGATGGTTTGTGATGCTTGGTAGGTGATTGTCGGGTCGATACCTTGAACGCTGATTTTGGGCGCCTTTTCAGGTACGTGGATATCATCGGTTGCCGTTGGAATAATTGCCGTGGTTTCGGGAACGATATTCTTTTCAGCGACCCATTTTTGTACCGCGTATTCCCAGTATTCATACTGAGAGTCGAGTTCAGGTCTTTCTGGTGCAGGTCCACGAGGATTGTTTCGGTTGACCCAGTGAAGAATTGAATGTACGTCGGTGATTACACGCTCCTGCTTTGTTTCTGCGGGTGTGTATTCGGTCGCGAGCTTTCCTGAGAGAGAGTCAATGAAGTAGGAAACGTTTCCTCTCCAGAACCCGCGCAGGACCGGTTTTAACGCTTGATTGTTCTGGTCTTCAGGACGCTCGAATCGTTCGTTGGGGGACGTGCTCGCGAGCACTCTCTGCATAAACTCATTCCACAAAGGGGCAATGATGAAGCCGGCGACTTTCTTTTCCATCGGGCTATTGTCGTTATTGCCCGCCCACGCGCCTACCGCAATGGAGGGGGTGTACCCGATAATCCACGCGTCGCGATAGTCGTTTGTGGTTCCGGTCTTCGCCGCCACTTCTCTTCCGGGAAAGTAAAGGAATGAACGTTCCCCGAAAGCTGGTGTGCGGGCCGTGTTGTCAGAGAGCATGTCAGATATTTGGAGGGCGACATTTTTTTCAATCACCTGGTTAGGCGAGCCGGAGAATGCTTCCAGAAGCGTTCCATTTTGGTCGTAGACCTCAGTAATGGCGCGATAGGGTGTTCTGACACCTCCGGTGGCGAAGACGCCGTAGGCGCTCGTGATATCAAGGAGGGTCACTTCGCCACCCCCAAGAACAAGGGTTAGGCCGTACCTATCGATATTCTCCAGTGTTGAGATGCCCATATCCCGTGCAACCTGGAGTGAATCACGAAGCCCTGCTAGGTAGAGAAATTTAATAGCGGGGACGTTCACTGATTGGGCGAGTGCCTCACGCATGGTCATCGGGCCATGGTAGACACCGTCGTAATTCACCGGTTGGTAGCACGTATCTTCTTCTCCCATGACGATAGGTGTTCCGTCAGGTTTGCAGAATGTTGAGAATTCCGTCTGCAAATCAAACACGGTGGTTTCAGGAGTATATCCTTTCGAGAGCGCGGTTGCGTAGACGAAGGGTTTAAACGCCGAGCCCGGCTGTCTCTTTGCGCGCGTGACGTTGAAATTTCCGTCGATGGTTTCGTCGAAGTAGTTTCGCGAGCCCACCATGGTCAAAATTCCTCCCGTGCGCGGGTCGATAGCAACCAACCCTGCGTTCTCAGCGTTATAATTCTCTTCATTTTCGAGCGCGTGACGTTTTACAATTTCTTCCGCTTGTTCTTGGAGGGTGTAATCGAGTGTGGTGATGACACGCAATCCTTCGTCGAGAACAGCGCGAGCGCCGTATCGTTCCTCAAGAAGTTCTTTAACATAGAGTACGAAATGGGGCGCAAGTATTCCGGTTTTCGGTTGGGGTTTAAAGACAACTTCTTCGGTGAGTGTCTGCTTATACTCTTCTTCAGTGATGAAGTTGTTTGCGAGCATACGCTCAAGAACGAGATTCTTGCGTCGTTCGAGCGCGTCGCGATTATTTCCGTACGGCGAATAGTAGGTCGGGGCATTTGGAATCGCCGCAAGGTAAGCCGCTTCCGCAAGGTTGATATCCGAGGCGTTTTTTCCAAAGAACAGTAACGAAGCTTCTTGGATACCATACATACTTCCTCCATACGGGGCTTCGTTGAGATAGAGCGAGAGTATGGATTCTTTATCCATCACCCGTTCAAGTTTTACGGCAAGCACCCATTCTTTAAGTTTTCTTGAGATTCGTTTTTCAGTTGTCAGAAGTGTGTTTTTGACGACCTGCTGGGTTATGGTGGAACCGCCCTGTCCAAAATCGAGATTGCCGAGGTTGGCAATGACGGCGCGTAGAAACGCCATTGGTTTAACCCCATAGTGTTGATAGAATTCCTCATCCTCAATCGCGACCGTTGCGTTTTTAATGTGTCGACTTATCTCTTCAAATGGAACAATCGTTCGTTTAATATCTTCATGTACGTCATAAAGCAGAACCTCCCCGGTTCGGTCGTAGATTTTTGTTGACTGACTTACTTTACGTTCTTCAATGCCCCCAAGGTCTGGAATCTTGAAACTCGATATCCAAAGTACAAAAACACCCCCCACCATGAAGCTGCTGGCTATGGCCCCGAGGAGTATCGTGCGAAGTATATGAGGTTGCTTTTTATGGCCCCGATTAGCGGTCATACGACTGACTATAACATAAATTCAGGGCGTTTTGATGGCTCAACGGAAGGGTTTTGTGATACAGTAGTGTTATGTTTGGTTTTTCGAAAAAAATAAATACTAACCCGGAATTGGTAAGAAAAGTTCTAAATCGGGGCGTAGAAGACGTCTTTATTAGGGAGAATCTCGAGAAGAAACTCTTAAGCGGAAAACCACTCCGAGTGAAACTCGGTTTTGACCCTACCTCACCACGAATTCATATTGGCCGAGCTATCATCTTACGGAAACTGAGGGAATTTCAGAATCTCGGTCACACCGCAGTATTTATTGTCGGCGATTTTACGGCGCGTATCGGCGACCCGTCAGATAAGCTTGAGAAGCGGCCGATGTTGACCGAGAAGGATATTAAGAAAAATCTCGAGACCTACAAGACCCAGGTCGGTAAGATAATCGACCTCAGGAAGGCGGAATTTCATTTCAACAGTACGTGGCTTTCGAAACTAACGTTTACGGCTGTCGCCGAGCTTGCTGAGAGTTTTTCTCTACAACAAATGTCTTCGCGAAGAAATTTTAAAGACCGCATTGACCGTGGCGAAGAAATTTCCCTTAGAGAATTTCTTTACCCTCTGATGCAAGGGTACGATTCGGTCGCCGTAAAAGCAGATGTCGAGATTGGAGGGTTTGACCAGCTTTTCAACCTAAAAGCAGGACGAACCATCCAACGTCGGTATGGTCAGCCGGAACAGGATGTGTTGACGTCCGCCATGCTTGAGGGTACCGACGGAAGAAAAATGTCATCAAGTTGGGGGAACGTCATCAATATTTTAGATGAGCCAACGGAGCTCTTTGGCAAAGTAATGTCGGTTCGTGATGAGCTCATCACGAAATATTTTCTCTTATGCACCGATGTCTCCGAAACGGAGATACGCGGTATCGGCGAGAAAATGGAAAGTGGGGCTCTTAATCCCCGCGATGCCAAAGCGCATCTTGCCGAAGAGATTGTGAAGATATATCACGGAGAAAAAGCCGCAGGTCTTGCAAGACAGAGTTTTACCAACGTGTTTTCGAATGCAGGATTTCCGACAGATGCGCAACAGGTTTTTGTGGCGCATGGCGCAGAACTCAGCGATGCGGTAATTGCCTCAGGTGCCGTCGCTTCAAAAAGCGAATACACGCGCCTTGTCGCTGAAGGGGCGGTATTTGATTTCAAAACAGGACAGAAGGTAGCTGACAGGAAAGCTTGCGTGTCAGGCACTATGGAATTACGCATTGGAAAACACCGCTTTCTTAAAATTACGGTCCGGTCGTAGGAGATGTCGCCAAATGGGTGAGTCCGACGGCGATAGCGTCATATTCGTCATCGAGCGAATCTTTTTTATCGAGTCGCAAGATGCGTTCTACCATTGATTGTACTTGGCGCTTATCGCTTCCCCCGTGGCCAGTGATAGCGATTTTTACGTGAACTGGTTTGTATTCAAATATCTCAAGTTGATGCGCCGCCGCTTCTGAGAGCACGATACCTCGAGATTCGGCAACCGCAAGGGCCGTTTTTTTATTTTTCCCGAAAAATAATGATTCAATCGCAAGCGCTGAAGGGCGATAGTGTTCAATGAGTTCTCGTATCCGGTGTCTGATTTCAAGGAGACGGTTAGGTCCGCTCGATTCTTTTTGGGTTTCAAAACATTCAGAAAAGAGAAGAGAGTCGTGGCCGTCGATTCTTTCGAGTACGGCGATGCCCATACGTCCGTAACCCGGGTCGATAGCAAGGATACGTCGAGTGTGCGACATGGGATTTTATTCAGCGTTTGTGTAAACCGCCTGCACGTCATCGTGGGCCTCAAGCGCATCGACAAGTTTATCAAGCGCTTCCACATCACTCTCTGAGATAGGCACGGTTGTGGTTGCACTGAGTTCTCCCTCGTTGTTTTTTTCAAATGCCCATGAGGCAGCTCCTGGTCCGGCAAGGTTGGCTTTGTGTTCAGAAAGAAGGTGTTTGATTTCTTGCGCGGTTCGGTTTCGGCTGTCGGAGAGCGTGTCGATGATAAGCGCGCACCCTCCCGGTCCGTACGCCTCATACACAAGTGACTCCATCGTCTTCGCGTCTTCACCCATCGCCTTTTTAATAGCGCGTTCAATGTTGTCGGCAGGCATGTTCACCGCTTTCGCTCGCTCGATAGCAACCTTGAGCCCGCTCGCGTCTCTGTTACCACTCGCTTTTTTTGCTTCTGCGGTGATGAGTCTTGCGAATTTCGCGAAGGCACGACTTTTTGCCGCATCCGTTTTCTCCTTCTGTCTTTTGATTTGTGTCCACTTATTATGTCCTGCCATGGTTTATATGAGGTGTTTTTGCGGATTATTGATATCCATATGTTTATAAGCGTGTTTGGTAGCCGTTCTTCCTCGTGGCGTTCGCTCGAGGAATCCTATCTGCATGAGATACGGTTCATGGTACTCCTCGATAGTCGCTTCGTCTTCAGAGAGAGAGGCCGCCAATGTTGAGAGGCCGACAGGCCCGCCCGAGAATTTTGTGATAACCGCCTCAAGAAGCTTTCGGTCGGCTTCCGTGAGGCCCGCTCTGTCTACGCCAAGCAATTCGAGTGCTTCAAACACCGCCTCGTGCGTGAGTGTTTTGCGTTTAACTTGGGCGAAGTCTCGACAACGCTTCAAGAGATAGTTTGCGGTTCTTGGTGTGAATCGGCTTCTTTTGGCAATTTCGGCGATTGCGGCAGAGTCCGCTTCTATTTCGAGTATGGCCGCCGAACGCTTTACAATTTCCTCAATCTCTTTTTGCGTGTAAAAATTTAATCGAAAGACGCCTCCTGAGAATCGTGAACGTAGGGGAGCTGACACAAGCGCAATGCGTGTGGTTGCGGCGACGAGTGTGAACGGAGGCAGTTCAAGCTGTATGGTCCGCGCCGACGGTCCTTTACCAAGAATAATATTGAGCATTCCTGATTCAAGTGCGGGGTAGAGCACTTCCTCGATGGTCTTATTGAGTCGATGAATTTCGTCTATGAAGAGAATGTCTCCGGATGCAAGGTTGGTGAGTACTGACGCAAGGTCACCCACCTTTTCGATTGCAGGTCCTGACGTTATCTTCATCTGACTTCCGGTTTCTTGGGCAATAAGGTGTGCCAAAGTCGTCTTACCGAGTCCCGGCGGACCATAAAAAAGGATATGTTCAGGCGGATGAGACCTCTCCCGGGCGGCGCCAAGGAGAATAGAGAGGTTTTTCTTGATGGGTTCCTGCCCCACATACTCATTCCAAACCTGTGGACGTAAGGCCTGGTCAAGGAATGTGTCTTTGCGTTCTATGGTTTTAGGAGAGTTCTCGCTTCTTGACATATTTATATATTCGTGCTAACATCTCTCTAGGGTTGAAATCGGCACCAAGAGGGGTATAGTTATGTGTCTTGACATAAAGCGCTTCCAGCGCTTTATCTGTACCTTCCAGAGTGCCACAGCACCATTCCAAGGTATGAATCTCTAAGCAATAGGGTTTGCGCCTTTTGACGTTTCATCAAGGATGTTCTGGTTGTTCGCTTACGCAAACATTCTGGAGCCCTCCTCAGACGGTCCGTCTCGCTTTTTTTCCCACGTGATTTAAAGCATTGCTTAGAGATTCATACACTGGAACTCTCTCTCTAGACTATAAGCGAGCAAAAAAGGAACGCAATAGGTTTTTTCACTGTTCATCACCTTAGCTTTCGCGTCAACTTTATGTTGTTGCGCATTACGCTTCTTCAGTGAGGTCAATGACTCGCGCAAGTTCTGAGAGCGACGTAATTCCTTTTAATACTTTGATGATACCGTCTTGTGGCATGGTAAGCATACCCTGTCCTTGCGCTGCCGTTTTAATTTCGCGCTCGCTTGGATTCTGAAGAACCGCTTTTTCTATCGCTGAGGTCATGAGAATTGCTTCGTAAATGCCGATTCTCCCTTTAAATCCGGTCATATTGCACGTACTGCATCCAACCGCCTCAAACACTTCGTCGTGAGGCAGTTTTTTATATTCAGCGATAGGGATTTGCTCGAAAATTCGATTGACGACGGTGCGCATTTCACTTGGGACACTCACTTTCTTTTTGCACGTCTCGCATAGTTTACGCGCGAGCCGTTGCGCGAGTGCAATCGAAATGCTTGAACTGATAACTTTCGGATTTACACCAAGGTTGAGTAGTCGAGGGAAGGTACCTGCCGCGTTGTTGGTATGTAGTGTTGAGAAAACGAGGTGTCCGGTTGATGCAGCGCTGACTGCAATCTCAGCGGTTTCATTGTCTCGGATTTCGCCGACCATAATAATGTCCGGGTCTTGGCGAAGAATCGCGCGCAACCCCGAACTGAAGGTATATCCTCGGTCTGATTCTGTTTGTGTCTGCACAATCCCTTCAAGGTGATATTCCACAGGGTCTTCTATCGTAATTATTTTTATACCCGGTTTATGTACTTTTTTAAGAAAGGCGTAGAGCGTTGTTGTTTTTCCACTTCCAGTCGGACCTGTCGTAAGAATCATCCCATTCGGACGCTCAAGTTCTTTTGCGACGACTTCCAAGAGGTGAGGCTCAAAGCCCAATTCTTCCATAGATACGGAGATTGATTCCGGGTTGAGAATGCGGAGTACGATAGACTCACCGTATGCGCCCGGGATTATTGATGTGCGAACCTCAATCTCAGCTGAACCAGAGTTGACGCTGAATCTGCCGTCCTGAGCTTCTGTTTTGACATTGAGTTTGAGTCCTGAGATGAGTTTAATACGTGAGAGTAAGTGAGCGTATGTTTTGTAGGTCAGTGTGGCCGTGTCGATAAGTACGCCGTCGATTCGGAAGCGCAAACGAACCGTTTCCTGTTCCGGTTCGGTGTGTACGTCAGAAGCCCCAACTGAAAGCGCTCCGGCAAGAACGACTTCGACAATGCGCGAGACACGGAATCCTTTTTCATCATTTAAAATCTCTTGAATGTGTTTTTGAATATCAGCAACGGATTTGACGCTCTCAAGGACGCGAGAGATTTCCTCACTTGATATGTCGAATGAGCCGGTTTTAGTGGTACTTGTTTTTGCCAGGTCGCGGTAATGTTCAAGTGCCCGTTCAAGACTACGTGCCGAGATGAGAAACTGATTTATGTGGTAACCCTCTTTTGTCAGCCGGTCGAGAATTGGTTTGATGGCGGGGTTGTCAGGATTTGTCAGGGCTACTCCAAGTTGACGGTCAAGAATTTGAAAGGCCGCAATGCCAACCTTCCGCGCCTCTTCCTCGGGAATAAGTTTAAGGGCGTCGGTTTCGACGGGGACTTGGGCAAGATTGAAATATTTAAATCCTCTGTTCTTAGCCACTTCTTGAACGAAATTCTCTTCGTTTTTTTGTCTGAGCTCGGCGAGCTGAGTCTTCTGTTTTTCTTCGTCAAATTGAATCATTGCCTTATGATAGCCCCTTTTATGGCTTCTCAAAAGGGATTTCTTTAACTGAGGTGTATTGACAGTAGCTATGTATTATGCTATAATAGCATGTAGAAGGTTTCAATACAGAATAAACAACACTACACAGAAAGGTTCTATTATGAATACCGTAATTCCAGTTCTTTGTCTTACTCTCCTCTTCGCCACAGGTTGTTCAACTGGTCGTACCCTTCGGAAAGAGCACCAGTATCGGATGTCTGCTATCGAGCAGGTCTCGGCCGAGATTGAACAGGCGAAAGCGAAGGGACTTCCTGTTCCGCAAGGGACGAACGGCACGGTGTCGGTCAATTGGACTGATGCGCGAGACCCGTGGGGTGTCAGGGCGATTGCGCGTGCTCAATATGACGCAAACCGCTCTCCGGTGATTATCGTCGGTCACTCGTCGATGCATCGCTACAACATGCCGTCGTATCCATACTATGACCGGACCCGGGTTATGTACCCAGGTCCGTCGTATCGAAATGGAGTCCGCGCTACCTTTGGTGGTTCAGCAGGATTCTCGTCGTCTGAAACACGAATTGGAGTAAGAGGGGTGTATGCCAATCCCGCCGCTTCGTTTAATGGACGTGGCAGGTAAGGCAGGGAAATATCAGGCGCTCGTCAATGACGAGCGCCTTTTCTTTTTGCTTTTCTTCGATACAATCCTTTCTATGAAAAGCTCATCAGTCATGGAGACGGCACGTATGGCCGAAGTAACCCTCGAACGCCTGTCTCTTGGTGCGACAGCGACGGTACTCGCACTTTATGGAGACCTCGGTGCCGGTAAAACAACCTTTGTCCAAGAGTTCGGGAAACTGTTAGGTATTCGGAATACCTTGCAGAGTCCGACGTTCGTCATTATGAAATCATACGATATATCGTATAAACGATATAAAAAATTTATTCACATTGACGCGTATCGTCTCGAGAGCGCTGACGAACTGACACGCCTCGGGTTTCAAGAGCTCGTCAATGATTCGGAAAATGTGATTGCCATAGAGTGGGCGGAGCGGGTGGAGACCCTTCTTCCTGAACACACTATCCGACTCAAATTTACCTTTGTAAATGAAACGACCCGAGAGATAGAGGTGCTACAATAGAGCCCTATGACCCGGAAACAGAAAGAGGGGGTGAGGGTGATACTGCTGGATGCGCACGCCATCATACATCGCGCGTACCACGCGCTCCCCGATTTTGTCTCAAGTAAAGGGGAGCCGACCGGTGGCTTATACGGTATTTCAGCGATGCTCCTCAAGATTGCGGGTGAATTAAAACCCGACTACATTATCGCCGCATACGATTTGCCACAACCGACGTTCAGACACCAGGCGTACGAAGGGTATAAGGCGACTCGCGAAAAAGCAGATGAGACACTGGTACACCAAATCAAACGGTCGCGTGATATTTTTTCCGCTTTTAACATTCCCATATATGACAGTCCGGGATTTGAGGCTGACGATATTCTCGGAACATTCGTAGAGTCTTTTAAAAAAAAGAAGGATGTTTCAGTCATCATTGCGTCAGGTGATATGGATACGCTCCAGCTCGTGGACGGGACGCATGTGCAGGTATATACCCTGCGAAAAGGTATGAACGACACAATTCTCTACGATGAGAAGAAGGTAGTTGAACGTTTCGGGTTCGAGCCAAAACTGTTGCCTGATTACAAAGGGCTCAACGGCGACCCGTCCGACAATATTTCTGGTGTCCCCGGTATTGGGGAGAAGACGGCGACAGCGCTCATCACAGGTTTCGGTTCTATCGAAAATATTTATAACACTCTTAAGAAAGATAAGGTGTCGTTCGAGAAGAAGGGTATTAAAGAGCGTGTGGTGAAGTTGCTCGAGGAACACGAAGAAGAAGCACTCTTTTCCAAAGAGCTTGCGACTATCAGGCGGGATGCCCCAATCAACTTTTCGCTTCCTGAAAAGCCGTGGGCGGCATCAGTCGACTTGTCAAAAGTGCTCGCACTGTTTTCGGAACTTGAGTTTAGGACACTTGGCGCACGGGCGCGTTCAGTTCTTGAAAAACTACGCGGTGAGTCGTTTGAAACACCTGCGATAGAAAAAGAGGTTTCCGAGAGCGGTGCAGAAGGCACGTTTTCTCAGAGTAAAGAGAAGGAGCTTTTAGTGATGGTTTCTCTCATCAACTCGACGATTACCGACCCGGAGCGTGAAGATATCACTCGCGTTTCCGGTAAACCTATTCATGAGGCGCAACCAACCCTCCTTGCGGAACTGAAGAAGCGAAGTCTTGAAAAGATTTTTGAGACGATAGAATTACCGCTCATTGGCGTTCTTGAGAAAATGGAGAGACGTGGTGTGAAGATAGACACATCGTATCTCAAAGAACTTTCAGACGAGTATCATAAGAAACTGTCAGCTTTCGAGAAAAAGATTCATACGAAAGCCGGTGTGGCTTTCAATATCAATTCTCCGAAACAGCTCGGTGAGGTTTTATTCACGAAGATGGGACTTAAGGCGGCACGGCAGAAACGCACGGGGACCGGAGCGCTTTCGACTCGCGAATCGGAGCTTGAGAAATTGCGGGAAGGAAATCCTATTATCGAGGATATTCTCGCGTACCGTGAGTACCAGAAATTACTCTCGACCTATATCGATACGCTTCCCGCGCTTGCGGGGCCGGACGGAAGAGTGCACACGCATTTTCTACAGAATGGTGCGGCAACCGGTCGTATGGCAACGCGTGACCCGGGGCTACAAAACATCCCTCATAAGAGCGAGCTCGGTATGGCTATACGGCACGCATTCATAGCCGAGAAGGGATTTTCACTTGTCGCGTTCGACTATTCGCAAATGGAGTTGCGTATTGCCGCGTTTATGTCGGGCGACCAAAAACTCATCGGTATTTTCAAGAAAGGTGAGGATGTACACTCGGCGGTTGCATCGGAAGTGTTTGGTGTTCCACTTGAAAAGGTGGATTATGAGATGCGACGCCGGGCAAAGGTTATCAATTTCGGCATCATTTACGGTATGGGGGTAACCGCGCTTCAGAAATCACTTGGTACGGGGCGGGCTGAGGCGCAACAATTTTACAACGAGTATTTCGAAAAGTTTTCGACACTCGCGCGCTACCTTGAGCAAACGAAGCAGGATGCGTATAAGAAAGGGTACTCAGAGACGTATTTTGGGCGCCGCCGCATGCTTGAGGGTTTGAAGTCGCGTCTCCCGTACGTTCGTGCTTCGGCAGAACGGCAGGCATCGAATGCGCCACTACAGGGAACGGGCGCCGACATTGTGAAGCTTGCGATGGTGCGTATCGACGAGCATCTCTCGAAGGAGAAGTGCGAGGATGAGGTGCGGATGCTCTTGCAGGTGCACGATGAATTGGTATTTGAAATCAAGAAAGAGCGTGTTTCTGAAATTGCGCTACGCATCAAGCAATTTATGGAGACGGTCATTAACCCTCAAGAAACAAGTGGAGTGGTGTGCTCGGTTGAGGTGTCGGTCGGTGAAAACTGGGCTCTGATGAAAAAGCTCAACGTGTAATATGTTTTATTTCTACTACGGAACCGACAGTGACAAGACTCGCGCCCGTGCTCGCGCGGTGCTCGATGCCATGAAAAAGAAACGTCCCGATGCGGAATATTTTCGTCTGACGTCGGAAAATTATTCTTCCGCGCGATTCGAGGAATTTATCTCCGGCCAAGGGTTGTTTGAAAGAAAATTTATTGTATTTGTTGATGGGGTTTTTGAGCGTAAGGATGTCAAAGAATTTCTGTTGGAGCGCGTGAAGGATATTAAAGAATCGGATAATGCGTTCGTCTTTCTTGAGCGGAATATTGATGCGTCGTCGGTCAAGAAATTTGGGGAGCATGCGCAGGAGAGCAAGAAGTTTGATGCACTGAAGAAAGATGAGCGTTCGGCATTTAACGCTTTCGCGCTTGCCGACGCGCTTGGCGAGAGAGAAAAGACCGTGTTATGGACACTTGTGTCGGAAGCACTGCTTCGTGGCGATAACCCTGAATCGTTGTCGGGAATGTTGTTTTGGCAAATCAAGTCGATGCTTGTCGCGCAAGGAGCACGTTCGGCATCTGAAGCGGGACTTAAACCGTTCGTGTTCGGTAAAGCACAACGGTTTGCGAAAAATTATTCTCGCGAGGAGCTCATCACTCTATCTCGCAGACTCATCTCTCTGTACCACGAGGCGCATCGGGGACGCTCTGACTTATCACTTTCGCTTGAGCGATTCGCGCTCTCGCTTTAAATAAAAAACCGCCCGCGATGTGCGGGCGGTTACTGAGGGTCTAGACGATAGACCAACCGATGAATTCTCCTGCTCCGTAGGGTTCGACGGTCCATGAACCGATTCGGTACGAAGCCGGTATTCTGAATGGTTTTCGGACGAGGGTGATTGGTCGTGATGTCTCGGGGAGACCGTGTAGCTTCCGCGCGTTTCGACTCGTGAAGTCGATGAATGTTTGCGTGCCGAGTTCCGTGTGAAGTAGTTCATCAAGGGCGTGCGCGTAGAGAGGAAGGAGAAACGGTGACGTAAACGCGCCACACGCACATTTTTCCTCGTGGACATGTTTTGCGTTTTTGTCGTGTCCGGCGTCGTCAGCTCCTGCCATAGTCCACGGATGTCCTTCAGAGACAAACTGAATGAATTGCGTCCGGTCGAATTCCGTCTTGATGGGTGGCTTACATGTCCGTCGCACATCACCGAAGGCGATGTCTTCGTTCGAGGCGAGGTGGTGCGCCGTCAGCGTGACATAGAAACCTTTCCTTCTTGCGAATTCTTTCCACGCAGGGATACATCGGGCATCCGAGCCGTGTTCCCAGATGATGACCGCCTCGGTTTCCTGAAGAAACATCTCACAGACGGGAAGGCAGAGATATTCTGCGTCACGGTTGATATAGACAGGATTCGGGTGCTCGAAGTGTACATGCACTTTAATATCGAGCATACCGCACCAGAGAACTACTTGAAGCATCTTTCCGTATCGTCGAACGCCGTGTGCAGATTTCGTGGTTCGAAGGTAAGGGTAGATTTTTCCGTCTTTGATGCCAAGCTCGGCGCACCGGCAAAGTTCTTCATACGTTGTGTTCTCGGTAAGCATGACTATCGGGATGAAGGTCATTTTTGCACCCACCGGTACGAACATTTCGGCCTTCGCATAATAGTGAATGGTATTATCGGCAGTAATAAGTGGCTCGGCAGTGTTAGGCATTGCGCCGAGCACGTCGGCACCACCTTTGACGGCCTCTTTGATGAGCGCCTTCATGACAGGTCCAATCTCGCGACCGTGCCAGTGTACGTTGGCGAGCGCTTCGACTACTCGCGTGAGCGGTTCTTTTGTTTTCATTCAATGTCCTTTGTTGAGGTTCTGGTTGTAGAGTCTCGGGGCATACTAGGGTTCATATAATAAAAAAGCAAGCTGTTCGCTTGCACGTTCCTTTTCCGGATTACTTCATAATCCCCCAACAGGAGATTATTATAAATATCTTTTCCGAACAGAATTACATGCAGAATATGTATAATCAGCTGCTTTTTATAAAAGCGATGAGGGAAAAAGTTTAATATAAAAAAACCGCCTAGTCGCACAGGGCTAGGCAGTTTGAAATGAATGCTGGTTACTCGAGATGGGGTGAAGGAATCGAGGTGCCTGATTGTGGCAGGTTTTTGTAAAAATATAGACCAACCATCCAGCACTTGCTGTTGTAGTCGTCGCCGTCAATGAACGGCAGATAGGCGTCGAAGACCTGCTGTCCGCCCGCCAACTTGTCGTTGATGAAACGGGTCAGTTCGTCGCTGTCGGCGTGACAGAGTAAGTCACCGAGTTCCTTGGCGGCCTGGGTCCGCACTTCTTTGTCGCTTGACCTCAATTTACCGAGTATCCGCTCTCGCTCTTTTTCAGCGAGCTGGGTGAACTTTGTAACTGCAAATGCGATTTCTGCCCGAAGTGAGACCGGGAGTTCCTGAACTGTTGCACTCATTCAGTTTTATCCTTTCTTGGTTGAGTTCATCTGGTGCGCACATTATCACTTGCGAGTTATATGGTCAATCAGTTCGATTCCTGTTTGGGTCAAGCCAAAAGAAACTTATTTCTCAATGCGTATTTCTTGTCCGCCCACCAGGGGCCTCGACTACCGTCGCGGGTACTTTTCGACCTCGCCGACTCGGTAACGAAAAGTCTTTCGATCCCTGACGCGACTGAATAAATTCAGTCGCTGTGGGCATAACAAAAATCAGAATTTTTGTTCCGCCCAGTAGGGATCGAACCTACGACCTTCTCCTTAAAAGGGAGCTGCTCTACCAGCTGAGCTATGGGCGGATGTATTTTGCTTTCGACCTACCAAAACAGCTATGGGTAGGTGCATTCTGCTTTCGACCTACCAAAACAGCTATGGGCGGATGAATCTGCTTTTGGGCTACCAAGACAGTTGTGGGCGGTCTTCTCGCTCTCTGTCCGGTAAGACGGAGTAAGCGGAATGCAAGCACTATACAATAATGCTCTAGTCTTGTCTAAAATAACCAGCACCCGCCTCGTTTAGAGTGGAAGGTCGAACGCCAGGAAACCGGCGCCGGAGAAAATAAGAGAAAGGGAGATGGCGAAGATAAGCAAATAGAAAGCGAGATTGCGTTTGAGGAGAAGCGGTGCTCTGTTTTCGACATAGAGTTCTGCCAAGCTAATGAATGCAAAGAAGAGTGCGGCACCTTGTGTAAAAAGTCCGGCGATGAGCATGAGTCCGCCGACAATTTGGGTAATGCCAAACACCTGTGACCACATCATGCCTGGTTTGAGACCAAGAGCTTCACAGGCCCGGGCCCAGCGGTACTTTTCTCGAGTCAATTCAAGATAGCCGAGATTGACGAAGATAAAACCAAGCACTACTCGGAGAATGAATGGGGCGAGCATGCTGTAGGTTAGGAACTCTGGAAAAATATTGAGCATGGCGATAGTATACCACAATGAAAAAAGCCACGAATAATATCATTGTATTCCTCGCTGATATTCGAAGCGCCCAGAATGCGGGGGCTATTATGCGTACCGCTGACGCCTCCGGTGTTCATGAATTGGTGTTTGGCGGTTATACGCCGTCACCCGTCGACAGGTTTGGTAGAGTTCGAAAGGAGTTTGTGAAAGCATCGCTTGGTGCAGAGAAGCATGTGCAATGGAGAGAAGTTCCGGATATCCTCAAAGAGCTCAAACGCTATAAAAAGGAACACGCGACCATTGTTGCTGTGGAGCAACATGGGCGTGCGCGCGATTACAAGACACTCCACCTTGGAAAAGGAACCACCGTGCTTATGTTTGGTAATGAAGTATCAGGTATTCCAAAGAAATTTCTGTCTCTTGCTGACACGGTTATAGAGATTCCAATGCGTGGAGAGAAAGAATCTCTCAACGTGTCTGTTTCAGCGGGGATTGTGTTGTATCGGCTACTCGGGATTTAGTAACTGTATTGCGAGATGAAACGACCTTCTTGGTCGAGGAGCCAGATGATTTCGCGTTTTGTTCTCCAGAGTGGAGTGCTCCAGTTGAGGTATGTTCGCCACTCATTATTCCAGAAGAATGAGAAATTCTTATTGAGGTCAACGCAATTCTGGTAGCCGATATAGGTGTCTACGAAATTGAGGCAGTCGTAATGCTGGTCATTGATGATGGCAGGCCACTCGGTCAATACTTCGCACCGTGGAAATTTCTGGATATCATCGATACATTTGTCGCTCAGTTGGTTTGGTGGGGCAGGCAAGGGCGCGTTCTTGAGAGCGGGACATTGCTTAGGAAGCACAGGTGTAAAGTTCTGGAATTGTTCAAAATATCCGGTGCATAGGTTTAGACGGAATGAGTATCCGGTTGGTGAAGAGCCACTGGTAACAATCACCTTCATTTCCGGATTGATATAGATATCACGTGGGTCATTGATGGAATTGACGAGGGGAAGCTCAACACCCTCGCCTATTTGAACCGTCTTTCCCGATACAACGCTTTTAATGGTCATGCCGGTGAGGCGGGTTTGCGGAGGGAGGTTTTTGTTTGTACTGATGGTGAGGTACTCACGATTGACGTCAGTCGAACGAGTGACGCGACTAATCCATATCTTTCCGCGCAGTGGAGATGAAGGAAGGTCGTTTGCAAAGAATTCAAGACTTACCTGGGATTCTGCGGAATCATATTCACCGTAGATGCCGACGAGTTTATCATAAGGAACCTCGGTTTGATTCGGTTCAGGTTCCTCGGGTTGTTCTGAAGAATTTATTGTGTTTGATGTCGGTTTGTTGGTTGTGGTGTTTGAATTGGTATTCGGGGCAATGTTAAACATGGTTGTGTTACTGGCGGGCCCGCCGAAAAATGAGGAGAACTTAGAGAAGTCGAAGAATGAGAGACCTCTGGGTTTTTTCTCTGTGGCGTCGAGTGTCTCAGTGGTTGTCGAGAAAGGAGTTTGGTCGACTGTCGAACTCGGCGCATTGCTTGATGAGAGAAAGATGAATCCGAGGATACTTACGGCAAGTACCGAGAAAATGATGCCGAAGAGGACAATGTTCTTCGTTTGGGAATCCATACCCTGGGAGCCGGAGTTTGTTGGTGGGGGAGGTTCGGAGCTATTTTGCTGCATGAATGGAGGGAGAGACATACGGCTATCATAACATGTCCGCTAGTTCTTTTGAGTCAGTTTTCCAAGCTCTTCTCTTGTCACACGAGCGTCGCTCCACGGCGTCTTTTTTCCGTTTGCTTCCATGATATAGGGGTCGGTTCCTTTCCCCGTTATGAGCACGACGTCGCCTGTCTCTGCCAAGGTAAGTGCCGTATGAATGGCTTCTCGACGGTCAAAAATAATGCGGGGTTTTTGTTTCATGCCCCCAGCTACGTCTTCGATGATTCGGTTCGGGTCTTCGTCATAAGGGTCTTCATTGGTTAGGATGACGTGTGCGCAAAATTGTTCAGCGAGGGCCCCCATGGCCGGACGTTTCCATGTGTCGCGTCCGCCACCGGTGTTTCCAAGTACGCATATTTTCTTTTTTCCCTCAAATGCTTCGTAGAGTGCGCGAAGTGAGTCTGGTGTGTGGGCGTAGTCGACGAAGACTGAGAACGGTTGGCCGGCGTCAATTTTTTCAGCGCGTCCTCGAATGACCTTCACTGATTCAACACCTTTTTTTATGTGCTGAGGAGAGATGTTTTGGCTTATACCGAAGGTGGCGGCGGCCATAATGTTGTAGATATTGAAAATGCCACGGAGCGGTGACGTTATTTTCTCGCCATGGAATGCGAGTTCAGTGCCATCGTCAGTGAGTGTGTATCCGACATCACGCAGATGATACGGGAATTTTCTCGGGACATTCACCGAAAGAAATCGTTTCCCTTCTTTATCGTCGTCGTTGACGATAATACTTCGCGCGTGTTTGCTCGAGCGTTCAAGGGCTTTTGCAAGTAAGAGTTTTGCGGCGACATAGTTTTCGTATGAGCCGTGTGATTCAATATGTTCTGGAGAGAGGTTGGTGAAGATGAGGGCGTCGAGTTCGATAAAACGATGGCGTGATTGTTTAGCACCCTCACTGGTCATTTCGAGAACCACCCAATCGCACTTTGCGCGTACGGCTTTGCGTATAAATCTCTGCACGAAGAATCTTCCCGGCATAGTCATTTTGAAGAGATTCGGCTCTTCTTGGTTTCCGATTTTAAATCGCAAGGTTCCGGCAAGCGCTGTTTTATATCCACCCGCTTCAAGGATACGCGAGGCAAGCTCTGCGGTAGAGGTTTTCCCTTTGGTCCCGGTGATGCCGACCACCTTGATATGTCGTGAAGGAAACCGATACACGAGGGCGCTTATGAAGGCGAGTGCGAGGTGGTAGCTCGGTTGGAGTAAGGCAAAAAGCTTTTTCGGTATGAGCTTTCGTGCGGTCCTCAATAATGATTCCATATCTGTATACTAGCTGATTTTCGGTTCGGCGCTAGTGTACATACCCGTTGTCTTTTCTTTGTTCTTAGGTATTCTTGTATTTAGAGGTAATTTATATGAAAACCATGAACTCACGAAATCGTGCGGCGCGTTATTCCCACAGCGAACCCGTCCTCGTACTGGCAAGCGTTCTTGTTCGATGGCTTCAAAAACGAAAGAAAGGATACTTCCATCTTCAGCGACTTTTTGGGTCGCGCAATCTGTCGGTAGACCCCGACGACCCCTATGCAATCGACCCTACGGCGGTCGCTTGGGCTCCGTCCTGTTTTGCGCGACAACTTCACCCTTCCGCGTCAGTTGAGAGTTGGTAATCATGGCAAATCGCCCGATGCATCTGCATCGGGCGATTTTTATTTTCCGAGGACTTTAAGTGCCTCAGTGATACGTTGTTCGGTCGTAGCAATTTCAGGTGAAATCCTTCTAAGGGCTTCTTGAGCTTCTCGCCGAGAGTAGCCAAGAGCTTGAAGGGCGTCGATTGCGTCAGTGGATTGTGTATGCATTCCAGCCCCAACATCAACCATGTCAAATTTATCTCTCAGTTCAAGCACAATCTTTTCCGCCTTCTTCGCTCCAATGTTTGCGGTTTTGGTGAGGTGCGCCGAATCGCCGGAAGCAATGGCGGAGCGGAGGTTGTCTACCGATACGGCGTTGAGAATAGAGAGTGCTGAGCGCGGGCCGATACCGGAGACCGAGAGGAGGAGCTCAAAAAATTTAAGCTCTTCAAGGTCACGGAAGCCGTAGAGGTCAATGGCGTCGTCTCTGACGGCTGTGTAAGTCCAAAATATCGAAGGTTCTTTCGTTTTTGAAACCGCGTCAAGCATCTCTCTCGTCGAGAATATTTTATAGCCGATGCCGTGAGTCTCGACAATAGCAAAATTACCTTCTTTGTGTACGATGGTGCCGGTGACTCGTCCAATCATTGTTTAATCATAGCATTTTCGCGATACCGGAGAGGTGTCTTGCCACGTCTTGTTTCTTCTGTTAGGATTGTCCCACTATGGCAATCACGTCATCAGCAAAAAAGGCAATCCGCGCATCTGCTCGCAAGCGGGTGTTCAATGTTCGCCGAAAGACGGCCATTGAGAGTTCGATGAAGGCCGTGAAACGTCTTGTCTCGAAAGGGGACATATCCGCTGCCCGTGAGCTTTTACCGCAGGTCTACAAAGCACTCGATAAGGCGAAAAAAACTAAATTCTTAAAGAAGAACACCGCATCTCGAATGAAGTCTCGTATCACGGCGCTTATTGAAAAATCTGCCAAGAACAAGAAATAAATAACCTCCGCTGAAGCGGAGGTTATTTATTTGATGCGATTGGTTTGTATGTAATACGTATCAATATACCTCTATTAATAAAGGTTTAAGGGTAGGTGGGTAGGGGCAAAAGGAAGAGGTAAAAAGAAAGTGAAGGAGTGGGTGAAAAGAAACCAAAGATAGTGTAAAGAGAAGTCAAAGACGGGGTAAAAATAAAGGAAAACCTCATATGTCTTTAACAACGCTATAGCGTTGTTAAAGACATATGGGTATGTGGCTGGTGAGGTAAGAGAAATCCCGACTTGATACTCAATTTTACTTCGTATCCCCCCGCGAGGAATCTCGGCTACCGCCACAGGTGGTCGTATCCCGTCGGTCAAACCGACAGGAACCCAACGACCCTTTCGATTCCTCGACGCAAGCTGTAACACAGCTTGCTCGGGACTCGCTCATTTCATTCGCTCCCCCCGCGAGGAATCGAACCTCGATTTTGAGATCCGCAATCTCATGTCCTATCCGTTGAACGACGGGGAGTATTCTTTTCAGACATCTAACCTACCATACCAAACTCAAATTCCAAAATACTCGAGTATTTTATGCGAGAGTGGTTCCTCGAGTTTTTCTTCGGGAAGGTAGTTTCTTAGAAAGTCTTGAATGTCACCGGGGTTTTGGTCGTTGAGTGGAACGATAATCATTGGCATCAGGAGTTTTTGTGAGGTGAGGAACAGGAGCGGATTTTGCTCGTCCGCGTCGACTCCAAAAGCACTAAGCGATGAGAAGGGGAAGAACCGTTTATCAATGGTAATTCCAACTTTGGTAATTTCACAATGAATCACTCGCGGTTTTTTCTGAGCGAAGAGTAGAATTGCGGTTAGGGCGAGCATGATAACGAGCACTGAGAGAAAATTATCATCGAAGAGAAACGCAATGACGAGTAAAATCAAACCAGCACCTCCGAGTCCCCAGAACCAACGCGGTCCTTTGGGTCGATAGAGGTATTCAGGCGCCTCCCATTCAATAGTTTCGTGCCCCATGGTCTGCATTGTACCATGTGCAAAATAGTTGGCGGTGTATTGGCGTTTCGAACTTTGGAGGGTAAGCCCCATAAGGATATTCTAACAATCTTTTCGGCAAACCGCCGATGTCTCCGCATAGGGATCAGGTTAAAATGTCTCTCCGTTATTTCCGAATATACCTTTGATGGCCACTACCTGCCCTTCGTAAGGAGGGATCCCAGAATCAAAAGGCAGTTTTATAAGATATATTCCCTTAAACCCCGAATCTTTAAACGGCCGACAAATCAATTGTGCGAATTGTGTGTCAAAGATTGGTTGCATCTTTTCTCCAATCAAAAGAACCAAGTCGTTTTTGTTGGGATATTTTAATTCTGCCGTATTTATGATACCTGACAAAAGTTTAGGGATGTTAACGTCGATAACTGCCATACCGCTCCCATGTCTTATTCTGCTACCCCAAAACGCCTCCCATGCAGGTTCTCCCGTTTTAATTTGTAACTTCAAAATACCACCGTTTTTTGCAGTGGCATAAATGTCTACGTCCGTGTCACTGACACTCTCGTTCTCATTACTGTGGGTGGCATAGCTTAAACTATAGTGCTTGTTGAAACGAGTAATGAAGAAGTCTGCAAAGATTTTCTCTCCCCTTTTCTTGAGCGTTTTTGTAGATATATCCCTTGGCATAGGCCCGATAAAAAGTACTGAAATCGGTGGGGGTGAGATTCGAACTCACGGTCCGGTTGCCCAGACTTCGCATTTCAAGTGCGATGCATTAGACCTCTCTGCCACCCCACCATGCGCCATCATATCAGAAAAGTGTTTGCTCGCAACGCGCGCATGTGCGCGCTATACTGTCCCCATGCGATTACTTGGCATAGATTACGGTAGAAAACGGGTTGGTGTGGCAGTCTCCGATGAAGAGGGAAAATTCGCGTTACCGTATGCGGTTTGGGAAAATGGAGAAGATTTGGTTAAAAAGATTAAAGACCTGTGCATTGAAAAGAAGGCGGAAGCGCTTGTCATTGGAGAATCACTGGACCTTGGCGGGCGAGAGAACGATGTAATGAAAGATATTAGGTTTCTTAAACAGGCGCTTGAAGGCGCATTATCTATTCCGGTCTATCTTCAACCAGAGTATTTTACGAGCGCTGAGGCAAAGCGTGTGCAGGGAGAGAATAGTATGCACGATGCGTCGGCCGCAGCCCTTATTCTTAAAAGCTACCTTGAGCGACATTCATCATGATTACCTTTGAAGATTTCAAAAAGTTAGAAATTCGCATCGGTCTTATTAAATCCGCTGAGCGTGTTGCGGGTTCGGAAAAGCTCGTAAAGCTCTTGGTGAGTTTTGGCGAGCAAGGGGAGAGGCAGGTGATTGCCGGCGTTGCGCCGTTTTTTCCTGATGTTGCCGTGTTAGTCGGACGAAAAGTGGCGTTTGCCTATAATCTTGAGCCGCGTGCTCTCATGGGTCTTGAGAGCCAAGGGATGATTCTTGGTGTCGGAGAAGGTGAGTCGTTCTCACTGCTCTCTGTCGACCCTTCGGTTAAAGAGGGAAGCGCGGTGCGATAGATATTGCTATGGAGTTTGTTCAAGAAGCTATCGGATTCATACTGCATATTGATGCATATCTTGAGGTGATGGTGTCGCAGATTGGGCTATGGGTGTATGCGATACTTTTCCTCGTTGTATTTTTTGAAACCGGTATTGTAGTAACACCATTTTTACCTGGAGATTCTCTTCTTTTTGCGTCAGGTGCCATTGCGGCACACAGCGAACTTAGCGTGGGGCTCCTCATCATGGTTTTTTTGTCGGCGGCAATACTCGGCGATGCGGTGAATTATATGATTGGAAAATATTTTGGAGAGAAGCTCGTCACGAGATACCCGCGACTCATCAAACCTGAATATATAGAGCGTACGAGGAATTTTTTCGCGCGACACGGCGGAAAAACTATCGTGCTCGCGAGATTTGTCCCTGTCGTCAGAACTATCGCACCGTTTTTGGCCGGAAGCGGGGAGATGAAATACACTCGTTTCTTGAAATACAATATTGTTGGGGCACTTACCTGGGTATTTTTGCTTGTGCCCGCAGGATTTTATTTTGCCAACGCCCAGTTTGTTAAAGATAATTTTTCTGTCGTACTTCTCGCTATCGTTGGTATCTCATTGCTCCCGGCATTCGTTGAGATTGTTCGTAGTCGGTACTCTGCAGGAGGTGATACGGGCAACGGGAGTGCTCTATAGCTGGCTTTTAACCTATTGTAAGGTGACGTCACCCTGCTTTGCAGGGTATACTATATATACGTGTTATGAGGAAAATCCCTTTCAGTTCTTTTTTGAGGCATTTCCCGACGCCCAAATCGTTGTCTATGTCTGCTGTCGGAATCGAAGTGACCCCCGAAGCGGTCCGGTATCTTGAGTTGAAGGAGCATGGGCAAACCTTTTCTGTGGGGCGATATGGGGAAGAGCTTATCAAAACACCTGTGGGTGACGACGGGGAATTTCCCCAGGTCCCGGCCGTTAAAGAGATTCTCGCGGGACTAAAGAAGAAATACGGTTTCGATTTAGTTGCGGTGGCGCTTCCGGAAGAAAAGGCGTACACCTTCAGTACTGAGATGCCCAATCTCTCTCCTCACGAAGTTCGTGAAGGACTTGAGTTGAAGCTTGAAGAAAATGTTCCCATACCTCCCCGTGAAGCCGTGTTTGATTACAAGATTATTGATGAGAAATCAGCAGATAGGATACAGATTGGCGTGCAGGTTATTCCGCGACTTGTCGCTTCACGATACCTCGAGCTTCTGACATCGGTAGGTCTTACACCGGTCTCGTTCAATACATCCGCTCAGGCGACGATTGATGCGGTCATCAAACGAAACGACGACCGTGCCACGATTGTGGTGAATTTTGGTCTTCAGTCCGCACGTTTGTATCTCGTCTCTCACCGCACCGTGCACTTTACCTCAGTCGTCTCAGTCGGGGGCGCCTCACTGACTGAGGCGATAAAGAAATATTTTTCAGTGAGCGATGCGGAGGCGGAGAAAATAAAATCCGAACAAGGTATCACGAGACGAAAGGAAGATGCCGACCTGTTCGTTTCCTTGGTGAGTACGCTTTCTGCCCTGAAGGATGAGATTGAAAAAATCGCTGAATACTGGAAGTCCCACGAGGACCGGTACGCCGTCGACAACCTCAAGATTTCACGAGTCGTCCTGTGTGGTTCGGAATCCGGCCTGCAAGGACTGCCTGAGTATCTTGAGGCAAGTCTTGGGTTGCCTGTCGAGCTTGGCAATGTATGGTCGAACGTTTTTTCTTTTGACACCTACATCCCACCTATCCCGAGTGTGACCTCGCTTTCGTACGCCTCAGTTATTGGTTTAGCTCTACGAGGACGATGAATCTTCTTCCGCTTGAAGCGCGTCGAGCGCTTAAAAAAGAATACCGGAAGCGGTTCATAGCACTGTTTTTAGTGATGCTTGCCAGTGCGGTTTGGCTTGGTGCATCGGTGGGGGCCCCCGCGATTATTTCAAGCTGGAATGAATACAATCTTGTTAAACAGGAAGTTGGATTTGCACCAAAGATAGAGCGTAGTGAGGAAGATAAGGCCGTCTTAGCATCGATGAGGCTCTTTGATGAAACCATCATCCTTCTCGATTCGCACATTGAGGATGGAGAGATGCTTACGATTGATATTATAGACAGGATTCTTGGCGAGAAGCCGGCTTCGGTCGGTCTCACTACCTTCTCGCTTGTTTCAGTGGGCACTGAGCGTCGACTTGTAGTGTCCGGCGTCGCACAGAATAGAGAGAGTCTCGTATTATTTTCACGACGGCTTGAAGCCATGGAGCTGTTTTCAGCAGTCGATTTGCCAATCTCAAATCTCAGTCAAAGAGCAGATATTGAATTTTCTATCACCGCGACCATAAAGGAGAAAGAGAAAGAAGAAGCTGAATCTTGAGTATATGTTTGCCCATTTCAAGACAAAAGAAAAGATAATTGCGAACGGACTATTCCTGTTTTTTGCAATTGGCGCGTACGCCGGAGTGTATTGGGGAGTTGAAAAATACAAAAAAGACGCGCTTGACCTACAGTCTTCCGTAAAGAGTGTTGAGGCAAATGAGGTTCTTTTTATTGCTACAAAGAATGCGTATTTAAACACTGAGAGTGAGCGGATGTTGGTGGACGGATTTGTACTAAGGGCGGATGAAGTCGTTATGTTCCTTGAACGTCTGGAATCACTTGCACAAACGGTTGGGGTCGAGATGGAAACAGACTCCGTCTCAACGGCAGTGTATGGAGATAAGGGCAGTGCGTGGGAAACTTTTGTCGTCAATTTTTCAACCGAGGGTTCGTGGACACTGACCTATCGATTTCTCTCGCTTCTTGAACACCTTCCATATCTTTCTAAGTTGACGCAGGTGACCGTTGAGAAATCACTTACCGGAGAAGAATCTTTTTGGCGTGGCACGTTTCGATTAGAGGTGCTTAAACGAAAATCATCATGAAATTATCCCTAGGTTCTCTCAGTTCGCTTCCACGCAGACTGTTTCGTATAAAGGGAAGCTACGTGCTCGGGCATAATCCGTCACTCGATTGGATTATTATACTCATTACGACATTGGCATGTACCGCTCTCATCGTTGCTTTTTCTTTTATCTACTATTACAGTGACGCACTTATTTCAGATTCTTTTTCTGACGAGACCACAGAGTACGAGACCTATTCTAAAGATGCATTGTCGCGCGTTATTGAGTATTACAACATGAGAGGAAGCGTAGACGGTGAAGGTATCGAAGTACCACCCGACCCTTCGTTGTAGAAGGAGGGTATTTATACTACAGTACTGAGGTACTGAGTGCCCCCGTAGTTCAATGGATAGAACACCGGACTTCTAAGCCGGTTATGTAGGTTCGATTCCTGCCGGGGGCGAAAAGTGAGCAAAGCGAAGTTTTAGCCCCCGAGGAAGCACGGGGGTGCTTCCGTGCAGAAATCGAAGCCTGTTTGAGTGTTTTTTTGAGCGAAGCGAAACAAAAACCCAAACAGGGGACTGTTCCTGTAAGGAAAGATTCCTGCCGGGGGCGAATGAAATGAAAACCTGGCGAGTTTATCTCGTCAGGTTTTCATTTTAGTCTTTTGTGTGGAATCGAACCGTGGGAAGGGGGTCGGGGAAACGGGAGTTTCCCCGTGGCGGAAGGCAGTCCTGAGCTTGTCGAAGGACGTTGGAAAACCGAAGGGTTTCCAAAGAGGTTCGATAGCGAAGCGTCCTGCCGGGGGCGAATGAAATGAAAAACCGTTCGGTGGCGAACGGTTTTTTTCGTACTCACCCCGCCGTAGCGAGGGAGACGTAATGCATCAGTCGTTTGGTGTCGCAGTGCGATTCAAGGTAAGAAATCCACCCATGGACGACGGGGTAATTCTGGTCAAGTTGCTCAATGGTTTCGCATGTAGCATTTACATCACCTCTGATTGGGGTACATGCCCGAACTCGTGTCACCAGTATCTTGGCCATGACTTCATGGTAGAGCGAAACCGTCGTGTCGTCGTCAAACTCTTGTCGCTTCCCGCATATGATTTCTGCGAGCCGGTATGAGGTCGTTCTGTTCATAACAAGGTTTCCTTTCTGTGCACAGAATGCTCTTTCTTATTGAGAAGTCAAGAATAGGGATTTTTTCAAGTCCGCTCGCGCCATAAGAAAAAACCGGCATGAAGCCGGCCTTTCTTTTAGTGGGCGATGAGGGACTTGGTCACAAATATTTTCTTTCAGAAAATTTCGCGACCCCAACTCGGCGACAAGCAAGCTCGTCCCTCGCTTCTTGTATACTGCCTCCGTTTTTCAAGTCCCTATTGCCTTCACAAAAGAAAATCGCCCAGTCTTTCAGACTGGACTCATTTCTTTTAGTGGGCGATGAGGGACTTGAACCCCCGACCTTCGCTGTGTAAAAGCGCTGCTCTACCAACTGAGCTAATCG
>CAYGFK010000007.1:0-47854 GCA_964349135.1 uncultured Candidatus Saccharibacteria bacterium | reverse complement strand
AATAGACCACGAGACACGACGCACCGATCGGTGCGTCGTGTCTCGTGGTCTATTTCATAGCCAAGTCATTTTTAGGCCCGCTTATTTTGGCGGCCGTCTTTGCGTTTCTTTTCCAACCGATTTATCAAAAATTCTTAAGTCTCTTAAGAAAGCGGGAAAGTGTCGCGGCGCTCGCTACGACCTTACTTGCCGTCATTTTGATTATGGTGCCGATAGCCCTTTTAGGGACTCAGATTTTCAAGGAATCGAGTCATCTCTACCAATCTCTTGTCAGTGAGGGTGGGGATGGTTTTGTTGAAGTCATTGAGAATATGATAAATCAAATCCGGACCGCGTTGCCGATTCCTCCCGAATTTGAACTGAATCTCGGTCAGTATGTCAGGCAAGGTCTTGAAGTATTGATTCAAAACTTCGGCGCAGTGTTTTCAAGTTTGGCTAAACTAATGCTGAACGCTTTCGTGTTTCTGACCGCTTTTTACTTTTTTCTCAAAGATGGTCATACCCTAAGAAAGTATCTTGTCGCTTTAAGTCCGCTTGACGACCGTGACGATGAGCTCATTGTGTTGCGGTTGAAGTTGGGAGTGTCGGCGGCCATAAAAGGAAACCTTGCGATAGGTCTCATTCAAGGCGTTTTGACCGGAATTGGGTTCGCGATTTTTGGTGTGCCGAACGCTGTGCTGTGGGGAGGAGTCGCCGTTGTGGCCGCTTTTCTCCCTGGCATTGGAACGGCACTGATTATTATCCCCGCGATTATCTTCTTGTTTCTTACCGGTAACACCTTTAGCGGATTTGGTCTGTTAGTGTGGGGATTGGTCGCCGTTGGTCTCGTTGATAATTTTCTTGGACCCAAACTCGTGGGCCATGGCATGCGATTACATCCTCTTGCGGTATTTATCGCCGTTTTAGGCGGTCTCGCCTTCTTCGGACCGCTTGGATTTCTCCTCGGACCACTTGCCATGAGTGTTTGTTTGGCTTTGATTGATATCCATGGGTCGCTCAAGACACGGCAACACAAAGAGGTGTAGAGATTTCGAGAGTCGCTTTTGACATATTGCATCCATTTTTATTCACACACTCGGCAGTAATTGACGGTGTATACTGAGAGCAATGGCAAAACGTTTTCTTGACCATCCTGAAAGGCCGTCACCGCTTTTCTTGACCATACTATTCTTTCTGACGTTTTTTGCTGTGGCTAGCGCGTATATTGTGGTTTCGGGTGTATTATAATGAAATAACTATGAATCCTAAGAAAGACTTCGCCCCGCTTATCATCACTGTTCTCTTTTTCGGAGTTCTTATCGCTGCGAGTTGTTTGTATATGGTGGCTTCCTTCCAATCGTAGAATTTTTCTTCATATTTCATTTTTGGCACAGAAAAGCGCGAGCAGAGCTCGCGCTTTACGCGTTACCAAGGGATAGCCGTTTGGCTTTTCCACGCTGGTGCGTGTTTATGCTTTCGTGCATAGGAACTTTCACCGCTCGGGTTTTGCATTTGTTTTTCACGACGGGTACGGCGGGTAATGATTTCTTCTCGCCGACGTTTTGCTCGGTTTTTATTCATACCGCCTCCTTTCATGGTGGGGTTGCGGATGTTCTTCTCTGAACGTAACAGAAACTTTTCACTCGTGCAAGAACGCGCTCAGAGGCACATGTTACAATTCAGGTAATGGATAACCTTCGCTACCTACAACACCTCATACGGGATTTCCTGATACTCATTGGAGGTATCGTTGTTGCGATTCTACTCGTCAAACTCGGGGCCATTGATACATTCTTGGCGGCGACAAGCGGTCTCGCTATACTCACCAGTTTTTTCGGAGGGATGTTTTTTACATCGGTGCTGACGATTGCCCCTGCTTCCGTGGCACTTGCGGCCGCTTCGAATGCACTCCCGTCGTGGATTGTTGCATTACTTGGAGCGCTTGGTGCCGCGGCACTTGATTACGTTCTCTTTCGTTTTTTCCGGTACGATATTGAGCGTGACGTAGAAGGTTTGCTCAAGCCCGCTCTGCGCAGACGTATTCTCTCACTGTTTCATTTCGGTTTTCTGAAATGGATGATTGTTTTTATTGGCGCGTCGATTATCGCCTCTCCACTTCCCGATGAGCTTGGCTTAGTCTTTCTCACGATTTCTCGCGTCAAACATACCTATCTTTTCCCCATTCTCTTCGTCCTGCATTTCGTAGGTATTCTTGTTCTCGTGACGGCGGTTAGTGTCGTACTCTAGCACCTGTTTATGACATACCGTATAGTGTCCCTACGCTCCTGTCGTTCAATGGATAGGACATCTCCCTCCGAAGGAGAAGATCCAGGTTCGATTCCTGGTGGGAGCAATGCGACTCCGCCTCGGGCGGAGGGGATACAGTCACCTGCGACGGTAGTCGAGATTCTGGTGGGAGCATAGGCTCGATTTCTCGACTAAGCGTGCTATAATGCCTGCCGTTATTATTCTTTTATCTATACCCTATGGAACCAAGTAAATTGACCACTAAAAGTCTTGTGATGTGGGGAGGGGCTGTACTCCTGCTCACGGTTATCGTCGTCGGCGCGGTGAAACTCGCTTCGCCGGAGAGCCCTTCTTCAACTGATACGGACGCAGACCTTGATTCGGTTACCGAACTTGATTGGATGCGTGGCTCAAACGATGCGCAGGCAATCCTTATTGAATACAGCGATTTTGAGTGCCCGGCATGTGCCGCATACTATCCTCTTATCGAAGAGGTTATTTCTGCGTACGGTGACTCGCTTCTTTTCGCGTATCGCCACTTTCCTTTAACTCAGCACCAGCAGGCGAAGTCTGCGGCCTATGCGTCCGAGGCTGCCGGGAAGCAGGGAAAGTTCTGGGAAATGCACCACATCATCTTTGAAAATCAAAGTCAGTGGGCAGGGAAGAAAAATGCCAGTGAGCTTTTTGAGAGCTACGCTGAAGAAATTGGTCTTGTTATGGAGCAGTACCGTACTGATGTTGAAAGTGACGCGGTTCGTGATGCTGTCGACGAAGACTTTCGAGGAGGCCTTCGCGCTAACGTCAATGCAACGCCAACCTTCTTCCTTAACGGTGAGAAGATTCAAAATCCTCCCAGCTTAGAAGGGTTTAAGCGACTTATCGATGCTTCAGTCTCTACGACTACCTAACTGGATGTTATGGTCGAGCGCATGTATCAGCATTCTTGGATTTGCTGATGCGGTATTTCTGACGGCGAAATATTTCTCGGGAGAGGCGCCGACTTGCGTGTTGTTTTCCGGATGCGATATTGTAACCCTCAGCCAGTATGCCTCACTCGGCGGAGTGCCGATTGCATTGCTCGGTTCGCTCTTCTATCTCTCGGTGTTCGTGCTGACGCTTCTCTACATACAAACTCAATCACGTATCGTCCCGAAAATCATGTTTTTGATTACGGGAATCGGTTTTCTCTTTACGCTCTACCTCGTCTACCTTCAAGCGTTTGTGATTGATGCGTTTTGCGTCTACTGCATATTCTCGGCAACGACAAGCACACTTCTCTTTATGTTTTCTTGTTTACTCAAGCGCTTCGCGTCATTGAAAGAGAACGGAGAAATGGCTTAACGAGAAGCGCTCTTTCTGGTATACTCGGTCCATGAAAAAAATCCTCTCGCTTGCAAGCGTTTTTCTCCTTTTGCTTGTGCCTGTTCTTCCAGCGGGTGCGGCTTTGCTTGGGGTTGGGGAGACATACACCCTTCAAGAAACATCTCCCATCCTTGAGAATGTATATGTTGCCGGTGGAACCGTTGTGCTCTCAAGTCCTCTTGAAGCCGACGTTACGGTGGCAGGAGGAAGCGTGACGGTTTCCGGTACTGTCTCTGGCGACGCACTTGTTGCCGGCGGTTCAGTCGAACTTCTCGGAGACATAGGGGACGATGTACGCGCCGCTGGAGGCAAGATAACCCTTGCCCGAAACATTGCGGGAGACGTGGTTTTTGCCGGAGGTGCGATATCGATGCTTCCCAGTTCCATGGTTGCAGGCGATGTCATTATTGCCGGCGGTTCAGTCTCTCTCTTGGGAAACGTTGAAGGTGTCGTTTATTTTGCCGGTGGCGATATATTCATTGACGGCACTATTGCAGGTAACGTCTCCATCTATTCTGCCAAGAGTGTTCGAATCGGTGAGCACGCGGTCATTGGGGGAACCTTAACGTATCGTGCGGCTTCGGAAGCTGAAATTGCCCCGAGCGCTGTTATTACAGGGGACATAAAATACACATACCTTACTCCCGTTCTCTCAGCCCCGGATATTAAAGGGTTCTTTGCCGGCCTCTTCGGGGTTTTGTTTGTCGCGAAGCTGTTAGTGCTCATTGCCACAACCCTTTTCTTTGTGCTCGTGTTTCGTCGCATCTCAGTCAAATTCGCTCACGCTACCGCCCACTCATTCTGGAAATCGATTCTTGTCGGTTTCATTGTACTGGTGACGGTTCCGTTTGTGAGTATTCTTTTGGCAATTACTATTTTCGGCAGTATGCTCTCAGCCGTCACTATGCTGTTTTGGATTACGCTTATACTTGTTTCTCAGGCGTATGTAGGTGTTGCCGCGGCATCTCTTTTTAGCTTCTACTCCCTTAAACGTGAACTCCAGCCGATTGTGTCATGGAAAGCGGCCGTGCTCGGTGTGATTGCCATCAACGTGATTTCGCTGATTCCGTTTATCGGGCTTCCGATTTACTTCGTCATATTCCTTTCATCGGTCGGAGCATTGTCACAACTCTTGTACCAGCAATTTTTAACTGCTCGATAACACTTGTTTCCCCAATGAAGAAAATCATCAAAAACAAATGGTTCTACATTCCGGCCATTATCGTTGCGGTTGCCATTGTCATTATGATTTCTCGTGGGAATGGAGACACTCGTGAATATGTTCAAGTAGTTCGTTCTGATGTCCGGGAAGAGGTAAGCGTTTCCGGAAAGGTAAAGCCGGTACAGAGCGTCTCGCTGTCGTTTGAAACTGGGGGACGTGTCGCGTCTGTGCTTGCTGAAGTTGGAGACATCGTGGTCGCAGGGCAATCACTTGTGCGACTCGATACGACGGCTGATGTGATTGCGCTTCGAAAAGCGCAGGCAACGCTTGATGCTGACCGCGCCACGCTCGCTGAGCTTAAGAGTGGAACACGTCCTGAGGACATCGCTATTTTGCAATCAAAGCTCGACGCCGCCGATATGAGCTACGGGCAGGAGAGGCAGTCGCTTGTCGATACACTGAAAGATGCCTATACCGACGCCGACAATTCGGTGCGCAATTATGCCGACCAGTTCTTTTCGAATCCGCGCACATCGCCTCAACTCAATATATCGACGACCGATAACCAGCTCAAGGTAAAAATCGAAAATCTCCGTTTTGGTGTGGAGAGCGTTCTTGTGTCGTGGAGTTCTTCAATCCACGCAATAACAGTCTCGAGTGACCTCATTATGTCGGCACAAGATTCACGTTCGAATCTTGAGCTTGTGAAAGAACTTCTCGATTCACTCTCTCTTGTAGTGAATGGACTCTCAACAACTCAATCACTTTCGGAGACAACCATCGCAACGTATCGTAGCAACATAGCGACCGCTCGTTCTGCGGTGAACACGGCTCTGTCGAGCGTTTCGACGGGAGAAGAGTCGCTTTCCTCAGCCCTCGCAAGTCTTGACCTTGCTGAAAAAAATCTCGCTCTCGCTTTTGCCGGGACTATTCCCGAGAAAATCACTGCCCAGGAAGCTAACGTTGAAGCAGGAGTCGCTAGTGTTGCGGCAATTCAACACACCCTTTCGAATTCCGTACTTCGTTCTCCTATCGACGGGCTCGTGGCCCTGCAGGATGCCAAAGTTGGTGAAGTCGTGGCAATGAATAAAACAATTGCATCGGTTATATCAGAAAGTGCTCTTGAAATAGAAGCGTTTGTTCCTGAGGTTGATATTGGGGCGATGGCAATCGGCAATACCGCACTTATAACATTTGACGCGTTTCCGGAAGAAGAGATTACTGGCTCTGTTTCGTATATCGACCCGGCTGAAACGGTTATTGATGGTGTGCCTACCTACAAAATTAGACTTGCAATGGAGAGTGCCGATTCACGGGTACGCTCAGGTATGACGGCGAACCTCTCTATTACGGTGGCTGAACATGCGGGAGTTCTCTCAATACCGTATCGGGCGCTTGGAGGTTCAAGTGGTAACCGATTCATACTTCTCCGTATGCCTGACGATACATTACTTGAAGTGCCAGTAGAGACCGGAATTCGAGGCACCAGTGGTGAGATAGAAATTATAGCGGGAGCGGTTGAAGGCTCGACCATCGCGGTTCCCGAACGCTAGGCCCGTATCGTTTGTTACGTGATAGATTCTGAAAAGAAGTCTACTGTAGAAAAATTAGGCGATACGAACAATCTTTTTTCGTATTGCGTGCGTGGTACAATGCTCGCATGATAATTCTTGATGGGAAGCTGGTGAAAGAGAGTATGTCCGTCGAGGTAAGGAGGCGGGTGCGTGCACTTGGCTTTACGCCGACACTTGCCATTGTGCAAATTGGGAATCTCGATAGGTCGGACACGTATGTTGCTGCGAAACAGAAATTTGCGGAGTCGGTCGGAATCAATACGCACCTCGCTTCGTTTTCGGAAGAAGTGTCCGGCGCCGAAGTGCTCGAAGAGATTGAGGCACTGAACGCCGACCCATCGGTGAATGGCATCATTGTGCAGTTGCCCGTACCGAACAAGATGAATACTCGTGCTCTTGTCGACGCTATTAGTCCGGAAAAGGATGTCGACGGTCTGACCGCAGTAAACCTCAAACTTTTACTTGAAAATAAATCAGAAGGATTTGTTTCTGCAACCGCGCGTGGCATTCTCGCCTTACTCGATTATTATCGAATGCCCATTGAAGGGAAACAGGTCGTTGTCGTCGGGCGTTCGACACTTGTGGGAAAGCCAACGGCACTCTCGTTTTTGAATCGGAATGCGACGGTGACCATTGCCCATAGCCATACGCGGAATCTTCAGGAAGTGACTCGGCGTGCGGATATCCTTGTAATAGCTATCGGAATGGCTCGTCTTATCGGAAAGGAACATGTGAGTTCGGGGCAGATTGTGCTTGATGTTGGTATCAATCTTGCAGACGGGAAACCGCTTGAAGAGGAGGTCGGTCTCTCGAAGCTCGTCGGCGATGTTGATTTCGAAGCGGTGAAGGGAATTGTAAACGCGATTTCTCCAGTGCCGGGTGGCGTTGGTCCAATGACCGTTTTATCTCTCTTCGAAAACCTGCTTGATGCCGCACATCGGCAAGCACAAAGGAATTCTCGAGTTTATTAGTAGCAAACATATAGCGTATGGAAAACAACACATTTGCAGGAGGAAATACCGGAAAAGCGATTGCGCTTGCAGCGCTCATGCTTTCCATTTTCCTTTTGTTCCAGTCGGTGAAGACCATTAAAAGCATTTCATATGTCGGCAAAGATGTGCCGGCGATGAATACTATCAGCGTCAACGGCGAAGGCGAGGCGTTTCAAGCCCCAGACATTGCCACGTTCACGTTTAGCGTCGAGGATGAGTCGCTCATTGTCCGCGAGTCACAGGACCGCGTTGATTTTCGAGTAAAAGACATTCTTGCACTACTCAAGAAGAACGGGGTAGCCGATAAGGACATCAAAACACTCTCGTACAGCGTTTATCCTCGGTATGAATATCCGCAAGTACAATGCTTTACCTACCCGTGTCCTACGGGGGAGCGCACCCTTGCTGGGTACACGGTGACGCAGACAGTTTCCGTCAAAGTACGAAAGTTGTCTGACGCCGGAACGCTTGTTTCCGGCATCGGAGAGATGGGTGCAACGAATATCAGCGGGCTTGCGTTTATGGTGGATGACGAGGAGGGTGTAAAGCGAGAAGCTCGTCAGTTGGCTATTACGGATGCGCAGGAAAAGGCGAAAGAACTTGCGCGCGACCTTGGTGTCTCACTCGGACGCATTATCTCGTATTCTGAAGGAGGAGGTGATTATCCGATGTACTACGCTAAGGACTTGGCGATGGGCATGGGAGGAGATGGGCTTGAGTCAGCTCCTCGGGCGGCGGAATTGCCTGTTGGAGAGAATCAGTTTATCTCAAACGTCTATATTACCTACGAGATAAAGTAACCCTCTTAGACAAGCGAAAATAAAGGCCGACGGGGCTACCCGTCGGCCTTTCGCTTCTTGACAAACAGTTTTCTTAGGCATACAATGGCCCCACGAAATCTTGCCCTCAAGGGGCGGTTTTTTTAAGGAAAATATTATGTCTAAAATCGGAGATTACATACGAGAAACGAAGGGGGAGATGAGGCACGTCAATTGGCCGACACGTCGCCAGGCGATTGCTTTCACCTCTATTGTGATAGGTATTACACTGGCCTTCGCGATTTTTTTGGGCGCGTTCGATTTCCTCTTCACGTTCGGTATTGAGCAGGCGCTTTAATTATTGTCATGTCTAAACAGAAGATAGAACAGCAGAGAAATTGGTACGCCATTCATACCTATGCAGGGTATGAGAATGCGGTTGCCCGAAATCTTAAACAGCGCATCGAGTCGCTTGGCATGGAGGATAAAATCTTTAACGTAGTAGTTCCTACGGAAAAGAAAATCAAAGTGAAGGGTAATAAGCGTGTCGAGGACCATGAAAAGATATATCCGGGATATATTCTTGTCGAAATGATTGTAACGGATGATTCGTGGTATGTCGTACGTAACACCCCTCGCGTTACCGGGTTCGTTGGTTCAGGTATCTATCCGGTTCCGCTCAATCAGAAGGAGATAGATGAGTTGTTTGGACGCATGAATTCCGATACCGTCAAACACACTATTGACCTTGCGGTCGCGGACGCTGTCATTATCGCTGACGGACCGTTTAAGGATTTTGAAGGCAAGGTTGGCGAAATCGACGAGCAGCGCGGAAAGGTTAAAGTGCTTGTATCGATGTTCGGTCGCGAGACTCCAGTCGAGCTTGACTATTTGCAGGTAAAAAAGATATAACGAAGTACCACTATGGCAAAGAAAATTGTTCGTAAACTAAAATTGACTATCGAGGGCGGGAAGGCAAATCCTGCACCACCTATCGGCCCTGCCCTTGGTCAGGCGAAAGTGAACATCGGTGAATTCGTAACCCGTTTTAATGAAGGTACGAAGGAGATGCGCGGAGACCTCGTCCCGACAGAAATCCGTGTCTATGAAGATAAAACGTTTGAGCTCATCTTTAAGACACCTCCGGCGGCGCACTTGCTCAAGAAAGCGGCTGGCATCGAAAAGGGTTCAGGTAAGAGCGTGCTCACTAAGGCAGGAACGGTGACGAAGGCCCAAGTTCGGGAAATCGCCGAGAAGAAACTTAAGGACCTGAATGCAAACGACATAGAAGGGGCCATGAAAATTATCGAAGGTTCCGCTCGTTCACTCGGTATAGATATAAAATAAGTCTCACAGAAAAAAACCGCGAGTATCCTCGCGGTTTTTTCTTTTGTGTGATAGGGTAGCGAGCAGAAAGGACTTTTTATTATGACTATCTATGTGGATTGTTGCTATCAAATGGACTACGACGTGATGGGTGGAACCGCTTATGGCGAGCACATGAAACGAACAAATGACGTCGCGTCTGAGCTCACTCGGGCGTTCAGGGACCAAGGGTTGTGCGTGCTCGATTACGCGACACCTAATCTGCCGTTCGACCCGTATCGTTCCGGAATTCAGGACTTTATTGCGTACGCCGATGTCATCGTTACTCTCGAGTTTTTTCCGATTATCGGGTTCAGTGAGTTTGGGAAAGTCGCTCAGAGAGAGATGAAGAAGCCAATGTTCATCTTTGTGCCCCACGGTATCAATCTGTTTCGAGGGGCGCTCTCCCGACGTTGCCAACGCCATTTCTACTGTGATTCAGGGTACGCCGCGCTCGTGGTCAGAAACACACTGCGACAGCCTTAGGGCTGTCGCCTTTTTATTTCTACAGCAATTTCCTCAAATGAGTTATAACGGAGGAATGTATAGTTCGGATTTTGTATTCCAAGCACGAGTCGTGTGACTTTTGCGTCTCTATGTGCCGCTGCGATAACCGGTTTTCCGAGCTCTGTTGCAAGACCAAGCTCGTATCCGAGTCCGATAGAGGGGAAGTCGCATAGGGCAATGAAAAGGTCACATGAACGAACACACTCCGTATCGTGGCGATAGACATCCGCTGGTGTGCCCGCTTCCAGGCCCACAAATTCAAGAACGTCATAGGTGGTTTTGAGACTATTTTTGAATACTGCTACATCCTCTCTAAACGCTTTTGGGGCGTGCGTCAGGGAACAACCAACGTAGAGTTTCGCTTTCATGATTCTTATGGTGACATATTGGTTTGATTTGGCAACTCGCGCGGTCGTCTGTTATGCTTGAGGCATCTATGCCGAAGAAATTCAAAGTTTCCCACCAGGGCATTTTTGGTCACGCGTCGAATTTTGAAAGTCGTTTTGTTCCGGATTACAAGCGTCTGGTGAAGACAATCTCTCATTTGCGAGGGCTCGGGTTGAAAATTGTCCTAACCCAGGGTACCTACGACATGGTGCATATCGGCCACGCGCGCTATCTTGAAGAAGCAAAGCGACGAGGCGATGTGCTCGTTGTGGGCGTTGATAGTGATGCGAAAGTAAGGCAGAGGAAGGGGCCATCGCGTCCGGTCGTACCAGAGGACGAACGTCTTGAAATCCTCACCCACCTACGACCGGTTGACCTTGTGGTACTCAAGCCGGTTGAAGCAAAAAAATGGGAGCTAACCAAGCTTGTGCGACCCGATGTGCTTATCGCAACGCCGGGGACCTACACGCGAAAGGATATTGCCGAGCTCTCGAAATTTTGCGGTAAGGTCACGATTCTTCCGCGACAAGCTACCACGACCACGAGCGCAAAAATTCGTCTCTTACAGATAGGGACGGCGAAGCATTTAGGAAAAGCACTTACACCGCGTCTGATGAAGACCATTGAAGAGGTGCTTGATGAGGTAAAAGGGAAGTAATCATGAAAAAAGCAGTCATCGCTTATATCCCGGTGCTCCATGAGGGGTATCGGAAGTTTTTAGAACGACACCGTGATGCCGATGTGGTGTATGTGTTTGGCCAATCTCTTATCAACGAATTTGATTATTTGGCCAAAGAGATACGACAGCTTTCTCCCGACCTCGTAAAAAAAGCGATTGATTCATGGCGCATTGTTGCGAATGTAGAAGTGGTAGAGAAAAAAGATATCACCGGTCTTCGCGCTGAGATTTTTATTATGCCTGATGAGGATGTGTGCCGGACTCTTGCTGAGACGGAGTTTAAGGGCAGAACCGTCGAGTTCGATACTATTTTTTTGCGTTGGGATAAGCATAAGGTGATGGAGGGGAAGCCTGTTGAAGCGGACCAGACGATTTCTCGGGAACGTTTTGACCGAGAGGTTATGCAAAGACTTCGCACTGAAGGAGAGAGAAGTTCTGATTGGTGGAGGCACAATGGCGCAGCCCTTATAAAAGAAGGAAAGATTATAGCGATGACACACAACGAGCATATGCCGTCAGAACATTCACCGTACGCTGACGGTGACCCGAGGAACACCTTGCATAAAGGTGTTGGTGTTGAGTTGTCGACGAGCATACATGCCGAGGCGCGACTCATCGCGGAGGCCGCGGGAAGGGGTGAATCGCTCGCGGAATGCTCTATGTATACTAATGCGTTTCCGTGTCCGCCGTGCGCGAAGCAAATCGCGTTCGCAGGTATTAAGAAGCTTTATTATCAAGACGGATATAGTCTGCTCGACCAGGAGCGCGTGTTGCGCTCGAAGGGCGTGGAAATTATTCACGTCGAACCGGAGAAATAGAAAACGGGGCAGCGTAGCTGCCCCGTTGCGTATTGAATTAAAGTCGGCCCTTTACGAGCTCTGACTCTTCAGGGGTGAGGTCCATGAGAGCGGTGCTGGTGCGAATTTTTTCAAACACCGTTGCGCGTAGGTATCCTTCGAGTTCCGCTTCCTCGCCTTTGTAAAAAGGCGACTCGACACGGCCGGTGCCGTCGGGGACCATGATGTGCAGATGCAGATGTTCGATGGTTCCCGCTGAAAGCGTGGCGTCTCCGTCTCGTATCAGGATGCCACGACTCTTGAAGCCAAACTGGTGCATCAGACGGCGGGGTATGTGCTTCATCATGAGCAGTGTTTCTTGGTCCGTCAGCTCAGTGCTGTCGGTCAGGTGCCGTTTAGGGGCGATTAGGAGATGAAATCTCGTGTGTTTTTCGGGCGGGTTACAATGCCATGCGTAGAAGGAATCATCCTCGTACACGACCTTGTTGTAATTCCGGTCGATGTTGCAGAATGGGCATTTGCCTGTCAGTGCGTTTTCAACCATACCAAGGTACTGGTTGAACTTTCGTGCCCGTGCAATACAGGCAAGAGTACCAGGATTGGTAATTCCGGGGATGGTCAAGGTCATACTAGCCTCACTTTCTCGTTGAGTGTTTAAGGTTCAGTTCAGGACTACCCTAGCGTTTTATGTGCCCAGCGTCAATTATTTCTCACGCGAGCTTTCGTAGTTCTTTGGCTGGCCGAATTTGAATCGCCACGAATCGTTAGGGCTCATGCCTTCCAGGTCGGGCTCGACGAGGTGCGCGTGAATATGAAGGACGCTTGAGCCGTAGTTTCCGTGTTCGGATGAACCAAAGCGCATGGCGATGCCACCACCCGGGATATTTCTTTTCTTTGCTTCTTCGGCAAACATCAGGAAGAGCTCGGCGCCCGCTTTCGGGTCAATCTCTTTTAGGTGTTCGATGTGAGTCTTGTAGATAGCGAGAAGTTGGTGCTTAGTGTGCTCGTAGGGCCACTGGTTATCGGTTAGGAGCCAGAACTCTCCCTCTTTGAGAATCGGGTTCTTATGGTATTTGTCGAGATTTTCTCGGCAGAACGGGCAATGTCCTTGCCGTTTTATCTCTTCCATCACGGCTCGCTGGTCGGCCCGCCGTATACTTTTCATGTTGATGAATCGATTGTCGTTATTAGTTGACTCGTTCATAGACGGTGAAAGTTGTCGGATATTCGTTTCGCTCGTCCTCTCTGAATCGTTCTGAGGATAGTGTTCTCCATTCGAGAGGGTTGAGTTTTGGAAAGAGTACGTCGCCTTCGGGGTTTGTGTGGACTCGGGTGAGATATATTTTCTCGGCGAAGGAGAGTGCGGTTTTATACATTTCACCGCCCCCAATGACAAAGACCTCTTCCGGAGATTTTTCGAATCGGTCGAGTGCGATATCCCAATTTATGACATCACATCCCGGAGCACGATACTCCTTGTTGCGAGTAATGATGACGTTCTTTCGGTCGGGAAGCGGTTTACCGAGTGCTTCGAGAATAGATTCATACGTCTTTCTCCCCATAATGACCGTGTGTCCCAAGGTGAGCTCCTTGAAGCGTTTGAGGTCAGTTGAGAGTCGCCAGGGGAGCTTATTATCTCTCCCGATGACGTCATTATCGGCGACGGCGGCGATGAGCGAAAGCATGTTAGATGGCGACAGGGATATTTTTAATGCCCGGGTGCGGGTCGTAGTCGGAAAGCGAGAAATGCTCTTTTCGGAAAGCGAAGAGGTCTTTGATATTCGGGTCGATAGTCATGGTCGCAAGTTTCTTCGGCTCGCGGGCAAGCATGGTTTCGACGGCGGGGATTTGGTCGACATAGATATGGGCGTCGGAGAAGCTGTGGACATATTCGTACGGTTCGAGTCCTGTCACCTGTGCGATGGCAAGAAGAAGTGCTGAATACTGCACCATGTTCGAGGGAACGCCGATGGGAACATCGCCGGAGCGTTGAAACATGTGGAGGGTGAGTTTGCCGTTGATGACACGTAGGTGTACCCAGCCGTGGCAAGGGCAGACCGTTACTTTTTGCGTCTTGCCTTTTCCACGTCCAGTGTACTGTGGTATCCATGGTGTTACGAAATGTGTGCGAAGCTGAGGTTCTTCCTTGAGCTGTTCTACGATGTGTTTCCATTGGTTGAAGGTTGGCCCTTCGCTTGTCGGGAAATCGTGGAAGGCGGCACCGTATGAGCCCGGGCCGATATCACCGGTTTCGAGTCCGCGCTTTTTGCATTTGTCTTCTGTTACCCACGGCTCCCACCACGAACAGCCGAATTCGGACAATTCTTTTTGTGTTCGTGCGCCGTTGATGAAGCCGAGAATTTCCGCGATGGCTTGGCGCCAGACTGTAACCGGCAGTCGCTCACTTTCTTTTGGCGCCATGTTACGTTCGTTGATGATAGGGAAGCCGTTTGCGATTTTGAAATGCATCGGGTTTGGGGCGATGAGCGTCAGCGCGTCCGTACCTTGCTGGCTTATCGTTCGTTCACCGCGCTCAAGGATGTCACGCAAAAGGCGTTGGTATTGGTTGTCAGGCGTTCGCTCGGCAAGTGGCTTCATAGTTCTCGTATTATACCCCGTCCGACTGGTTTTCAAGTTTTGCACACCCTCCTTGACACGGAAGTTGCCTAGGGGTAGAGTACGAGAGTCTCCCTTCAGAGACAGTTCCTCACACGGCGTCCTTAACCGGTTCGCCAGCAAAAAGGTTCAGATGAACCAATTGAACAGCTACGAGCTGTCACCAAAACGCCGCGCATCTCCTACGGGACATGTCGCGGCTTTTCTTTTTGGCTTTGCTTGATACAATGACTTGAAAGGAATATTTCTATGATTTAAGTCTTTCAAAACCGGCAGAATCCTATTTACTCTTCACTTTTACCTATGAAAGACACACAAATCAAAAAACTCATTGAGGCCGAAAAGGCCAGGCAGAAAAAGGTCATCAACCTTATCGCTTCCGAGAATTATGTCTCATCGGACGTGCTCGAAGCGCTGGGGTCGGAGTTGACGAACAAGTATTCCGAAGGGTATCCGGGTAAGCGCTACTATGGCGGAAATGAAATTATTGACCGTGTCGAGCGACTTGCGCAAGAGCGTGCTCTCGAGCTCTTTAATCTTGATTCCGAAAAATGGAGTGTGAATGTACAACCTCTCTCAGGTTCTCCCGCAAATCTCGCGGTTTATGCGGCACTGGTGCCACAGGGTGGAAAAATTATGGGTATGTCACTCTCCCACGGCGGGCATCTGACACACGGACAGAAAGTCTCAGCGACCGGAAAGTTCTGGATGCAAGTACCGTACGGTGTAAGTCAGGAGACCGAGACACTCGATTACGACATGCTTGCGCAACTCGCGTCCAATGAAAAACCCGACATCATTGTCGCAGGCTTCACGGCCTATCCACGAGTTGTCGATTTCAAAAAGTTTAGGAGTGTCGCCGATGCATGCGGAGCGATTCTGATGGTGGACATGTCGCATGTTGCCGGTCTTGTCGCCGGCGGGGTGTACCCATCGCCGTTTGCGTATGCGGATGTGGTAACGACCACGGTGCATAAAACACTCCGAGGTCCACGTGCGGCGCTTATCTTCTCGCGCAAAGATGAACGAGGGCTCGATACAAAGATAGATAAGGCGGTGTTCCCGGGACTTCAAGGGGGGCCACATCAAAACCAGATAGCTGCCGTTGCAGTCGCCCTTAAGGAAGCTACAAGTCCTGCGTTTAAGAAATATACAAAACAGGTTGTCGCTAACGCGAAAGAGCTTGCCGATGAGCTCGGTAACCTTGGTTGGCGCATCGTCTCAGGGGGTACTGATTCGCATCTTGTGCTTGTGGATACGTGGATGGGAGGGAAGGGTATTGGCGGTAAGGAAGCAAGCGAGCGACTTGAACGAGAAGGCATCATTGTGAATATGAACACAATCCCGTTTGATGAGCGAAAGCCGATGGACCCTTCAGGCATTCGGCTTGGAAGCGCGGCGGAGACAACACGCGGAAAGAAAGAGCGCGATTTTAAGAACATTGCTCGCAAGATAGATTCAGTACTCCGTTCATGAAAGAAGTACTATTCGATACCGTTACGAATGCGCTAAAGGAGCTCGATGGAGGAGAGGTGGTGTTTACCGTGGTTCCTACAGACAATCTTGCGCATGGAGATTATAGTGTGAATGTGGCAATGGTTGCCGCAAAAGCTGTCGGCAAAAATCCGAAATCATTTGCGGAGGAGCTTGTGGCAAAAATCGCGCCCAACCTCCCCGAGGGTGTTGAACGGGTCGAAGTTGCCGGACCCGGTTTTCTCAATTTTTTCCTGAAAAGAAATTATTTTTCTGACGTACTTCAGCGTATTCTCTCGAACAAAAAATACGGATGGAATAAGGTCCTTCACGGACAGAAGGTCATGGTTGAGTACACCGACCCGAATCCATTCAAAGAATTTCACATAGGTCACCTTATGTCGAATGCGATAGGTGAATCCGTTGCGCGACTTTTTGAGGCGCAGGGTGCGACGGTAAAGAGGGCGTGCTACCAGGGGGATGTCGGGCTTCATGTCGCGAAAGCTATCTGGGGCATGCAGAGTGTGCCTCAGCGAGATGATAGTCCCCTTGAGGCACTGCCACCTGAAGGAAAGGCGCGTTATCTCGGCCATGCGTACAAGCTTGGTTCCGCAGCGTATGATGACGGGCACAAAGAAGATATCGAGAAGCTCAACCGGAAAATCTACGACCGAAGCGATGGCGACGTCAATAAACTCTATGACTGGGGGAGGAAGATATCGCTTGAATACTTTGAACGTATTTATGCGCGTCTCGGCACTACGTTTGATTTCTATTTCTTTGAAAGTGAGGCGGGTCCCATTGGCAAGGCGCTTGTTGAGGCGTGGTTGTCTAAAGGTGTTTTTGAGAAAAGCGACGGAGCCATTGTCTTTCACGCTGAGAAGTATGACCCGTCGCTCCATACGCGCGTATTCGTGAATTCGCACGGACTTCCAACCTATGAAGCCAAGGAGCTTGGCCTTGCGGGAATGAAAGATAACAAGTGGCATTATGATAAAAGCATGGTCATTACCGGGAACGAGGTGAATGATTATTTTCGCGTGCTTCTTTCGGCAATGGAGCAGGTGCTTCCCGAGCTCCGGAAGAAAACCGAGCATCTCTCGCACGGGATGTTGCGTCTCCCGTCAGGAAAAATGTCGTCGCGCACCGGCGAGGTTGTTACGGCTGAAGCGCTTCTTGCTGAGATTGGAGGTATGGTGCGCGATAAGATACGCGACCGCGACTATGACGATGAGCTCAAAGACGCCATTGTCGATGCGGTGAGTGTCGGTGCCGTGAAATTTTCAATTCTTCGGCAGGCGCCGGGTAGCGATATCATCTTCGATATAGAGAAATCGGTTTCTTTCGAAGGAGATTCCGGGCCGTATTTGCAATATACGGCGACACGCGCTCGCTCAGTACTTGATAAAGCGAAGCAGGAAGGAGTGACGTCGTCTACGACACGAGTTCCCGAGAGCATTTCTTTATTTGAACGGTTGCTCGCTCGATTTCCAGAAGTTGTTTCTCGCGCCGGGGAGGAGCGCGCGCCACATCATGTCGTGACGTATCTGCTTGAACTCGCTTCGGCATTCAACCATTTTTATGGAAATGAGCAGATTGTCGATGCGAAAGATGAGTTTTCACCGTATAAAATCGCACTGACTACGGCGCTACGTCAGGTGATTGGAGAAGGCCTCTGGATTCTTGGTATCACCCTTCCTGAGAGAATGTGAAGAAGAGCAGTTGAAATATTTTTCTGGACGTGGTGTTATAGAAGCAGAACCTTAACCCAAGGAACCTTATGAATACTTCTCTGTCTGTTCAGTTAGGGAGGGAATATTTGGAGGCCGAATTCAGGGTCAGAAGGGCATTTACCACGCACGCCGACAGAATAGAGTGTCTGCTTTGTCGGATGTTGCGCAGGGTCAGAGGTCGGGGTGCCGAGCCAGTACCGCTGGTTCGATATCTCGATTTGGAGCTTGCGCTCCGGGATAAAATCAAGCGGGGTGAACTGAATCAAGGTCGCGTCGCAAAAGTTTTTGAGCACATTCTTGCTCGATGGAAACCATAACCATGGTGTAATCGCCGCCCGTTTCTACGGGCGGTGTTTTTATTTTCGAATGCGTCCAAAAGTGCTACACTGGCTTCACTAACGCGGTTTTATGAACGAAGGACCCACAAGCAAATTGGCGGCCCAGGAACAGGAAACACTTCTTTTCTGGAAGAAAGAGCGCATCTTCGAAAAGACGCTTGAGAAAAACAGGGGTTCCGGTAAGGAATTTGTCTTTTATGAAGGGCCCCCGACAGCGAACGGGAAACCGGGCATTCATCATCTAGAGGCGCGTGCATTCAAAGATGCTATTCCTCGCTATAAAACGATGAGGGGTTATTACACGCGTCGTAAGGGTGGATGGGATACGCACGGGCTTCCGGTGGAACTTCAAGTCGAAAAAGAGCTCGGGCTTAAGTCCAAGAAAGAGATTGAGGCGTACGGCATCGAGGCGTTCAACGAGAAATGCAAAGACAGTGTGTGGAAATACGTTCGTGAATGGGAAGAGTTTACCGAGAAGGCGGGTTATTGGATTGACCTTGAGGCTCCGTATGTCACCTATAAAGCGTCATACATTGAATCGTTGTGGAATATTGTCGAGAAGATTCATGCGCAAGGTCTTCTCTATAAAGATTATAAAGTGGTGCCGTGGTGCCCTCGGTGTGGTACAGCACTTTCAAGTCATGAGCTTGCGCAAGGGTATCAGGATGTCAAAGAGTTGTCCGTCACGGTGAAGTTTGAACTTGTTGATGAGCCCGGGACGTTTTTGCTTGCGTGGACCACGACACCGTGGACCTTACCGGGTAACGTAGGTCTTGCCGTGAACGAGAAGCTTCAGTATGCGCGCGTGTCGTACGATGGTGCAGACTACATCCTTGCGGAAGCTTTAATCACTAAGATTTTTAAAGACGGCGCGACTCTTAAGGAAACATTTACGGGGAAGAATCTGGTCGGCAAAACATATCAGCCCCTCTACCCATTTCTACAGGAACATATTTCCGGTCCTGAAAAAGAGAAATTACCGAATGCGTACAAGGTCTATGGTGCGGATTTTGTGACGACGAGCGAAGGAACCGGTGTTGTGCACACGGCGGTGATGTACGGTCAGGATGACTTCGAGCTTGGCACAAAAGTCGGCCTTCCCAAATTCCATCTGGTTAATGATGATGGCACATTCAAAAAAGAAGCAGGAGAGTTTGCGGGGAAGTTTGTTAAAGATGAAGAGACGGCGGTCGCTGTCATTAAAAATCTTGCCGGTAGAAACCTGCTGTTTGCAAAGGAGAAGTACCAACACTCGTATCCGTTCTGTTGGCGATGTAAGACGCCACTCATCTATTTCGCACGTGATTCATGGTATATCAAGATGTCGTCCCTCCGCGACACTATGGTGAAGGAGAACGAGCGTATACGGTGGGAACCCTCGCATATTAAAGAGGGGAGATTTGGCGAATGGCTTCGTGAAATTAAAGATTGGGCCATTTCGCGCGAGCGGTATTGGGGTACGCCATTGCCTGTGTGGGTTTGTCAGGCCTGTAACAAAACGGACGTTGTCGGTTCGCTCAGTGAACTTGGGAAACGCGCCCAAAAATCCAAGAACCGGTATTTTTTCCTTCGTCACGGTCAGGCAGGAACGAATGAGCAAGGAGTCAATTCAAGTTGGCCGGAGAAAGTAGCGTACGAACTGACACGTGACGGTATCACGGCCGTGAAAAAGGCAGCGGTTCTTCTCAAAAAAGAGAACCTGGACTTCATCTTTTCATCAGACCTTCATCGAACCAAACAGACGGCCGAGATTATCTCAGAGGAGACAGGAGTGCAGGTTTGCTACGATGAACGATTGCGGGAATACAATGTCGGTACTTTCAACGGACGTACCATGAAAGAATTTCACGAGTTCTTTGCAAGCGAGCTCGAGCGATTTTCAAAGGCGCCGGAAGGCGGTGAGACGCTTGGCGATGTACGGGCTAGGATGGTTCGTGTGGTCAAAGAGCTTGAAGAGCGCTATGAGGGGAAAACCATCGTGCTTATTAGTCATGGTGACCCGCTTTGGGTTCTTGAGGGAGCTCTTGCGGGTAAGACCGAAGAGGAAATAATTGATTCAGGCAAACACTACATCAACACAGGAGAATTAAGAGAAGTTTCTTTCTCACCCCTACCACTTTCGGAACGAGGAGAGGTTGACCTTCACCGTCCGTATATCGATAAGGTTTCATTGTTGTGTGCGTGTGGCGGAACGATGGAACGCGTGAAAGAGGTTATGGACGTCTGGTTTGATTCGGGGGCTATGCCGTTCGCGCAAGACCATTACCCATTTGAACATAGTGAGGTGAGTTACCCCGCCGATTTTATTTCTGAAGCCATTGACCAGACACGAGGATGGTTCTATACACTACATGCCATTGGCGCACTTCTCGGTAAAGGTCAGGCATACAAGAATGTTATTTGTCTCGGACACATCCTTGATGCGGAGGGGAAAAAGATGAGTAAGTCAGTAGGGAATGTCATCGACCCATTCATGGCTATAGAAAAATATGGAGCCGACCCGCTTCGGTTTTGGATGTATAGCGTCAACCAGCCGGGGGAGTCGAAGAATTTCGATGAACGGACTGTTGATGAGGTAGTTAAAAAAGTTTTCAATCTTGCAAGCAACATTCTCGCGTTCTATGAGCTCTATGCCTCTGATGCGAAAGCTCCGAGCGGGAAAAGCACGCACATTCTCGATGTCTGGCTTCTCGAACGCTTGGCATTGCTCACGGAAACCGTGACCGAGAATCTCGATGCGTATCGTTTACTTGAATCCTCACGCGCACTACGAGATTTCATTGGTGATTTTTCACAATGGTATATACGTCGTTCTCGCGACCGGTTCAAGGGAGATGATGCAGACGATAAACAGCATGCGCTTGCTACTACAAAATATGTTTTGCTCGAGCTCTCGAAGCTCTTGGCGCCATTTACGCCATTTTTCGCGGAGCATGTGTATCGCCGGGTTGGTGGAGAGAAGGAGAGCGTGCATCTTGAAGATTGGCCTGTTCATCATGGCACGCACCGAAAACTTCTCGATGAGATGGCAGAAGTCAGAAGTGTCGTCTCGTTGGCACTTGAGCAACGTGCGAAAGCGAACCTTAAAGTACGTCAGCCACTCTCGAAGCTTGCGGTAAGGGCAAATCTATCAGATGAGCTTCTCTCGCTTATCGAAGATGAGGTGAATGTGAAATCGGTAACTGTTGATACAGCGTTACCGGAGGACGTTTTGCTCGATACGACCGTGACGCCGGAGTTAAAAAAAGAAGGTGATGTGCGTGAACTTATTCGAACGGTTCAGGAACTACGAAAGGAGAAAGGGCTCAAGCCGGGCGAGCCCGCCGTACTACTTGTGAGTGAAACGGTATTCGCTTCAGGATTGCTCGATGAATTTGAAGTGGACATAAAGAAAGCCGCGTCGCTTTCCGGAATAGAGCGTGGGGCGACTACACAAGACCTCGAGCTCAAATAGTTTGGATATAAAAACCCCTCCGCCGGAGGCGAGGGGGTTTTAGGAAGGTTATTATCCGAACACTTCCTTGAATAGAAACGCTTCACGTTCAAGTGCGCGTTCGGGTTTGAACACATCACTCCACTTGATACGGATATCGTTGTTGCCAAACAACATGGTGAGTTTGCTGTTCCACTGACTAACCTCTCTTGGAGATGTCTCCAAGTCAGGGTGTGTGGAGAGCTTAGCAAACCTGATTACCTGTTCAATGCTGGATTCCCATACGTCGTCGAGTGTGGTATCAAACGATAGGTTGGGGGCATGAACACTAAACGCCGCGAGCTGTACGATACGGTACGAATCTTCTCGGCTCAAACCGACTGACGCGCCGTGATAGGTGAGGAATTCCTTCGCTTCATTCGACGCGTAGCACCCTTTTAACTCGACGATTTCCAGTGTCATATGGTCCGGGTAGACCACCATGCCGTCTATGACTTTGTTGAGCGTGGTGAGCGCGTGTGCCGTTACATGGAAGAGGTCTGGCCAGAAGACTCGCTCGACAGAAGATTGCGCGATGTCTCTCTCCTCCCAGGTCTCAATATTCTCCCTGAGCGCTACGGCATAGCCACGTGCCATGCGAGCCATTCCGCCAATCTTCTCGGTATGTATGGTGTTCTTTTTGTGTGGCATCGCCGACGAACCCTTTTGCTTTTTGCCGAATGGTTCTTGGTAGAGCACTCGTCCACTTCGTGCGCCGAGACGAAAGTCTACGGCGATTTTATTGAGCACTGACACAAGGTCTGCAAGCCCCGAGGCGATGGGGGCATAGAGGACGCGCGGCATGATTTGGGTCGCGCCGTAGAACGGTTGCAGATACAGGAGCTTGAGCGCCATTTTCTCGATTACAGGCGAGACGCCACTGTAATTGCCGATAGCTCCGGAGAGCTTGGAATAGCGCAGATTTTTATTCGCGACACTGAAGAGTGTTTCGACTGCCGCACGAATCTCTTCGTGCCAGGTAAGGCATCGGCATCCGAATGAGCCGATTTCGGCTTCTTGGCCGTGCGTGCGCTTGTTCATCGGTATGTAGCAATATTTCCGCGCCTGTCCTTTAAGCGTGATGAGCAAGGTCTGAGTAAGTTGGTTGATGTATCCAACCGACGTGGAGAGCGTGCGCACGAATCCGGATTCTTCCGTGTCGTAAGAGGTAAGTCCTTGGTGGAAATATTGTTGTAATTCCTGGGGGATGAATCGCATGCGTTCTTCGAGCCAGGCGTTCAGGTCGTGATGAAGAATATTTTCACGTTCCTTCCACCAGGCAAGGTTGCATGTGTTTGCTTCAAGTGCTTGCGCGATAGTTGCATGAGTTCCCGCAGGGATTTCTCCCGCCTCTTCTCTTGCTTTAAGTACCGCAAGCTCAGTGTCTTGCCACCCGTTCACCTTCGTAGATTCTTGCCAAAGTTCGGCAATATTTTTATCGGTGTATCTCGGTATCATATAGTTCCTTTCGAAGCCCTGCGTTGTGCAGAGCGAACAGTTCTTTGGTCATAGTACCCAAGGAACCCTTTTCGTCAATTTTTGACATTTTTCGTTTGCGTAGTACTCTTCTTCACAGAAAGGAAAGCACTTTATGAGAAAAAGTCAGAAAACTGATTGGTTTATTGAGCCCCTTGATTCGGATACGAATGCCGCGATTGCTCGTCTGTTCGAGTCCCGAGAGGCGTGTCCGGGAATGCGATGTGCCGACGGAAAAGAGCATGACCTATGGCCGTGCCGGGCGTACACCGAGCTCGAAGTCGTTCACAACAGCAGGAAACAACTCAAGCTCAACTTTCGGATATTCGTGCGCCGAGGCAATGAATTGCCGAGGCGCTTGGAGCCATCATGGCTTCGAGAGAAGAAGGCGGAACCTTCCCCGACGCATCAAGTGCCCATTCAGCAGGCCGCTTAATCATGCCCGCGAGTCCATGACGGACTCGCGGGCATTTTGTACAATGAAGCTATGCATCGAATATACGAGACTAGCGCATTCATTCTTTCATCAATTCCGCGCGGAGAAGCGGACCGGCAACTTTTGTTGTATACGCGCGAATTCGGTCTTATCTGGGCAACGGCACAAGGATTGCGCGAGCTCAAATCAAAACTGCGTTACAGCTTGCAGATTTATTCGCGTTCGACCGTGAGTCTTGTGCGCGGGCGTACCGGATGGCGCGTGACGAATGCCCGGCTCGAACAAAGCTACTTCTCTGTACTTGTAGGTACCGAGAAGAATGTGATACTTGGCCGAGTCCACTCATTGTTACGCCGTTTGGTTCGCGGTCAGGAGTCGCACCACGCGCTGTTCGATGCACTGAGAGAGGGTTTCTCATTTTTAATCAACGCTCCTGAGACCTCGCTTCAGGAAGCCGAACTCCTGCTCGTACTTTGTACACTGCACCATCTCGGCTATCTTGGTGATTCAGCGATGTCACACATGCTTCTGACGAGCGGATTCTGGAACCTCGAAGCGATTTCGGAAGTGACACGAGAGCGACGAACCCTCATCAAGAGTGTCAACGAATCACTGCGCTTAAGCCATCTCTAAGTTCTCGGCTTTCAATCGAAATGCTATAATCGTGCCATGCCCAAAGGGAAGCGGAGTTTTATATTCGGCAGACTAAAAAAGACCGAAAGCGCTCTTTATTCGCGCGAAACTGCCTCCTCAGACGCTCCTGAGGAAGTGCCGACATCTTCCGTTTCTTCTAACGAAACCGTTCCGTCCGAGCCCGCTTCTTCCATCCCTTCGGATTGGCAGGAAGAGATTTCAGAGACCCCCCTCACTCTTTCGCCACGTCAGAGATTCATAACGATAAACCACGCGCTCGTGAAAAAAATACTTCTCATTGCCATAGGATTTTTTGTTGTATCAGTCGCGTTTGGCTCGTTTATCTTTTTAGGCGGAGTAAACAGTGTATCTACCGATAATGTTGATATTGTCATCACCGGTCCTTCTTCAATCGGCGCAGGGGAAGTACTTTCTTTCGAAGTATCTGTCGAGAACAATAATAATGTTGCCCTTGAAGGAGTCAATTTGCTCATTGAGTATCCTGACAGCACCCGCTCTGCCGAAGACGGATTGACGAAGCACCCGAGAGACCTTGAGAAAATCGATTTAATTGAGACTGGAGGAAGTGCCTTTCGCTCAAAACAAGCGATGCTCTTTGGCGAAGCCGATACGACTCAACATGTGATTGTTTCAATCGAGTATCGAGTGAAAGATTCCAGCGCAACCTATTTCAAAGAAAAATATTATGATGTGATTATCTCAACGTCACCGGTGCGTATGATTGTGGGCGTGACGGAGGAAGCGGTTTCGGGTAATGAAATTGAGCTTTCCATTGAAATTGTTTCTAACTCTTCTGCGGTCGTGAGCGGACTCGCGCTTAAGGTGGATTATCCGTTCGGTTTCTCGTACTCGGCGGCGTCTCCTCTTCCCGCCTATGGAAACAACATCTTTGCACTTGGTGACCTCAACCCGTCCGACCGGCGCGTCATTACCATTCGAGGTACGTTGACTGGGCAGGAAAATGAGAGTCGTTTATTCCGCATCACGCTTGGGCTTCCGGATAAAGGCGATGCTCGGCAGATTGGTACGGTCTACCTGTCGTCGACAAAATCTATCACCATCAAGAGGCCTTTTGTAAGCGCAACGTTGACCCTCAATGGCTCATCTAATCAGACGTTTGCCGCAAGACCGGGGGAGATAATTACGGGAGAGATTGCCTGGGCCAACAATTTAGGAAGCAGGATTATTGACCTTGAAATCCAAGCAAAACTTACGGGCGATTCCCTGAATCGATTTTCGATTTTACCCGGGAATGGAGGTTTTTATCGTTCTCTCGATGATGTCATCGTGTGGGACAAAACGACATCGAACGCCTTTACCGTCATTGAACCGGGGCAGTCAGGCGTGGTGACGTTTAGATTTTCTCCACAATCAGTGAGTTCACTGTTATACTCCGGCGCGCGAGGGCATGAAATTGGCATCGACATCAGTATTCGCGCCCGACGACTGTCTGACGTGACTTCATCGGAGCAAATTTCTTCAGGAGAATCGAAAAAAGTTCGCCTCTCATCCGACCTGACCCTAGTCGGTAAGAGTTTGTTTTATACCGGAGTATTTCCGAATCAAGGATTTATTCCTCCGAAGGTAGAACGGAGTACGACCTATACCATTGTGTGGTCTGTTGCCAACACGCTCAACAATGTCTCAGGAGCACGCGTTGAGGCCGTGTTGCCGGGTTATGTCGACTGGGTAGGCACGGTGAGCCCTTCAGGCTCTTCACTAACCTATGACCCAGCAACTCGGCGTGTTATTTGGGATATAGGAGACATTTTGCCCGCTACCGGATTTTCGAATCCGCCTCGCGAAGTGGCATTCCAAATCTCTTTTGTTCCAAGTATAAGTCAAATCGGCGACACACCAGCTATTGTGCGTGAATCGGTATTGACCGGAGTTGATAGGTATACGAATGCTACCCTGAAAGCGACCGCAAAAGAGATTACAACGCAGATTTCCGATGGGACCCAAGGAAGAGAGCAGGGAATTGTAGTTCAGTGATTGCAATAACGTTACAATACGTGTAAATTTCGATTATCTATGTCACGAAAGGAATCATCCGACCTTATGGAAAAGATAGTTTCGCTCTCAAAGCGACGAGGGTTCGTATTCCAGGGTTCCGAAATTTATGGAGGCCTTGCGGGTACGTGGGACTATGGCCCTCTAGGCGTTGCGCTTAAGAACAATATTAAGACCTTGTGGTGGAAGCGTTTTGTGGAAACACGTGAAGATATGTATGGAATGGACGCGGCGATTCTTATGAATCAGGAGACATGGAAAGCATCCGGACACGTCGGTGGTTTTTCTGACCCGCTCGTTGAGTGTAAAAAATGCAAACATCGTTTCCGCGAAGACCAGTTGGAAATTAAAAATACGTGCCCTGATTGTGGCGGGGCACTTGGCGAAGCTCGTCAATTCAATATGATGTTTAAGACCCATGTCGGAGCGGTTGAAGATGAGACATCAATTTCCTATCTCCGTCCTGAAACTGCTCAAGGGATGTTTGTGAATTTCAAAAATATCATAGACACATTCCATCCGACGCTTCCGTTTGGTATGGCACAGATAGGGAAGGCATTTCGTAACGAAATTGCCCCGCGTGATTTTCTTTTTCGTACGCGCGAGTTTGAACAGATGGAAATAGAGTATTTTGTAAACCCTGGTGAGTGGAAAGATATTTTTGAACAGTTTGTGGCACAAACAAAAGAATTTTTTACTGCTGACGTAGGACTTCCTGCAGAAAAGATTCACGAGTACGAAGTTCCCGATGGTGACCGTGCGCACTACTCCAAGCGCACCATAGATTTTGAGTACGACTACCCATTCGGCAAAAAAGAACTCTCGGGTTTGGCGTACCGAACTGATTTTGACCTTGCCGCACACACAAAACAAAGCACGGTGGATTTGTCATTCTATGACGAAGAAACAAAAGAGCGTTTCGTTGCGCACTGCATTGAGCCTTCGTTCGGTCTTGACCGCCTCGTACTCGCCGTTCTTACGGATGCGTATACCGAAGACACTCTTGGCGGGGAGACGCGTACGTATTTAAAGTTCGCACCCAAAGTTGCACCAGTGCTTGTCGCAGTCTTTCCGCTTTTGCGTAATAAGCCCCAGCTTGTCGAAAAGGCGCGTACACTTTACAAATCGCTCAAAAAAGAATTTGGCCGTGTTGAATTTGATGACAACGGCAATATCGGTAAGCGCTATCGCCGGCAGGACGAGATAGGGACGCCATTTTGTGTGACCGTTGATTTCGATACCCTTGAAAAGGACGATACCGTAACCGTCCGCGACCGCGACAGTGGAAAGCAGGAGCGGGTGGCAGTGTCTGAGCTCGTTAAGTTCTTATCTAGTAAGCTCTAATGCAATACAAAAAGACAATACTCAAGAACGGCATTCGGGTTATTACCGTGCCGATGAAAGACCATCCGACCGTGACCGTGATGGTGCTCGTTGAAGCCGGTTCGAAATATGAGACGAAGCGCGAGAACGGCATCTCGCATTTTCTTGAGCACATGTGTTTCAAGGGGACCGTGAAGCGTCCGTCGGCGCTCCATATTACGCGAGAGCTCGATTCAATCGGCGCGCAGTATAATGCGTTTACCTCACATGAATTTACCGGCTACTATGCAAAATGCGCATCGAATCATTTCTCGACAGCACTCGATGTGGTCTCAGACATCTACCTCAATTCAACCTTACCCGAGAAAGACATTGAAATTGAGAAGGGGGTCATTATCGAGGAGATAAATATGTACGAAGACCTCCCGCAGAGGAAGGTACAGGATTTATTTACTGACCTGCTGTACGGCGACACCCCTGCGGGATGGAGCATTGCCGGTCCTCGTGAGAATATACATTCGTTTGAGAGAAAGGATTTCACGGATTATCGGACTCGGCACTACGTTGCAGAGGCGACCGTGGTTGTGGTTTCAGGAAATATTGATGAGAATGCAACGATTACCGCAATCGAGCAGACTTTTGCGCAGGCACACCATGGCGAAAAGGGGGGGAAAGAGAAGGTGATTGAGAATCAAATTGCTCCGGCCGCAAGTGTCTTTTTTAAAGAGACCGACCAGGCGCATTTTGTGCTCGGTATTCGCTCCTTCAATGTCTACGATGCGCGCAACCCTATTCTGCGCGTGCTTTCCGCGGTACTTGGCGGGGGCATGAGCTCGCGACTTTTCCAGAAAATACGGGATGAGCTCGGGGCCGCGTATTATGTTGGTGCGGCGAATGAGCCGTTCACTGACCACGGATTTTTCGAAATCGCCGCAGGTGTTGACCAGAAACGCGTGCAGGAAATCGTCTCGGTGGTTCTTGATGAGCTCAAACGATTCAAACAGGAACGTGTGTCCGCGGAAGAGCTTACCAAAGCGAAAGATTATCTCATCGGAACACTTTTTCTTTCACTGGAGACTTCCGATGCGCTCGCTGACCTCTATGGGTACCAAGAAATTATGCGTAAGCCCATCAAGAGACCTGAAGAAACAAAGGCGCTTATCGAAGGGGTGTCGGCGGAAGATATACAGAAGCTTGCCAAAGAACTTTTTGTGAGTGAACAATTGAATTTCTCCCTTATCGGACGATTCAAGGATAAAGAAGAATTTCTCAGAATTCTGTCTTTGTAGGAGGCATTCCAAAAAATGTCCGGACGTATTAGTATGTAGGAATGAACTTAGGTCACGAGAAAGACGTCTCCATTCGCGTTACGTCAGGAACCATCATCAAGACAGTGGTTATTTTAGGGTCGTTCTGGTTCCTCTATTTCATGAGGGACCTTGTTGTTGTCATCTTGACGGCGCTTGTCATTGCGTCCGGCATTGAACCGTTCATCAAGAAACTTCAAAGCTATAAGGTGGTGCGTACCCTTGCCGTTATCATCATTTACCTCACCCTTGCACTTTTGTGTGCCGGCATCTTTTACTTCTTTGTTCCGTCGCTTATCTCAGATTTATCGGACCTCTTTGCCCAACTCCCGAACTATTGGGATACCGTAAATCTCTGGAATCCTTTAAAAGATGCGTTCGCGCCGAGTGCTGAAGTTGTCGGTAACCTTGAGCTTGCCTCAAAGCTCTCATTTGGAGGTGTTATCGACCAGATAAATTCATTGTTCTCGAGTGCCTCGCAAGGATTCCTCAGCGCGCTCAGTACGGTATTCGGTGGTATTCTCGGCCTCGTGCTCATCATTGTGTTGTCGTTCTACTTTGCGGCGCAAGAGGATGGAGTCTCGAAGTTCTTGAAGATTGTGCTTCCAGCGCGCCATGAGGCCAAAATTATCGACCTTTGGCACCGTTCTCAGGAAAAGATAGGGAAGTGGCTTCAGGGCCAGCTTCTGCTCGGGGTGCTCATTGGTGTTCTGGTTTATCTCGGGCTTACTATTCTTGGGGTGCGCAATGCCTTGTTACTTGCACTCCTCGCCGCGATGTTTGAAATTATCCCTGTGTTCGGTCCCATTCTCGCGGCCATTCCAAGTGTCATTATTGGACTTATTGACGGAGGTATCACCACAGCGCTTTTGGTTGTCGGCTTCTATGTCATTATCCAGCAATTTGAGAACCACCTCATCTATCCGCTTGTTGTGAAGAAGGTGGTTGGTATCCCGCCGATACTTGTTATTCTCGCTGTCATTGTCGGATTCAAGCTTGCCGGCGTACTTGGAGTTATTTTGTCAGTACCGATTGCGGCAGCGCTCATGGAATTTTTGGATGATATTCAGCGGGATAAGGTCCGCGCGCAGCATTCCGGTAGTGCATAATCTTCCCATGGCTGACGATTCGAAGAAAAAAGAAGGGTCGCGTGCTTTCTATATCACGACGACACTTCCATATGTAAATGCACCTCTGCACCTCGGCCATGCGACTGAGATTATTCGCGCTGATGCCTCGGCGCGGTATCGAGAGCTTTGTGGTGAGGAAGTTTTTTTCAATACAGGCACCGATGAGCATGGTATGAAAATATACGAATCAGCAGAGAAGGCCGGAAAGGAAGTGCGACAGTTTGTCGATGAGTATGCGGCGTTATACAAAAAGACGCTCGAACAATTCGGTGTTTCTCCGAAAGCTCATTATGTACGAACGACCGATTCGGGGCACATTGAGGCCGCACAGGAGTTTTGGAGGCGCTGTAATCAGGGTGGATACATCTACAAAAAGAATTACCAAGCAAAGTATTGTATTGGGTGCGAGGAAGAGAAGACTGACAGCGAACTTGTGGACGGGAAATGTCCGGAACACGACCGGGTACCAGAGCTCATCGATGAGGAGAATTATTTTTTCAAACTGAGTGTGTTTGGCGACACGTTGCTTGCGTTCTACGATGCACATCCTGATTTTGTCATTCCGGCGTACCGTCTCAATGAGTTGCGTGAATTCATTAAACGAGGCCTCAAAGATTTCAGTATCTCTCGCATGAAGACGAAACTCCCCTGGGGGGTGCCGGTTCCGGGCGACGAGACGCAGGTTATGTATGTGTGGTTTGATGCGCTCGTCAATTACATCTCAACGCTCGGGTGGCCCAGCGAAGAGGGTGATTTTAGAAAATTTTGGGTGAATGGGAGTCCGACACAATATTGCGGAAAGAATAACACGCGTTTTCAGGGACTGATGTGGCAAGCGATGCTTTTGGCCGCAGGTGTACCGCCAACACGCCAGATTATCGTTGACGGGTTTATTTTAGGCGAGGGTGGGGTAAAGATGTCGAAGTCGCTTGGGAATACTCTCGACCCGCTCGATATCGTGAGTGAGTACGGAACTGATGCGCTACGTTACTTTGTCTTGCGTGAATTCCATCCGTTTGAAGATACCGCTGTTTCAAAAGAAAAGTTAAAGGAGTGGTACAACGCAAATCTCGCTAATGGAGTGGGTAACCTGACAAGCCGTGTACTCACGATGTATGTTGATTACGGTGTTGGGGACCGTGGGCTGGCTCAGGCGAGAGAGGTGAGAGAGGGAATAGCCGACAAAATGCAGACCTTTGATTTCAAGGCAGTGATGGATTTTGTTTGGAGCGAGATGCAGCACTTAGACCAGACGATACAGGGAGAAGAGCCGTTTAAGGTTTATAAGACTTCTCCAGAAGAGGCAAAGGATATTGTTTGGAAGCTTGTTGCTAAACTTTATGAAGTCTCGATTTTACTTGAGCCGTTTCTGCCTTCTACCGCGAAGGAAATGCAGAGTCTTATTACCCGGGGAGTAAAACCGTCGACTCCGCTTTTTCCTCGCAAGGAATAATATGTCGTGGCAGTATGCCGATATTCATACGCATCTCAATTTTGCGGCTTTCGACAATGACCGCGATGAGGTTATTGCACGCGCACAAGAAAGCAACACGCTCTGCATCAATGTCGGGACGCAATTGGATACTTCTCGAAAGGCTATAGCACTTGCCGAACGATTCGAGGGAATGTATGCCTCAGTCGGGTTGCATCCCATTCATACCTCAAAGTCTTTTCATGATGCGTCTGAGCTTGGTGAGGGGGGTAGTGAGTTTGTCTCACGCGGTGAAGAAATCGATATCACAGCTTATCAGAAGCTCGCCACTCATCCGAAAGTGGTTGCCATAGGTGAATGTGGTTTGGATTATTATCGTCTTGAGTCCGACACCAAGGAGAAACAGCAACAGGCGTTCGTGTCGCAGATAGCGATTGCACGAGAGCTCAGAAAACCCCTCATGCTCCATATCAGAAATGCCTATCACGATGCGTATGAGATTTTGAAATCTGAATGGGAGGGTGTTTCGAACCTTCATTTTTTCGCGGGGTCGGTCGATGAGGCCAGGATGTTCCTCAATCTTGGGTGCACGTTCTCTTTCACCGGTGTTATAACGTTTGCCGAGAGTTACCATGAGGTTATACGTTTTCTGCCACTTGACCGCATTATGTCCGAGACCGACGCTCCTTATGTGCCCCCGGTCCCGTACCGTGGCCAGCGCAACGAACCCTCGTATGTTCAGCATGTGGTCCATAAAATAGCTGAAATCAAGGGAATCCCGACGGCTGAGGTCAAAGAAGCTCTTTTAGGCAACGCTTACCGCACCTTCATGCTCGGCTAAGCTCGCATTCTTGATTCCTGGTTCGTATCATGTTAGTCTATAGCGCACTTGCCCCAAGCCCCTTCACGGGAGACCTGAGGCGAAATATAGTAATGATGATGGTTACAGAACAGAACGAAAACAAGAAAAAGCTCGTCTCGGAGGACACCGAGGAGGGTTCACGTCCTCGTTTATACGAAGTCGCCTACCTTGTTTCTCCTACTATTCCTGAGGATAAAGTAGGCGAGGTTGTCGCGCGTATTCGAGAGTGTATTGAGAAGCAGGGAGCACTTGTTATGTTCGATGAATTTCCTCGTTTCCGCCAACTTGCGTATACCATGGTTAAACCAACGGGAGGAAAGAACGAAAAGTACGAAAATGCGTATTTTGGATGGGTTAAATTTGAATCAACCGCTGAGGCAATCGGGTCTATCAAGGATTCGCTGACCGCTGACCATGACCTCATTCGGTTCCTTATTGCAAAAGCAAGTAAGGAGCGGAAAGTGACCATGCGTGCGCCGGTGTGGCGTCGGGAGTCTCCGAAAGCAGAGTTGGAACGAAAATCAGGAGGTGAGAAATCGGTAGAAGTATCTGATGCTGAAATTGATAAGACTATTGAAGAGCTTATCGCCGAATAGCCATGTTTCTTAATAAAGCACTTCTTATCGGTAATCTCACTCGCGACCCTGAACTTCGCTCTCTTCCGTCAGGGATGCAGGTCGCAAGTTTCAGCATTGCCACGAATCGCGTCTATAAGGACAAGGAGGGCAATAAGAAAGAGCAGGCAGATTTTCATAACATTGTTGTTTTTGGTCGGCAAGCTGAACTCGTTTCGCAATATCTAAAGAAGGGGAGTTCAGTGCTTATCGAGGGCCGAATGCAGACTCGTAGTTGGGACGGTCAAGACGGCCAGAAGAAATACAGAACAGAGGTAGTCGCTGACAGAGTTCAGTTTGGCCCTCGTTCAAGCGGTGGTGGAGGAGGCGCCTCACAGGGAGGTAGCTCACCGAAGAAGGAGGAGAAGGGCGACACCATTGAATATCCACAGGAAGAGATAAACCCGGAGGACATACCATTTTAATTGAAAACCATGCGAAGCTATCAACACCAGCATCAAAACCAAAATCAGAATTACAATCTTTCGGCGATTCGCTACGTCGATTATAAAGACGTAGAGACGTTGAAGAAATTTTTGAATCCATACGGTCGCATGATTTCACACAAGCGAACCGGTGTACCGCTTAAGGTACAGAAGCAAGTGGCAACGGCGGTAAAGCGCGCCCGATTCCTCGGACTTCTCCCGTACATCGCTCGATAAAAAAACCCCGGCTGTAGGCCGGGGTTTTTGTTTTCACTAATTCGCGCGCTCGACGTATTCTCCGGTCAGTGTGTTGACCCTGACAATCTCTCCTTCTTTGATGAAGAGCGGGGCGTTGATGACGGCGCCACTTTCAAGGGTAACCTGCTTCAGGGCGCCTTTTGAGGTATCTCCTTTAACTGCCGGCGGGGCTTCGGTGACCTTAAGGTCTACTTTAATGGGAAGTTTAACTCCAATGATTTTTTCTTCAAAGTTTAGGGCATCGACGAGTGAGTTTGCTTTCACAAATTTGATGCCAGGACCGAGGATACTCTCTTCGATTTGGAAGCGATTCGCTGGATTGTTTGCTTCACAAAACCAGTGCTGGCCCTTGTTGGTGTAGAGATATTTTACCGGTTTTGTCTCAAGTTCGGCTTCTTCAACTTTATCGGCGACCTGGAACGATGGCTGTACCACGGAGCCAGTGATGAGATTTCGAATCTTTGTCGCATTGACCGGTTTTCTCTGTTGCATTCGGAAGACGCGTGACTCAAGCACTTCATGCGGAGCGCCGTTGTAGATGATGAATTTTCCGACCGTGACATCGTTGTATTGAAGCAGAGACATGAAATCGATGGTATAAAAATAAAACGCCCAAAGGCAAAGGCATTGTAGCCCAAGAGCGTTAAACACGCAACAGGTAGTTTACAGTGTTAAAATTGCGGAGGTCGCTTGTTTTTTTTGCCTCTTTTCGTCTACGTCGGAGTTCGTAGAAGGTAAAAATTGGTCCACCGATAAATATACCCATCACCAGTACATACCACCCGGTTTTTAGCAGAGTCCAGTAGGTTGAACATACAGGATGGGTATGATTTCCAGAACAACCAATCTCAAAATAAAAATATAGGAAGGGAAGTGTTATAAGGGCGGCAATGACCAGCCCTGTTTTTTATTTATATCAAGTTTCATAATCACGATTTCAACTTCTCCTTTATCACCTTCAAAATCTCATTCGCCTCCTTCTTGTTCTCAAGCAAGTATTGGCGGGCAGCATCATATCCGCGCCCGAGTTTTATCTCCTCGCCCCCTTCCGGTTTATAAGCGTAGCTACCGCCCGATGATTTCACAACAATGCCGAACTTTTCACCAAGGGCAAGAAGTTCTCCCTCTTTTGAGATACCTTCGTTGTACATGAGGTCGAACTCGGTTTGACGGAACGGTGCCGCGACTTTGTTTTTGACGACTTTTACGCGGACACGTCCTCCCATGATTTCCTCACCTTTTTTTATTTGGGCGATACGTCGGACGTCGAGTCGCACGCTAGTGTAGAACTTAAGTGCTTTCCCTCCCGGTGTGGTCTCCGGATTGCCGAACATCACGCCGATTTGCATACGGATTTGGTTTATAAAAATCACGATGGTTTTTGAGCGCGCTACGATAGCGGTGAGCTTGCGCAAGGCCTGGCTCATGAGTCGCGCCTGTTTACCGACATGCTGTTGTCCCATATCACCCTCAATTTCGTCTTTAGGGGTGAGTGCTGCGACCGAATCCACAACAATAACGTCTATCTTGCCCGAGCGGACAAGTGATTCGACGATTTCAAGCGCCTGTTCTCCGGTATCAGGTTGCGAAATGAGCAGGTCGTTGATTTTCACGCCGAGCTTTTGAGTGTACTCGGGGTCCATGGCATGCTCGGCGTCTACATAGGCGCAAATCCCTCCTTTCTTCTGGGCTTCAGCGACTATGTGAAGTGCAAGCGTGGTTTTTCCAGATGATTCCGGTCCGAATATCTCAACAATGCGTCCGCGGGGCATGCCACCAACGCCGAGCGCGGCGTCGAGTCCGATTGAACCCGTCGGGATGACGTCGATATTTACGCGCGGTTTTGCGCCGAGCATCATAATGGCGTCTTCGCCGAACTTCGTTTTAATTTGGTCTAATGTGTCTGCGATGCCGGCATCCATTGATTTAGGAGGTGCCGCGACTTTCTTTTTTACAGGCATAGTGTTTATTTGACTATAAGTGAGACTTCTCTGGTAATTGACCTCCCGAACTTATCTTGTGCTTCAACCGTAATTATAGCTAAGCCGGCAGGGAGCAGCAATTTACGTCCGAAATCGCCGTACTCGTCCGTGAAGACTTGAGCTCCGTTTACAGTGAGAAAGGCGATATTCTCTGCTTTACCCTTTAAGAGAACTTCGGGAGAGGTAGAAGCGACCGTTTGTCCGTTTTTGGGCTCAAGAATCGTGAGCTGGGGTCCGGTGAGGAATTCTTTACTACGGAGATATGCATAGCCGATGATGGTGGAGAGAAGGAGTACGACAGCTCCAATTCTGATTACGGTTCGAGGATTTCTCTCGGGCGCCATGGATTTATGGGGAAGGATTTTCCTCCACAGATTCTTCGTCGGTAGATGCCGTCGACGGTCCGCCACCAAGCACTTCGCGAGGCTTCGCTCCGTGACCAGGGCCAATAACACCCCGTTCCTCGAGCATATCTATCAGTCGCGCCGCTCTCGCGTAGCCCACAGAGAGTTTCCGTTGCAAGTAGGATGTAGATGCCTTGTTTGCTCGAGTAACCTCTTCACGGGCCGCCTCGTAGAGGTCATCTTCGTCGCCGTCTCCTCCGGATTCAAGGTTCATGTCGAATACACTGTTTTCTTCGGTCGGTCCGGTAAGATTTATTTCATCGTTCAATTCCTCGGCGTATGCGTCAATGAGGAATTTCACCACTTTTTTTACTTCAGTTTCGGAGATGTAAGGAGCTTGGAGACGCATTGGTTTTGCCATGTCACCCGAGAGATAGAGAAGGTCTCCGGCACCAAGGAGTTTTTCGGCGCCTCCGGTATCGAGAATTGTTCGTGAGTCTATTTGGGATGAGACTTGGAGCGCGACTCGGGCGGGGACGTTTGCCTTGATAAGACCCGTGATGACGTTTACGGACGGGCGCTGGGTTGAGAGTATGAGGTGGATTCCCACCGCGCGACTCATCTGAGCCAGACGTACAATCGCGGCTTCAAGTTCTCGCGGGTATGACGACATAATGTCGGCGAGTTCGTCTATGACGATGACGATGTAGGGCATAGGGACGGGGACCAGAGAACCATCTTCAGCATTCGCTTTCCCCCCTTCCATTTTCTTTAGGGCAGGCGCAAGAATGTTTTTATGATACGAATCGATGTCTCGTACCGATTCAGATTCGAGAATGTCATAGCGTCTGTCCATCTCTTTTGCCGCCCACTTGAGCGCGAGAATGGCTTTTTTCGGTTCGGTAATGACAGGGGTTAAGAGGTGCGGGATTTTCTTATACATGGTGAGCTCGACTCGTTTCGGGTCAATCATAATGAACTTGAGTTGTTCAGGCGAGTTTCGGTAGAGGAGGGAGGTGGTAATGCCGTGGATGGTAACCGATTTTCCTGCACCGGTTGCTCCCGCGATAAGAAGATGAGGCATCTTTGCGACATTTCCAAAAAGCTCCTGTCCCGAGATTGATTTTCCGAGAGCCACGAGGAGCGGTTTTTCAGACTGCTTGAATTCCTCAGCCCCGAGCATTGACGCAAGCCCAACCGTGGATTTTGAGCTGTTAGGGACTTCTATACCAACAAGTGATTTTCCGGGAATCGGTGCTTCGATGCGCAGGGGGTGGGCCGCAAGGGCAAGTGAGAGGTCGTTCTGAAGGCCGACAATTCGAGAGAGTTTCACTCCCTCTGCTGGTTTAAGTGCGTAGCGCGTGACGGTAGGTCCGATAGTTACCTCGTCCATCTCAACATCAATACCAAAGTTTTGGAGTGTTCTCTTGATGATATTGACGTTTGCCTTAATGTCGCCTACGCCCGGGGTCCCCTTATCTTTTTCAAGAAGATTGAGCGGTATTGGGGTGAATTTTTTATGAGAATGCCTCAGGTGATGTTCGTCAACGGCAAACTCGCTATTTTGGTTTGCGGACGGAGAAGTCACCGGAGTTTTTACAGGGACATCTTTCGTTTCCTCGTCATCATCCTCCTCTTCGTCGTCATCGGCTTCCGCATCCTCTTCTTCATTATCTACTCCCGCTCCCGTGACTTTAACAGACGTTTCAGTTAGCCCCTTCTTTTTAAAGAGCTTTGAGAATACTCCGAAGAGAAGTGCGAGATTGATACCGGCGTCGAAGATAATGAGAATGCAGATAATTAAAATGGCAATGAGGACAATGGTGCCCGCTACAAAGCCAAAGAGTTGCATGAAGGGTAGCGCAATCATTTTCCCGATTAAACCACCACTTTCTCCGACCACCATACCGACGACACCAAGACCTGATGCGAGAAATACGGTGGCTGAAACTGCCTTTAAGGTAGAAAACCCACTGTGAATTGCTTTCAGTGTAGCGGCTCCGTATAGGGCGAGAATGAGTGGCAACATAAAGTAGCCGACACCCAAGAGGTTTTTAAGTATCCCCGGTCGGGTGCTGTTACCGTAGAGAAGTTCGCCAACGATGCCCGCCTTATCGAAGGCGGAAAGTGCCAACACGGCGCTCAGTAGGAAGCTTAAAATCGCGATAACTCCCTGGATAGTTTCGCTTTTTAGACCATCCCCCTTTTTCTTCTTTTTAGCCATTATCATCAACATTATATATCATTCTCCGCTTTTCTCTGATTTTGAAATAACGAAAGAGCATCACGAATAGATTTTAGGGAGCAGTCAATGTTGTCCTCATAAAGGACATTAGTATATAGTTATCCTAATAAAGAAGTCTAAACAAGAGTCTTTTGTTTTGTGCAAGATAAATCTATAAAGGACATGAATAAGACACAACAGTCACAGAAGATAAATAGGAAATCCTTAGTCGCAGGTATTGCCATAAAGGCCGGTAATATACTGTATTTTCATAAAAGGACAGAGAGAGTAATTGCTGCTTTATTTATTGTAACCGACTTGTTGCCAGATGATAATCCTATCAGACATAGGATTCGCCAAGTATCAGTTGATTTAATGGCGTTTCTCGTCTCCTTCCAATCATCATTTGTTGACGAAGGAGAAAAATTCATTCAACGCTATCAAAGTCTTTGTCTGGAGATAGTTTCGCTTTTGGAGATAGGGGAGATGTCCGGCCAGATTACCAATATGAATTGTCGCCTAGTCTCGGAAGAAATTGAGAGACTCGTGTTGGCTGCCGAGAGAATGGTTTCTCAATCAGAGTCTTTCCCAATGTCCTCTAAAGTTGGCCGAGTCCTTGATAAAGATGACACAGTTTCGAAAAGGACAGATTTCATATCGGACATGGATAAAAAAGACAAGAAAAAGTCTCACGTAAAAAGTCATAAAGGACATATCCATGTCCCACTGAAATCAACTGATGCAAAAGATGTGTCCAATGTCTCCAAAGATGTATCAAATTCTAGAGAATCTAGACGTTCCGCCATTATATCGCTCTTAAAGGACGGAAGGCATTTATCTGTAAAGGACTTCTCTAATGTGATTCCTGGTGTCAGTGAGAAGACTATACAGAGAGAGTTGTTATCAATGGTTGAGGATGGTGTACTAAATAAGGAAGGGGAAAGACGCTGGAGTCGGTACTTTGTGGCTTCACCAAAGATTGCTCCTTAAACCCCTATATACAAGAACCTGTAGCGTCTTAGCTTTGTAACCACGTCCTAATATTTCCGTCTCTATTATGTAGATTCGAAGGAATTAGGGCTAAGTATTTAACCTTGTAATAGTTGACTTTTCCGTCACTTTATGCGAACCTGTCCCGAGTTAAGAAGGAGATTGCGAACCTGTAAATGTCTCGCATAAATAAGGCAACAATTGACCAAGAACGATAGCCTAAACCCTCTTTTCGAAGAAAGGGTTTTTGGTCAGTTATCCACACGGAAGCCGTTTGTGTAGCCGTATTACGGGGTATAATTTCTTTCAGTTATATCCGAGTCCGACAGCACTGTCCTGATTATTACTATTCAGGATAGCTTGTTGTCGTTAGGAGTGTTCTACACGAACATCGTGGACTTTGATAAAAGAATAGAGAGATTTACAGAATTCATTGTTCCTACACGGAAGCTATAAAGGCAGAAACTTCAGACTTCATTCTTGTCCTCTAACCCCGGTCACCTTGTCGAGAGGGACGGGGATAGTTGGAAATCTCGATGCGGTTTCCGCATCGAAGCAAAAGTTAGTTATTAACCGAGATTGGGATTATCAGTGTGTGTCGACGCTGACCCTCATCTCACGAGAATTTTTCTTTCAGCTTCATAACAAAAGATTTGAAAGAAAAATAATTATTGTTAGCAAAATTAATTATCCATGCAAAAATCTTCAAAAACGAAACGACTGCTTGCAGGAATCGCCGGTGTAGTGCTCGCACTCGCCGTTGCGATGCCGGCACAGGCGGCATTGTCTCAATCACAAGTTGATTCAATCATTTCGCTTCTCCAGTCGTTCGGTGCAGACTCAACGACCATCAGCAATGTCCGCACATCACTTGAGGGAGGTACACCTTCTTCAGGTTCCGGCTCAACGTCAGGCGGCTCGATGATGTCATACACCTTTACTCGAAATCTCACCGTAGGTGACACGGGTACTGATGTACAAAATCTCCAGAAAATCCTTAACGCTGATTCAGCGACACAAATCGCAGCGTCAGGCGTCGGTTCTCCGGGTCAGGAATCAACTTACTTCGGTTCAATGACAAAGGCTGCGGTTATCAAGTTCCAGAACAAATACGCTTCTGAAGTCTTGGCACCGGTTGGTCTCTCATCAGGAACCGGATACGTTGGTGCAGCCACTCGCGCCAAGCTCAATTCAATGAGCACAGGTTCGACTGGTGGTACGGTCATCATTCCTCCGTCAGGAGGTACGCTCGCGGTAAGTGCGGCATCACAGCCGTCTCCGCAGCTCGCTCCGTACAACGCAACTCGCGTTCCATTCACAAACTTCACGCTTACCGCAGGTTCATCTGATGTAGTCGTGAACTCAGTTACGGTTGAACGTGTTGGCCCAGGTCAGGACGTCAACTTCGCTGGTGTTGTTCTTGTGAACATGAACACAAGCGAACAGATTGGTCTTGCAAAGACTTTGAACTCAAATCACCAGGCAAACATTGGTGAACCGTTCACGGTCAAAGCTGGTACTTCAGTTACCCTCACCGTTGCCGGCAACATGAATACGCAGGCAAACGTGAAGGCTGGCGAAGCGCCGACCTTCTCTGTTGTTGCAATCAATACGAGCTCTCCGGTTTCCGGCGCGCTCCCGATCATCGGTACGGCACAGACTATCAACGCGACTCTCTTAGTTGGAAGCGTTTCCCAGACTATCTCGTATGACCCAGGGTCACAGAGCAAGTCTATCGGTACGACCAACTACAAGTACGCGACGATTCGTCTTACCGCTTCAGCTGAAGACATCCGCGTTCGTTCGATTCGTTGGAACCAGTCAGGTTCTGCGTCTCCGTCCGACCTCGGCAATGTTATGGTTGAAATCGATGGCGTGAAGTACCCAACCACCGTCTCATCGGATGGTAAGTACTACTCAGCAAATCTCGGTTCAGGAATCGTGATTGCAAAGGGCTTCTCCAAGGAATTCAGCGTAGTATCTGATATTCTTGGTGGTCCGAATCGAACTATTCAGTTCGATATCTACCGCACGACCGATGTCTACCTTACAGGTCAGACCTATGGTTTCGGCATTGCGCCGTCAGCTGGTTCTGGCTCTGTAACGAGTGGCGCCCGCTCAACGGCACAGTTCACCACAGGTACTCCTTGGTTTGAAGGTGCAACGGTCACTGTTCAGGCAGGTACCGTTACGACAATCGGCAAGGCAACGGAAGTTGCTTCGCAGAACATTGCCGTTAACGTACCGAACCAGGTACTCGGTGGATTCGTTACTGATTTCGTTGGTGAGCCAGTTACCATCTCAGGGTTGACGTTGTACTTCAACTTCAGCTCACAGGATGCAACAGGTGCTCTCTTGACGAACGTAACAATCGTTGACCAGAACGGCGCAGTCGTTGGTGGTCCGAAAGATGCTTCTGACGACGGGGGAACCCAGCAGTCAGTAGCGCTTACCGATTCGATTACCTTCCCGATTGGACGAAAAGTCTATACCATCAAGGGTACAATTGACCCAGATGTGACGAACGGTCAGACATTGACCTCGTCTACGACTCCTTCAGGGTGGTCATCTCCGGTAGGTCAGAACACGGGCAACACCGTTACGATTTCACAGGGTAACTTCACAATGAATTCGATGACAGTTCGCACCGCGACGACATCATTGACGATGTCAACGCAGCCTGTCTCGCAGAACATTGTTGCGGGTGGCCAGGATATCACCTTCGCCAACCTTCAGCTTGACGCATCACAGTCAGGTGAAGATACACGTCTGTCGAATATCAAGATTGTGTTGACTGGTACGGTTTCTCACCTCTCAGGTTGTCAGCTCTTTGATGGCGCAACGGCCCTTAACACGGGTTCGAACGTTCCGTCGTCACTTGCTGCAAGCGGTTCAAACACTACATTCACCTTTGACTCACCGTTTACCATTCCGAAAGGAACGGTCAAGACTATCACGCTCAAGTGTGACGTCTCAGCTTCAGCTTCAGGAGACTACGTTTGGAGCTTGAATACCTCGTCAGGAATTACGGGAACGGGCGTTACCTCAAGTAACTCTGTTACCATTTCTCTTACGACAGGTACGGCAGGCACCATGTCGGTTACTAGCGGCTCACTCGCCGTGTCGGTTGACGCATCGTCACCGTCATACACGATTGCAGCTGGTGGTACCTCAGGTGTCACCATGGGAGTCTACAAACTCCGTGCTTCAAACGAGCCGATTAATCTCACCAAGCTTGGTTTGAAACTTACCAACACGGCATCATCTTCAGCCACTGACCTTATTACGGTCACTATCTGGGATGGCGCGACACAGGTTGGTACAGCGGTCTTAACTGGCAGTACCACGACAGTTCAGTCGATTCTTACGACCCCTGTCAATCTGCCGAAAGACACCGACAAGACCCTTACTATCAAGGCAAACCTTGCCGATATCGGCTCAAGCCAGCCTGGTACTGAAGGTCACTTGATTGCAATCGACCCGAATGGCGCAGAAGGTAGTGGTGTCGAGTCAGGTACGACAATTACCTCAGGTGCATCGGCAGGTGTAGCAGGCATTCGTGTCTTCAACACCTTCCCGACACTTGCGCTTGATACACTTCCGGGTACGGGAGTTATCGACGGCCGTCTGATGCGATTCAAGGTAACAGCGAACTCTTCAGGCCCTGTTGGTCTCTACAACTTCGCCTTTAAGGTCGCAAGTACCACAGGAGTCACCGTGACGAACGTTGCACTCTACGGCTACACTGATTCTTCGTACTCACAGCCGATTTCCGGCCAGGGTACAGGAGGTCAGATTGGAAGCACCGATGCTGCAATCCTTAGCGACACGGCATTCGAGTTCGTTCCTTCGAGCAATCAAGTAACGATTTCGGCCGGTTCAACCTACTTCTTTGAGCTTCGCGCCACTGTTTCAGGAGTTGACACAGGGGATACCCTTGTGACGACACTCTTGGGTGACAGTGCGTACAACGACGACGCTCTCGGAAGCTCAGCTTCCGGACGAGGATTTGTGACGACCGCTTCCCTGATTACCGCCAGTACTTATGGTAACTTCGTTTGGTCGCCGAACGCGACGACCACGGCCGCCTTTACGGCGAACGATTGGACGAACGGTTACGGAGTCAACGGTCTTCCGGCAGCAGGTCTCATTCAGGCTCGTTCAAACTAAGGCCACTTGTGCTCCGCGCTTCACGTAATGTGAAGTTCGGAGGGCCCAAAACCACCCCCTTCTGGGGGTGGTTTTGTTTTGACGAGAGAAAACGTATACTGTATGCGTATGCAAGAAATACAACAAAATGAACAGGGCCGTATTGGCAGAACCATCGGCTTTATCGTCGTACTTTTGGCGGTTGCTATAGTTGCACGGTTTATTTTCACTAAAGATAGGGGAGATGATTCGACCACGGTAAATGTAAACGGGGTGACGGTACAAGAATCGGATGCTCAGAATATTGTTGTTGAGCGAGTCCCGGAGAGGGACACAACACTTCAAGCGCCCGGTGTGGAGCGTGTCGCAGTATTTCCTGAAGATTTTCCTTCGGAAGCCAAAGCAATTTGGAATGTAAAATTTGAGCAAGTAAAACAGTTGATTGCAGAGAGTCCATATTCCTATGAAGGGTGGAATGGTCTTGGTTTGTTGCGAGATATGATTGCCGATTACGCAGGAGCCCGAGAAGCGTGGGAATATGCGGCTGACTTGTATCCCTCTGACAGTGTTCTATTTCAGAATCTAGGTTTTTTATACGGATACCACCTTTCTCTTCCTGGACTTGCTGAAGAACATTTCCTGAAGGGGATTGAGAACTCGCCGAGTTCTGCTCAGGCATACACGAGACTTTTTGAGTTCTACCGAGACATTTTGCGGGATACGGCGAAAGCGCGCTCGATTGCAGAAGAGGGGAAGACACAGACGAACAACGCCGAGTATTTTGACCAGCTTATAACGTCGCTTGAATAAATGAATCGATGGCAGAGAATTCTTAAGCTATTCGACCGAACCTTTTTTCGAATGGCATTTCAGTTTCTCGCTATTATTTTCGTTGCCTTTTTTCTCTTTGTTGTTGTTGGGGCATTCAGCATTGGTGCGTAGTTGACCTATCGACCCTTTTCATATACGATGGCTTCGTTAGCCCAAAGACAGCAGGCAGCGCTTCATTGCGCGAGTTTGTAAAGCAGGAAGTCTAACGTTATAAGAGCGGTTGTCGCTTGAAGAACGGGATAAACTTTCTGACTTGATGAACTATCGTAAGTCCTGCAGAGGGTCGAGACGTCCGCGTTAGCGGACCAAAACCTTTGGGCCTTTACAGGCCTTTTTGTTATCAGAATATGGCAAAAACAAAAACACAGAAGCAAGAGAGCTTGAAGACAATCGCTGATATATTCAAAACAGCGAAATCCATCGTGTTCACGGGTTTCGACAAGTTGACGGTTAGCGAAGTCACTGACACACGCAAAGTAATGCGTGCTACCGGAGTTCGTTTGGTGGTTGTCAAGAAATCATTGCTTACGAAAGCTCTCAAGGAGAGTTCGTATGCGCAGGCGCCGGAATTTTCCGGACAAATTGCTCTCGCCTACGGCGATGATGCGTTTGCGTCGGCGCGCGAAGTGTATCAAGCAGGGAAGAAGTTGGAAAATAAACTTTCGATTCTCGGAGGCATTTTCGAGGGGAAGCTTACCGACAAAGAGACCATGCTCTCAATCGCGACCATTCCATCCCGCGAGGTTCTCTTGGCTCAGTTGGTCAATCTTATCAATTCACCTATCCAGGGTTTTGTCGTCGGTCTCAATGCAATCGCCGCAAAACGAGGGTAGGATAATCTCACCATTACCATGACTGAAGAAGTAAAAAAAGAAGAGCAGGCTGATGCTACGGCGTCTGGCGAATCAGTTGCAGTTCCGGCTAAGTTCAAAGCACTCGTCGATGCCATCGAAGGCATGACCGTACTTGACCTTAACGAGCTGGTGAAATTGCTCGAGAAGAAATTCGGCGTTTCAGCAGCCGCAGTGGCGGTAGCAGCTCCGGGAGCTGGAGGCGACGCTGCGGCCGGTGCTACGGCATCGACCGTAAACGTCGAATTAGCTGACGGTGGCGCACAGAAAATTGCAGTTATCAAGATTGTGAAAGAGGTGCTTGGTCTCGGACTTAAGGAAGCAAAAGACCTTGTAGACGGAGCTCCGGCCATGCTCAAGGAGGGTATGAAGAAAGAGGAGGCAGATGAGCTCAAGAAGAGGGTTGAGGCGGCAGGAGGAAAGGTTGCTTACAAATAAAGGGTGTTGACCCTTTGTTGCCGTCGCTCACTCGGTAATGAAAACACAGGAACTTTCATTACGCTCGTATCGCTAGGCAATAAAACTCCAACAAAAAATCGCCACTCGGCGATTTTTTGTTTTTAACCCATCCCTGTGCTACTGTGCCAGAAGAGGTGTGTTATGAGACGACAAAAAATCCCATTCGATGAACTCATTCTTGCGTGTAGCGAGGTACGAAAAAGAGTGAGTCAGTATTCGCCAATTCAGCGCGCCGAACTTTTGAAGCGTGCCAAAGCGCTTATCGCCGCGGGCAAAAAGAAATCCAGGCGATAATCAGACCCCTCGTCCGCCAAAGCGAACGAGGGGCTTTTTTGCTGAACCCAACACCCGAGACCTCTATTGTCAATCATGCTTTTCCCGAGAGTTTTGGTAGTATAGGCATGATTATGGAAGTACTGAATGTGCTATTTGGAGGAAAAGCGCGAGTGCGTATTATGCGACTTTTTTTGCTCAATCCCGATACGGTGTATACTGCAAAATTGGTAGCTTCTCTTTGTCGGTTGAAGCTCAAAGAAACTGAACGGGAAGTACAGGCGCTTGGCAAAGTCGGCCTTCTTAAACACAGACATGTTTTTGAAGAGTCATCGAAACAGAAGAAGCGGAAGCGAGTACTTGGTTGGACTATCGACCCGTCGTTCATCTATATCTCACAGCTACGAAATTTGTTAGTGAATAGTGTGTTGCTCAAGGCACGGGATATTGTTCGTCGCCTTTCCCGCGGAGGACTCCTGCGAGCTATTGTTCTTTCTGGAATTTTTATCAACCAATGGGAAAGCCGAGTAGATATTCTTATTGTCGGAGATAGGATGAAGCGGGGGGCAATTGAGCGAGCATTGTCTGAGCTTGAGGTTGAGATAGGCAGGGAGCTACGGTACTCCATCCTCGACACTTCGGATTTCCAGTTCAGGCTTGGTATGGGCGATAAGCTAGTTCGAGACGTGTTCGACTACCCGCATCAGGTCGTCTTGAATCGGGGAGTAATCCTTAGCTAAGTTCTTAGCCGTTTTTGGCTTTCAGTTATCCCCGCCTAGGACAGCAAGGGCAATTTTCCGGGTGGTATAATGACCTTAGGACTTTTGTCCCCTTAGTATTCATTTATCAGGTCGTTTTCTTAGTTACCAATAACATATCTGCGCTCAACGCAGATTAGAGAATATGTTTAGTACTTGGAGTAGTATTTTCAACGAATCTCTGCGTGATGTATGGCTCGGAACGGCGGCATTTCTTCCGAAATTTGTCGTTGCCATTGTCATTCTCATCATCGGATGGGTGTTCGGAGGTATCATCGACAAGGTTATCGCACAGATTATGCGGGCTCTTAAGGTTGATAACGTTCTTCGCGGAGCGAAGCTCGACCAGCTTTTGAGCAAGGCCGGATTCAATCTCGATAGCGGACGTTTTGTCGGAGGTTTAGTAAAATGGTTTGTCATTGTTGTCTTTTTGGTTGCGTCGCTTGACGTGCTTCAGCTTACGCAGGTCAACACATTCCTTCAGCAGGTTGTACTTCTGTACCTCCCAAAGGTAATCGTTGCAGCACTTATTCTGCTCGTCGCTGCTGTTATTGCTGAAGTGCTCGAGAAGGTTGTGGTTGGAGCCGCGAGGGCAGCTGAAATCAAGTCTGCAAATCTTGCCGGCAAGGTAACCCACTGGTCAATCTGGATTTTTGCGATTCTCGCTGCGCTTGTACAGCTTGGTATTGCCTCAGCGTTTGCTCAGACCCTGTTTACCGGTGTTGTTGTCGCAGTCTCACTTGCGCTCGGGCTTGCGTTTGGGCTTGGTGGTCAGGATGCCGCGCGTGATGCAATCGGACGAGTGAGAGAGGATATCAAGCATCGCTAGTAGAGACAATAGAATAAGAAAAGAGAATTGGTCGCCCTGAGTTTATCGAAGGGCGGCCAATTTGTTTTTATGATTTAGCTAGCTCAAGTTCAGAGTACAACCAGTACGATTTTTTTGAGCAATTGAGACACTCCACCTCGTACACAGGGTGGAAGATTTTGTTTGTTGTGACGACGAAGAATGCAGAGTCGCACCTACATTTTATGCGCGTTTTTCCTGTGTGAAAATCCTTAAGGATTTTCACCACGCTACCAACGTCAATTTTTGAGTTCATTCTTCTATAGGAACTCTAAGGGTGTATAGAGTGTTACCGTAACGCTTGACTCCCCGCCGCCTCTCCGCTATACTATCCCGCATACCGAATATGCATACTAAAACCAATTTTAAGCGGAAACGATAGCCACGCCTTTTTGGTGTTAGCTGCCGAGACCGCTTCAAAAGCGGTTTTTTCATCCCCGAAGAGGGATGAATCTCGCCTGAGGGAAAGCGAAGGCGGATACCGAACGAACGACCTTTGAAAACACAATCCCGCCCGCCATTGGTTAGATGTTGGGTCTTTGTGGCGTAGGCGGCGTCTCTGCATGAGTAATGCAGAGATATGAATCAGCAGGTGTATCCGTTATTTTCTTTTAGAAAAAACGGATACTGTATCGCTAAATCTTTGTAAGGGATTTAGACGAGCAAAAACTATACTTGGTGTCCATGCGGGACACTGGGGTAGAAATGATTCTTAGATTTCCTAATAGGAAGTCTAAGGGCGTATGGTGGATGCCTAGACTCTAAAAGGCGATGA
>CAYGFK010000006.1:0-48226 GCA_964349135.1 uncultured Candidatus Saccharibacteria bacterium | reverse complement strand
TAGAGCGCCTCATTTGCAATGAGGAGGTCACCGGTTCGAATCCGGTCGGGTCCACCAAATCTGTCAGCATTTGAACTGTTATGGAAGATAAAGACAAAACCAGACCCCTATTTTTTGAGACATATTTAGCTGTTATTAAAAATAGCATTGGTTCGAATTTGTTTCGTAATTTTTACGTTGAAATCCGAGGAGAACAAACAGACATAATGCGTAATGGTGACCTTTCTTGTGCCTTTTTCGTTTCCTCAGTTTTGGCTTTATTTAATTTTATTAAAGGAGTGCACGGAACAGTTGATTCAACGGTAAGGGATTTGAAGGAATCTGGCTGGAACGAAATACAAAGGCCTGAAGTGGGCAGTATCCTTGTCTGGGAGAAAATTGATTTTGGTGATAATGATATACATAAACACATAGGTTTTTATATGGGGAACGATGAGGCAATTAGTAATAGTTTTAAACTAGGTCATCCCATTAGCCATAATTGGAATTTCAATAATACAAGGAAGGTTGATTTAATACTTTGGAACTCGAAAATTCAATCAGAAAAGTAGTAATCTGGTTCCAATTAACCCGGATGTAGTCCACCAGTTTGAATTAAGTCATGCTACCCAATCATTCACCTTGGATAAAACAATTAAACCGCACAAGACCGGTCGTTTCGCTTGATAACGATACGAATGCGGACGTGGCTATTGTCGGAGGCGGTATTGCCGGGGTTACCACGGCATTTTTTACGCTACAAAATACTGATAAGACAGTCATTCTCTTAGAGGCAAGTAAAATTGCTCATGGTGCCACGGGACATAATGCCGGACAGCTTGTAAGTTATTTTGAACGACCTCTTTCAGAGTTGGTAGAAGAATTTGGCCTAGAGCTTGCGATTGATGCACAGCGGTCAGTTGAATCTGCTTGGACACTACTCGAGCAAATGATAGCGGAAGCAAAACTGCAAACACCCTTTTATCGATTTACGGGTTACGCCGGACTGTCTAGTTTTGACCAAGTTCTACGTCACCTCAAAGATAGTCGCTACCGGATTGATTACGGACTTCTTCCGGAATCCATCATGATTGCAGATAGTTGGGACCGACTAGGTGATATACCGAAGGAGTTTAAAGACCTGTATACAATTACTCCGCAGACCGATTTACTTAAATTACTTGAGACGAATAATACTGATTATATTGCTTCGCTCTCGCACCAGAAGGGCTGTATGAACAGCGCCCTGTTTACCGAGGAGTTGATAGGGTATCTTATTACGACTTATGCGGACCGTTTTTCCTTTTACGAAGGTAGCCCGATGAAGGAGGTAATTCTTACTGAAGGCGGTGCGATATTAAAAGTCTTGGCACATACGGTCAATGCTAAAAGAGTTGTATTGTGCACCAACGGATTCGAACATTTTACTATCCAGAATAAAGCTGGTCCAGAAATTGATACGAGATTTCACCATCTTGTTTCCGGTCGAATTGGTTATATGAGCGGATATATTCAACCGCTCGACCAACCACCCACTGCCATCAGCTATTTTCCGAAGACAGACGAGCGGAGTAATGACCCGACCGGAGAGAGTTATTTTTATCTCACTCGGCGGCCACATGAACATGAGGGCAATAGTTCATACAATTTGGTTTGTACGGGTGGACCGGAAAAAGTGCTTCCAAACGGGGTTGAGTATGTGCGTGAAGACACCTGCTCGGAGGAAGTGAGAGATATGATTAACGATTTTCTTCGCAGTAGCTACGGCAAACATCCAAGCGAAGAAGTCGACTATTCATTTTGCTGGCACGGACTTATGGGCTATACCCCAAACGGTATTCGTCGAATCGGTCCAGAGCCACTCAACCAGGTGTTACTATACAATCTTGGGTGTAACGGTGTCGGCATCTTGCCGTCATTGTTTGGCGGTTTGCGGATAGCTCGCTTTCTTAAGGGTGAGCAGGTGGAGAAATCCATTTTTGACCCAGGTTCTCAAAAGGGAGATAGTTGATTTTTGTGACGAATAAACAAAAAATCTCCGTTCGTTTTCACGAACGGAGATTACGGCTACCAGTAGCTGCTGAATCCTACAAACAAGAAGTTACCATTGAGATTCGAGTGACCAAATCTCAGGACGAACTCTCGGCCCGGACGGTACTCTTTTTGTAGTGCGAGTGTGGCGGCGCTTTCGTTCATGGCGGTATTGCCGTATTCAGTCGGACGAAAAGTGTGCCAGACACCAAATTGCCATCCTTCAAAAAGCGGTAGAAAGAAGAGCGTTTCGACAGAGAACGACGTGTAGTCGCGCAGATAGATTCGCGAGTGGAATCGGAACAGGAGTGTGTCGAACTCATCCTCAGGTGCAAACGTTATAAAAACGTAAGGTTCTAGTTGGGGGCGGAAGCCGTAATCGAAGATTCCGGCATGTTGCCACCAGTGTTCGGAGAACGATTGAGGCTCGTTGAGCGAAATAAAGCGTTCGTCGGTGTTGCCGAGTACTCGCTCGAGCAGTGATTGGCCAAATTCATCGGCCCAGAGTTTTAGGGATGTGTTGTATAACACCTCCTCACCGGCAGATTCGAGTCCGTCTTGAATCGTGTCGAGAACCGCTTCTGAGAGTTTCTCGTTGAGATACGCAGGACTTGCGGATTTGTTGAGTTGCCACTCAAGGGTTCTCATCGGTCGGAAGTTTCTCGTTGCGGCTTCCGAGAGACGGTTGGTGAAGTAGAATCGGTACTCTTGAAATAATGAGCCGTCTGAGGCAGGGGTGAGGTAATAGGTGATATTGTTGATTGTGCTCGCGAATCGGTTTGTGGGGGCACGGTCTTCGGCGCTGAGGGTGCATAGGGCGATGAGTGGAGATATCGCCATCGCTATATATCGCATAGGACCTCCTTTGGTGTTTGTTTTCGAGGGACTATCTGTATTTCATGATGACATATGCCAGAGTGGGGCGCCAATCCGTTGTCTACAGGATTTCTGATATACTTTTGCTATGAGATATCAGCATATATGGGATAAAGTCTTAGGAGCAGGAGAGCATGTTGCGTATGAATTCTCCATTAGCCATCGATATATCAACATCTCGCTTGGTTTTTGGTTTTTTGTTAGCCTTGCGTTCGTGCCGTTCTATGGAATTGGTATTGTACTGTTTGCGGCCGCCCTATTTCATCTTGGATTCTATCTCCGCGTCTCAAATGCGTACGCATTCACCAATAAACGAATACTTATCAAGCGGGGATGGCTTTCTACAAATATGGTGAGTATCGATTTCTCCCGTATTACTGATATTAAGGCAAGTGAAAGTTTTTTCGATAGAGTAATTTTCAGGTCAGGGATTTTACTTATCAACACGGCAGGAACCGGAGAACATGAGGTGCGCCTCAATCGTGTTTATGATGTCTATAGCGTAAAACAGCGTCTTACGACGCTTATGGACCAAGACGAACATGCCCACTCTGGACGCTCGGCTACCTAGTCGTGTTTCCAATGGTTACTTTTTCGAATTCCCGCTCTTCTTCTCGGATAACTCTGTCGGCTTCTTTGCGCATCGTATGAAAATTCATAAGCGAGAATACGGTGACACTGGTGAGGACAATGCCGACGACGTTGAGCGCTAAGGTGACGAATGCGGTGCTTGCGATGTTCCAGTCGAAGTTGGCGAGCCCTACGCCGATAGCTGAGAGTGGAGGAACAAGGGTGACGGCGATAGCGACACCCGGAAGCGCTTCGTTTAGGGCAGACTTTACGGTTGCAAATGATACCGCAAGACCAGCAATAACGGCAATGGCCGCGTCGAGTAGGGAGGGAGACGTGAGCAGTGTCAGCTGGCTATTGGTGGAATTCCCACCTTCAAGCTTGAAGAGGGTCGCAAGGAGGAACGAGACCGCAAGACCGTAGAGGGATGCGCGGATAAGGGTGTTGAGAGAACGATTCAGGAGATTTTGGTCAGTCATTACAATACCCATACTTAGGCTGAGAATTGGATAGAGTAGTGGTGCGATGAGAGCTCCGCCGATAACCACGGCCGAATTTCCTTTTAAGATTCCGAAGGTTGTCATGAGTACGGAGAGTAGGGCCATAAAGAAGAACGGTAGCTGTGGCGAGCTGTGTTCGATGAGGGCATCGATGGCTTTTTTCTTCTCTTCGGTACCAAGGTCGAGAAGGGTATTGTTCATAATTTTAGTTTACCATAAATATTTTCGAGGATTGTGAAGAATCCGACTTTCAGTATAATTAGCAAACCCGAAAATAAGGTGACGTACGGCGACCGTACGCACAAGGCGAGGTCATTTCCATCGTCGGAGTGTAGTATAGTGGCAGTATACACGTTTCGGGTACGTGAGGCCCGAGTTCGATTCTCGGCACTCCGACAATGGAAATGACTCTAAGGGTAAAACAATCGGGTTCGACCTTTATAATTTTCAAGGGCCTATGGTCTAGTGGTACGACGCGTCATTCGCATTGACGAGACCCGAGTTCGATTCTCGGTAGGTCCACAAAAATAAGGAATCCGTAGGACGACTATATTTTTGTAGGGTACTGAGCCAAAGGTGAATGTGTCCACCAAAGTTGGCACTATAGAAAACATGTTTGAAGATTTCAGGAAATTCGTGACGAGAGGGAATGTGCTCGATATGGCTGTCGGTATCATTATCGGTGCCGCATTCAGCACTATCGTTAAATCGCTCGTTGATGACATCATAATGCCGATTGCAGGTAAGATGACGGGAGGCGCTGATTTTTCTGACCTATTTATCCTGCTCGGCGAGGGCACGTACGATACGCTTGCCTTGGCTCAAGAAGCCGGAGCCACAACGGTGAACTATGGCTTGTTCGTCAATGCGGTAGTCGCATTTTTGATTGTCGCCGGCGTGCTATTTTTTGCCATCAAGGGAGTCAATAAAATGAAACGAGAAAAGACGCCCCCTGAGCCAACTGAGAAGGAGTGTCCACACTGTCTCTCTCGAATTCCGATAAGGGCGTCGAAGTGTGCATATTGCACCTCATCTCTCTAGTTTTGTGGATTGTGCCCACCACTCTTCACTTAGAGGAGTATAATGAAAGCATGGAGCTACGCTCCGGTCGTTTAATGGTTTTTTATAGATTGAATATAGTATGAAAGGAATTCACATGGTTACGTTCATTCTCCTCGTTGTTGGGGGTTTGAACTGGTTACTTGAGGTGCTTGGATGGGGTATCGGACGATTTATTCCAGCAAGTATTGCCAATATTGTGTATATACTTGTCGGTCTCTCGGCAATTTATGAGATTGCGACCCACAAGAAGAATTGCACGCAGTGCGGAAGCGGGAGTATGGGAAATAGCTCAACGGGTTCGTCTGCGATGTAGCGTTACCTATATAAATAAAAACAATGCCTTCTCGGGGCACCGGGAAGGCATTTGTGTTTGTCGCATTTAGCGCAGTATTTTTTGTCCAACTCGTCGAGAAGGACGAATTTTCTTCACGGTGAGTTTGGGTGGTTGCGCTATCGCACGATTGATTTTTTGCATTGCGTGGCAGGCGCAGGTGCAATGTTCATTTGTGTGAGGATTCGAGCCCACACAACTGCCATGGTCTCGAGTCCGACAAGCTTCAAAGATGAAGGTGTTCATGTCTGAACATGACCATACCACAGACAATTATGGGTGACAACCGTGTTTAATAAGGGTGGGCGCATTCACTTTTGGCTCAGTGTTCTATAAAAATATAGTCATCCTCCGGACTCCTTATTTTTGTGGACGGTACAGGACTCGAACCTGTGGCCTCTCCCGTGTGAAGGGAACGCTCTACCAACTGAGCTAACCGTCCTGGTTTCGTGGAGTAATTATACATACCCGATAGGATTTCTCCATCACTTTTCAGTCACCCTGTTTTTCTATATACTCCTAAGACGCATGGACTATGTATCCGTGTATGTCCGTCGCTTGAAAAGAATAAACACAAGCGCTCATTCTCTTCCTCACTAGGGCCTATACATCCGTGTATGCCCGTCATTCGGAAAGAATGAACGCAAGCGCTCATTCTCTTCCTCACTAGGGCCTATAGTTCAGTGGTAGAACGCATCCATGGCATGGATGAGGTCGGGGTTCGATTCCCCGTAGGTCCACCAAACAAGTATGGACAAATCAGAATCTAAAATTGAAAAAATCGTTTATTTTGTCCGACACGGGCAAAGCGCTGACAATATTGCTCCAGTTTTCCAGTCGCCGGACTCACCTTTGAACGAAAAAGGTAAAAAGCAAGCCGAAAGTATCGCACAAAGAGTTTCCAAACTCTCGTTTGATTCCCTTATCGCAAGCCCTTTTGAGCGAGCAAAACAAACGGCAGAAGCAATCGCCAAAGCGACTGGAAAACAACCCGAATATTCGGAACTTTTTGTCGAGCGAGTAAAACCCTCTTACATAAACGGCAAACCCTATACTGACGAAAAGGCCAATGCACTTTGGCGGGAGTGGGAGAAAAGTTTACATACGCCAGGTATGCGTGTAGAGGATGGCGAGAATTTTGACGACCTTGTTGTACGAACAGACAAAGCTCTCGCTTTTCTGCAAAACAAAAAGGAGCAGTCGCTCGTTGTCGTAACGCATGGATATTTCTTGCGAACGATTGTCGCGCGTGTTTTGCTCGGCGATTTACTTTCGGGCGAGACATTTAGAAACATACAGAGAACAACGGCTATGGAAAATACTGGAATTACTGTTTTGCAATATCGCGAGAGCTTTGAAGGAAAATCAGCATGGCGTTTATGGATATACAATGACCACGCACATTTAGCTGATTAAGAATATGGCAAGACGAAAACAATCAGAAAAATAGTGGCGGGGTGCATCAAGAGTTCTGTTCAAAGAAAGTTCACGCAAATGCTAGAATAACACCACATGAATAACAGCCAAAAAAATGGAGGAGTTGAGCCGACCGTAATGGTCATCTTCGGCGCGACCGGCGACCTTGCGCAGACAAAACTATTTCCGGCGTTGTTTGATTTGTTTCAGAAAGGACTTCTCGCAAAGAAATTTAAGCTCGTCGCTTTTGGGCGTCGCGAGATGGACGATATCGGCTACCAAGCATTTATTCGAGATGCAATTTTGACTCGACGGGCAGATTCGGCAAAAGAGGGGTTGGAAGGATTTTTGACGTCGATACGTTATGTAAAAGGGGATTTCAATGAGCTTGAGTCATACCAGAACCTTGCGGAAGCGCTTGCCAACACTGACCGCGAATTCAATGTCTGTTCAAACAAACTCTTTTACTTGGCGGTACCGCCGTCGCTTTACGAACTCATTCTCACGAAGTTATCTCGTTCCGGTTTGACGATTCCCTGTGGAAATGGGCAAGGATGGACACGGGTGCTTATTGAAAAGCCGTTTGGGAAAGATACGGAGACTGCGCGAAGACTCGACCGCTTACTTGGGAAATTATTTAAAGAAATTCAGATATTTCGCATCGACCATTATTTAGCGAAAGAAACGGTACAGAATATTCTTGCATTCCGTTTCTCTAATTCGCTCTTCGAGCCGATTTGGAATCGTAAGCATATAGAACGCATTGAGATTCGCGCCTTTGAAAAGTCCATGGTTGGTGAACGTGGCGCACTCTACGATGGACTGGGTGCACTTCGGGATGTCGGACAGAATCATCTCTTGGCGATGCTCGCCCTCATTACCATGAATGCTCCTAAAACCTACACGGCGTCAGCGATACAGAAAGAACGCGCTCGCGTTCTCCGGAAGCTGTCATTGTATGACAGTGCCGGTGTTAAGAAGGTTGTCCGTGCTCAATATCGAGGGTATCAAGAGGAGAAGGGCGTCCGACAACAGTCAGATACAGAGACATTTTTCAGTATGAATGTCGGTATACGGGTGACTCGCTGGAAAGGGGTTCCGATAGAGCTTACGGCTGGCAAGGCAATGGATGAAGACAAAACCGAGATTACGATTCATTTCAGAGATGTTGATTGCGGTCCCGGTGACATTATCTGTAACCGAAATGTACTTCGATTCAGAATTCAGCCGAAAGAGGGCATCAGTATTTTATTTTGGGTAAAGAAACCGGGCGTACAGGTGAGAGATACGCATGCGCAGGAGTTATCGTTCAATTATGCCGATGCGCCTGAGACTCGCATACTTCCGAACGCCTATGAACAGGTCCTGTATGACTGTGTCCGTGGCGACCAGACATTGTTTGCAAGTACCGACGAAGTCGAGGCCGCATGGCGCCTTATTACGCCGATACTTGAGAAATGGGGTAAGAACGAAATAAAAAGTTACACGCCGGGGGCATCGCTCCACGAGATAATCGGAGAAAAGAAAGGAGGAAAATGAAGACCATCGGTTACATTGGACTTGGTAAAATGGGTTTGAACATGGTTCTCCGTTTGCGGGAGCAGGGTATCAACGTGAAAGCGTACAATCGTGGAGTGTCCGGCCGGACGACGGCACGAAAAAAGAACATAGTTGTTTTTGATGACCTCGCGCCTCTTGTGCAATCGCTTCCGACACCGCGCGTGATATGGCTTATGGTGAGTTCAAATGGAGTAGATACCGTGCTCAAGGAGCTCATACCTCTCTTATCGAAAGGCGACACGGTTATTGACGGAGGGAATTGTTTTTTTGAAGATACCGTGAGGCGTGCCAAAGAGTTATCTCGAAGAGGGATAACGCTTTTGGACGCAGGTATCTCAGGCGGTCCTTCAGGTGCTCGGAATGGAGCGTGTGTGATGGTGGGAGGTGAGACGAAGGTTGTCTCTCGTCTCGCGCCTCTCTTCCGCGCGATGGCCTCTCCTGGGGCGTTTCTCCACGTCGGGAAGAGTGGTGCAGGTCATTTTGTAAAGATGGTTCATAACGGTATCGAATACGGCATGATGCAAGCCATCGCAGAAGGATTTGAGGTCTTGAAACGCTCTTCCTACAAGCTTGACCTCGGAAAAGTCGCTCGGCTCTATAACAATCGTTCAGTCATTGAATCGCGTTTGGTTGGATGGCTTGAATCAGCGTATCAAGTCTATGGCAAAGAGCTCAGTAAGGTATCGCCCGTTGTCGCGCATACCGGAGAAGGCGAGTGGACGGTACAGACTGCAAAAAAACTCGGCGTTCCCGTCAGTGTCATCAAAGCGTCACTTGTATTTAGAAAGCGCTCGTCAAAAGAGCGACGGTACGCCGGACGAGTCTTGTCGGCACTGCGAAATCAATTCGGCGGACACCGCATCGCTTAGCTATGGCCATTGAATTCATACGAGATGCAAATCCAGAGAATGTGGCAATACGTGCCGGTGACTTTCTCTCGCGAGAGCTTCTTGCTCTTGCCGGCAAAGAGACACTGTTGCTTGTATCCGGCGGTTCGTCACTCGGGACATTTGAGCATATGAGTGACGCATCATTTCGTTCCAATATCACGGTGGGTCAGATTGATGAGCGGTGGACGTCTCATCAAGGTGACCTTAATGCCGAAGCTTTCAAAAAGACGCTGTTTTCGAAAAAAATCAGAGAGTTTGGAGCTCCGTTTGTTCCAATCGACACCTCGTTGCCGAGTGTCGAAGAAAGTGCGCGCGCCTACGAAGAGTATCTCAAGCAGTGGAAGACGGCATGGCATGATTCTGCTATCGTTGCGGTGCTTGGTATCGGAGAAGACGGTCATATTGCGGGCATCATGCCAAACACAACAGATACGAACGTTTTTAATCGTGATTTTTACGATACGAGAGCGTGGTATCGCGGATACGACACAGAAGGAGTAGGGGAGTTTCCTTCGAGAGTTACGGCGACCATGAAGTTCTTGTACCAGGAAGTGCATGTCGCGTTCGTTGTGTGTGCGGGCGGAAAGAAAAGGGGGGCGCTTGAACGTCTGTATGCCCCGGAGGGTTCGCTTGCGCAAACTCCCGCTCGGATTCTGCGTGAGATGCGCCACGTGTATCTCTTCTCTGATGTAGAAGGTGGCTAGCTTTCATATTTTAAGTTTCTCACGTAGTATCTTTGTATGTCATTGAGTATCGGAATTGTCGGGCTTCCAAACGTGGGGAAATCCACGCTTTTTAATGCGCTCACGAAGCGGAACGTGCCGGCAGAAAATTATCCTTTTTGTACCATTGACCCTTCAGTGGGTGTCGTTGCCGTTCCCGACGACCGTCTTGAGAAGCTTGATGCGTTTTCACACTCCGCTAAGAAGTTGCCGACGGTTGTTGAATTCGTCGATATTGCGGGGCTTGTGAAAGGCGCTTCGGAGGGAGAGGGACTTGGCAATAAATTTCTCTCTCATATCCGCGAAGTGGACGCCATCGTGCAAGTAGTACGTTTGTTCCAGGACGATAAGATTATCCATGTAGACGGTAACATCGACCCTCTGCATGATATCGACGTCATCAAACTCGAGCTTATTCTTGCCGACCTTCAGAGTGTTACGAAGCGACTCGGTAGTTTGGATAGGGATGTTAAATCAGGAAAGAAAGAAGCGATTATTGAGCGGGACATGCTTCTCCGCGTTAAGGAAGCACTGGAGGGAGAGAAAATGGCACGTGAGGTCAGTGTAAACGAAAAAGAGTTGCCGTTTCTAAAACAGCTCAACCTTTTGACGGCAAAGCCGATGTTTTTTGCACTCAACACTTCGGAAGCGGGACAAAACGATACGAGTGTGCTCGGCAAAATTCCCGGACCGTACGTTGAAATTGACCCTGTATTCGAAAAAGGATTCGACGACCTCATTCGCAAGAGCTATGAAGTACTCAATCTCATAACATTCTTTACGACAGGTGAAGATGAAACACGTGGATGGACCGTCACGCGAGGTTCAACGGGGCCGGAAGCCGGTGCCGCAATCCATACCGATTTCCGAGACCGTTTTATACGCGCGGAAGTCATCTTTTGGAAAGATTTACTTGATGCCGGTTCTTATGCCGTTGCGCGCGAAAAAGGGCTCGTTCGTACGGAAGGGAAGGAATACATCGTGAAAGACGGTGATGTTATTGAATTTAAGGTCTAGAAGCCTTCTGGACTTCGTAAGTCCAGAAATTATTGTTGATTGACTACAGGGTCAATTATGGTATGATTTCCCGTTAGTAGTTCTCCACTGCCAACCCAAACCCGATTGTATGAAAAAAGACAAAACCGACCGTTCTGTCCTCCCGCGCCGTCCGTCTCGAACGCAGACCGCCCTACCGCTTCGCTCTCGGTATGCGTCATCAGGGCACCGTCATCCCATCTTTTTCTCTTGGTTCCGACCTGGTACCGGTACTGCGGTATCCGTTTAGGACGCCGAGGAAATAAACCGTTCGCTTCGGCGAACGGTTTTTCTATGTAAGAAGAGCGCATTGTCGGACGTCTTTCTCTATTGTATTATTGACCCATAACAGCAATGTGGACTATATGAACGAAGTAAAAACAACAGCAAAGGATTTCTTTTTGCATCTTGCAGGCACGGTCGGTCTCTATGTAACCGCGGTCAGTTTGTTGCAACTCTTATTCAGTGTCATCAACTACGCATTTCCGGATGCCCTCGATTATTATGTCGACCCGTATTCAGGCGCCGTGCGATGGGGAATTGCGATGATTGTCATCTTCTTCCCGATGTATCTATGGCTTGCTTCAGTGGTTCGTAAAAATTTACGGATGAATCCGGAGAAACGGGAATTGTGGGTTCGACGCTGGCTTGCCTATCTCACGCTCTTCGTTGCCGGTCTCGCGGTCGCTATAGATTTGGTCACTCTTGTGAACAGTTTTCTTGGTGGCGAAATCACCACTCGATTTTCTCTGAAAGTACTCGCCGTGCTTATTGTTGCTGGCGGAGTGTTTTGGAATTATCTATCCGACCTTCGTGATTCCGAGACGGGCTCAGGGAAGGTCTTTTCACTTGGAGCAAGCGCACTCGTCCTTCTCTCTCTGGTCGCAGGGTTTCTCGTCATGGGCTCTCCGTCAACGGCTCGGGATTTGAAGTTTGATACGCGTCGTACAGAAGATTTGAGCACTATGCAGTATCAAATTGTCGAGTATTGGAGAACGGTTGGAACCTTGCCAGGCGAACTTGCGGATATTCGTGATGAAATTTCTGGCTACGTTGTTCCTATCGACCCTGATACAGGAGTAGCGTATGGATACACAAAGAAGAGCGAGCTCGTCTTTGAGTTGTGCGCAACATTTTCTCAACCGTCTGTCGGAAATGGTACGACACCTCGTGCCGTGTATGGGCTAAACGAAACATGGGACCACGAAGCTGGCCGTCAGTGCTTCGAAAGGACCATCGACCCGGAGCGATATCCTCAATATGAAGACAAAATGGTTCCTCTGAAAGCCCAATGAAATCCTACGACCACCGCACAATAGAAAAACGGTGGCAGGCGCGCTGGAAGAAATCGGGAATCTATACAACGAAAGAGCGCTACGGAAAGCCGAAGTGTTACGTACTCGATATGTTCCCGTACCCTTCAGGGGAAGGCCTTCATGTTGGTCATCCGAAGGGATACATAGCCACAGATATCTATTCTCGTTTCAAACGGATGCAAGGATATTCGGTTTTACATCCAATGGGATTTGATGCGTTTGGTCTTCCTGCTGAAAATTATGCGCTCAAAACCAAAACACACCCGGAGGTGGCGGTAAAAACGAATGTAAAACGTTTTAAGAAGCAACTGGAACTCATCGGGCTTGATTACGACTGGTCTCGAGAAATTACCACGACCGACCCGGAGTACTACCAATGGACGCAGTGGATATTTCTGCAGATGTACAAAGATGGCTTAGCGTACGAATCGCACGAGCCAATCAACTGGTGTCCGTCGTGTAAGACTGGTCTTGCCAACGAAGATGTGGAAGATGGCAAGTGCGAACGGTGTGGCACGGTGGTAGAAAAGAAACCCATGCGACAGTGGGTACTCAAGATTACGGAGTACGCAGACAAGCTCTTAAGTGGTCTGAATGATTTGGATTGGCCCGAATCAATCAAGGAGTTGCAGAGAAATTGGATAGGGAAATCGGAGGGTTCCGAGCTGGATTTTAAGATTGCCGAAACGAACGAATCTATTAAAGTATTTACGACGCGTGCTGATACGCTTTTTGGAGCCACGTATGTTGTTTTAGCTCCGGAACATAGTCTTGTCGACACGCTTAAAAATCACATTACGAATTGGGCAGAGATAGAACGGTATAGAGAGGAGTCGGGCAAAAAAGCCGACATTGAGCGTACGGCGGAAGGCAAGGAAAAGACCGGTGTTGAACTTAAAGGAATAAAGGCCGTCAATCCGGCGAATCAAGAGGAATTGCCGATATTTATCGCAGACTACGTGCTTTCAGGATACGGTACGGGGGCTATTATGGCGGTGCCGGCGCACGATGAACGTGATTTTGCGTTCGCTAAAAAATTCAATTTACCGGTTCGAGAAGTTATCTTGCCCGTTGAAGGTACTCCTCACGAAGGAGCTGAATTCAGGAAGACTATTTCGGCGATAGTACAGCGAAAGAGCGATAAAAAGTTTTTAGCGCTCGCGTGGAAAAAATTTGGATGGATTTCAGTACCGATTGGCGGTATCGAAGGAGACGAATCTCCTGAAGTAACCGCGGAGAGGGAGGTTCTTGAGGAGACAGGGTATACGGCAAAAGCAGTCAGTCTGCTTGGAGGTCAGATTGAGTCACATTTTTTCGCAGAAAATAAGAATATTTGGCGTTCTCGCCTTGACCAACCTGTTTTTCTTGAAGTGGAGAGTGAGGAAAGGAAAGAGGTGTCTCACGAGGAAACTGAGAAGCACACGGCTACATGGATTACCGGAGAGGAACTCTTAAAGAAAATAACTCATAAGTACAATGCTTTTGGATTAGAACGTTTCTTAAGGGGGAATATGGTTTTTACGGGCGTAGGAAAAGTAATCAATTCGTCACAGTTTACCGGACTTACAAATGAAGAAGCAAAAAAGAAAATAACCGATTTTGTTGGAGGAAAGTTCGTGACGCGTTACAAACTTCGCGATTGGGTCTTCTCACGCCAGCGCTATTGGGGTGAGCCCATTCCGCTTATTCATTGTCCGAATTGCGGAGTTGTCCCAGTTCCCGAGAAAGAGTTGCCAGTGAAATTGCCGAAAGTTGCTCACTATGAACCGACGGGGACCGGCGAATCACCGCTTGCCGGTATTGAAAAGTGGGTGCGCGTGAAATGTCCCACATGTAAGGGAGAGGGAAGGCGCGAGACGAACACCATGCCACAGTGGGCCGGTTCATCGTGGTATTGGTTGCGCTACATGGACCCCAAGAACAAGAAACGGTTTGTGGATGCAAAGAAAGAAACATACTGGTCACCGGTAGATTTTTATGTCGGCGGTGCGGAACATGCCACGCGACATCTTATTTATGCGAGGTTCTGGCACAAATTTCTTTTTGACAAAGGGTATGTATCGAAACCGGAACCGTTTGCCAAGCTTCAACATGTCGGTCTCATTATGGGCGAAGATGGAAGGAAGATGAGTAAGCGGTGGGGGAATATCGTCAATCCCGATGAGGTCATTGAACGTTTTGGTGCGGATGCGCTACGAGTCTACGAGATGTTCATGGGACCTTTTGACCAGGCTATTGCATGGAATACCGATAATCTTGTCGGCGCAAAACGATTTCTCGAACGTGTATGGGGTTTGCGTGACGTCGTCAATCATGAAAAAGATTTCAAAGATGGGCATGAGGTTATCACACTACTACATCAGACTATACGAAAAGTCACAGACGATATTACCGCATTCAAATTTAATACCGCCATCAGTCAGCTTATGATTTTGACAGGAGCATTTGAGCGCGCTTCCTCTGTTTCTCATGCCTCATACGGCACGTTCGTGTCGCTTCTGTCCGTGTTCGCTCCACATCTCGCCGAAGAGCTCTGGGCGTATCTTGGGAACAAGAAGTCGGTACATGCGAGCACGTGGCCTCTCTACGATAAAGAACTCGTCGAACGGGCAGAAATTACGATTGCGGTTCAGGTCAATGGGAAGGTGCGTGGGAGCATACAAGTTTCTCGAGAGACCGAAGAAGGCGAGGCGCTTGAAAAAGCGATGGCTTTGCCTGAGATTGTGAAATGGACGGAAGGAAAGACGCCCAGAAAGGTTGTTTATGTGAAAGCAAAAATCCTCAATCTTGTTTTGTAGGGTTTGAGTAGGCGTTGAGTTTCAAAGCTTTTTGGGGAGGGACTTGACATACGTTACGAACCATGCAGAATATAACGAATCAGACCTTCGGAAGAACTTACTATTCAATTTATCACGCATGATTTCCACAAAGATGAAACCAAAGCAGGTCGTGAAGCGCCTTATAGGGGTGTTGCCTGAGCGTGCCCGGGATATCATTACAGCTCGGTACGGCCTCGGAAAGAGCTCTCTGCGGTCAACCCTTGAGGCTATCGGGAAACGATACGGAATCACTCGTGAACGCGTTAGACAGATAGAAAACTACGCCCTCGCCAACATCAGGAAATCGGATGTTTTCAAGAAAGAGGCTGATTCATTTGCTGAACTCGAAGGGGTTGTGCAGGAACTTGGAGGTATTATTGCCGAAAGAGACCTCCTGGGTCAGCTCGGTAAAGATGCCAGCTCGCAGAATCACATCTTGTTCATGCTTGTGCTTGGAGAAGCGTTCAGTAAAGAGAAGGAGGACGACATGTTCCATCATCGGTGGCATGTCGACCGCGACCTTGCTCAGAAGGTGCACGATTCTCTCCGAAAGCTCTACAAAGACCTCACGAACGACGCCATTATCCCGGAAGCCGACATGGTCTCATCATTTCTTGACCACTTAAAGGATGTATCCGAACAGTATAAGAACGATGAGATACTCAAGCGTTGGCTTTCCATGGCAAAGACCATCGGAAAGAATCCTCTTGGCGAGTGGGGCCTCATGTCCTCTTCAAATATCCGCGCTAAGGGTATGCGAGACTACGCCTTTCTGGTTCTTCGACGCCATGGTTCGCCTATCCACTTCCGTGACGTTGCAAAACTCATCACTGAACTCTTTGGTAAGCGGGCTCATGTTGCAACGACGCACAACGAACTCATCAAAGATTCACGCTTTATGCTTGTCGGCAGGGGACTCTACGCGCTCTCGGAGTGGGGGTATGTGTCGGGAGTTGTGCGCGACGTCATCAAGAAGACTCTTGAACAACACGGCTCATTGACCAAGGATGAGATTATCGACAAAGTTCTCAAAGAACGCTACGTCAAAGAGAATACGATTATCGTCAATCTTCAAAACCAAAAGTATTTTAAGAAAGACAAAGAAGGGAAGTACTCAATCGCCTCCTAATCCACTCAACACGCCACTCTTGCAAGAGGGGCGTTTTGATTTTAGCGAGATGTAGTATCATATAAAGACATCACCTATGTTTGACGTCTTTATATCACCGCTTATCACTGCCTATTCGTATGTCGCGGGCATTGTCGATATTCTTATCGATTATTCGGCATTTTGGTTGCCGTTTGTTCTCGCCCTGATGTTTATGAAAGTATGGCTGAATTACATACGAGCCGATTTTATGGCAAAACAGAAATATTTCTTTATCGAAATTAAACTTCCACGAACCATCGAACGAACGCCGAAGGCAATGGAAACGTTCCTTGAAGCGCTTTGGCAGAAACCGGCCTCAACCTATATTGAAGGGTATTGGGACGGTAAGGTTCAGCCATGGTTTTCTCTTGAAATGGTTTCTTTGGGCGGGAAAGTCAGATTTTTCATTTGGGGAATGGAGAAATACAGAAGGATAGTGGAGACACAACTGTATGCGCAGTACCCTGACCTTGAAGTGTACAACGCAGAAGATTACACGAATGCCGTAACGCACGATTTATCGCGGTGGTTTTTATGGGGTACGTATTTCAAATTGACGCAGAAAGACGTGTATCCGATAAAGACCTATGTCGACTACGGACTTGATAATGAGAATTTAGAAGAGGAGACAAAAGTAGACCCTATTACGGCTGTGCTCGAATATCTCGGCTCGTTAAAACCGCAGGAGCAAGTTTGGATTCAGTTTCTGGTTCAGGGTCATATGAAGCGCGGATTGACGCAGGGACATTTGGTTCCGGTCAAAGATTGGACAGAACAAGCAAAAAAAGAAATCGAATCTATTCGTAAAGATGCGGGATTCGGTCAGCAAGGAGTCTTCGGCATGATGACAAAAGGGCAGAGTACTAAAATTGAATCGATTGAGAGAAGTATCAGCAAATACGCTTTCGATGTCATTATGAGAACTTTTTATATTGGTCCTGCTGGACCACCGGACCCGAGTGGTATTCCGGGACTTATCGGAAGCGTGAAGCAGTACAGCTCAAGCTACTTGAACGGCTTCAAGCTTGGCTGGTTTACCGATTTTGATTATCCGTGGCAGGATTTTATGCGCATCAGGCGCACGAAAGCCGAGAAGGATATGCTACGGGCATACAAGCTTCGCTCGGGTTTCCAGCAACCCTATCAGAACTTTCACTGCAAACCATTCGTCCTCACCACCGAAGAACTTGCAACGGTTTTTCACTTCCCGGGCAGCGTTGCTCGTACGCCGACTCTTGAACGCATTGAGTCGAAACGTCATGAGGCACCTCCTAATCTCCCCGTCTAGCGATGTACCACGGTAAACAGCTCCTTTCTTTTTTTCCGAAACTTTGGGAAATTTGGCGTTCGTCGAGAAATCTCCAAGTATCCACATCCGTAATAGTTGCTACCGTTTTACTTTTCATATTGTTTGGTCTCAGGGCACCAAGTGATTTTCCATCACGCCGTATCATTGTTGTCCGCGAGAGTGCAAGTATCACGGCAGTAGCCGAATATCTTAAAGACAGCTCAGTCATTCGTTCGCAGTTCCTCTTCACACTTCTGGCAAAACTTTATAATCCTGATAATGGAGTTATCGCCGGGTCATACTACCTCGATGAACCTGCAAATATGCTAAAAATTGCGTATCGAATTACCCATGGTAATTATGGTCTTTCAACAATCGTCTTTAGGGTACCTGAAGGAAGTAGTGTTTCCCAGGTGGCAGGGATTGCGTCGGAATTGTTTCCCAATTTCAACAGCGATGAATTTATTACGCTCGCTCAACGCGAAGAAGGGTATCTCTTTCCTGATACGTATCACTTGTTGCCTACAGTGAAAGCAAAAGAGGTCTTTGAGACGATGCGCACCACGTTTGACGAGAAAATCGAATTGCTTTCCGATGAAATACGTGAGTTTGGCCGTCCGCTTGATGAGGTAATCACTATGGCTTCATACCTTGAAGAAGAAGCTCGGCTTATGGAGACAAGGCAGATTGTGGCAGGTATTCTCTGGAAACGTCTTGATGAGGAGATACCTCTCCAAATTGATTCATCGTTCCAGTATGTCAACGGGAAGAATACCTTTGAGTTGACGCTTGATGACCTCAAAGAGGAAAGTCCGTATAATACGTACACCAATAAAGGTCTAACTCCCACGCCACTCTCAAGCCCAGGATTGAAGTCTATACAGGCGGCACTCACGCCCATTGAAACCGACTACTATTTCTTTTTGACCGACGCTGATGGTGCGATGCATTATGCCGTGACTCACGATGAGCATGTAGCGAATAAAAATCGTTATTTGCGGTAGGGGGAAGTGGGGGAAATAGAAAATGACTTCCTTCCCGCAGGAACTGCGGGGTTTCCTGGTATAGAAAAAGGCCTCGCGTAGAACGCGAGGCCTTGAACTAATCTCGAATCTTGTTATCGGGCGGGTCCTTCAGGGCTAAAAAAACAAGTGAGAAGAACCCGAGGAGAACAACTAATGTGGCTACGGTCAGTAGAAGGACGCCTTTCAGAGCATCTTCTCTGTCCGTTTTCCAGGTGGAATGAGCGATTAGGAACGCAATGAATCCCGCAGACGCGTAAAGGACTGTGAACCAAAGATGTGGTGTATTTGGTGTAACGATGATGACCGCAAGGGTGCAGACCAACAGCGTGCCAAGTGCGATTCGAGCCAGCATAATCTTGAACAAGTTCATTCGGTTTCCTTTCTCTTGAAGAACGTTTAATAAAATGCTAACATGCACAACATGAATCGTCAAGTATCTCGAGAGCGCGTGTTCGTCGGTCTCTCCGGCGGAGTTGACAGTTCCGTATCCGCGGCTCTTTTGAAGCAGGCCGGGTACGACGTTACAGGAGTTTTCATAAAGATATGGAGTCCTGAGTGGACTGAATGCACCTCGAAACAAGACCGTCTTGATGCCATGCGCGTGTGTGCTCATTTACGTATACCGTTCAAGGAAATAGACCTAACCGAAGAGTACAAACGGGACGTTGTCGAAGTTATGATTCAAGAATATAGAGTAGGTCGCACGCCGAATCCCGACGTGATGTGCAACCGTTCCATAAAGTTTGGCGCGTTTCTCGCGTGGGCTGAGGCGCACGGAGCTGACTTTATCGCCACCGGTCACTACGCACAACGAGAATTGCAGAATGGTTTGTGGACATTGACCTGTTCTCTGGATGAACATAAGGACCAGACGTATTTTCTCTGGACACTCTCGCAATCGATTCTTAAGAAGACACTGTTCCCGGTCGGAGGATTCACCAAAGGACAGGTCCGAATGCTTGCAAAGAAATTCGGTCTACCGACACAGCGTAAGAAAGATAGCCAGGGACTTTGCTTCATCGGTCACGTCGATATTAAAGATTTTTTGTCACGCTACATTCCACCACGACGAGGAAATGTACTGAATCATGAAGGGACAATTATCGGTTTTCACGAAGGAGCTGAATTTTTAACAGTCGGGGAGAGACACGGTTTTACCATTACATCCAAAACGCGTGCGGATAAACCTCTCTATGTCGTGTCACGGGATGTGGCAACCAATAGCATTGTTGTTTCTCCAAGGAAAGCAGACGACTCGCGTTTTTCAACTTCGGTGGTGCTCTCAGCTATCAACTGGGTAGGCCATACGCCTGTCGACACCAAAACTTTTGAGGCACAGGTTCGTTATCACGGTACTCGATATCCCTGTCACGTGAAAGGTTCTACCGTCATATTCAAAGTGTCTCCTAACAGTCTTGCGCTAGGCCAATCTCTTGTGGTGTATGATGGCGAAAAGTGCCTTGGTGGAGGCGTAATGGATTTGTATGGCGTATAATAGCGTGCATGACGACCAAGGAAATACATGTTATCAAAGCAAGCGGAGACCGTGAGCTTTTTGACCCTCTGAAGCTTATCTCGTCGCTTTCGCGGGCCGGTGCCACCGTTGAGCAGGCGAGAGACATTATCGTTCATATCGAAAAGGAGCTCGAGGATGAGATGACGACTGACCATATTTATCGACACGCGTTTTCTATCCTAAAGCGAACGAAAAATCCGAGCGTTGCGAGCCGGTACAGTTTACGGCGAGCCTTACTTGAACTTGGCCCGACTGGTTTCCCGTTCGAAAAATTCCTAGGACAACTTATGAAGCACAGAGGATATGAGATTGCGGTCAATCAAATGTTGCTCGGCCGTTGTGTGCCCCACGAAATGGATGTAGTCGCGTATAACGAAAAGGAGCTCATTATGATTGAATCAAAATTTCATAATCACCCGGGAGAAAAAAGTGATTTGAAGGTTGCTCTGTATGTGAAGGCACGCTTTGACGACCTCCTCGAACAACATTTTGATTACGGGAAGAAGCGCTTACTCGATAAAGGATGGCTTGTCACGAATACAAAATTCACCGAAAACGCTATTCGTTACGGCGAGTGTTCTGGACTTACCATGATAGGGTGGAATTATCCCAAGACGGGCAGTATTCGGGATTTTATTGTCGATACAGGACTTCACCCCGTAACATGTATTTCTGAAATGTCTAGTTCCGAAAAACAGTTGCTTTTGAATAATGGTATGGTACTTTGTAGACAAATAATCGATGCACAGTCAGAACTTTCTCGACTTGGTATCGGTAAAGAAAAAATAGACGCCATTACGGCCGAAGCACGGGAAATCTGCGGTTCGTAGCGTTTTTACAAGATAATTAATTAACTCAATGTCAAAAGGTTTTGATAATAAAGGTTTCCGACAGAACAATCAGGAGCAGAGAATCGCAGATTCTATGTCGGACATGGAGCCTCGCGAACACGAGGGGGGACAGAAGACGGTTATTATTGCCACGCTTTCATTTATCATTGGTTTCGGTCTCGCGTGGCTCATTGTAGGCAATAAGGCATCAGTTGTTTCCGATACCGTGCGGGAAGAAGATGAGTCCTCAGAAGTGACTGAAACGGAACAGACGGATGAGACTGCGACGGTAAGCAGAAATGACGCTGTTGTTGTACGAGACCAGACTGGTGGCGTACGCATTTCTGTTGAATCAGTGACCTTTAACGGACTTGGTTGGGTCGTCATTCATGAAGATGACAACGGACCGGGTCGTATCTTAGGCGCTCAGCTCTATGATGCTGGCGTATGGACAAACACTCACGTTGACCTCCTCAGGGGTACTGAAGCGGGTCAAACATACTACGCGATGCTACATGCAGAAAATGGAGACCGAGCTTTCGACCCAAAAACTGATTTACCTCTCAAGGATGAAAACGGGGATGAGATTATCATGTCCTCATTCAAGGCCCTCTAGGATAAATCGAGTGTGAACAGAAAGAAACCCCGCTCATGGCGGGGTTTCTGTTATAATTCTTTCTATGGCTTTTCAGAAAAAATGGAGTCGAACGTACGACCCGAAGAGTAGCGAACCGTTCAAAATCAGTCGTTCGAAAATAGACCTTTTTTCAGAGTGTCCGCGCTGTTTTTATTTGGATGTGCGTCTTGGGGTCAAAAGACCAAGTGGCCCGGCCTTTACACTCAATAATGCCGTTGACGAGCTTCTGAAGCGTGAATTTGATATTCATCGAGTGAACGGAAGTGCTCACCCGCTTCTGAAGAAATACGGCGTGGAAGCGGTTCCGTTCGATGACCCGCGTATGGAAGAGTGGCGTGATGCACTCAGACGCGGAATTCAACATCACCACCAATCGACCAATCTCATTATCCGCGGAGGTATCGATGACGTGTGGGTAACACCTCAAGGTGAACTCATTATTGTTGATTACAAAGCGACCGCAAAGAAAGAAGGGCCTTCGACAACCGAAGACCTCTACGATTCGTATAAACGGCAGGTTGAAATCTATCAATGGCTATTCCGTAAAAATGGATTTAAGGTCTCTAACACGGCGTATTTTGTGTATGTCAATGGTAAGGCCGATGCGAAAGCGTTCGACGGGAAGCTTGAATTTGACGTCAATCTTATTTCTTACACGGGCGATGATTTGTGGGTTGAGAACTCCATCATCGGTTTACACAAAACCCTCCACCGTGAGACGATACCTGAGGTAGGGAAGGCGTTTGGCGGTGGCCCGTGCGACTACTGCACCTATCGCGAGGAAGCCGGAAAGAAACTTCTTCTGATTCATACAAAAACCAAGAAGAAATTGGTTCGGACAAAAAAAGAAAAATCAGATGACGAAACACTTTTCTCATAGTTTTCGCGAGCGAGTACTTGCTATCGTCTCAAAGATACGGAGAGGACACGTGTGTACGTATGCTGACGTCGCGCGTCAGGCAGGTTCACCGAATGCCTACCGTGCTGTAGGAAATATCTTACATAAGAATTACGATTCACGGATTCCGTGTCACCGAGTCATTCGTACAGATGGACGTGTCGGCGGGTTTAATCGAGGAACTCGAAAGAAGCGGTCTCTTTTGAGAGATGAGGGTGCTTCTGTTGCACTCACCGAGAGGAAACGATAAAGTGATTCTGTCATGACATTCGACGAATACCAAAAAGAGTCACGGAAAACGGCAACGTATCTCGGCAAGCGAGATTTTTGGTATCCCGCACTCGGTCTTGCCGGTGAGGCCGGTGAAGTTATCGAGAAGGTTAAGAAACTTTTCCGTGATGATGAGGGCGTCCTCTCAGACGAACGCCGTCAAGGACTTAAGAAAGAACTCGGGGATACACTCTGGTATCTTACTCAAATTGCCACCGATGCAGGACTCTCACTCAGAGAAATTGCTGAAGATAATATTGAAAAGCTTTTTTCTCGGAAGGAACGAGGAAAAATAACCGGAGATGGCGATAATCGCTAACACTATGGATATCGGCGAGGTACGAAACCGTTATTTGAAATTCTTTGAGCGAGAAGGGCACGTCATTATTCCTTCGACACTCATTGTACCGGAGAATGACCCGACGACGCTTTTTACCGGTTCCGGAATGCAACCGATTCTTCCATATCTCTTGGGCGCACCTCATCCTGAAGGCAAACGCCTCGTCGACTCGCAGAAATGCTTTCGAGCGGAAGATGTTGACGAAATTGGAGACAACCGCCACACGACCTTTTTCGAGATGCTCGGCAACTGGTCACTCGGAGATTATTTCAAGAAAGAGCAATTACCGTGGGTGTTCTCATTTCTGACTGACGACCTCGAAATACCGGCTGAACGGTTGTATGTAACCGTATTCTCCGGTGACGAGAAATTGCAGTTGCCGAAAGACACGGAATCAGTCGCTCTCTGGAAAGAACTCTTCAAAAGTAAAGGAATCGAAGCCGTTGATGTTTTTATGGGTTCGCCTGATGAAGGTGGTGCGAAAGGAATGCAGGGTGGTCGTATTTTCTATTATGATTCGACTAAGAACTGGTGGTCGCGCACCGGAAAACCTGAACATATGCCTGAGGGCGAACCGGGAGGTCCCGACTCGGAGATATTTTACGAATTTACTTCTATTGAGCACGACCCATCATTTGGCGCACAGTGTCATCCCAACTGCGATTGCGGTAGATTTATGGAGATAGGAAATAGCGTGTTTATGGAATATGTTCGCAAGGGGCAAGGATTTGAACGTTTACCGCAACGCAACGTAGATTTTGGAGGGGGGCTTGAGCGTATCGCGGCCGCTAAAGCAGATTCTCCAGATATTTTTAAGGTGGACATTCTCGCTCATGCAATAGCGGCACTTGAAACGCTATCGGGAAAGAGTTATGCGCACGCAGACGAGAAACAGGTTCGGGCGTTTCGAATTATTGTCGACCATACGCGCGCGGCTGTGTTTATCGCCGCCGATGGTGTGAGTCCTGGAAATAAAGAGCGGGGCTACGTCCTTCGTCGTCTCATACGTCGTGCGCTTCTGAACGCAAAGAGACTTGGTCTTGAGGGCGTCGAATGGGTTGGGACCATTCTCGATATTTACGCAAAGGATTATCGAGATTTCTATGCGAATATTGATGACCGATATGAGTCGATAAAGAGCGTGCTTGTCGATGAGGCGCAGAAATTTCTCCAGACACTTGAAGCCGGCTTACGACAGTTCGACAAGGTAGTTGCTTCAGGGTCACTTAAAGCCGAAGAAATATTCAATCTCTATCAGTCGTACGGATTTCCCGAGGAATTGTCGGTAGAGCTTGCTCAGGAGAGGGGAATAGATGTTGACGAAAAAGAACTCGCGACATTCAAAGAAAGTCACCGCGCCCGCTCGCGAAGCGGTTCAGAAAAGAAATTTAAAGGAGGTCTTGCCGATACGAGTGAGATGTCGGTTTGGTATCACACCACAACCCATCTCCTCAATCAGGCACTGCGCGTGGTACTTGGAGAACATGTCTACCAGAAAGGGAGCAACATCACTCCGGAACGATTACGATTCGATTTTCCTCACGACACCAAACTCACCGATGAAGAAAAACAAAAAGTTGAAAAGCTTGTGAACGAAAAAATACAAGAAAAACTTCCTGTGTCAAAAGATATCATGAAGTTGGATGAGGCCGTGACTTCCGGAGTTATAGGCGTCTTCGGAGAACGTTATCCCGAGACCGTATCAGTGTACCGAATCGGCACGTCCACAGGTGGTTATTTCAGCCAAGAGATTTGCGGAGGACCTCATGTCGAGAATACGGGTGACATCAAGGGACGATTTGTCATCGTGAAAGAAGAATCTGTCTCAAAAGGAGTGAGACGGATTAAAGCGGTCTTGGAAAGAGTATAGTTTAGAGCGTATAATGAATGCGATGGATTCATCGTACATTCCCTCTACACTAAAAGGTTCGCAAGCCGTGTTCCTCATAGAAGGAGCCTCTGTTTGCATGGCAGTATTCCATGAACAGGAAAAAGGTGCCTACGTCACCTACTCGACTATCAACCATATCGCGGCTCACCCCAAAGACCAGAGGCGCGACGCGACGGTTCGTATCGCAAATGTTGTATCGATGATGCTCAGAGATTTCGAGCGAAAACACACTACTGATGTCTCACGTGCCATAGAACAAGTCTCGTTTTTCTACACCTACCCAATTTTAATATCATCGCGGGAAAGGATTCGCTCAGTCAATACCGACCGACGCGGGGTTCTCACTGAACAGGTGTTGCAGACTCTCTTGCAGAAAGCCGAAGAATCTTTTTTTGCCTCAGTTAAACCAGAGCAGGCACCTGAGCATGCAATGATTCTTCATAGGGTTATTTCAGAGACGAAACTAAATGGATATCCGGTCTCCGAATATTTTGGGAGGAGCTACCATGAATTCTCGGCTCACGTCTCATTTTCTTCGGTGTCGGAAGTGCTTGTTACGCGCCTCGCCGATGCGGTTCATTCAATCTATCGAAGGGCTCGAATCAACCATTTTGATGCGCTTGTCTCTGCCTTGGAGGCAATTGAGCAATCGCAAACTGTTCCAGAGCGATTCTTATGCGCATTCATAGGTAGAAGCGCGTCCCATATAGCGTTTGTCAATAAAACGATGCCATTTACAAGAAAGCATTTTGATACGGGTGGTGAACGGTTAGTTCGTAACCTTTCGCACGAACTCAGAGTCACGCAGGCTGTCACACGTTCATTTTGTGAAGCCCAGAGGGCGGGGATGTTGCATGGGAAGCATGAGGAACGTTTCGTCAGCGCGATAAAAAACATTGGCGTACAGTGGCTTGCCGAAGCATTATCCGTTCGACAAGAAATTAGTGAGGATTTCATGTTGCCGAAAGAAATCTATCTCGTAACTTCAGGTGAGACCGATAGAGCCATTTCTGAATATATGCCCGGCACGACCCAGGACGCTGTCGCCGACCATCAAATTATTATTCTCAAAGAGACGCTCTTTCCTCGGGTAAAGGTAGAGACGCATGTTTCTCTCGGAGTGTTTGAAAGAGCCCTCATTCACGCCACGATATCGTGAGTTTTTTTAGTTCCCTTGATAAGAGCTATGTTATACTTTCCTTATGCCTAAGCGAATCGTACAAGATGTAGTGCCTCCGGAGCAGAGGTCTATCAGAAGGATTCCGCTACAAAGAAAGCGTGCGGCACCTCTCATTGCCGATACCGTTGGACAATCTGTACCCGCAAAAGCTCCCGGACAACCTCCTCCCATAGCTTCTCTCCCAAGACGGAGCCGTTTCCTCAAGTGGGGTATTATCATAGTGGCACTCCTTATTCTTGGAGGCGTTTTCTTCAGTGTCACATGGATATTCTCGTCTGCAACCGTCACCGTCGTTCCCAAACAAAAGACTGGTACCGTTGACACAATTCTCCAGACCGGTGAATCAATCTCAGGAACGCTTATTCACACTATTATTACCTCAACCTCAACGGCTTCTGAGATTGTTGAGTCAAGTAGACAAGAGGCCGTTGAAAGAAAAGCATCCGGAGAAATTGTCGTTTATAATAATTTTTCAAGCGAACCGCAACGACTTATAAAAAATACTCGTTTTGAAGCCACTGATGGGAGAATATATCGAATTGACCAGTCCATCGTCATTCCCGGCCAAAAAGTCGAGAGTGGAAAGAAGGTTCCCGGAAGCGCAACGGTCGTCGTTTATGCCGACGCGGCAGGGCCGGAATACAATCTGTTGCTAAGCGATTTGAAGGGTGACTTTACCATACCGGGATTTAAAGGGACCGCCCGATATGAAGCGTTCTATGCTCGGCAAAAAAGCGATATTTCAGGAGGATTTAGCGGTCTCGCGCGAGTTATCGATGATGCCGTTGAGGAATCAGTTATTGAAAATTTGAAGATTCAAGCAGAGACATCTCTCTGGAATAGCATTGCCGGTTCGCTTCCTCCTGATTTTGTGACGTACCGCTCGCTCCTCGATACTCGCTATTCAATTTCAGTTGGAAACGACCTCGATGATAAGGGGGTGGTGATAACGGTAGTAGCGACAGGAAGCGCCGTCGCATTTAATGTCTTCTCACTCAGTAACATTGTTGCCCGGGAAATTCTTGAAAATTACGATGACGCGCCTATTGTAATACGAAATCCAGGCGATATTGAGATTGCCCCACGCCTCTCGGAGGGGGAAAGTTTAAGTGGTACACAACCGCTCACCTTTTCCATAAAAGGCAACGTGGTATTCGTATGGCAGTTTGATGCAGATGCATTTATTGCTGAACTTGCGGGGAGGCCCAAAAAAGATACAGACCAGATTATGAGAAAATATAGCGCCATAGAACGAGCCGAGGTGACGGTTCGACCCTCATGGTCCTCGAAGTATCCATCACGTGTTGACCGTATCGAGGTGGTACTAGAACTTGACGAGTAGCCTATATGTTGCTAGCATACAAGCCGACCCAACGTAATGGGAAAAGATAACGAAAAAGACACTATATCCGGTGTCGTCGTTGAGGCATTACCCAACACCCTTTTTAGGGTACAGACGACAGATGGGCAGGAGATGCTGGCCTATCTATCGGGTCGGATGCGCCTTCATCGAATCAAAGTACTTATCGGGGACACGGTTTCCGTCGTCGTCGACCCGTACGGAGGAAAAGGCCGAATCGTAAAAAGAACATAGGTTCTTTTTCTTTTCCGCCAGAATTGCGCACTATTTGGTTTTTATGCGTGTAAAATCATCTGTCAAAAAGATATGTAATGAGTGTAAGGTGGTTCGCCGAAAGGGCCACTTGTATGTTTTGTGTAAATCTGACGCCCGACATAAACAACGCCAAGGATAATTATGCGTATCATCGGTATTACATTGCCAGAAAATAAGAGAATGGAGATTGCATTGACCGTGCTGTACGGTATCGGTCGTTCCCGAGCCCAACATATCCTCAGAAAGGCGGGAGTTGACCATGGCAAGAAACCATCTGAACTTTCCGCGAGTGAGGAAAATGAAATCAGAAAGATTGTCGAGACTTACAAAATCGAAGGTGACTTAAAGCGTCAGGTAGCCGGAAATATCAAACGACTTCGGGATATCAAGGCGTATCGCGGGAGCCGTCACACACGAGGTCTTCCATCTCGAGGTCAGCGTACCAAGACGAACTCTCGAACGCGCCGTGGCAACATACGAAAGACTATGGGTACGGGACGTCGTAAGGTTGAAAAGAAATAATCCAACGAAATGGGAAAGAAACGAGTAGCAACACAGAAAGGAGATGAAGCCAAGTCGGCATCCGGCTCAGGGCGAGCTTCGAAGCGCCATATTGAAAGCGCCATTCTTCATATTGATTCTTCATATAACAATACTCGTCTTACCCTTACTGATTTAAAAGGTAACGTGTTGACGTGGGCTTCGAGCGGAAATCTCGGTTTTAAAGGTGCCCGAAAGGGGACTCCGTTCGCTGCCGCAAAAGTCGGAGAAATCATCGGGGAACGGGCACAGACTATGGGTATTAAAGAGGTACAGGTTGTGGTTTGCGGTATCGGTTCAGGGCGCGAATCTTCAATACGAGGATTTATTTCACGCGGTATTGCCCTTGGAGCAATCCGAGACGTTACGCCGGTACCTCACAATGGACCTCGCCCGCCACGTCCACGAAGAGTTTAATCGTACACCTATACCATGCTTATTAAATCAAAATACAAAATCGCACGTCGTCTCGGCTACCCTGTGTTCGAAAAAACTCAAACACAGAAATTTACTCTTGCTCTGGCCCGAAGAGGGGGACAAAAGAAGGCCGGAGGAAAACGTCCGAAACAGGCGAGTGATTACGGAAAACAGCTCACCGAGAAGCAGAAAGTGCGCTACACCTACTTACTCGGAGAACGACAACTCAAGAAATATGTTTCAGGTGTACTCCTCAAGCGAGGTGTCAAACAAGACGAGAAGCTCTACGAAATCCTCGAATCAAGACTCGACAGCGCAGCGTACCGCCTTGGATTCGGACCGACCCGACTCGCCGTCAAACAGCTCGTCTCTCACGGACATTTGTGTGTAAATGACAGACGTGTAAATGTTCCCTCGTTCCAACTCAAAGTGGGTGACCGCATTTCTATACGCGAAGGAAGTAAATCAAAAAAGGTATTCATACCGCTTGACGAGCGACTCAAAGACTACACGGCGCCGTCTTGGCTCACTCTTGACCCAGTGAAAAAAGAAGGTGTTTTGAGAGTGGTTCCTAATCTCGAACCGGGAAGCGGGCTCGATTTCAATACAGTGCTTGAATTCTACAAACGGTAATCTTATTAACGCTAATAATACGCACATGTCTGATTCAAATATCATGCTCCCGTCGAAACCTCGCGTCGTCAAAGAAGACGATGTGGTAGGTGTCTATGAAATAGATAATCTCTATCCGGGCTATGGACACACGCTCGGTAACTCACTTCGTCGCATTATACTTTCCTCTCTTCCGGGCGCAGCGATTGTTTCAATAAAGATTGACGGGGTCAGTCACGAATTTTCGACTATTGATGGAGTGGTTGAGGATGTCATCAGAATCATTCTCAATTTGAAACATGTACGCCTCCAAATGCTTACCGATGAGCCACAGCGAGCGACGCTGAAGATAAAAGGCCCGAAAGAGGTGAAAGCGGGAGATATTGAAGTTCCTGGACAAGTAAAGGTTTTGAATCCTGATTTACACATCGCTTCGGTCACCGGTAAAGGAAAAGAACTTTCTATCGAGATGACCATCGAGCGAGGTCTCGGGTATGTGCCCCGCGAACTCATCCAAAAAGACCGAGTTGATATCGGGACCATTACACTCGACGCGGCCTTCACCCCTATCGTCCGAGTAAACTACGAGGTTGAGAATATGCGTGTTGGCAATAGAACCGACTTCAATCGCATGAAACTCTCTATTGAAACAGATGGGACAATCACTCCACGCGAAGCACTGACAAAATCGATTGAGATTATGATTGAGCAACTAAAAGCAGTTGTTGGATTCAAAGAAGAATCGAGTCTCGAAACAGCTTCTTTGAATGAGGAGCATGCGACCGCCGATACGGATAAGAAAGAATCCGCTGTCGAAACCGACCCCGAAATCCTTAAGACACGCATCGAGAAACTCGAACTCTCAGCACGAACTCAGAATGCGCTTACGGCAGCGAATATCCGAACGGTAGGAGGACTGGTCCGAAAGAAACAGAAGGATATTCTCGAGATTGAAGGACTCGGTGACAAGGGCCTGAAAGAAATTGAGGGAGCGCTTGGTGACCTGAAACTCTCGCTGAAAGAATAAGATTCCATGAGACATCATAATGCCAACAGAAAATTCGGTAGGACACGTGATGCGCGCAAAGCGCTTCTAAGGTCGCTTGCCCGTTCACTCGTGTTGAACGGTAAGATTAGTACCACAGAAGCCAAGGCGAAAGAACTCCGCCCTTTCGTGGAGAAGCTTGTTACACGAGCTAAGAATCCAACGCTTGCAACCAACCGTCTCTTGAGAGCACGAATCGGAAGCGTTGAGGCCGCTCTCAAACTCTCGAAAGAAATTGCTCCAAAGTACCAGAGTCGACCGGGCGGATATATCCGTATCGCCAAGACAGGACTCAGACGCAAAGACGGTAGTGTACGAGCCATCATTGAATTTGTATAATCACACACCATGCAACACACCATTGACGCAACAAATAAAAAGATTGGACGTGTCGCCTCTGACGCAGCACGGCTTATTATGGGTAAAAATCTCACTTCTTTTAAGAGAAACGAATTGTCGGGGGTGAAAGTCGTCATCGAAAATGCGTCTCGCGCGGATATAACCGAGAAAAAGCGTGTTCAAAAGATTTATTCCCGCTATACAGGATATCCGGGAGGGTTGAGAAAGGAGAGTGCCTCTCAGCTTTCGGCACGGAAAGGAACAAGAGAACTTTTTAGAAAAGCGGTATACGGCATGCTTCCTGTAAACAAATTGCGAAGCAAGATGATGAAACAGCTAATCATCAAAGAATAATATGACTTCTCCAAAGAAAACGGAATACGTACAGGCGGTTGGTCGTCGAAAGACTTCGATTGCGACAGCACGCCTCTCGAGTGCGACAAAGACCTCCTATACCGTAAACGAACGAGCGTTTGAAGTCTATTTCCCAACGGAGACACTTCGCGCAATGGCAAGTGCCCCTATCGCAAAAGCGGAAAATCCGATGAAACTCTTGGTAAGCATTAAAGTCCGTGGAGGTGGCATCTCATCGCAAGCGGGAGCTGTGCGTCACGCTATCGCTCGTGCGCTTCTGAAATTGGACATAAATCTTCGTGCCTCACTAAAAAAGGAAGGTTTTCTTAAACGTGACCCTCGCGCCAAGGAGCGCAGAAAGTTCGGCCTTAAGAAGGCCCGAAAAGCTCCTCAGTGGTCTAAACGCTAATTAAAAACCGCCTTCCCTCGAGAAGGCGGTTTCGATATAATTTCAAATATATGACAGAAAAAGAGATACATGAAGAAGGTACCGAGGATGTTTCGTACGAAGAGGTTGATGAGAGCGCCGAGATAAAGAAACTCAAGGAAAAGCTCAAAGAAGCACAGGAGCAGGGAAAGGAATACCTCGATGGGTGGCAAAAGGAACGGGCGCAATTTGTAAACTTGCGTAAACAAGACGAGAAAGATAGACAGGATTTTGCCAAGCGGGCTTCAGAAGATTTAGTTACCGAACTACTCCCGGTTCTCGAGAGCTTCGATATGGCAATGGGTAATAAAGAAGCGTGGGAAAAAGCCGATGAAAATTGGCGGAAAGGCGTTGAATATATCTACAACCAGCTGAAAGGTGTACTTGAAGTGCATGGCCTCAAGGAACTCAACCCTCTTAAAGAGAAGTATGACCCTATGCGAGACGAGGCGGTCGGACACGAAATTGTTTCTGATGAAGCGCAAGAAGGGTGTGTGGTAAAAGTGGTGACTAAAGGATATTCACTTGGCGGACGAACACTTAAAGCTCCAAAAGTGCTTGTTGGAGAGCGGGGGAGAGATATGTAGAAACATTCCTACATTCAGGTCAACCACACTTTGTCGAGAAATAATTGACATCGCACGTTAAAATACATATAATATCTGTTACTAATGCTTAGTATTTCACTTCCACATACACAAGGTCTCTTTGAAAAAGTCCTTAGAGCAAAGGACGGGCGTTTGTACGCTGTGGTGTTCTCTGTCTCTGAATTGGAAGGACAAGTCCGAGCCAAAATCATTCGAGCAACCCTTGTTGACGAACTTGAAGGCACGCAAGACCTCTCAGGGATGGCACCTATCTGTCTTTCATGTAATTCATCTTCTCTTGAGCAGGAAAAACAAGTCGATACGTATGGTGCGTTCGTGTCACCTTCTGTATCAGAACTCGATTTCTTTGTCAGTCAAATGACACGAGCTCCGTCTTCCCATACATAACACGCGAACTCTTAAAGCGCTCTTTGCGCCGTGTTCGCGTCTCTTTACTATTCACTAACCGAACACTATATGGGAAAAATAATTGGAATAGATTTAGGAACCACGTTCTCCGCTGTCGCGGTCACGCAAGCCGGTGAGCCTAAGATACTTGAAAATAGCGAGGGCGGACGCACCACACCTTCTATTATCGCCACAACAAAGAAAGGAGATCGACTTGTTGGTCTCTCAGCAAAACGCCAAGCCGTTACAAACCCGAAGAACACGGTATTTCAGATAAAGAGATTCATCGGGCATAATTTCGACGATGTAAGCGTTCAGCAGGATATCAAAAATGTCCCGTTCGATGTGCGTAAATCCTCAAACGGAGGCGTTGAGGTCCACATGGCGGGCACATGGTATCGTCCCGAAGAAATCAGCGCCATGTTGCTTCAGAAGATAAAGACTGACGCTGAAGCCCGTCTTGGAGAAAAAGTTACCGAGGCGGTTATCACTGTACCAGCGTACTTCAATGATTCGCAACGTCAGGCCACAAAAGACGCCGGTAAAATTGCCGGACTTGAAGTGAAACGCATCATCAACGAACCGACCGCCGCCGCCTTGGCGTACGGGTTCAATAAAAACAAAGATGAGAAAGTTGCCGTATTCGATTTCGGTGGCGGTACGTTCGATATCTCAGTGCTTGAAGTGGGGGATGATGTGGTTGAAGTGAAATCAACCGACGGTGACTCGCATCTTGGCGGTCGCGATATTGACCGAACCATCGTCAATTGGCTTGCCGATGAATTCAAAAAAGAAAGCGGTATTGATGTCCGAAAAGACGCCCTTGCGCTTCAGCGTCTGGACGAAGCTGCCGAAAAGGCAAAAATTGAACTCTCGACATCGGTTCAGACTGAAGTAAATATTCCGTTCATTACCTCAGATGAATCAGGGCCACGTCACCTCGTGCTCACCATGACTCGAGCCAAGCTTGAGGAACTCGCACATGAGTTTATCGAACGTGCGATGAAAATCACCGAGCGCGCCATCGCGGCATCTCCTTTTAAACTCGAAGACATCAAGGAGATTATTATGGTTGGTGGTCAGACGCGCATGCCTGCCATACAAGAAGCCGTAAAAAAGTATTTCGGCAAAGACCTTCATATGGGAGTCAATCCCGATGAAGTAGTTGCAATTGGCGCCGCAATTCAGGGAGGCATTCTTGGTGGAGAGGTTAAAGATATCCTCCTTCTTGATGTCATTCCACTTAGCTTAGGTATTGAGACTCTAGGTGGTGTCGCAACCAAACTTATCGAGAAAAATACCACTATCCCCGCATCTAAATCGCAGATATTCTCAACGGCGGCCGACAATCAGACGTCCGTTGAGGTTCATATCGTGCAAGGGGAACGTGCCATGGCCACTGATAATAAATCACTCGGGAGATTCATTCTCGACGGAATTCCGCCTTCACCGCGCGGAGTCCCGCAAGTCGAAGTAACACTGGATGTTGATGCAAACGGCATCTTAAACGTTAAGGCCCGAGAAAAGACAACCGGAAAGGAGCAGTCTATTCGAATTGAAGCGCGGTCAGGTCTTTCCAAAGAAGAAGTGGAACGTATGGCAAAAGACGCCGAAGCACACGCCTCAGAGGACGAAAAGAAACGTGAATCAGCTGAAGTAAAGAATGCCGCTGAACAACTCATCTATGCCGCCGAAAAATCTCTAAAGGATTTTAAAGAGAAAATACCGGCCGATACGGCATCGGAAGTTCAATCGAAAATAGATGAACTTAAAAAAGCAAAAGACTCGAATGATGCAGGGAACATTAAGACCGCATCGGAAGCTCTTTCAACGGAATTACAGAAAATCGGCCAGTATATGAGTGAGCAACAGAAGAAAGCTGGAGAAGAAAAGCAGGACGGTCAACAGAAAAGCGGTACTGACGAGAAAGACACCAGAAATATCCGGGATGCCGAGACGAAGTAAGAAAAAAACGCTCTGACCTGCGGTTGGACAGGTCAGAGCGCTGTGTCAGCCCTTAAACTCCCTTCGGGCGATAACGTGCGACATAAGATACGCGAACCCAAGCTCGATAAGGTAGGTGCCGATAAGTACGCCTCCGTTTGGAAGCCATTCAAGACGCTCGATATCGGTTTGGTAGGCAAGAAGCAGGCGGGGCGGAACAAGGAACGAAGCGACGCAGGAAATAAAGAGGACGAAGGTAACCGTATCGTGCCAGAGTTTCTTAAATGTCTGTGTATTCATACTCGTTTATAAAAGATGGTGAATGAACAATGAACCGAATAGATATTGCCACCCGAGCGTGTTGGCGTCAAGTATAGCGTTCGAAATATTTGCCGTATACTTACGTCATCAGTTTTATCGCCATTACTAACCTACTCATCATTATGCAGAAAAACTACTACGATATTCTCGGACTTAGTAAAAGTGCTTCAACCGATGAGATTAAAAAGGCCTTCAGGAAACTTGCTCATAAATATCACCCGGACAAAAAAGGAGGCGACCCTGAAAAATTCAAAGAAATAAGCGAGGCTTATAGCGTCCTCTCTGACGAGAAGAAGCGGGCCGAATACGATTCGTACGGACGTGTCTTTTCTGATGCCGGAAACGGCGCAGGAGGCCCGTTTGGTGCGGGGGGTTTCGATTTCTCAGGTTTCAATGCGCAAGGATTTGAAGGGTTCGACCTTGGCGATATTTTTGGCGACATCTTTAATGGCGGAAAGGTTCGCGAGCAACGAGGACGTGACATCTCTGTCGATATTGAACTTTCATTTGCCGATTCTATATTTGGCACCGAGCGAAAGATTCTCATCGCAAAGACATCAGAGTGCAGTGATTGCGCGGGTAGCGGTGCGGCAAAAGGTTCGAGCTTGGAACGATGTAGCGTATGCAACGGAAATGGAAAAATCCACGAAACAAAACGCTCCTTCTTTGGCAGTTTTTCGACGGTTACCTCCTGTACCTCATGCCACGGACGAGGAAAAGTACCTAAAGAACGATGCCATACTTGTCGAGGGCTTGGTATTCACCGCAAGGATGAGGAAATAGCGGTAAAGATACCGTCCGGCATCGAAAATGGTGAGGTCATTCGTCTTGCCGGCGCCGGAGAAGCAATTGCCGGAGGCGCCTCAGGAGACCTCTATATCAAAGTTCGAGTGAAATCGCACCCTCTCTTTACCAAAGAAGGTGTAAATCTTGTCACTACGCTTTCGATTAAACTCTCAACAGCCCTGCTCGGCGGTGAATACCATCTTCAAATGCTTGATGGCGAGATGAACTTACAAATCCCCGCGGGTGTTACGTTTGGTGAAATATTGCGAGTACGAGGAAAAGGAGTGCCTCATGGAAAAAACAAGAGGGGAGACCTTCTCATTAAACTCTCGATTGTACTCCCAAACAAACTTTCTCGTTCAGCGCAGAAACTAATAGAAGAGCTAAAGAAAGAAGGTATCTAATGCCTTTTGTCTATTCATTTTTACCAAACGCACTCCAGCGTTTGATTTGGATTCCGACACGCCTTCTCTTTTTCTTCTTTATCCATCTCAAAATTCGAGGCGCCACAGAGCTTAAACGCATTCCTCGAGGAGTTATCTTTGCGGTAAATCATTCAGGAGAACTCGATTCACTCATCGTGCCAGCCGCACTTCCGTTTTTCAGTACACATCTGCCGATGTTTTATACCTCACGGGAGAAATCATTTTACAAAAGAAGCGGGTGGCGCCAATCATTCTACGGAGGCACTTTTTTCAAGCTCTGGGGAGCATATCCGGTACGGGTTGGAACCCATAACTACGAAGAATCTCTCTCTCGACACGTAGAATTTTTGCGCGACGGGCGAAGTATTTGCATTTTTCCTGAAGGCGGAACGACTCCTGACGGAAATCTCCGGCCAGCAAAAGGCGGTATCGCGTATCTCGCCTGGCGAACCGGTAGCCCTATTATTCCGGTACGTATCAGCAATATCTGGAAATTAGGATTCCGAGGTTTTATCTCTCGAAAACGTAATGTAACAATCTCGTTTGGCAACGCGTTATTTACTAAAGAACTGTTCGAATTTTGCAAAGGTGTACCTGTCGTAAACGAAGAGAGAGATGACTTCAAACAAGCTGCACAACGGGTTATGGAAGAAATACGGTCATTGACAAGGAGCTCATAATCTGCTATTCTCGAGACGGAGGCCCCAATGAAAACTACAAAACCCACCATGAAATTCTCAATTCCTGTGGCGTTCGAGACGGACGTCCGATGGACTGAGAAAATCTATACCCTGAGTGTACCAGTGGGTTTAAAACTCACTAAGCACTACCAGAACAAGCGGAGCATTTTCTGCTCATCCAAAGCCTCTTACCAATCGTTTATACGAGCGTAGGGGGCTCTTTTTATTCTTCAAAGAAATCTAAAAACCTGCTATTATCTTTCCATGTCTGATAAACGAACGATTGTGCTCTCAGGCGTCAAACCGACCGGGAGACCTCATATAGGAAACTATTTCGGAGCGATAAGACAATTTGTCGAAATGCAGGATACGCATGACTCGTATGTATTCATTGCGAATTACCACGCACTCACCACGCTCCAAAACGCCCGTGAGATGCGTGAAAACTCTCTCTCAATCGCACTCGACTATCTCGCGGTCGGTCTCAACCCAGAGAAAACCGTGCTTTTTAAGCAATCGGATGTTCCCCAAGTTTGTGAACTTGCATGGATATTCAACTGTATTACAACCATGCCCTATCTGGCACGCGCGCACGCCTACAAGGACGCGCTGGCGAAAAATAAAGAGCTCTCGGTCGGGACTTTTGACTACCCGATGCTGATGACAGCAGATATTCTCATCCATGATGCCGATATCGTACCGGTCGGACAAGACCAGAAACAACATGTCGAATTTGCCCGAGATACCGCCCTCAAATTCAATCGCCTCTTCGCTTCGGAAATCTTCAAGCTTCCCGCACCCTTAATTGTTTCTGATGTGCAGGCGGTGAAGGGAATTGACGGTCAAAAGATGAGTAAGAGTTACCGGAATACGATTCCTCTTTTTGCAACTCGTGATGAGCTTGAAAAGCTCGTTATGGGAATTGTTACCGACTCTGAGGCCGATATTCCTGAGAATGTACATGCATTGCACACGCTCTTTAGAACTGAATCGGAACTAAAAGATATTTACGAAACAAACAAGGGAAAATACAAAGCTCTCAAAGAGGCCCTTCTTGAAGACATTGATGCATTCATTGCTCCTCTGCGAGAGAAACGAGCATTACTTGAAAAAGACATTGACTCTGTCAGAGCTGTCCTGGAACAGGGGGGAAAGAGGGCGCGTATGCGCGCAGAAGAAAAAATGGAGGAGGTGAGACAGATTATCGGCATTCGCTAGCGTCACTTTACAAAACCTCGTAACTAGGGTATTATCTTTCAGGAAAAGATGCTTCCACTAATCGAAATGGGGACGCTAGCTACATTGCGCACTCATTCAAACATCAAACCCTCAACGACGATAAATAATGCCTAAATCCTTCCTCTACCAAATCGTTATCAAGATATCTTGCCAAGGCCCGTGTATGGCCGCGCACGAAATCACACTGCCTGATGAAGTCGTCCCAACCGAATTGTCGGTGCGTAACACCCTTCAAGAGAAGGGGTGGGAATTCCGTCCCAAAGGTCCCATATGCGAATTCTGCTGTGCCCGAGAACAAGCCGTGGGGAAACTGCGACCTTCTTCCCGAAAAGTCTTTGCCGGTCGTTTTGACTGAGCGAGCCATCAAACACCGCCCCAAATTATCGGGGCGGCTTTTTTCTTTTCTTCCAATCAGTAAATCTAAGTATTTTTATTTCAATAGAATCAGACTTCCTGAGGTGCCGTTCGAATCCAGCAGGTGCTATTTTTTGATGAAAAGCTTTCTCGAGACGTGCATCCAAATCCCAGAGATTCTTGTCTGTGGTCAACCACTTCGAGTCTACCTTTAGGAGATTAAACGGGTCTGAAAAACTCCTGAGAGTCTTTCTTCCATCCTCAAGGAAGTATTCATTGAAATAAGACATGGCGAGTTCCCGAGGTGTTTTATATACGGGGTCACGGTATCGAAGCGTTGCGTGATTCGTCTTGCTGATTGCACCCCATCTCCCACGCTCTTTAAAAAGCGCGAGCACGTGGCTGTCATCATCATAGTCGATTGTCCTGAGGTCCATGAGAAGCGGAAGGTGGCCATGAAACCAGAGCGCGGCAGCGGCGATAAGTGCCCCTTCAAAACAATGGGCTTTCTCGTGTATGACCGATTGTAAAGGGGAACGCAGGGTGCCCTTTCCATCGTCAAAATTCCAAGGTATATCACTCAGATAATCCTGTATCTTTAGAGGAGAATCAAGATTTTCGAGTACATGTTTAAGCGGAAGAGGGCACGTGGGAAACTTCTTCATAGGTAGAAGTGTATCAGAAGAAACGGGCTGCTATCCACATGCTTGTGTCAAATTCTCAGCGATTTTCTTTTACTAAAAACCCCAGGGGCATTTCGTTACCGAAATGCGTCCCTGGGGGACACCGATAGTGCACTAATCGGTGTGAGGAAGATTCATGAGCACAAAACAGCGCTCTTCTTCAAGCTTGCGGTCCCGTTCAGTCTCTTCAGTATCTTGCGTACGGACTTCAGCGTCCTCGGCTTCAGTTATTCGGTCTTGCATAGCTTTATTCTCCTTTGATGAACTATTTTCACACCTCTCGCACCCGCGCCCGCGGAGCAGAAGTAGCAAAACGAGCTCTTTTCGAGAGCTCGTTTCTGTAACTATTCTGAGGAAGTGTTACAAAAATCAGCTCTCGAATAAGGCGTCGATGGCGACGACAACCGATGAGAGCTTTTTTGTAATCATGTAAGTCATTAGGGAAGAGTATACCACTACTTATGGTTGTAGAAAATCAGTCTTGTGAATAAGAGAATATCTCTTGAATGTCCTTTATGTCTTTTAAAATAGCCGTAATTTTGATACCATTTCCCCATGACAGAAGCCGAAACCGGTGTTCATACGTTTGTGGTCAAAATGCCTTCTTTTGAAGGCCCTCTTGACCTTCTTCTCGACCTTATCGAAAAACGAAAACTCTCCATCAACGAGGTATCGCTTGCGCAAGTAGCGGACGATTATATCGAGTACGTGAAAAAGTTGGATGAGTTTCCTATCGCCATGACAGCCCATTTCATCGTCATTGCCTCAACGCTTCTCTTGATTAAATCAAAATCACTCCTACCTTCACTCGCACTTTCACCTGAAGAGCAGGGGAGTATCGAAGAACTTGAACGTCGTCTACACTTCTACAGACGAGCTCGCGAGCTCGGTAAGCACCTCCGAGAGCTCTTTGGAAAGAGGATGATTTTTATCCCGGAACAATCCATAGATACCGTCGTCTTCTCACCCGATTCGCAAACAACGCTACAGGGAATCACCTCCTCTCTTAAACAACTCCTACTGAATCTTCCGAAAATCCAGACTCTGCCGAAAGCCATCGTCCAAAAAGTCATCAGTCTTGAGGAAATGATTGGGAATCTCACTGAACGTATCAGCACAAATCTGAAACTCTCGTTTAAAGAATTTGCGCATGCCGGCGATAAAAAAGAAAAAGTGCATATCATTGTGAGTTTTCTTGCCATGCTCGAGCTCGTTAAACAAGGTATCATCGGAGTACGCCAAGACAAGCATTTTGACGATATTTATATGGAAACAGAACATCTCGATGTTCCTCGATACACCTAAAATATGAGCCCTCTTGCACAAAAAATCGAAGCGATTCTCTTTTGGAGAGCTGAACCGATGTCTATCGCGAAACTTTCTCTGTGGCTAGGCGCGCCAGCTGATGAAATAGTGACATCAACGCAAGAACTTGAGACTTCACTCAAGGGCCGAGGCATCGTTCTTATGCGTAAAGAAGATTCTGTGATGCTTGGAACCGCTCCGGAACTCTCGCCACTTATCGAAACAATTACGAAAGAAGAGTTGCATAAAGACATTGGGAAAGCTGGGATTGAAACCCTCTCCCTCATTACTTATTTCGGTCCCATTACTCGAAGCGAGATAGATTACATCAGGGGTGTAAGCTCAACGTTCGTCATTAGAACGCTCCTTATGCGGGGACTTATCGAACGCGTCCAAAATAAAAATGACCAGCGAAGCTTCTTCTATAAGCCGACGTTCGACCTCCTCTCTCATCTCGGCATTTCAAACATAGAAAAACTTCCGGAGTATGAATCGGCGCGCACCGAACTGGAAGCGTTCAGAAAAGCCCAGGAGGAACGAGACCGCGAGGAGGACCAAGCCGAAAAGACTTCTTAAATCATGCCGAACTATCGCCACATCACGCCAGTTCCTCTATGGGTCATGAATCTTACGGCATTTTGCATGATTATCTCGGCAACGCTCTTTTTGACAGACAACGTCGCCTCAAATCACCGCCAATCTATACTTGCCACAAACTCACTTGCTTCACGAGAACTTCCTGAGCTCGGCGTATTCGGCACCAACCCTTTCAACGGACTCTTACTTGAAGCGAAAGCTTCGATAGTCTATGACGTAAATCGCAATCGAATCATATTCGGACAAAATGAGAATGCCCAACTCCCACTTGCCTCCATCACCAAACTCATGACAGCTCTCGTTGCCTCAGAAACACTTCCCCCCTATACCATGATTCCTATTGTTCCGCTTACGGAAGAGTACGACCCCCGACTCATCGTGGGTGAATCCTGGCCTCTTGAGACGCTAATCTCGTACACCCTCCTCACATCGTCAAATTCAGGAGCTGATTCCATAGCAACAGCCGTAGCTGCCTATCTCGACGGCACAGGCACACGAAACGAACGGCTTTCTTCAAAAAGCTTCGTTGCAGCCATGAATGCACGAGCTGAAACACTCGGCATGAAGCAAACGTACTTTATCAACGGAAGCGGACTCGACCTTTTTACGAGTACTGGTGGCGCGTACGGTTCGGCGCGTGATGTTGCACTCCTACTTGCCCACTTGCTTGAACAGCGTCCTGGATTACTTTCTGCAACCGTAAACGAAAGTATGTCTTTCACTGGTCCCGACGGCAGAATCATCGAAGCAAAAAATACAAACACGGGGGTCTCGGGTATTCCGGGAATACGCGCTTCCAAAACAGGCTTTACTGATTTGGCAGGAGGAAATCTTGCCATCGCGTTCGACGTAAGTTTTGGCGAGCCTTACATCATCGTCGTGATGAATTCGACACAAGAGGGGAGGTTCTTGGATACAGAGATACTGACGCAAGCCACTATTGATTATCTTGGGTCGCATCTGTGGGGGTACGCAAACGTTTACCAAAGCACTCGCTAACAACATGATACTCGACTTTGTAAAAGTATTTCTCCCGACGGCACTGAGCTTTTTCTCAGGAATTGGTTTGGCAATTTTGCTGAACCATTATCTCTATGCGTACCGGATGTGGAAAAAAACTCCTGGAAAAAAGAGTATGGAAGGTGCCGACACGCCCATTTTCAACGAACTGCACAAAACCAGAGAAGTGGGTACCCCCAAAATGGGCGGTATCCTTATCTGGGGCAGTCTCCTTATTACCACAACTCTGCTTTGGCTCATCGCACTTCTCTTTCCAAATGAAACGACCGAAAAGCTCTTGTTCTTAAGTCGAGACCAAACGTGGATACCTATGGCAGCACTTTTATTCGGAGGCCTTATCGGTCTTATTGACGACTACATGGAAGTGGAGGGGAGCGGGGACCATGTTGCCGGAGGACTCTCGTTAAGGAAACGTCTTCTTATCGTTTCAGGGGCCTCCGTAGCGATTGCCTTGTGGTTCTTTATCAAACTTGGCTCACACACAATCGGCATCCCATTTCTCGGTGATTTCGAAATCGGCTGGCTTATCGTTCCGCTCTTCCTTATCGTCGCACTCGGTATCTATTCAGGAGGTGTCATCGACGGCATCGACGGACTTGCAGGGGGCGTATTTGCCGCCATCTTCGCTGCCTATGCAGGACTTGCGTTCTACCAACAGCAAATTAATCTCGCGGCATTCTGCGCAACACTTGTCGGAGCGATACTGGCGTTTTTATGGTTCAATATTCCCCCAGCTCGTTTTTACATGTCCGAGACGGGGAGCATGGCGCTAACCCTCACGCTTACCGTTGTTGCTTTTTTGACAAACTCTGTGGAAGGAGGGAGAGGCGTCGTAGCGCTACCCATCATCGCATTTCCTCTCGTTATTACCACACTCTCCAATATCATTCAGATAGTCTCAAAGAAATTCCGGAAGAAAAAGATATTTCTCGTTGCCCCCCTACATCACCATTTCGAGGCGATAGGGTGGCCGGCCTATAAAGTAACCATGCGTTACTGGGTTATCGCTGTCATTTTTGCCATTATAGGTCTTATTATCGGTATCATCGGCTGACAAACCTATGTGGAAATCCCGGAACCCCGTGGATGGATGGCTCTTGACGATACTCCTGACTCTCACCGGCGTCGGATTCATCATCTTTCTCTCGGCATCAGTCGGCCTCGTTGCCAGGGAAACCGGAGCTGATTTTCGTTCGATTATATTCGGACAATTGGTTTTCGGTCTCATACCAGGTCTTGTGCTTATGTTCATCCTCGCTCGCGTTCCACACAGAGCGTTGCGTAAAATTTCGTTTTACCTGCTCCTCTTCGCCTTCGTTCTGTCTCTCTTTGTCTTTATACCAGGTATTGGATTCGAACACGGGGGAGCGAAACGCTGGATTGACCTTCGGTTCACGACCTTTCAACCTGCAGAATTGTTAAAATTTGCGGTTATTCTCTATCTCGCGGCATGGTTTTCGATGGTAAAACAGAAGATTCAAACGCTTCGCTTTGGCCTCTTACCACTCGCCGTTGTCCTTGTTCTCACTGGCGCCACACTTGTTGCACAACCCGACATAGACACCTTCCTCATTATTACCGTAAGCGGTACGGCTATGTATTTTGCCGGCGGAGCCAAACCAAAACATATTGCCGCATTCATCGGAGTCGGCATTGTGCTTTCATTGGTCGCCACAATGCTCTTTCCCCACGTCAGAACGCGCATTATGACGTTTGTAGACCCGTCACACGACCCTCAGGGCGCAAGCTACCAGCTTCGCCAATCGCTGATTGCCGTTGGTTCAGGAGGACTAACCGGGAAAGGTTTCGGGAAGAGCGTACAAAAATATAATTACCTTCCTGAATCAATTGGCGATAGTGTTTACGCTGTCGCCAGTGAGGAATTCGGATTTATCGGCAGTATCGCTCTCCTTTCTCTTTTCTTTGTCCTATCTCACCGAGGGTTTAGAGTCGCCACACGAGCACCCGATACCTTCGGGAAGCTCTTGGCAATCGGCATTGTCACTATGTTCACAACCCAAGCGCTTATCAATATTGGCTCGATGATAGGGACATTTCCACTATCCGGAACACCTCTTCCGTTCGTCAGTCACGGTGGTTCAGCCCTCCTCTTTACCCTTGCAGAAGCCGGTGTATTACTTGCCATTTCACGCTCAGTAAAAGAACCGAGCGTGCTATAATAGGTCTGTTCCATCAACCTTACATTAACGCATGAAAATCGTACTGACCGGAGGCGGTTCAGGTGGCCATTTCTATCCCCTTATCGCTGTTGCCGAAGAAATAAATAAAATCGTAGACGAACAAAAAATCCTGAAACCGGACATCTACTTTTTATCCGACAAACCCTATGACCAAAAGGCACTATTCGACAACGATATTGTCTTCAAAAAAGTAACTGCCGGAAAACTACGACAGTATTTCTCCATTAGAAATATTTTTGACCCAATCAAAACAGGGTGGGGAGTGATTCGAGCCCTCTTCACCGTGTTTTGGATTTACCCTGATGTCGTATTCAGTAAAGGTGGGTACGCAAGTTTTCCTGCAGTCATCGCGGCTCGCATGCTACGCATTCCGGTCGTCATTCATGAATCAGACTCCGTTCCTGGCAGAGCGAATCGTTGGGCAGGGAAGTTTGCAAAACGCATAGCCGTCAGTTATCAGGAAGCTGCTACCTATTTCACGGGAAAAAATGTCGCCCTGACAGGAAATCCCGTACGAGCGTCTCTCCGTTCTCCTTCTGTGGCCGGAGCGCATGAACTCCTCCGGTTCGATAGAACTATCCCGACCATTCTCGCCCTTGGAGGTTCTCAGGGTGCCGAGAAAATCAATAATGCCATACTCGATTCACTTTCAGAGCTGACAAAAGAATATCAAATTATCCACCAGGCCGGTTCCGCCAATCTCGCCGATGTTCAATCGGTCAGTTCAACGATTCTCAGGGAGAATGAGTTTTCCTCTCGTTATCGGGTCTTCGATTTTCTTCACGATGATGCATTGCGTGCGGCAGTAGCCGCTTCTGACCTCATCATCTCACGAGCCGGTGCGGGCGCACTTTCTGAAATTGCGCTTTGGGCCAAACCTTCCATCATTATTCCAATTACAAGCTCGAACGGAGACCACCAACGTAAGAATGCCCTCGCCTACGCCAAAAATGGAGCGTGCATCGTTATTGAAGAGGAAAATCTAAAACCTCACATTCTCATTTCAGAAATCCGGAATATTCTTGGAAATCAGGAACTCCAGAAACAGATGGCCGGACGCGCCCGAGCCACAGCACAACCTGATGCCGCTGAAAAAATTGCTCGAACGATAATTTCAATCGCACTAAAACATGAAATCTGATATATCGCAGAGGGGAACTATCGTCTGTCGTTTTGCACCGAGCCCTACCGGACCTTTACATGTCGGCTCCGTCCGTTCGGCTTTGTTTAATTACCTATACGCCCGACAACACGGAGGCAAACTTCTTTTGCGCATCGAAGACACCGATAAAGAGCGGTCACGGCCTGAATATGAGAAAGAAATCCTCGACGGATTCGAGTGGCTCGGATTATCATTCGACCACACCGAACGACAGTCCGACCGAATGCTCGCCCACAAAAAGATTCTTGAGGAACTCGTCTCGAAAAATCTTGCGTACGTATCAAAAGAAGAACCTTCGAGTGAAGAGGGGAGGAGAAGCGAGGTTGTCCGATTCAAAAATCCAAATGAACGTGTCGTGTTCAACGACCTCATCAAAGGGAAAATAGAATTCGATACAACAGAGTTAGGGGACTTCGTTATTGCAAAATCCATGACCGAACCGCTCTTCCACCTCGCCGTCGTGGCTGATGACATAGCCATGAGCGTCACCCACATCATTCGTGGCGAAGACCATATCTCAAACACACCCCGTCAGATACTTATTCAGCGGGCACTTGGCGCTACAGAGCCCGTTTACGCCCACATTCCGCTTCTACTCTCAAGCGACCGCTCAAAACTTTCAAAACGAAAGCATGGCGATAGTGTTTCCCTATCATTTTACAGAAGACAAGGGTATCTACCTGAGGCCATCCTCAACTATCTGGCTCTCCTCGGCTGGAATCCCGGTGACGATAGGGAACTCTTCACTCTACAAGAACTGGTCAAGGAATTTACGCTCGAGAAAGTCCAGAAAGGAGGGGCTATCTTTAACCCAGAAAAACTCAACTGGATGAATAAGCATTATCTTGCCAAACGACCTCGCGAGACCGTGCTCAAGGAAATATCGGAGATTCTCCTCGAAAACCCTGCTCTTACGAACCTATCAAAGACTGGATTGGGGCGTCTGTCAGAAGTAATTCTGGAGCGAGTCTCATATTATGGAGAGATACGGTCCCTCCTCTTGCAAGGAGAGTTCGACTACCTAAAAGCAGTTACTCCTTATAAAAAAGAGTCTCTTCTTTGGGCAAAAGACCCTGACCAAAACAAGACTAGGGGACACATCGAAGAGATTGTCAACTTATTAAAAGAGATGCCTGAGAATGTTGATGCTCAAGAAGTGAAAGGGGTTATATTTCCGTACGCTGAAAAGCACGGAAAGGGAAACATTCTCTGGCCGGTTCGATTTGCTCTCTCCGGACGCGAACGCTCAATGGACCCCTTTAATCTCATTGGCGTTCTTGGTAAATCAGAAAGTTTGCATCGCCTCAGAATGGCTGTAGAGATGTTACAATAATCTCGTGTTTGCACGGAATTATAGGAAAATCCTCATACTGTTTTTTGCTGTATCGACGTTTTATACGCCACTTTTAACATGGGCACAGGTCGAAGAAGAACGGGAACTTGAACTGGAACTCCAGATTAAAGAGAAGACGCAAGCTATTCAAGACCTTGAAAAAGAGATTCTCGCGTACCAGGAAGAACTGAAGACTATCGACGGGGAGAAACGAAGTCTACAAAACGAGATAAAAACACTCGATATTACACGCTCAAAACTCAATGCCGACCTCTCCATCACAGAGAATAAAATCTCAAAAACTAATCTTGAGTTGGAGTCTCTTGCTATTGATATCGACGACAAAGAGGAACGAATCGGAAAGAGCCGAGCCGCCATTGGGGAAGGTTTGAAACTTATCAACGAATATGACCGCTTCTCATTTGTCGAAAATCTGCTCTCGACGACCGACCTCAACGACGTCTGGGAAACCGTTGATGCCATAGAAACGGTACAGCACAGTATCCGGGAACGTATCAGCACGCTCGATGCTGTCAAAGTTGACCTCGAAGATAAGCAAACCGAATCAACTCGAATTAAAAATGAGCTTACGACGCTACGCACACAACTGGCAAATCAACGAAGCATTATCGACTACAACAAACGGCAGAAGGACAAATTACTTGCCGAGACCCGAAACAGTGAGACCGCATACCAGAATATCCTCAACGAGAAGGTGAGGCTTCGTGACGCTTTCGAGGCTGAAATCCTTGATTTTGAGTCAGAGTTACAACTCCTGAAAGACCCTTCGAGCATTCCTGAAGCGAGACACGGCATGCTTTCGTGGCCACTCGGCTCAATCTATGTGACCCAATGGTTCGGCGATACCAGTTTCTCTCGTTCAAATCCGCAAATCTACAACGGTCATGGTCACAACGGCATCGATTTTCGTGCGAGTGTCGGCACGCCGATTTTTTCATCGGCCGATGGGGAAGTCGTCGGTTCAGGAAATACCGATGAGGTTCGAGGTTGCTACTCATACGGCAAATGGGTCCTTGTACGACACGATAACGGCCTTTCGACGCTGTACGCCCATCTCTCTGTTATATCGGTCAGCACTGGCGCCACCGTATCTCGTGGCGGTATTATCGGCTATAGCGGAAACACCGGCTACTCAACTGGTCCGCACCTGCATTTCACGGTATACGCGACCCAAGGCGTTGAAATCAAACAATTCACAAACAGCAGAAACTGTAAGAATACATGGATTCCCGTTGCCGACCTTCGCGCATATCTCAATCCGGTTCCATATTTACCCGAACTACCTTAGGCGCTATAATTCGCTTATGAAGCATTTTCGTAACACCCGCAGGGGATTCATCCAGCTTGCCGTACTCATCCTCATTGGCCTCGTAGCCGTGAGTTATATCGGTATAGACCTGGAAGAAGTCTTCACGACACCGCTCTTAAAAAAGAATCTTTCGTTTACCTGGGAAAAAACCAAGGATATCTGGACAACGTACATCTACAATCCGGCACTAAAAGTGTTCAATAAGAATGATTCATCCGAAGACGAAATTCCGATAGAAGAATTAGAAGAGACTGATACCGAAGCCGTAGACGGAAGCTAGCCTCTCATTTATCTTTCCTTGCATGTGTCGCAAAAGATATATTGTGCGACACACTATCATTCTGATTCTACTGCTTAAAACCCCCTACCC
>CAYGFK010000005.1:0-57895 GCA_964349135.1 uncultured Candidatus Saccharibacteria bacterium | reverse complement strand
GAGGTGGCGGCGGAGCCATCTATATCCCCCCGATTACAACAAACACAACGGCAAGTACCACAAGCGGTATCGTGCTTTCAAGTTCTACCTCAACCGTATCAACCATAAACCAGACTTCTTCGTCAGGTATGATAACTAAAGTAATTCCTCGTTCATCGCTCTCCGATGCGCAAATCGAATCTATCCTCAATCTCTTGCGCGCCTTCGGTGCAAGCCAAGACGTCATTAATGCCGTGAGTATTTCACTGTACGGAGGCACGATAGAAGTACCCGCGGAGACGCAAAATAAACCTACGTCGACCGTCTCGATTTCAGGAAGCTTTACCGTCCCTCTTTATCCCGGCATCTCGCATCCTGAAGTAAAAATACTCCAACAGCTCCTCAACCGACTCGGCTTCACCGTCTCAACGACTGGCTCCGGTTCAGCAGGAAAAGAAACAAATTATTTCGGACCGGCGACCAAACGGGCAGTAACAGAGTTCCAGAAGCACTACAACCTGACATCCGACCCGAACGCCTACGGACTCATTGGGCCTAAAACACGCGCGAAGCTCAATGCGCTCCTGAAATAAACTTTAAAACCGTCCATTCGCCTCAACGAACGGACGGTTTTTTCTTTTCCAACACAAGGTCTTGACTATTTGCGATGATATTGTAGTGTGAGTCCGAATTGAACCTCAACAAAAGGAACGTTATGGACCCTATATCTGCCATTATACTCGGCCTCTTCGGTGGAGCCGCTATCTTCTTTGGAACCAAACAACTCCGTTTCTTCATCAAATCAAGACCTAGTGCCCTCCAAGAAGTTGAACGGGCAAGAAAGGACTACGACGAGGCCGTGCGTGTGTCTCAACTAAGCTGGAACAAAGAACATGCCGCTCGATTGGACCGAGCCATAATCCACAGGCACACCGTTGAAAAAGAAGAGCGCGGGCACCCGCTCAGAATACTCATCACCGGGATGATTATATTTATGGGGCTATCGTTTCTCGTCGTCGCCGTTCTGGCCCTCATAGCGCCGTAACCGGTCGCATCAAAAGCCGTTCATTCGCCATCGCGAATGAACGGCTTTTTCTTTGCTCGATTGCGGTATCGAGAAAAAAATGCCACTATCACTTCATACCCTTATGGCCGAACAACTAGAGATTATCCCTCTCTCGCCCTGGAAAAGGGCGTTTGACGTTATCGCGAGCGCAAGCATTATTGTAGCGCTCTCCCCTGTCATAACACTCTTCCTCATCGCTATTCTCCTAGAGCGCCTATTCATGCCATCAACACGGGGACCACTCCTCTATACAGAAACCCGTATTTCGCAAGGAGAACCATTCACGTTCTATAAATTACGCACCTTTAAACTCTCTAGCATTTCGAATGCACGAAAAAACGGCACTATCCATACAAAAGAACTTGAGCAAGATTTTCGAAATTTCACACCGACTGGTTTGGCCTTACGGCAAGTATACCTTGATGAGTTCCCGCAACTTTTTCTTGTACTTATCGGTCGCATGACGCTCGTTGGCCCGCGTCCGACTAACCCCGTCGAATACAAAAATAGTATCGAGGGAGGACTCCATGCGAAACGTATTCTCAAAGCGGGCCTCACGGGGCGATTCCAATCGCATAAATCCGTCAAATACGGACTGAATCAGGAACAAACCGATATGGACTACGCGCATTTCTGCAAAACTCATTCAGGACCCTTCATCGTCCTCTACGATGCTGTCGTCTGTCTCCAGACGATACTCACCATTCTCCGCGCTGAAGGAATCTAAGCTTTTGAAAGTAATTTAATGAACGCAAGCTCAAGAGGTAGTTCGGGAATATACGCCCGAGCTGTTTTTTCATAGGCATCAAGAAATTCGATGAGTGTCTCTTCACTAATACGTGAATTGGGGTCGCCCGCGCGCGCAGATACGAAGGCGAAATCTTCTGCTGATAGTTCGTTCCCAATCATCTCCTTGAGACGAGGTGCGTGACGAAGTAGTAGAATGAAGCGAAGTTTTCGCAAAAGCAGTTTTGCAAGCACACGCATATCAACGTTCTCCTTTCGTACACCTTCAAGCACACCTAACGCCTCTTCAGTCTTCCCTGTCTCAATAGCGGAAATGATGCGGTTGATAGACTCTCCACGAGGAGAACCGGTGACAATTTCTACCTCTTCGACAGAAATCTTTTTATCGCCCGATGAACTAATGACTTTCTGAAGAATACCGAGCGCATCGCGGAAACTACCGTCCGCCAACAGTGCGATAAGGTCCGCACTAGGTTTCTCTAGCGAAAATCCTTCTTTCTTTACCGCCTGCATTACCACACCTGAAAGTGTGTCCTGCGTTGGTCGACGAAACGAAAACGTCTGACAGCGTGATACAACGGTATCCGGGAGCTTTTCCATTTCCGTGGTCGCCAGTATAAAAATGACGTGTCGTGGCGGTTCTTCGAGTGTTTTCAGAAGCGCATTGAACGCCGATTTCGAGAGCATGTGCACCTCATCTATAATGTAGACTTTGTAATCAGATTCGAGTGGGAGAACCGAAACAGATTCATTGAGCGTACGAATGTCATCGACGCCGGTATTTGACGCCGCATCTATCTCATACACGTCATTTGAGGTGGTACCAATCGAACGCGCAAGAATACGCGCAACGCTGGTTTTACCCGTCCCCCGAGAGCCCGCAAACAAATAGGCATGCGAAACACGGCCAAGCGAGATGGCCCCTTCAAGCACCTTTGTAACATGCTCCTGCCCCAAGACTTCAGAAAACTTCTGGGGTCGATATTTCCGGTAAAGCGCCGTCTCGGCATTTTTCATGGCAGTAGTATACCATTCCCATATAAAAGAAATCACGGAAGAAAGATTTGCCTCTATATAAAGGTACGAGAAGCTACTAAACAGGCTGTAACTCCCCATATGTCTTTAACAACGCTATAGCGTTGTTAAAGACATATGGGGAATGAGTAGATGAATAGGTGAATAAGTGCCAACTCTATATTATAGAAATGACCAATTATATTTACAGAAATAAAGTGTATAGAAATAAGATGAACAAAGTGAAGAAAAAAACGAATTGCAGGAAACAAAAAGGAGAGGAAGGATATGAAATGGGGAACCCTTCCTCTCCAGCATTGACCGTATGTGGAACCTGGCGGGATCCTACGTCCCGAGGCGCACAAGGCCAGATGTGATTGCAGTCATAGCTACAAGCGTTAGCGTTAACTGCGGTTCTCAACCCGCGGTCGAGCAGGTTGCCTAGTTAAAGAGATTACCAGTCTTATTTTCTGCTGTCAAGAAATTCATGTATCTTCCGACGCACGGATTCCGCCGTATCATCCCCTTCCATCAGTACGATGCGCAAATCCCGAGCGCCATCAAACCCGTTTACGTACGCCTTAAAATGCTTCTTCATCACCGCGAAACTTTTGATATCTTTAAAATAAGTCTCGAAAAGATTTGCGTGTTCTACGAGCACGCGGAGCTTTTCATGCTCATTTGGCGCATTCCCTGACTCAGAAAATAGCCACGGGTTTCCAAAGATAGCGCGACCAAGCATTACACCGTCTGCCCCCGTCTCTTCTGCCTTGCGACGCGCATCTGCAAGATTGGCGACATCGCCATTCCCCACAATAAGCGTCTCACTTCCTAGTGAGTCGCGAATAGCGACCGCATCACGAATGCGTTCCCAACGAGCCGGGACTTTTGAAAGTTCTTTGACCGTTCGCGCATGAATAGTAACAACAGCGGGATGCTCCGCCAGAAGTTCGGGGAGCCACTCTTCAAGCGTATCTTTATTGAAACCGAGACGCGTCTTCACCGAAACAGGTATATCAACCGCGCCTTCTTTCGCTGCGCGAATAAGCTCGCGCGCAAGTTTCGGCGTCCTGATGAGCGCACCTCCGGCACCCTGCTTCACCACGGCGCGGTCAGGGCATCCCATATTGATATCAACACCGTCGAACCCACGTTCGCGCGCAAGTGCTGATGCCCCTTTTATCTGTTCAGGTTTTGCACTAAAAAACTGAGCGATGATAGGACGTTCACCCTGAGTAAAACGAAGATTATGCATAAGCTTCTCCCTTCCGGCGCTCATAAGCCCATCGGCAGAGGTAAACTCGGTGACAAAGACGTGTGGCTTCCCATACTTTGCAATAATCTCCCGGAATACGGAGTCGGTTACGTCCGCCATTGGCGCAAGCACAAAAAAGGGTTTCTTGAGTTGTTTCCAAAAATCTCTCATACAAAGGAACGATACCAAGCGTTTGGTTAAAAGAAAAGCCGCCTCGTTGCGTGCGCAACGGGCGGCTGTGTATGTGTTCAGAACGTTTCCTTACGATACTTCTCAACATTATGTGCCGTCACCAATTCGGATACATGGCACATATGCTCAGCGGGTACCATTTGAGAGACGTCGCAAAATCCTTGTCCATAAGGACCGGGGAATCCTTTAGCAGGATATCCCCCTTCGACAATCAAGAGTGACGGACTAAACGACAATGCCGTCTTTATGTTGCGATACACTAAGTCGCGATTGCCTGCGCTGTGCGACGGGTCGATGGCAACTGGCGCCCACGACTGACTCTGGACAAGTTCCGTCCAGTGATGATTCGGATTAAACCGCCACGGACTTCGCCTATCGGTTTGTCTTGTACCACGAAGGCACAAAATGACGTGGTGATTGGCGGAACGGAGACTTCGTTTTGGGTCAAGGTCACCATTCTCTCCCCACGTAATATTTCCCGAAAGTACCCATTCTGCACGCTCGAAGAGGTCGTCCACACCCAGTGCGTCGAGTGAATTCTTCACCATAACCGGAAATTCTAATTGCGCACCAAGGGCACGCAATAGAATCGGATTCGCCGTCCGAGCACCAACCCACAGCACTACGGTTCCATGGTATCGGACCTTTCGCTTGATGCGACGGATAACATCGATATGCGACGACTCCATTACCTCAGTAAATACTGATGACATGTTGTGTTCCTTAGCGGCACGGAGTAGCCACTGGACCGATTTCTCCCCAAAACCGGGAAATGAATATGGCGACGAACGAGGCTTCCAACATCCACCACGCAATCGACGAATACCTTGCTTAGCAAGACCTTCTGCAATGGCGTTTATGTTTGTATCGACCGTGCATGGTCCGGCAACGAGCAAACATGGAAGTCCGGTGCCAATCATACCGCCACCGACATCGACCTTATGATGGTCGCCGTTTCCTCGGTGGAATACACTGACCCGAGGTGGCGTCACTCGAACGACCGCATTCACGTCCGGCAATCCACGGAAAATATGTTCCGGGACAGAGGCGCTTAACGTCTTCGAGCCATCACGTAAGAATACTTGGGTCAGTACGTACTTCTTACCTTTTTCGGTCTTTACATCCGGGTTAAGACCGTATTCTTGAGCTTTTCTCACCACAGCCGCGACTGATTCGCCATTTGCGGGCACTCCTGGTTCCATTGTAACTACCATAGGTTCTCCTATTGTTGAGGGTTTGACTAGACATACACCTTGTGAAAGAACTAAAAACGGACTCTGTTGAGAGTCCGTTTATGGTGTCAATCGATTTAACAACAAAAACTGGCTCTCAACGAGAGTCTGCAAAAAAGAAAAAATTAAACCACTGTCTATGCATATTGTCGGCCCCTATCCTACCACAGGTGGCGGTGGTGTCAAGCTCTTCCGAGCTAAATCATCTTTCGTAAGCTCAATTTTCTGCCCTTGCCCAACTTCGCCCTTAATAATCTTGTCTGCAATAATTTGTTCAACAACATCTTGAATGGCTCGATTCATCGGACGCGCACCAAATTTTGGGTCGGCACCATACCGCATAAGAAAGTTGATGAGTTCATCGGTCACCACCAAATCTATACTTCGTGACTTGAGACGGGAACGGAAACGCTCCAGCATGAGTTTGGCAATCTCGCGAAGTCGAACATCATCGATAGGTTGAAAGAGAATAACACCGTCGAATCGGTTCATGAGCTCGGGTTTAAACACGCCTTGTGCAATGACTGAATCAATAATTGTATCTTTCTTCGCGGCAAGATTTTCTCCTTGTTTTACGGTTGCATAAATGAGGTCGCTTCCCGCGTTTGAGGTGGCAATAATAATAAGGTTGCGAGCATTCACTTTCTTTCCGCGCATATCCGCAAACATCCCCTCATCAAGAATCTGCAGAAAGAGGTCCATCACATCTTTAGTTGTCTTCTCAAACTCATCAAGGAGCAGAACTCCATACGGCTTCTCACGGAGCATCGTGGTCAACACGCCGGGCGCACTTGACCCGAACGCGCCGATAAGTTTCGAAAGTGCATCATGTGCCTTGTACTCTGACATATCAAAACGAAGAATTTTATCTTCATCGCCGAAGAATGCCTCAGCAAGCGCTTTCGTCGTTTCAGTCTTTCCGACACCCGTTGGACCCATAAAGAGAAAAGAACCGATTGGACGATTCGGATTGGTTACTCCGGCGCGCGCCCGTCGCATCGCACCAGCAATTGCCATAATGGCTTCGTCTTGACCAATAACCCGCTGATGCAAGACTTCTTCAAGCTTCATAAGTTTATCTCGCTCTTCGTCCGACACGGCGCCGGTTGGAATACCCGTTTTCGTCCGAATAAGTGCGAGCACTTCTCCCCTGCCAACATGCGGCCGTTTTTCTTGAGCAGATTTTGTCGCCACTTCATGTAAAAGACTTATCGCCTTATCGGGCATAATGCCATCGACAATATAACGGTCCGCACTTTCCGCAACGAGCGTAAGTGTCGACTGCGGAATGATAACGCCAAGCTGAGCCTCAAGAGTTGACGCTTCATCTTGGAGAGTCTGAATGATGTCGAGGTCCTCTCCCTCCTTTAAAAGCACGGTCTCAAAATGTTCCTTAAGTCCGGCATTTGGTTCGATATACTGGTGATACATCTCAGGGTTCGATAAACAGATAAACTGGATTTTCGGACTTCTTAGATACGGTGTCAGGATACTCTCAACACTCACCCCAACTTTCGTTGCACTTTCAATAAAACTCGCAAATTCGTCGATAACGATAATGACATTCTGTGCATCAAGTGCTTCATCAAGAAGTTTGGTAAACTCGGATTCAAGTTTCGCCTTATTGCCCGCTTCCGATATAAGACGTTGCGAATCGAATAGGTAAATCTTCTTATGCTCAAGTGAGGGAAATGCTTTTCCTTCCTGCACCAAAGATGAAAAACCTCGTAGCACATCGTTCCGGCTCCCCCCCGTTACACCAACAAGCATCGCGTTCGCCACGCGCGTCCGTGCAAGCGTCGCCTCAAGACGCTCAACATCATCCTGAATATATTTTGGTTTGGTAGAAAGTGGGGCGAATTCAAGCGCGGTCAATTCAATCGAGTAGCGTCTGAGCCGAAATGCGGTACCGTACGACCAATCTTTCGCAATGCCTTCAACACGACCGAGCCGGTCGCGAGACCACCATCTTGAATATTTCTTAAACCGAGCAATATCACGCGCCACCCAAAGCGAGGCATCAGCAAAATTTTTCTCCTGGATACCGCGATGAAAAAGAAAATCGGAAAACTCTTTATCCTGATGGAAAATCGCAAGCGCAATATCCGAGAGATGCACCACCCCTTCTTCTCGAGATAGGTCGATGAGTAATTTCTCTGCGGGCAATGGCGAAGCCCGATTCTTAAGAAAGAGTTCAATTTCATTGGGTTCAAGTCCTGCACGAGTCAAAATCAAATGTCCGTACGAAAACTGAAGAAAGCTCCTTGTCACGTCTTGCGCATCCATGCCAAAGCAAAGTGCGGCGACTGAAAACGACACCCGACTCTTTCCTTTCTCCGTGTGCTCGGTAAGTACCTTATCAAACCCGCTGTAATAAAGAGAGTTCGAGAATGTATGAATCGAAAATAGTGGAAGAAAGAACGCGAGCACGATAAAAAATGTGCCTTCAAAAAGAGCGAGTATGTCTTCAAATCCCGATGCGTACGTTATTAAAAGAGTATAGATATACGGAATGCACGCAAGTATCGTAACGGCACCAGAGAACGCGAGCACGACTAATAAAATCTTAATGAGATGAGCCCTGAGTGAACGTGAGAAAAATGTATCGAGCGCCAGCACCGGATAAAACCTCTTCGACTGATTTTCAATATCGAACAAGGTCATACAAGTCCGGTCAGTGTTGATAATCCGTACACGAATGAAACGACCGTGACTACCGGATAAAGCGCCCAGACCAGGTAAAAGACCATCCCTACCCAAAATACGATAAGAAAGACGGCTGTACCGATAATGAGTATAACGAGACGCATCACAAAACCAACCAGACGCATGACGGTATTGGTAACGATTGCTTCAGCAATTCTCTCGATACTGAAACCTCGCCCCTTCTCCTCTCGTATCCGACGCCATGGTGCAAAGAGTGATTTGGCAAGCAGGCCAAGCGAAAAAAAGTTAAAGAAAAACCAGAGAAAATTCGTCCACACTCGGGTAATATCCCGAAACGCAATCGAGTAATGCCACATGACATAACTCGGTAGAATTGATGCTACATGCATACCATGTATTATACCTCGTCCAAAACTCCTCTAGAGGGTTTGGCGTGGACATTACTCACTTATAGTAGACCTTATTGCCAAACCTAAAATCGATGTACGAAATACCCTCAAGAAAAGCGTCCCGCGAAGACATGAGAGTTTGGTCGCTAAAAAAATCAGTAATGTTTTCAAGTGTCCGGTCGAGCTCAAGACTATTGCTAATAAAAAGCTCTGTGCCTTGCCCAAGAACAAGCGCATAGTCTTCAAGGTCACCGGCACCCGGCTCGATGCGAATCTCTTTTACATTCAAACCAAGTGTGTCGAGCGATTGAATAAAGAAGAAAAACTCACTAAATCGAGTCTCCGTAAAGACATGCTCGCCCACCGAAAGTATTCGACCTCCGTTTTCCGAAAATGTCAGATACACCTGCTCGGAAAATATCGGGGCTTCGTAAAACAGGAGCCCATTCCGGTCAACAAAAAAACAAGGGTGCCCGATATCTACCTGAAGAGAGCACCAAAGGGCATACGGCTCCCTCTCTCTAACCTCTATCGCAATTGACGTGAATGAGAGTTTCTTTACATCAGCCGACTCAATAACCGGAAACGCGGACTGAAGTGCGGCGATAAGAGCCCCCTTCCTCAGGAGAAATATATTATTTTTTGGAAAGAGAGCTAGATACGAACCCGCAAGAAACTCTTTCGTCTCAGACGCGATATCCGCCCCAGGCAGAAGCGTATTACCTTTCGATTGTATTTCAACAATGAGATATCCATCTCGATGTGACAAAAACCCGAGCAAACCTATAAAAGATACTGACATGACCACAATCAACAATGCATAGACAAAGCGGTGCTTCCACCTCCTTCGCACGACGCGAGAGAAGCGGGGTCGTTCGTGCATCAAAAATGTACCCATGGCTCTATCGCTTCGCGTGAATGGTATCAGTACCGACAAATGGCACGAGCACTTTCGGAACTTTTATCGAACCGTCAGCTTGTTGATTATTCTCAATAAGTGGAATCAAAATGCGTGGCATCGCAAGTGCGGTGTTGTTGAGCGAGTGCGCAAAACGCATCTTTCCGTCGGCATCCTTGTATTTGATATTTAAACGCCTTGTCTGGAAATCATGGAAATACGAGCATGAGTGCGTCTCACGGTATCTACCCTCTGACGGAATCCACGCTTCGATATCATATTTCTTTACCTGTCCTTGGCCCAGGTCACCTGAACAATTGACGACAACATGATACGGGATTTCAAGCGCCTGCATCAAGGCCTCCGCATTCCTCAAAAGCTCCTCATGGAATGCAACGCTTGTCTCGTGGCTCGCCTCACAGAGAATAATTTGTTCAAATTTATAGAACTCATGGACGCGCATAAGTCCTTTGGTATCCTTACCGTAGCTTCCCGCCTCACGACGAAATGAATCGGAAAACGCAATAACTTTCTGTGGCAACTCACCCTTCTCAAACACACGGTCCGCATAGTACGACATCGTTGCAACTTCGGCAGTCCCCGCAAGATATTCTTTGTCCTGGGTGTGATAGAGGTCTTCTTCTCCCTGTGGTAAATATCCGGTGCCAAGCAGTGTCTGTTGACGCACGAGTGACGGTACAATCATCGGCATATAACGCTTCTCTCGAAAAAACTGCGTGACAAACTGCCAAAGCGCGAACGTAAGTAGTGCCCCCTCATTCTTAAGAAAATAACCTCTAAAACCGCTTACTTCGGCTCCGCGCGCAAAATCAGCGAGGTCAAGCGACTCGGCAAGCTGAATATGACTCTTTGGTTCAAACGAAAATACCGGTTTCGCGCCCCACGTACGAAGCTCCTGATTTTCCGCATCACTAGCGCCATCAGGAACTGACATATCGGGGATGTTCGGGACATCAAGCATCAGCTTCCTCCACTTCTTCATGACCTCATCCAACTTCTTTTCTTCTTCTTGGAGTTCTCCCTTTAGAGTCTTCATCTTACCAAGCAGTGCTTCCTTGCCTTCGCCATGAGGCATAGCCACAATTTGCCCTGAAAACTCATTTTGCTCGGCACGTTTCGCTTCAATTCCTTGCAGAAGGGTACGACGCTCATCATCTGATTTTATAAGCGCATGAACGTCAAATTTCATCCGCTTCTTTTTTGCGGCGAGGTCAACAATTTCTTTATTCTCTCGGATAAACTTGATATCAAGCATAAACCGTACGACAATGATAACACAAGATATTTTCGAGCGAAAACGCTCTGCACATGAATGTCTGACGACATACACACACTAACACCAAACGAGTTTCCACCACTCCTGAGTGAAATACCTGACCCTCCCTCAACGCTGACAAGGAGGGGTGAATTGCCTGCGTGGGACGACTATACCCTACTTGCCGTTGTCGGTTCACGAAAATACTCGAGCTACGGACGTGAAGTCTGCGAACAACTTATCGCGGGCCTTAGCGGTTATCCGGTGATTATCGTAAGCGGTCTTGCGCTCGGCATTGATTCAATCGCACACAAAGCCGCGATGCGCGCCGGATTAAAAACAATTGCCGTGCCGGGTTCAGGGTTATCATGGGAAACGCTTTACCCTGCCTCACACGTTCCACTCGCTCGCTCTATTCTCGAGCATGGAGGCGCTCTTCTCTCCGAATTCGAACCCGGATTCCGAGCAACGCCGTATTCATTTCCAAAACGAAATCGCATTATGGCCGGCATGTCGCACGCAGTCCTCGTTATTGAAGCTGAACAGCGCTCCGGCACACTCATTACCTCTCGGCTCGCGACTGAATATAACCGTGACGTATTCACCGTACCCGGGTCTATTTTTAACGCAGGTTCTGCGGGACCACATATGCTCATCAGACTCGGCGCAACTCCAATCACTTCTCCTGCAGAACTTCGAGACGCTCTTGGCATACAAGACGAACTATCAAAACGCAACGTACCGAGAAATTACGCATTATGCTCTGAGCCAGAACGTCACATTATCGAACTTTTGCGCGAACCGAAATCCCGTGACGACCTGATTAGAACGTCCGGACTGAGCGCCAGCGAAGTGAATGCCGCCATTTCAGTGCTCGAAATAAAAGGGTTTATATCAGAAAGTCTCGGGGAAATACGCCTTACTTGACAAACAGGTAAAAGTGGGTATGATATCTCTTAGACTTTGCGGAGAAAACAACTGATAACGAGCCGGCTATAGATTGAAGACGCCACCAGGCTTACGTCGGGACGACCGCTGTCCGCCCGCAACAGGCGGGCTCGCATGCGACGTTTGTACTCTGCATCGACGCTGCTGTATGGACATACAGCAGCGTTATTTTTTTATTCAACAGTTGCCATTTTTTTCAGGTTCATGTAATACTTACGCCTAATGAAACTCCTTATAGTAGAGTCGCCTGCAAAATCAAAGACGATTTCTAAATACCTCGGGAAAGAATACATTGTGAAAGCGTCTGTCGGTCACATCCGAGACCTCCCGAAATCGAACAAAAATGCGATTGATATCGCAGGTGGTTTTATCCCGCATTACGAAATCGTAAAAGCAAAAGAGAAAGTGGTCTCGGACATTACCTCGGCGGCAAAAAAGGCCAGTGAGATTATTCTCGCAACCGACCCCGACCGTGAAGGCGAAGCAATTGCCTGGCACCTCGCCGAAATCCTAAAAGAGAAGAAAATCAAAATCCCCATCTCACGGGCGGTTTATCATGAGATTACTAAAGAGGCCGTCATAGAAGCGCTTAAAAATCCGCGAAAGATAGATGAAAACCTTCGTCGCGCACAAGAAGCGCGTCGCGTGCTCGACCGACTCGTCGGCTACGACCTTTCCGGCCTCATCTGGAAGAAGGTGCGATACGGGCTATCAGCCGGACGCGTACAATCCCCAGCCCTTCGCATTCTCGCCGTACGAGAGCGTGAAATCGAAAGTTTTAAACCTGAAACATTCTGGTCTATCACAGCCGACCTTACAAACGCCACACAAGGTACGCTCACGTTCACGTGCGCCGAAGAGCCCCGAGAACGTGTTGAAGTAGACCGAATTGTTACAGAAGCAAAAAAAGGCTCTTGGTCAATCAAAAAAATAACTGAAACGGAAGTTGCCCGGTCACCCAAGGCACCGTTCATCACCTCTACCCTACAACAAACGGCAAGTTCTCGTCTTGGTTTCTCTCCCGGACGCACCATGCGTGCGGCACAAAAACTCTACGAAGCGGGACACATCACCTACATGCGTACCGACAGCACAAACCTCGCTGAGGTTGCAAAACATATGGTGGCCGATACCATCACTAAAAAATTCGGAAAAGAATTTGTCTCACTACGCACCTACTCAAAAAAGGTAAAGAATGCGCAAGAAGCCCATGAAGCCATACGCCCGACCGACCTTTCAAAGACTGCCGTCGGGACAACGGACGACCAAAAGAAGGTATATCGACTCATTTGGCAGAGAACCGTTGCGAGCCAAATGCCGGACGCAAAGACGCTTCGTACCAAAGTCGTTGCCAATGTCGAAGAAAATCCCATACCAGATTTTGCCGTAACCGGTTCTCGAGTTATTTTCCCGGGATGGCTACTTGCCGACCCGGAAGCGCGCGGAGAAGATACTGAATTGCCCAAGCTCTCCGAAGGCGAAAAACTCTCGCTCCACGAAATACACACTGAAGAAAAACAGACGCAACCACCACCTCGATATACCGAAGCTGGCCTTATTAAAGAGCTCGAGAAACGCGGTATCGGTCGCCCGTCAACCTATGCCTCCATCATCGAAACTCTCGTAAGCCGAGAATATGTCACCAAAGAAGGGCGTTCACTCCAACCGACCGATACCGGCATGGTTGTCTCCGGATTCCTTGAGAATAATTTCAACGAATATATCGGCGACTCATTCACCGCTCGAATGGAAGACGAGCTCGATGAAATTGCGCTAGGCAAACGTAAATACGAGAAAACACTTTCAGATTTCTACAAACCGTTCCTCAAAGAAGTGAAAGAGAAATCAAAAACTGCCGAAAAGATTACCAATCTTGGCGACGCTGACCCACAGTGGAAATGTCCTAAATGTGGTGGACCAATGATAATCAAGCTCTCAAAAGCCGGAAAATTTATGTCGTGCGCAAAGTTCCCCGAATGTACAGGCGCGCGCACCATAGACGGTGTTGAGCTTGCGGGGCCGAAGGAGACCGGGGAAATTTGCCCGAAAGACGGGGGTAAGCTCATTGAGCGAGATGGGCGCTTCGGACGATTCGTCGCCTGTGCAAACTATCCTAAGTGTAAATTCATCAAAAAGAGTGCTGAAGAGGAGGAAAAAGCAAAGACCGGCGTTACCTGTCCTGAGTGTAAAACGGGAGAAATTGTTGAACGTCGCGGACGCTTTGGCCCATTCTTCTCCTGTTCAAACTATCCGAAGTGTCGATTCGCTATCAAAGCCCGGCCGACCGGACGTACCTGCCAACTCTGTGGCAGTCTCATGATGGAAGGTACGAAAACCATTCCCGAACGCTGTTCAAACAAAGCGTGCGACATGCATCAGCCGGGACGAAAGAAAGTGGAGAAGTAGTACACTGTCTTCACGGTGTACGCATAGGTTTTCGTAAGGCGGAGCGATGTTTTTGCAGAAGCAAAAACCGCGAGCCGGGGTCGCACCCGAACGTTCGCGACGGCGAACGTGAGAGGTGTGACCGAAAACCATTCCCGAACGCTGTTCAAACAAAGCGTGCGATATGCATCAGCCGGGACGAAAAAAGAAGGAATAGAAAAACGGCCCGCTTTACGGGCCGTTTTTATTTAAACTGAGAAATCCCGAATGGAGTAAAGATTGTCCCCTTCATTGTCTTGCTCGGTCGAATCGTCAATCGGCGCCTCCTGTTCCTGTGCAATAGTTTGAGCAACCTCACCCGCGATTTCTTCCGCGGAACGCTCCGGAGGAATTACTCCCTGACTCTGCGCAAGCACATGACGACGCTCTTCTATCATCGTAATTATCTGCGCAAGGTCTTCGGGCGAAAAGAAATCAATGTGTATTTTGCCTCCCTTTTCCTTACGCTCAATCTGCACGCGGGTTCCAAGGGTCTCTGAGAGCTTCTCCTCCATCTCAACAATCTCAGGGTCCACGGCTCGGTCCTTCTTACGAACTTTATCGAAAGCAATGCGACGTGCAATACCTTCGGCCTCGCGCACGGTCATCCGTCTCATAATCACCTCCTTAAAGAGAGTCATTTGTTCTTCAGGCCGGTCCGACAACATCAAAATGGGGCGGGTGTGTCCTTCAGAAATACGTTTTGCCGCAAGAGCAATTAGAATTTCTTCAGGTAGTGCGAGGATACGGAGGGTATTTGAAACATACTCTCGGCTCTTCCCTATCTTCTGTGCAATCTCCGTATGTTTGTAAGAAAACTCGTCAGCAAGGCGTTGAAATGCTTTCGCACGGTCCACAGGATTAAGGTCTTCTCGCTGAAGGTTTTCGATGATAGCAAGCTCAAGTTTAATCTTTGAATCATCGGTATCATTGCGAATGATAGCCGGGACCTGCGCAATACCGGCAAGTTTCGATGCGCGCAAGCGCCGTTCTCCGGAAACAAGCTCATATTCCACAAATAAACTCCCGTCCGGACGTTGCACTTCTTTGCGAGTCACCACGAGAGGTTGAAGTACGCCATACGTGCGTATAGATTCGGCTAAATCACGAAGACGCGCCTCGTCAAACTCCTGACGTGGCTGATATGGATTTGGTTTTATCTTACCTACTTCAAGCCAAAATATGGCATCACCGTAGAAATGCGACATGGTCTCAATAGTTATAACGATATCTTATCATCATAGGATGTTTGAGCAAAACCCGTTTTGGTGATAATTTAGTTGTGAACAGGGCCGGGATGGCGGAATTGGTAGACGCGCACGACTCAAAATCGTGTGGAGCAATCCATGAGAGTTCGATTCTCTCTCCCGGCATTATGAGCAAAGCGAAATTGACGGGAAGCCGTGAACTGCTTCACGGCGTGAGAGAATCGAAAGGTTTTTCGTTACCGAGTCGGCGAGGTCGAAAAACACCTGGCTACGTGGTAGCCGATATCTCTCCCGGCATATGAGCGTAGTGAGAGTAGCGCGAAGCCAAGAATCACGGCCTCAGGTTGTCGTGGTTCTTGGCCCAACCGCATCAGGCAAAAGCGACTTGGCTGTTGAGCTTGCTCGCGCATTCAACGGAGAGGTAATTTCAGCCGATTCGCGTCAAGTCTATCGCGGGCTCACCATCGGCACAGGAAAGGTCTCGAAACACGAGATGAAAGGTGTCCGACATCATCTCCTTGATGTTGCTGACCCACGCAGACAATTTTCAGTAACTCGTTTTATAGCACTGGCGAAACGCGCGATTAAAGAGATTGAGCGCCGTGGGAAACTTCCTATTATATGCGGAGGAACCGGTTTTTATATTGATGCGCTTATAAACGGCATTGTCCTTCCTGAAGTGCCCCCAAATAAAAAATTACGCGCTACGCTCGAGCGTAAAACAGCTCGAGAACTCTTAGAGAGACTCCAGAAAGAGGACCTTGAACGAGCGTCGACCATAGACGCTTTCAACAAACGACGACTCATCCGAGCACTAGAGATTACAAACGTATTCGGAAAAGTCCCGAGGCTCTCCAAAACCTCGTGCTATAACCCGATAAAAATCGGCATACAATTTTCAATGGAAACACTCAGGAAACGAATTCACGCGCGACTCAAATCGCGCCTCAAGCGAGGAATGCTAAGCGAGGCGCGCCGTCTCCATGAGCACGGACTCTCATGGAAACGAATGGAGGTACTCGGGCTTGAGTATCGCTGTCTTTCGTACTACCTCCAAGGAACTCTTTCGAGAAAGGAATTTGAAGAACGTCTTGAACGTGAAATCTATCGATATGCCAAACGACAACTAACCTGGTTTAATCGAGACAAATCAATCCGTTGGATTGACGACCCTACGGACGCAAAAAAACTCGTTCGACAGTGGCTTAGTACTTCACCGCCACCGGTAGCGTAATAACGACGACCGTTCCCTTTCCTTCCCCTCCGGAATGCACGCGTATCTTACCACCATGACGCTCAATAATAACCTTAGAGAGATAGAGACCGATACCAAATCCTTCAGTGTACACTTCCCGCGCACGACCACTCCTAAAGAACTTTTGGAAGATGCCCTGTAGTTCCTGTTTGGTAATGCCTATGCCATTATCCTCTACGGTAACAATCGCACTCTCTCCATGACCTCCTCCCGTAAGGGAGATGTGCACGGCACCGCCTCGAGGAGTGTAGGTAATAGCGTTAGCAATCACTATCTCGAACACGGACTCAATCCGTTTACTATTCACGCGCACCGAGGGTACGTGGTGCTCGATATGAACACGCAGTGAAACACCTTTCGATTCCGCATCCCTTTTCACCGTATTGACGATAGAGCGCAAAAGTGGCTCGAGTGAAAGAATTTCGGTGTAATACACCGAGAGCTCTTCGGTGTCCCCCACGCCGGCAAGAACGTCAGTAAGACGATTGAGCGTCTCGGAAGCATGCTCAATAGTATCAAGGTCTTTCTGGGCGGACTCGCCACCACCCTTCTTACGCAAATTTGCAAGGGACCATTTGATGTAGGTCAGGGGCGTGCGGAACTTATGGCTCACGACTGTCACGAATTCATATTTCAAGATATCTGTCTGACGTATCGCGCGCCAAACAAGAATACCGACGACAACGGTCACAAGTGCCGACACAAAAGGCAGTATCCATTGCGGAAAGTCCGGATACAGTACAACGAGACTGTTCTGAATGTAGATAAGCGAACTCAATATCCATCCGAGTCCAAGAACAAGGCCTGTGTAGAGAAGAGCTCGCCTCGCGACAAGTTTTATATCCAACAGCTCGTAACGCACAACGGTATACGTAAACGGAATGGCGAAGAACGGCACAAACAACGCGCCCCACACCGGATTAAACGGGATATCGTAAATTAAAAGAATAGGGAGACCTCCGACACTGTAGCCCAGAAAAAACGCAACCCATAAGTAGCGAAGTCTGTTCTTCAGGGAATAGTCGGCCTTTCGGTACGTCCGGTAGAGGTGGAAGATGAAGTAAAGCGGAACAATAAGGTTGAAGGCAAGACGCATAACCCAGTGCAGAGACCCTGCCACATAATAATTAGGGAAATACAGTTTCGGCACGGATAGTGCGAGGAAGGTATCTGGAAAAAATGTATACATAGCAAGAAGAAAAACAGAAAGTATGTACACTGCCACAATGCCGAATTGGTGCGTTTTCTCTTTTCCAAGAATAGCGAAGACACTGTGATTAACGAACGCGGTAATGAGGATGGTACTGACATTCGCCATGAGAACGAGACGAGACAGTTCAGGGTCGTTGAGACTTACGCCAATAACGTGCGAGACACAAAACACGACAACGGCTGAAAGCCCGAGTGCGAGCGTGACACTAGCGGTCGTCTTAGGTGCACGAAGAATAATCGTGATGAGCGCAATCAAAATAACCGCATCAGCGACAAAAACAATATTATGAACAAGGAGCGCTGTTTCCATAGCGTATACTTAGATTATACGCCTCGCTTGGTTATTTGCGCTTTTTGTTTTCCACCTGTTTCTTAAAATATCGTCTTCCTTTGAGCTTATCGGGGAGATAGCTCTCCGTATCATACTTCTCGTACCCTGTGCCATATCCGAGCTCTTTCATGAGTTTTGTAGGAGCGTTCCTGATTTTGAGAGGTATCGGGATATTACCAAACTTGCGTACATCCTCTTGGGCGGAACGAAGGGCATCATACGAACTCCTATCCTTCTTCGCGAGCGAAAGATATGCGGTGCCGTGTGCGAGAGTAATTGCGGCCTCCGGCATACCGATAGAATCTACCGCCTGAAAGACTTCGTTTGCCACAACAAGCGCCGTGGACTGTCCGAGCCCCACGTCTTCCGATGCAAAAATGACCATACGACGTGCAATGAATTTCGGGTCTTCTCCTCCTTCAAGCATCCGAGCAAGATAGTACATCGCCGCATCAGCGTCTCCCGCTCGCATACTTTTAATATACGCCGAGACGGTGTCATAGTGCTCATCACCTTTTTTATCAAACCGAAGAAATGCGTGTTGCAGGGTCTCCGTGAGCGTCTTTACGTCCACCTTCTTATACAACCGAAGTGTATTCTCAAGAATCGTCAATGCGGTACGCGCGTCTCCGTTTGCAACCTCGGCCAGCCATGCAAGCGCTTTTGCATCGAGCTTTACCTTACTTCGCTTCGCAATAGAAACAATTTCACTCTCTGAGAGGGATTTTAAAACAAAGACGCGACAACGCGAGAGGAGTGCGGAAATGACCTCGAATGATGGATTTTCAGTTGTCGCTCCAATGAGCGTGAGTTTACCCGACTCGACATACGGCAGGAGAAAATCCTGCTGTGCTTTGTTGAATCGGTGTATCTCGTCGAGAAACAAAACTCGAGGACGGTCATCGAGAAGTGTTGACTCCTCGATAATCCGTTTGATATCGTCCTTACCCGCTGAAACGGCAGACAGTTCATAGAGCTTGGCCTCAAGCGCCTGTGCGTAAATCTTGGCAAGTGTCGTCTTCCCCACTCCGGGCGGTCCCCATAAAATAAATGAAAATAGGTGCTTCTTCTCTATCGCCGTGCGAAGTGGTTTACCCTTACCGACCAGATGTTCCTGGCCAATAAACTCCTTAAGCGTCTTCGGCCGTAGTTGTGATGCAAGCGGTTCCACATTTTTAGTGCTTTAAGTCTAAGATAACGTCAAAAACAACAATCTGTAAGACTTCTCCTTTAATTTTCTCTATTTCAAATAGCAGAGTCATAGTTATTATCTACGGGCCCGCCCAGACTCGAACTGGGAACCTCGGTTTTGGAGACCGATGTTTTACCATTGAAACTACAGGCCCTCGAACTTTATCCTACATCAACAAAAAGCAATCTACCAGCTTGCTCCTACCCCATGCCCCGAAATAATTCTCAAGAACATCGCGGAGGCGAGCGAGCAAGGCCTGTCAATGACCCGAGCAATGCGAGGGCTCTTGACCGTCGCGAACCGAGCGTAGGAAAACGGCGCGCAGGCGCCGTTTATCCGTGTTCTTGAGAATTATTTCAGAAAAAATTACTTCTTCGTCTCTTTATGTGGCGTGCGTTTCTTGCACCACTTACAATACTTCGCGCCTTCGATTTTGCGCTCTACTTTCCTCTTATTCTTACTTGACCAGTAGCCGACTCGCTTGCACTTTGAGCACGCCAGTTTTATGAGTCTATCCTGTGACATATCGTTTAAATTACGTGTTCTGAGACTATACCCTAAAACGCACTGAAGCGCAATTTACCGGTAAATCCGACGGATAAGCGGATTGATACGGGTTATCGTCTCATAAACAGACGTCTCATCAAGACGTGCCATATCTTCTGCAGTGACAGAACGTGTTGCACTCGTACCGATAAGAATTACTTCATCGGCCACGTGAGGATTTGGGACAGAACTAATGTCTATAGAAATCATGTCCATAGAAACACGCCCTACGACACGACACGGAACACCGCGCACAAGGACACGAGCAATACTTGAGAGTTTACGAGAAAATCCGTGCCAATAACCCACAGGGCATACGGCCACGACCGACTTCTTCTCAAGTGTTTCAGTACAATCATATCCAACCTTCGAACCCGCAGACAAAGTCTTAAACTCTGAAATAACCGTCTTCCACACAAGCGCCGGTTTGAATGTAAGTTTATCTCTTAAAAAACTCTCAGTCTCTACTGATGGCCAGAGACCGTACAAACCAATACCAACACGAACCATATCGAAATGTGCTTCCGGGAAAAGCAGGGTTCCTCCTGTCGCTGAAGCATGAGACAAGAACGAGAATCCTGCCCTTGTAAGAGCGTCACGCCAACGGGCAAACTCGGTAAGTTGGAGTTTTGTGTACGCGGGAAAAGCCGGATTCTTCGCGGAAGCAAAATGCGTAAACAGACCCTCAAGTCGAGCTCTTTTCTTGAACGAGGGCGAGCGCAATACGGTAATGACACGCGGGATATCCGACGAGAGAAATCCTTGACGATGCATCCCGGTATCGACTTTCAAATGTATGGAAAGTGGCTTCTCAAGTTTAGTGCGAATTAGCGCTTTGAGATGCTCCATAGTGGAGAGCGAAACGCTAATATCATACTGACTTGCCTCGTGAAGGCGCTCCGGCATGGTGTAACCAAGTACAAGGATAGGAACGCGAACACCGGCATTTCGTAGTGTCACCCCCTCAACGAGTGAGTCAACTCCAATAAAATCAGCCCCGAGGCCCTCTACCTCTTTTGCAAACTGGAGCATATCGTGTCCGTAGGCGTTTGATTTAACCACCGCCATCAAGCGAGTCTTTTTACTGATGAGCGAGCGGAAGATGCGATAATTAAACCGAATGGCGTCTCGGTCAACTTCAATCCATGTGCGTAAGCCACTATTCTGAAATCCTCCATATCCGCCACTCTTGCCCTTTGTCATAGCCAAAAGTATAGCCGAATCAGGCCAAAAAGAAACCAGCGGGGTATAATACCGGAATGGATAAGATGCAACGACTTGAAGCACTCTCGGAAGAGATGCATAAAGCAAGTCTTCCACTTGAGACTAATCTGGTCTTCGGCGAAGGAAATCCCGATTGTGATGTGCTATTTATCGGCGAAGCGCCAGGACAAACTGAGGACGAGCAGAAACGTCCGTTTGTGGGTCGTGCAGGAAAACTTCTGGATAAACACATAGAACGAATCGGTTGGAAGCGTACAGACGTATACATCACCAACATCGTCAAACGGCGCCCGCCCGATAACCGCGACCCATTACCCGAAGAGATTGAGGCCTATAAACCTTATCTCACGCGACAAATCGAAATTATCAATCCCACTATCATCGCAACGCTTGGGCGTTTTTCAATGAATTATTTCCTCCCTGAAGCAAAAATCACTCGCGACCAAGGAAAAGTATTTACGGTAGACGGGCGCACTATCGTACCTCTTTTTCATCCCGCTGCCGCACTTCGGAATCCAACAATGATGAAGGGATTCGAGGCGAGTTTTAGTACACTTCCGGACACTGTAAACGACATCAAAAATCCAATTCCAGAGACATCCCTAGAGGACATCCGACCGGTAAAGAAAGATTTTCAAGACCCACTGTTTTAACACAGGCCTAAAAATACCCCTAAACAAAGGGGGCGGGACGCTTTCGCATCCCGCCTCCTTTGTTTTATTGCGCAGGGAACCTATAGATTCGGTCACGACTCGCCTTCGGCGGTCGCGACCCCGACTCGGCAACCCGCTTTCAGCGGGGCTTCGCGCCTCCGTCTTTCGAATCCTTCCCCGCGTTAAAACAAGAGGGGCGGGACGCTTTCGCATCCCGCCTCCTTTGTTTTATTGCGCAGGGAAGGATTCGAACCTTCGTAGGCCATTGGCCGACAGATTTACAGTCTGTTGCGATTGACCACTCCGCCACCTGCGCGTCTGTGTGGTTGCCGATAGATAATAGCGAATTGTCAGTCGCATCGCAACTTCTCACCAAAAAAAGAAACCCGCACCTAAGTGCGGGTTGGGAGAATAAATCTCACTGCCAGTACGCGAGGTAGTAATCCTCATTATCGAGTTGGACTCGAAGATACGGGTCGTCGAGAAATGCTTCGACCGTGAGTACCGCCCCAGGAACCCGTTGACGAACTTCCCGAGCAATCATGACCACTGCCTGCGGAACCGCTGAATAGAAGATACCTGCCCGTTCAGCCTTCCGTGTATTCTGTCCCATGAACAGGTATTCTTCGTATGAAAACGAGACCCATCCGACAAGGTGCAGAGCGGAGTTGAAACTGTGCGCAAAATCAAACGCATGGAGATGTGCGAGCGTACTACCAAGATAGTTCACTCGCTGACTGCAGTATCTGACCTTCATGAGCATCTGCTCACTCTTCACCCCCCAGAAATCGAGAGGTTTGATTCCCGCGATTCGAAGTGCGTGTGCAAGCGGTTTTTTCGCCTTCGTTTTTTGAACGTGTTGCGAGACGGTGGTTTCTGACTCCTGAGCGCATTCATGTAATGCTTCCATAACACGGTCCTTTCTTTGTGGTTGAGGTTGTACGTCCTAGCCTGAGCTAGTCTCATACGAGGGTAATCGTAAACGCGACAAGAGTCAATGAACACGCCGCCCATTGGGCGGCGTGTCTAGCTTGCCATCTTTGTCGGCTCTTCAATGGGAGATTCTTCGAGAATGGCTCCTTTTCTCCCCTTTTTGACGTCGAATACAAGCTCACCATCTTTGAGTGATACAACAATTGAACCGCCCCGTACAATACCCTTCGAAATCATGAGGGACGCAACCGTATTCAAAAGCTTCGTTTGAATGACACGCTTAAGCGGTCGAGCGCCGTATTGGGGGTTATATCCCTCTTTTGCCAGATATTCGAGAACTTCAGGGGCAAGTGAAAGTGTAATCTCTTTATCGGTAAGCCGATTTCTTACCTGCGTAATTTGAAGGTCAACGATAGTGCGAATTGCCTGTGGTGAAAGAATGTCGAAGAGAATAATTTCATCGAGACGATTCAGGAACTCCGGACTGAAATGGTCTTTGAGCGCACTCATCACCTTCTCTTTAACTTCAGAATACGCTGCCTGGTCGTTGGGGTCGGCCACGAAGCCAATGCGTTCCATTTTATCGATAAACTGCGCGCCGATATTCGACGTCAGCACGATAACGGTATTTTTAAAGTTGACCACTCGCCCCTTCGCGTCCGTTAAACGACCGTTATCGAGAATCTGCAGAAGTACGTTGAAGACTTCGGGATGCGCTTTTTCTATCTCGTCAAAAAGAATAACCGAGTACGGACGATGACGTACGGTTTCCGTAAACGAACTGCCTTCATCGAACCCAACATAGCCGGGAGGCGCACCGATGAGTTTGGATACAGAGTGCTTCTCCATGAACTCGGACATATCGACGCGAATAAGCGATTTCTCATCGTTAAACATGAATTCAGCGAGCGCTTTCGTGAGTTCGGTCTTCCCGACTCCGGTCGGCCCAAGGAAAATAAACGAGCCTATCGGACGGTTCGGGTCTGAAACGCCAGCACGCGACCGACGGACGGCATTCGCGATACGGGCCACCGCATCATTCTGTCCGACAACGCGACTCTGAAGTTCCTCTTCCATACGCACCAATTTCTCCGCTTCAGCTTCAAGCATTCGATTTATTGGAATACCGGTCCAGCGAGAAACAACACCTGCAATATCATTCTCTGTGATGTCCTCCTTGAGAAGTCGTCGGGAACCCTGCAGACGCTTCAGGCGTCGCATCTTTGTTTCAAGTTCTTTTTCAAGAACGGGGACTTTTCCGTAGCGTATCTCAGCCGCCCGGACAAGGTCTCCATGCAATACCGCAGAATCGGCTTCGAGACGCAATTCTTCAAGCGTCTTCTTAATCTCCTTCATAGCGGAAAGTGTTTCCTTCTCATTCTTCCACCTGAGCTCGATTTCCTTTACCTCATCTTTTAAATCTGCGATTTCTTTTTCAATCGATTTAATCCGCTCTTTCACCTTCTTTGAATTTGCAGACTCTTTCTTAAGTGCCTCTTTCTCAATCTCAAGTTTCGTGATTTTCTGGTCAGTCTCTTCCAATACAGGGGGTTTGCTCTGCAGTGCAATTTTCAACGACGAGGCTGATTCATCGATAAGGTCAACTGCTTTATCGGGAAGAAATCGGTCAGTGATATACCGGGACGAAAAATTCACCGCTGCGACAATGGCCGCATCGGTCACGTGCACACCATGATACAACTCATACTTCTCTTTCAGACCTCGCAAAATAGTTATCGCATCCTCGACGGAAGGCTCTGAAACAAATACGGGCTGGAACCGACGCGTAAGAGCCGGGTCTTTTTCGATATGTTTCTGATACTCACGCAATGTCGTTGCTCCGATGGCTCGAAGTTCTCCACGGGAGAGTGCCGGCTTGAGCATGTTTGATGCATCCATCGAACCTTCAGCCGCTCCAGCTCCCACAATAGTGTGAATCTCATCTATAAAGAGAATAAATCTGCCTTCGGCACGCTCGATTTCTTTCATGATGTTCTTGAGACGCTCTTCAAACTCACCTCGATATTTTGTTCCGGCAATAAGAAGGCCAAGGTCGAGCGAGACAAGTTCTTTATCCTTGAGAGATTCAGGGACGTCACCTGATGCAATACGCTGAGCAAGACCTTCGACAATGGCCGTTTTTCCAACGCCTGCTTCACCGATAAGAATCGGATTGTTTTTTGTGCGACGCGACAAAATCTGGATGATACGCGTAATTTCCTGTTCTCGGCCAATGACTGGGTCAAGCTTATTCTCTGAAGCAAGTTTCGTAAGACTACGGGTGTACTTTCCGATGAGGCGGTATCGTTTCGGCTGATTCACATCGGTAATCTTTGAATTGCGCAGTTCATCGAGCACGCGAACAACCGTATCTTTTTCGATGCGAAAACGAGCTAACAGTTCTCGTGCCTGACCAGGCACCTCAAACATCGCCAAGAAAAGATGCTCAACCGATATGAATTCATCTTTCATCGAACGTGCAACCTTGGCGGAAATTTCGATGGTCTGGGCGAGCTCAGGGGTGAGATACACCTGATACGAAGGAGAAAGTACCGCTGATGATTCAGGTGATTCAATGCTTTCAGCCAACGATTCCGTCAACAGTGAAGTGTCAATTTCAAGCTTTTCAAGCATCGACAAAACAACACTGTCTTCCTGGAGTAACAGTGCAATAAGTAAATGGAGTGGATTGACGTGGTTCTGGCCACGCTCTATAGCGAGCTCATGAGCACGTCGAATCGCTTCCTTGGCTTTAGTTGTGAAATTTTGGAATGGGGGCATGGTTCACTTTCAATAAACCACTTTAATAACACAATAATATTACGATGTCAATTACTCGAAAATGCGGGGTGTCGTACTTGAGAGAGATGCTTTATATCCTGCGAGAGCCACACTGATGGTATTGCTCGGGACGAATCCAGATGAGCGTTCGACGCCAAAAGCAATGATTTCCGAAGATAGATTTGAGAGAATCCCTCCCGACGAAGAAGAAAAGTCTAAATCTGCTGAGATACCTACCACTTTCGGGATAAGAGGTGGCGTCGAACTTGCAGATTTTTCATCTACTTTCTCGTATTGAACGCTTGAGATGAGACTTGTCTCTACACGATTTTCATTTAGACCCCCGATAAACACAAGTGTCTGCCCGAGTTTCAATTTATCTGAATCAGCGAGCCGTGCGTGCGGGAACGAATGACCATCTTCAGTAACAACCTGGAACAACACCACGTCGCTTGTCTTAAATACTCTTTCAGAGTCATAAACGTTACCGCCAATCTTTACCACATAGGACGAACCGGAAAGCCCTTGTCCGATATCAACAGCAATCAACCCGTCTGACGAAATGAGAAGTCCGAGTGCAATAACATCACTACCTTCCTTTGAAGCAAGAAATCGCACTACGTTTCCGGTATTTTCCTCTATCGCGGCCACCACCAGGTCGTCCTCTTTTACTACGACTGTTTCTTTGGTAACGACTGAAGCCTGTGTTGGAGCCTGTACAACGGTCTCGATGGTCCGCTCAACAACTCGATTGATGGTTTGTGTCACACTTGCGGGTGCCTGGTCCATGAGAGACACGGTAACAATGCCTGTCGCAATTGAAGTGACAAAGCTAACGAGAAGCGCCATAAGTATTACCTGTTGCTTCGTGAGGTCTTCCATACGCACATAGTATCAAATCGAACCTAAAACACAATCAAAAACGACCGGCGAGCTGTTCATGTGCCACCTCAGAGAGCGCCCGAACCGCGCGCCTCACATCGCTTCGGGTCGTGCTTCTCCCTAAACTGAAACGCAATGAGGAACGGGACGCATCATTCCCCTTCCCGAGGGCCGAAATAACAAACGAATCCTTTACTCCTTCGAGACAAGCGCTTTTTGCCGAACATGAAATGCCTCGCGTATCGAGTTGCACGCATGCAAATTCCGCATCAAGACCTGTGATTGCAATATTGACATTGTTAGGAAGTCTTTCGTGCGCATCCCCGTTCACCACTGCCGACGGAATCACTTTCATGAGTTCATTAAAAAACATATCTCGAAGAAGAGTAATTCGCTTTGATTCTTTTTCTCTCCCTGATACCGCAAGTTCAAGCGCTTTGGCAAATCCTATGACAAGCGGAATATTCTCAGTTCCCGGACGTCTCCCTCTCTCCTGTCCGCCTCCAAAAAGAATCGGGGTGAGTTTCGTTCCCTCTCGGACGTAAAGCGCACCAACACCTTTAGGACCATACATCTTATGCGCATCAAACGAGACGAGGTCGGCGCCAAGATAACTCTGTAACACAGAAAGGTATAGTGGCGCTTGGCACGCATCGACATGAAGTGCCGGTTTTGTATTCCCGTCATATCTCTTTCTCACTATCGATGCTATTTTTCGAATGGGTTGTATCGTACCAATTTCATTATTCGCATACATCACCGAGATAAGTACGGTTTCCGGCTTTAACAACTTCTCGATGGATTCGAGAGAAACGATTCCCTGTGAAGAAACAGGAATAGTCTCAACACGAACCCCGAGCCGCGCGAGTTCTTCAAAACACTCTCTCACCGATGAGTGTTCAATTGAAGAAACGAGTGCATGAAGCGCCTCCGGCTTCGTACCGCGAGTAAGATGGGCACGAACACATCCCAAAATTGCAAGATTGTTTGCTTCGGTTCCACTTCCGGTAAATATGATTTCGTGCGGATGCGCTTGTATGGCGTTGGCCACGTCGCGACGCGCTGATTCGAGAGATTCCTTTGCCAAGACCCCCTCAGCATGAAGCGAGCTTGGATTACCAAACGACTTCGTCCAATACGGCTTCATTGCCCGCTCAACGCGCGCATCAAGTGGGGTCGTAGTAGCAAAATCGAGATAGGTACGTGTTGCCATGCGCACACTATAGGACACGCAAATCGTACGCGCAAGAAAAACCCCCGTCACTCAAGACGGGGGTATGACACACAAGAAGGAGTCTTTGACTCATGATTCACCGCAGATTCAATGGGTGTAAACGATACCGAATCGGCACTAATACCCATGAGCGAAAGAAGACTTCGCGCATCTTCCTCATCACAGTGTGCAAGCCAGAGCGAAGGTGCAAACGAGAGGTATTCCTTTTTTCTCTCTTCCGCATCAACACCTGAAATCCAATAAGGGTCATGGAGATATTGCGAACCTGCCACGATACAAAGCTCACGACATAACACCAGGAGACGTTTCAAGGAAGCCAGTTCCTCATCTCGATTGCACGCATAGAGCGTTACCGACCAATAATTCACTTCGGCATACATACTGCATCCTTTCTCTTATGGTAAAGAACTAATACCTTCCGTTCTCGGAAGAAAAGCCAGCTCTCGGTGGAGAGCTGGCTTGTATCAAAACGTTCGTTTTATTTAGACACAAGTAAGACCTCCACCGCTCTGCGGCTCAATGATAATCGCAATAATCATGGCAAATCCTCTTGTCATACATAAAATATTACTCGACGGCTCTTAAAAAGCAATACCGTGGTAAATACAGTGTTTTTATTGTATAATCGTCCCTGTTATGGTTTTTCCTTTGGAATACGTGGTTTACGTGCTCATGGCGATAACCGTCGCCTTAGTAATCTGGCTTATTGTCCTTGACCGCAAAGTATCCCGATTCCTGAGAGGAGGCAAAGCTGAAACGCTCGGAGAAAGTATCGGCTCGCTTGAGAAAGAGATACGCGCGCTGACATTGTTCCGAGGACACGTCGAACACTATCTGACCGGCGTCGAAAAACGTCTGAAGCGCTCAGTGCAGGGTGTCGGCACCGTCCGGTTCCAAGCATTCAAAGGAATCGGTGGCGGAGGAAATCAGAGCTTTGCAAGCGCCTTCGTCAACGAGCAAGGAGAAGGAGTGGTTATCTCTACGATATATTCCCGAGACTTTGTAAGTGTCTATGCAAAACCTATTGCTGAATTTAATTCACCGTTCGAACTAACCAAAGAAGAGCGCGGTGCGCTCGACAAAGCGACGGGTGAGATGAAGAAATAACATGTCTCTGCTTCCACGTCTCCATCAAACATATGCCTACCCAAACGAAACAACAGAAAACTCGCCGTGCTCCCGTCATTGTCGTACTTGGGCATGTTGACCATGGCAAATCGACCCTTCTCGACTACATCAGAAAGGAAAACACGACCGACAAAGAAGCTGGGGGTATCACCCAGCACGTCAGCGCCTACGAAGCACAGATAACCGACAAGAGTGGGGTGACACACGCCCTCACCTTTCTCGACACCCCGGGCCACGAAGCCTTTTGTACTATCAGAGAGCGCGGTGCACGTGCGGCAGACCTCGCCGTACTCGTTGTCTCGGGCGAAGACGGAGTTAAACCACAAACACTTGAGGCACTTTCCTGCATTAAAGAAAGTAATATTCCCTTCATCATCGCCATCAATAAGATAGATAAACCGAGCGCTAATCTTGAACAGACCAAAGCCAACCTCGCCGAGAATGAAATCTATATTGAAGGATATGGGGGCGATATCCCTTTCGTGGCCTGCTCCGCAACAACCGGGCAAGGGGTCTCTGAACTATTAGAAATGCTTTCACTTATGGCGGAACTACAAGACCTTACCTGCGACCTCTCTAAGCCCGCTGAAGGCATCGTCATTGAGGCACATCTCGACCAGAAACGAGGGACAACGGCATCGCTCGTCATTAAAGACGGCACACTCACTCAAGGACATTACGTTGTCTCAGGTGTCGCCTTCTCACCAATCCGAAGTATTGAAAATTACAAAGGTGACCTCATTGAACAGGCACGCGCCGGAAGTCCGGTTCGTCTCGTTGGGTGGAATCAGGTACCTGTTGTCGGAGAATTATTTCGCGAAGTCGCAAACAAAAAAGAAGCTGAAAAGGCCGCTAGCGACTATCAACCGACCGCACCGCACATAAAGAAACCTATTCAACAGGCAGAATCCGAAGATGAAAAGCGTGTCGTTATCCCGCTCATCATACGTACTGATACCGTGGGGTCACTCGACGCTATTCAGCACGAAATAAAGAAAATCACCGTTGAAAATGTTATTTTCAGAATACTTCACGCCGGAGTTGGAACTATCACGGAAAGTGACGTGAAAACCGCACGCGTCGGAAAGGAACCTGTCATAATTGGCTTCAATGTGCGAACTGATGCGCAGGCCAAAGCAGGAAGTGAACGACTCGAAATCACGATTAAAAATTTCGATATCATTTATAGACTTTCCGAATGGCTTCAAGAAGAAGCTGAACGTCGACGTCCTCGAATTGAAGTCGAAGAGGAAATGGGCAATGCAAAAATTCTGAAAGTATTTAATTCGGAAAAAGGGAAATTCGTCATCGGCGGGCGCGTTGATGCGGGACTGCTTAAGACAGGAGCTTCGCTAAAACTCTTACGCAGAGACGAAGAAGTCGGCCGAGGAAAAATAAAAGGTCTCCAGCAACAGAAACTGAAAGCAGATGAAATTAGTAAAGGAAAAGAATTCGGCGCCATGCTTGAGCTTTCCATTGAACCTGCCGAAGGAGACAGAATCTCGGTATACACAACCACCATCAAGTAATACGTATGAAAGCTGACTACAAGCACGACCGGAGCGTTTCGCTCATTCAGAAACTTATCGCCGAGTACATTGCCCGAGAGAGCGGAAGGCAATCACTTATCACCGTCACCAACGTCCTACTGTCAGATGACCGGAAGTATGCTACCATCCTCTTGAGCGTGTTTCCGCAAACGGAAGAAGAGAAGGCTCTCGCACTTCTGAAGAGACATGCTTCCAGTATCAGGTCTTACATCAAAGAGCATGCACGGCTCGGTTCAGCAACTCCATTCCTCAATATAAAACTCGATGATGGCGAAAAGAATCGCCAACGAATTGACGAGCTCTCAAGAGAATAAATTTGGCACGGTGGCGAAGTGGTAACGCTGCGGTCTGCAAAACCGCCATGCGCGGGTTCGATTCCCGCCCGTGCCTTCAAGCACAGAGCACGCAACAGCTTGCGTGCGTGCGGGAATCGAAAGGGTTCTCGTTATTGAACGGAGTGAAATCGAGAACCACCCGCGGCGGTAGCCGAGATTCCCGCCCGTGCCTTCAAGCTCGGTAGGAAGCGATGGTATCGCTTCCGCAGGGAATCGACCGCATCCCTCTGCTAACGCCCGAGGATTCTTCTTTATAATAAAAAGAAAAGTGGTAGAGTATACAAGCGCCCGGGTGGCGAAATTGGTATCCGCGTCCGACTTAAGATCGGATTCCGTAAGGAATGAGAGTTCGAGTCTCTCCCCGGGCATTTTGTAAATTGAGTTTAAATTCCATCCTCATCTTCATTCGATTTGTCGAACGGTTTGTGTAAACGTCATTTATTCTGTACTATTTTCTAGGTCAATATTTCCGCCCATAGCTCAGTTGGTAGAGCAGTCGCCTCTTAAGCGAATGGTCGTAGGTTCGAATCCTACTGGGCGGACACGTAGCGGAGCAAGTTGTTCGTCCAGAGCAACTGGACTGCTCCAGTTGCGTTAGGGTTCGGGCGGGTGGTGAAATGGCAGACACGCTAGCCTTAGGAGCTAGTGCCGCGAGGCATGGAGGTTCAAGTCCTCTCCCGCCCATATTTTATGACTGAAAATAAGACACTTAGGAAAATCGGCCACCTTGCAGGAAACCTTATCCTCGCCGGATTGCTTGGCTGGTTGGCGTACACAAATATTCGGGCCTTTTTCACCTACGGAAGTATAAGTGCTCTTGTCCTCACCGTCGCTGAAAGCATCCTCGTCATCTCATTCGTTATTCGAAAAGAAGCGAGAGCGTTCTCTCTCAAACCATCAGACTGGCTTGTCTCTATCATGATGCTTGTCGTCCCGATACTCTTCCGACCTGACCAGCACAACGACCTCTTCCAAGGAACACTCCTCAATATACTTGGCGCCTTACTCCTTACGTGGGCCTATGCGTCACTCGGCACCAGTATCAGTCTCGCCCCGGCACTCAGAGATATTAAGACGAGAGGAATGTTCGTCTACGTCCGGCACCCAATCTACGCAAGCTACATTCTGCTCTATGGTGGCTACTATCTCAGCCACCCAACCGTTTGGAACGCATTCCTCATGATGAGCTTCTTTCCCCTGATGGTATCCCGTATCAAGCGGGAAGAAACTTTTCTTGCTCAAGACGAAACCTATCGCTCATACGTAGAGCATACTCCCTGGAAAATTATTCCCTTCCTCTACTAGAATATAGGATAGGAAGACTTGACTAAGCTCCTATTTTATGATAGTCTGCGACGCAGATTAGAACGTTGACGTGCCTACCTATAGCCCGTCTTGAATTCAACCAAAACCTCATACAGAAAGGCAGAATATGAACTACCTCATTGTGGGGCTGTGTCTTGTCGGAACATGCGCATTTGTCGCACTGCTCCTCATTGACGCCGCCAAGTCAAAACGCCACGCCAGCTTCACGGAGCCCGGCACCATGGAATTCGTGCTCTCGGGAGAGAGGCCAATACGAACTCTCGTCAATGTGGAAGGTTACTACTTCCACCAAGGAAACGGGGGGTTTGAAATTGACGTCGCCGATATCAGCGATTCGGAATTCGACGAAATCTCATTGCCTAAAACGGCAAACGAGGAACCTGATGTCTTACGACTTCCTAAAATGTCGGTTCGGCCAATGTCAGTACCCGTCATTGATGCGATTCTTCCAATCAATCCTCCCCTGAATCAAGAATGGTTCGGAAAGCAGACGGAAGAAGTACGGGATAAAATAGCCCTCGAGCGAGAAGAGCGGAGAAAGAAATATTCCCCCGGCATCCTTGAGGGGCGATTTGGTTTCTACTGGGTCAGTCTCATATACCCGTACCGAAGACTTCATCGCTTCGATGAAATCCCGAGGATTAAACTCCGCGAGTCTACCTCGCTTACCGGCAGTCGCTCGGAAGGAGAAGCGGCGGCAGAAGTGATTGTCACCGAGGACCCTCTCCTGAACGCAACCGGATTTCTCTGGCAATTCCCCCGCCCCATCATCGTCAAAGGAGTCGAATTTGCTGACTTCTTTCAAGCGGACATCGTCGTGCAAAGCATTCTGCAGGTCATCATGCCGTACCGGCCGGTGTTTGTGTATCAGCCGGACAACATGTTTGCTAACCTGTCTGCGACTATCAGAAGTGCCATCGTCGACTTCTGCAGAAGTATGACCATGAGGCAGTTTGTTCGCTTCATCAAGTCAGGATACGGGGATGAGAAGTTTTATCTCCGTGTCTTCAGCAAGCTGAACGCTCACACTGACAAAGCCCCTCGAGGCACTATCGAGGAGTTCGGCGTCTGGATCCGAAATGCATGGGTACAAGACATCATCCCCATCAAGGAGGCCGAAGATGTATTGAAGGCACTACGAGCAAAAGAAGTCGCGGTTCGCCAAGGCGAGGCCCGCCTAGCACAAGCCTCCTTTGAGAGAAGAGCTCGAATTGAGGAAGGCCAAGGACGAGCCGATGCTCTTAAGGCACAGTTTGATGCCGTGGGAGGTAGTGAAGCAATCCTACAGGCGCAACTCGGTGTTGACCGTATCAGCGCATTGAAGGAAAGTAGCATTACGACCTATGTCGAAGGCGGGGCGCCTTCACTCGTCACGGTCCCGGCGCGCTCAGACACGCCACCACAAAATCCCCCTCGCTCTACCTAGGAGGGGCACACAACCGGCTAAGCAATGCTTAGCCGGTTTTTCTATTTGACACGTGCTGATAAAAATGCTATAATTCCCCTTAGAAAGGACCTTTTACATGAACTCAAAAACCATACTCGCTATGTGTGCCAAGCTTTTGACACACATCATCGCCTTCGCGTCTATCGTCATGAGACGCGCTGTCATACCGACATTGCTATTCCTTAAACGCTTCGCCATGAAGCTAATACCATGGCTTGTTGGAGCCGTAAGAAAACTCGCTCGATGGGGGGACCTCTCTCCTCTCGTGAAATTACTCGTCATCGCCGTGGGAGCTACCATCACCGTGTATCTCCTTGTCGTGTCCGTGCCGATGCTCGGTAGAATGTCCGCTTCACCTGCGATAACATGGACTGCGGTAATACTTTGCAGTCTTACGGGCTTCATGTTACTTATCGCAAAACGGCGGGCCGTTACAGAAAGGATACGGTGGTCTACTGCTTTGTGGACCGTCTTACTCGTAGCGCTCGCGCTCGTGGCGTGGAGATTCCACGGACGCTTCACCGAATCAGTCGCCATGCTTTGGAGCTTTGTCGCAGAGCAGAGTGGCTCCGGAATTGTTAAGTACACCGTCATTACGCTTGTCGTCATTGCGCTTGCTGTTGCCCTCTTCTCCGCACGTCGGATGATACAGTGGGCAGTCATTGGGAAAGGAGCGTGGAGATTCGTACTCTATAGTGGCCTCACTGCCGGAGTTATCTTCGGCATCCTCACCTGGGTCGGAATTCATACCAACAGGAACATATTCGAGGATATCCGAGGTACGCAAGCCGTGTGGTGGCTCACAGGACTTATCGTCCCGGTGCTTGGCATCGTGACCATGGGCGAACACCGAACGGTCCGTAAGATATCAATCGTTCTCATGCTCATCATCTTCTTCATCACGACATCGGTCATCAACGAAAAGGTGAAGAGTGAGCGACCGCAGATTGCCCACACTCCCACACCGCAGTCACTGACCAATCTCACCTGGGACCTCTATATGAAAAACCAGAAGTACGAGACCTTTGTGACAGCGATGGATGACGAGCACATTGCCCTCAAAGTGTTCTACGTCGACAATGGCACCCGAGGAGCTATGGAGTTCTCGTGGAACCAGACTGAGTCTGTAGGCACGTGGAGGACACCTGGTCGGCCACAGCACGGGACATGGAAAGTCCGGAAAGTTGCGCCACATAGCTACAGTGGGTTCATTGACTGGAACAACGGAACCGAATCATCTCCGTTAGCCATCGTCGCGCGCGGAAAACGTTAGCGCAAAAAAACACGCAGGGAATCTCACGATTCCCTGCTTTTTTATACCAAAAACACCCGCCGAAGCGGGTGTTTTTGTATAAGCGTTCTTTCAGTTTAACTAAGAAGGCCTAATAGAGTGTTTTGGATGACGTTGAGTATCCCAAATACGCCGAAGGCGATAGCTAACCCAACAATCCCCCATAGCAAGTGCTTTTGTCCTTCTATCCTGCCTGATGGGTCATCAGACTTGATGATAAACTCGACGACTCCCCAGAGAAACACCACGACCGCGATACCGATAAGTAGATAGATCAGTGGGTTTACTACATACTGGAGAATTCTCTCGAGAATCATGAGAAGATGGCACTGCTACGATACTCTATATACCACCACCAGCTCCAGGAGCTCCACCTGTACCCGCACCCGGAAGAAGTTCCGGAGGAGTGATTGCGGTGTTATCGAGTGAGAATGTTCCCACAAGAATGTTCACCAAGCCCCAAATTGAGAGCATGAGGAAAACTCCTACAACGCCCCAAAGGATGAAGCTTCGTCCCGACTTGCGAGCCTCTTCATCACCGGCATTCAAGATGAACTTGAAAATACCCCAGGCGATGACAAACACTGCGATGGCGAGAAGAACTGGGAAGATAAGGTTCAAGATGCCCTGGATAGCATCAACGATACCCTGAAGTGAACCAACATCGTAATTCTGGGCGAATGATACCGCCGGCAGAAGTAAGCTACTCGCGATTATTGCTTTTTTCATTGCAAAAAAGAAACTAATAATAGTGCTAATAAACGACCTGATAACTTTTAACTCAGTGATAAGAATATCATGAATCAAGTCTCCTAGTAATCCTGCTGTGGATATCCGAGGACAAAAAACATTCCCCTTAAGACCTCTACTGAGGATTGAAAAGGCCTGGATTTAACTGGAAATTAGACCCTACACCACCAAAGAGACTGTAGAGTAAAATATTGACGAGTCCCCAGAACGAAACCATGATTGCAAGAGCAATAATTCCCCAGAAGAGAACAGACCCTCCTTGCGCACGCTTCACCGGGTCACCTCCCGCCGACAAATATCTAAATATTCCATACGCCACAAACACGACACCTGCTCCTATGAGCACAAGGCCTGCCTGGTTTAGAAAAACTAAAATAGTCCCGACAACTGAATCGAATCTTGTCTGTGCCAAGGAAATAAAAGGGAAAATGAGCGCTATTACCCCTGTTGCCAAAATATGCTTCTTCATACTTAACCTTGAATAGCGTCTATCGTATTACTGATAACTTCTGCCAAGACCCACGCACCAAGCACGATGGCCGCACCGACAGTTGTGTATAGGAACGCTTTCCGAGCGAGCGCCAATTTCTCGGGTTTCCCTCGGGCCGTGACAAACATAAGGCCGGTAACGACGTAGAACAGAACGATAATCGGTACAAGAAGTTGAACCAGTAACCCGAGTACTTTAGCTAAAAATTCGTTGATACTATTTATCGACAGAGGGTTTTGAATAGTTCCGACTGAAACCGTTCCTCCTCCAGAATCCGGAGGCGGACCGGTATTTCCACCGCCACCACTGCACAAATTCTGACTTGCAACCACCTGCACCGAACAGGTAGAGACCTCATCGAATCCGTCTGAAACTACCGCCATATACAAAGTCTTTGTACCTTGAATACTGTAACTCTGAGCAAATGAAGTACCTTGGCCTACGAGATTGCCACCATCCAGCCAATTAAATTCATAATTACCCCGACCCCCCGTTGCACTGGCGTTCCACGTAAACGTCGTCGTGTCGGCGACACCACATGAAGGTGTCACTGAGCAAGAACCGTTTAGAGGCACCATCGTCTCTGAATTATCTGAGGCACCCGTACAATCCGGGTCAGCAGCATCAACACCCTCGATACTATCATTGTCAAATCCGTCACTGCACTGTGGAACGGCATAAATGCCCGTAGAACCACAAAAAACCGTAGCTTGAAGACCCGTAATGGAAGTGTTATTTGCTGATACTGTTACCGTACCTGATTTGCTTCCCGGCGTAGCGTACTGCCATGTCACTGACTCTGTAATACCGCTCAAGTTATCTGAGCCAGACCAGTTATAACTATACCCAAATGGGCTCACTGCATTAGTGGAACCAGTAACCACCCCACCAGTAACACTGGTCACCGTCCAAGTGACATCACCAAACGTCGGAGCGCTTGTGGGAGAAACAGAGCATGTGGCTTCGACGGGAATAAAACAATTCCCTCCAATTTCACAAGACTGAGCCCCCGCAACTAGCGGTAGTAATAATGAAGAAATAACGAATATTCCTGAAACACTGACACTTATTGGTTTCGTTAGCCGATACATCACAAAAAATTATCAATTACCCGGACTTAAAATATCAAGATAACTTCCAGGGGTAGCCAGTGACGTTAGAATGAGGTCAACCACAAGCCACGACACTAAGACAATAATAAGCCCTATGGCAACATTAAGAAAGATGCCATGTGCACGGCTGATCTGCCCCGGATTACCCTGAGACGACAAATAGAGCCAGCCAGCGTACACAAAAGCAACGGCGGCGATGGGGACCGAAAGGTAGACTAGAAATTGCAAAATATTGTTTGCAAGTTGTACAAAATGAGTCCACCCACACGGGTCAGTAAAGGTACCGTTCTCGCCAATGGTTGTATTGCAATCTCCCGGTACAATCTGCGACGGTTGAGCGCCGACAAGAAAAGGCGTGCTGGCTATCATAAGGACCGAAATGAAAAGTACGCCACGAATTATTTTAGTTTTTCTCATTGATTTACAAATCTAAGCTGTTGTTCCGCTTTGCCGACTGCGTCAAGGGGCGTCGAAAAACCGGAGGCGACTGAATCAATCATATCTTTGAAGATAAACCCTGTCTCATCTCTCCTTGGGTCAAGCCATGCTTCTGAAATAATCGACGAGCGATAAAACACCGACTGAAACGGGTCTCCTGACGGGGCACTAATATCCCTGCGAGCCGGAGGAATGCCTGAAATCGATGAGAACTGCTCCACAACACCTTTTGAGGTGAGCGCCTTGACCGCCTCAAACGCACCGAGTTTGTCTTCCGCGCTATTGAGCACCGCAAACGCATACGTCCGACCGAGCGTCACTGATTCCGGAGCTTTGCTTCTTGATTGCGGAATGAGGGCAACATCGAAATTGAGATTTGGGCTCCGTGACTGCAACCCATTCACCTCAGAGGCGAACCCAAAGTAGACGGCCAGACGGTTTGAGAGAAACATGGTCTCGGAATCCGGAAGCGCACGAGTCCATGAACGCACGCTCTTTCGCGCATCGGCAAACTGCATGTAAAACGATAACGCGTCGGCGGCAGCATAGAGGTCGCGTGAAAGCGAGGAGGTAACGACGGTACGCGCCTGATTCCATTCAGTAATCGAAATCCCGCCTTGTAAGAAAAGTGTAGAAATAATTTCTTTGGCATTCTTGACGTTGTCATACGCGCCAAGCGCAACGGCACTTTGAAGCACACCCCCATTTGCATCAAAGGTGGTTAGTTGTCCCGCAAGCGCGAACACCTCATCCCAATATTGAGGCGGGTTGGTGAGTGCTTTCTGCGAAAATAAGTCGCGGTTCCAATACATTACGAGCGGGTCAATAACAAACGGAATAGCATAGGCACCGAGCGAAGAAAGGAATATTTCTCCGCTCTCGACAAACGTGTCCTGGAATTCCCGTCGGGAATACAGGTCGTAGGGTACATATGAAATTTTCTGAATATTCGCCGGAAGCGCGTCTTGTCGGAGGAGAATAATATCCGGCCCCTCTCCGGTGACAATGGCTTCGGCTAATCCGGAATCAAAAACCGACTCATTCTTCTGAACATAGGTAATTTGTATCTTCCGCTCTGACTCAAGACGTTCAATTGCCTGCCGCATTTGACCACCGTTCAATGAGCCCCACACAACTACCGATATCGGTTGAATAGCATTCTGTGACCCCCGCGAACTGTAGATAGCCACAACTAATATGCCTCCTAAAAAGAAAATGAAGAATACGCCGAGAACTACCAGTTGAAACATGCTTATATTCCTCATGGTTTCTCTGCGATAAACCCGTAATGATGCTTCCCCGCCTGAATCGTTCGAGCGATGGAAAAGCCTGCGCGTTCAAACAACGCACGAGCTTCATGTTCAGGTATGAGGTGTGAGCGGTCCGGCCCCGACACCGACGAACTATCGGACCACTCTATAAAAAGAGTTTTTCCAGCTGGTTTTAGGATACGCATAATTTCGTTGATGACAGACATTTTCTCATCTGCCTGGAAGAGTACGTTTGAAAGGATAACTTTATCAACTGACGAGTCACGGAGGCGCGTTCCTCCATGTTCCTCGATATCGCCCCAAATAATCTCTACGTTATGCAGTCCATCGCTTGTTGCGGAATTCTTTATTCTATCCAAAAGGTCCTTTTGGACCTCAACGGCATATACCTTGCCGGTGCTTCCGGTCGCATGCGCCGCAGCAAGTGTATAGAAACCGGAACCAGCGCCGAGGTCTGCGATGATGTCTCCGGCTCCTATTTCAAACTGTGCGATATTTGAAACAGGGTCAGAAAAAGGCATAGGGAGCTCTTAAGAGCTCCCTTCATTATAGCAGTATACAGACAAAACAGTGTGTACAACTTTACAAACAGGTCACTGAAGCGAGAGCGTCTCCTGTCCTGAGTTTCATAACACGAACTCCTTGCGTTTGGCGACCAAGCTCCGGTATTTCTTTTGCATCGAGCCGAATAACCTGGCTCTTTTTAGAAATCGCAACGATTTCAAGGTCTTCCGAGAGAACGCGCGACCCGATGAGTGCGCCGGTCTTAGGAGTAATCTTTGCAGTCTTAATTCCTGAACCGCCCCGTTTCTGAATTTTATACTCCTTCAGTGACGTGGTCTTGCCATACCCGTTCTCGGAAACCACCAAAAACAAAGCATTTTGGTCATCTTTCTTCACCACGTCAGAACCGATAACGGCATCTCCTTTCCTGAGTTTGATGGCCCGCACACCTCCGGCACTCCGGCCCATAACGCGAATATCTGATTCTTTAAAACGTATCGACTGCCCCTTTAAGGTCGCGACAATCATCGTGTCACCCTTGCCGACAAACTGAACCGACTCAAGAGAATCTCCATCTGAAAGCGTTATCGCAATGATGCCGGACCTACGCACGTCCTCAAAACTCTTCGCGTCCACCTTCTTTGCCGTCCCTCCGGCCGTAACCATCATCAGAGCATGGTCGGCTCCTCGAGACGACTTCGGCATAGGTAAAATCGAGGTCACCTTCTCGCCTTCCGCAAGCGCGAGATAATTCATCACTGACTTGCCTCGCGTGGCACGGCGCGCTTCCGGTATTTCATACATTTTTATCTGATACGCTTTGCCTCTATCGGTAAAGAATAAGAGGTCGGAATGAGTCGAAGCGGTCAGGAACATAGAAACAAAGTCCTCTTCTTTAGTGTCGAGGTCGACAACACCAACGCCTCCGCGACGCTGTTTCCGGTACTCTTCCGGGTCAGTCCGTTTGACGTACCCGCCCGCCGTAAGCACCAGCACGCTCTCTGCATCGGGAATGGTATCTTCAATTGAAAAAGCTTTCGCTTCGTGGGCAAACACCTTCGTCTTCCTCTCGTCGCCGTACTTAGCCGCGCCGTCACTCAACTCACTTCTGACAAGCGAGAGAATACGCTTCGGTTTCGCAAGAATATCTTTTAAGTCGTTGATGATTTCCTGAATAGACTTCAATTCATCCTCAATCTTCTTTCGCTCAAGGCCGGCAAGCTTCTGAAGTCGCATATCGAGAATCGCATTGGCCTGAAGTTCGGAAAACTTGAATTCCTTCATGAGCTTCAAGCGCGCCTCAGTGACATCTTTTGATGCCTTGATGAGCTTGATGATTTTGTCGATATGGTCAAGCGCCTTCTTCAGCCCGAGGAGAATGTGCTCTCGCTCTTCCGCTTTACGTAAATCAAATTCTGTCCGGCGCTTGATAACCTCCTTGCGATGCTTTAGGAAATTCTCAAGCATAAGCTTGAGTGAAAGCGTTTGCGGAACGCCGTCAACGAGCGCAACACAATTATAGTGGAAGGTGTCTTCGAGCTGTGTATGTTTATAGAGATAATTCAGGACTGACTGAGGGTGACTACCCGACTTTAGGTCAATAACAATACGGATATCTTTCGTGGATTCATCGCGGAGTCCTTTAACCCCATCAAGCTTCTTCTCACGGACCAAATCGGCAATCGCCATGATAAGGTCTGATTTGTTGACGCGGTACGGAATGGACGAAACAACAATCTGAAATGTTCCCGCCTTCGTTTCGACAATCTCCGCCTCGCCCCGAACAACCACACCACCCTTGCCGTTAGCGTACGCATGGCTAATATCTTTCTTTCCGTACGCAATGCCTCCGGTCGGAAAATCAGGGCCTTTCACAAATTGAAGAAGGTCCTCGGTAGTCGCGTCGTTATGCTCTATAAGATAGATAAGCGCATCGGAGACCTCGCGAAGGTTGTGCGGAGGGATATTGGTTGCCATACCAACCGCAATACCGAGCGTTCCGTTGAGTAACAAATTGGGAAATGTTGAAGGTAGTACAATCGGCTCTTTTCGTGTCCCGTCGTAATTCGGTCGCCACGCAACCGTCTCCTTTTCAAGGTCTTTGATGAGCTCACCTGAAATGCGCGACATTTTTGCTTCCGTGTATCGAGGAGCCGCCGCACCGTCGCCGTCGACAGAGCCGAAGTTACCTTGCGGGAAGATAAGCGGGTACCGCATCGAAAAATCCTGAGCCATTTTTACGAGCGCGTCGTACACGGCCATATCGCCGTGCGGATGATATTTACCAAGCACTTCACCGACAACGGCCGAAGATTTCCTGAACCGCGCCGAAGACGTTAGACCCATTTCATGCATTGAATAGAGAATGCGACGGTGAACCGGCTTAAGTCCGTCTCGGACATCAGGAAGCGCGCGAGCCGTAATCACGGACATCGCGTAATCCAAGTATGACTCCTTCATCTCAAGCGTAATCGGACGGGTCAAAATCCCATTTTTCGGCTTCTCGTTCTTATCCGCCATATTGGTCTAGTATAGCATAAAAAGCGCTAAAAACAAAGGATATTTCAGTTCTCTGATTCTTCGGGAGGTGCGTCTGGGGCAATGAAAACATCCCGAGATTCTCCCAGAGCTCCGAATAAATCATGGAACATTTCCCTACCCTCCGTCAGGGTTTGTGCGAGCACCGTAAGAGGTGACGACGTCGCCTCAGTGCTCGTGTAGGACACACGGGACCCTCCCGACCACGACATGAACCACCCGAGAGCGACAAGCCCCGTAACGGAAAGGGCTACCACAAATGCCGTACGCCGTCGGTGTGATTCGGGCTCCTCGCGCAATCGCTCCAAAAAATCGAAAAGTCGCATGAGTTTTGGCGAATCAATTTAATGGCTTCAGTACAATAATGTCGCCTTCGCGACCGTCAAAATCTTTTTTCTTAAGCGTCAACTTCTCCATCTCTTCGGCACTCTTTTCAACCCCGCCTTCCTTGAGAAATAAGCTGAGCGCATTCTTGGCACCGACATCTCCATAATGCATCGGTATAATAATTTTTGGCTCGAGCGACACGGCAAGCCCGTACGCATCTACCGGAGAGAGCACACCGTCACCTCCGACAGGGACAAAAAGAATATCAATACCCTCTAGCTCTTCAGTCGCCTCCTTGGGAAGTTCTTTTTTATCGAGCGCACCCAAGAAACAAAGATTGATGCCTTCGAGAGTAACCATGTATATTGTGTTACCCATTGCCTCACCGCCATACGACGTCGTCGACGAAAATCCGTGCACTAACACACCCTTATATTCATATTCGCCTGGTCCAGAGATAACAAAAGGTTCTTTCCCGCCAAACGTGACTGAATCGACTCCGTTAAGGTCGATATGGTTTGCCGTAATAAGCGCGATATCGGCACCAAATCGAGTATTTTTTAATTGAGAGTTCTTAGAGAGCGGGTTAAATGCCAAAACCACATCCCCATACTGGACTTTGAATGATTCTGCCCCGTGATACGTAATAATCATAGACTATAAGAGTATAGCTAATACGGGGCTCGAGCAAGTCGAGGGACTATTTACACCATACGAAAAAAAGGTATACTACTCCCCACGTCTCTTCTTCGCTTGAGTTCGCTTAGGCAAAGAGGCATACCAAAGACGTTTACTAATAAATAAGGAGCAGGGATAACCCCGTCGTCGTGATAGACCACGAAAGGACGCCGGACATCTGCTTCACATAATTATGGAAGAACAGAATCTTACGGCTGTGCAGGAGACGCCTAAAGAGGCCATGACAGACGCCGACCGAGAAAATGAGACCCTTATGGGGCGCATGCTCTCGAAGTCCGCTTCTCCGAGAGAAACCGGAGAAGTCGTAGAAGGAAAGATATTAGGAATCGCTCGAGGGGCGGTTTACGTTGACTTGCCTCCATTCGGCACCGGTATCATTTATGGTCGCGAGTACATCAACGCGAGAGACCTCATCAAGAAAATCAACGTTGGGGACGTCATTGCGGCTAAAATCGTCAGTACGGATAATTCGGAAGGATACATCGAACTCTCGCTCAAAGAAGCTCGACGTGCACTTATCTGGGGCGAAGCTGAAATTGCCATCAAAGAAAAGAAAATTCTTGAACTTCCGGTCAAAGAAGCGAATAAAGGAGGACTCATTCTCGAATGGCAAGGTATACCGGGATTTCTTCCGGCATCCCAGCTCAAACCTGAACACTATCCGCGCATTTCCGACGGTAACAAAGACCGAATTCTTGAAGAGTTGAAGAAACTTGTCGGTCACCCGATTTCCGTTTCCATCATCACCGCATCACCACAAGAAGGAAAGCTCATTTTCTCTGAGAAGAATCAGAACGAGAAGGAAAAAGAAAAGATTGTCGAGAAATACGCCGTCGGTGACGAGCTCGAAGGAGTGGTCACGGGAGCCGTTGACTTCGGTATCTTTGTGAAGATTGAAGAGGGGCTCGAAGGATTGGTGCACATTTCTGAAATGGATTGGGCACTCGTCGACGACCCGCGCAATCGCTACAAGATGGGCGACTCGGTACGCGTCCGCGTCATCGAAATCAAAGATGGGAAAATCTCACTCTCAATCAAGGCCTTGAAACCAAACCCGTGGGTTGCAGCCGGAGAAAAATACGCTAAAGACCAGACGGTGAAAGGCGTGGTCATCAAGTACAACAAACATGGCGCACTGGCCTCAATCGAAGAAGGGGTCGCGGGGCTCGTGCATATCAGTGAGTTTGGCAGTGAAGACAAACTCCGCTTGGCCCTCGAACTCGGCAAGACCTACGATTTCAAGATTATGGTCTTTGAACCAAAAGAACAACGTATGACGCTCTCGTACGTCACAAAAGAATAAAGGGTATTAAACCCTTTGTTGCCGTCGCTCGTTCGGGAGAGAAAAAGAAAGTCCTTTTTCTCTCCACTCACTCGCTAGGCAATAAACAAAAAAACCGTTCGCCACACAGCGAACGGTTTTTTTACACGCGCTATTTATATAGACAAGAAAACTCAATTAAACTCCTGCATGGCCGCCTGATGGCCTTCCTCGACAATAAACTCAAGCACCTCGGAGACGAGTTTCGATACTTTCTTAAATTCCTTCTCCTCAGCCGGTTTGAATGCGCCGAGAATAAAATCCCCTACCGCATCTTCGCCAACAGGTTTCTTTACTCTCCCTTTTCCGGCATCTTTTGAGATACCTACGCGTAGACGCACGAACGCTTCTGTCTTTAGTGCACGCACAATCGACTCGACACCGCGATGCCCGCCAGAGCCACGATTGAACGATAGTTTGATTCGGCCAAGTGGCAAATCAAGGTCGTCATGAATAACGACAAGCTGTTCAGCCGCCTTCTTCGATTTCACGTACCGTGCCACCGCATTCCCCGATTTATTCATGAACGTATCGGGAAGCACGAGTGTGAATGCTTCTCGCTTCACCTTCCCCGTGACCGTATCTGCGTTCGCTTTCTTGTCGTGCTCAAACGCATCACATTTCATTCTGCGAGCAAAATCCTCGACAAGGATGCGTCCGGTATTATGCCGGGTGTGTTCGTATTCCTCTCCGGGATTTCCCAACCCAACGATGACGTAACTCATAGCGAGAATAATAGTATCACGGACTCCATCGTGCAACATAACACAAAGCCACGTAAAGAAACTTTTAGTCAAACGAGACGTATATTACAATGGGTGAAATATGACTGAACAGAATCCAGAACCGGTCGCCGCGCCGATAGCTACGAAAAAAAAGTCCGAACTCCTTGAAACCGTCCGATTCGTCGTAGTTGCGGTTGCCTTCGTATTCATCATCAGAACCTTTATTGCTCAACCATTCATCGTTTCTGGCGACTCAATGATTCCGACATTCCACAATGGAGAATACCTTATCGTTGATGAGCTCTCGTACCGTTTCAGCGAACCCAAGCGTCACGACACTATCATCCTGCACTACCCCCTTGAGCCACAGAAATATTTTATTAAACGTATCGTGGGGCTTCCGGGCGAGACCGTACAATTCGAAGGCGCACGCATCAGAATCACACCCACAGACGGCTCGGAACCATTCATGCTCGATGAACCATTCGTCAAAAATCAAAGTAGTGACTTCTTAACGGTCACGCTCGGTCCTGACGAATATTACGTGCTCGGAGATAATCGCTCAGCAAGTTCCGACTCGCGACGATGGGGACCTCTCCCGCGAACTGACATCGTCGGGAAACCTATCGTGAGACTTTTTCCCATCTCGCGCATCGACTGGAGACCCGGTATGGAATTAGTTCCCATCAATGCCACCCTCACTGAGTAATATGAAAACAACGGCTCGCAAAAACAAAAACGCAAGGTCGCCTTATCTCCTACTCAAAAAACTCAACCGCGCGGCAGAAATCGCCTATTACTATAATTTCATGCCTATCGAAGCGCCGGTGGTCACGAATCAAGACGTAAAGATTGCAAAACAAATTACGGAGTCCGAGACTCATGAGAAAAATTATGGGGAAGCCGACTGCCCAGAAATGAGAATCTGCGCTGAAGAAAAAGTAGCGCTCATTCGAACATGCGAGGAACGCAAACTCCTCAATCCTGCCCAAGCCACCATGCTCTATTATGAAGGGCCTATTCCTCGGGTAGGACAACGAAAAACTCCCAAAAATGCTTATAAACAGATACACCTCGACATCCTCGGCACCTCCAAGAGTATCGCGGAAGCGGAACTCATCAAGGCATCTCTCGAAATACTTCGCGAAAAGGGTTACAAAGACCTTTATATAGATATCAATTCTGTCGGTGACAAAGATACCCTTACCCACTTCACACGCGAAGTGAATCAGTTTTATCGAAAACATGCTGACATGCTACAAACCCATTGTCGAACGGCACTCAAGAAAGACCTTTTTGCTCCCCTTGAGTGTACCCACGAAAAATGTGTCGAACTCGCCAACCAGGCGCCGAAATCGGTTTCCTCCCTTACTGAAACCAGCCGAGCGCATTTTACCGAAGTGCTTGAGTACATTGAGTCAATGAATGTTCCTTACAAAATAGACAATCACCTGCTTGGGAATCGTCGCGTTTGCTCGCACACCATCTTCCTCATCAAAACACTCAACGCAATCGGAAAAGAAGACGAACCTGAAGTGACGCTCGGCCTCGGCTATCGAATGACAAGCTTCGCCAAGAAAATGGAGTCGAAACGCGACCTCTCTGCGGCCGGCGTCACTCTCATTTTCAAAGAAACACGCGGAGACAAGAAAGCGTCGCACAAGATGAAAAAGCCTCAGGTCTATTTCATTCAAATCGGATTCGACGCCAAACGGAAATCGTTGGACGTTATCGAAGCGCTTCGGCACGCCAAAATCCCGGTGCACCAATCGCTCGCCAAAGACAAGCTCTCAAGCCAAATTGCTACGGCGGAAAATATGAAGGTGCCCTATGTGGTCATCATCGGACAGAAAGAAGCACTTGAAGGAAACGCTATCGTCAGAGATATGTCCACACGGTCACAGGAAACGATATCCCTTCAAGACCTCCCCGCCCACCTGAAAGCGTTGAAGGCCTAACCTTGCATAAGGACGGTGTCCCGTGTTACAATGCCTGGCCTATGGCAGTAAATATCAATGTAGAGAGGACGGGGACCGAAAACTCGCTTTCAACACTACGACGCTTCAACAAGATGCTACAGGGTTCTGGCATCGTTAAACGAGTGCGCTCACTCCGATACAAAGAACGAAATAAGTCTCACCTGACAAGGAAAAAGCGGACCCTCACTCGTATTGCGCGACGAAAAGAAGTTGAGCAACTCATCAAATCAGGAAAAATGCCTGATAAGATGGTACGCAAATAATCTCTCGAGCCCCTGTGCGAGACCTTATCCTCATCAACGCCACAAAAGCCCGCACGCCTCGCGTACCCTTCAAGGCTATAAAAAGCGCTATCCTCGGAAAGCGCTTTTTGCTTGAGCTCGTATTCGTCACTCCGAAAGAGTCTCGACAACTAAACCGAACGCACCGAAAGAAAGATAAGCCGACAAACGTCTTATCATTTACCCTTAAAAAGGGAATGGGTTCCATCATCATCGCCCCCGCCGTCGCCAGGGCACAACACCGGTCATACGGTCTGCCCTACACAAAATTCATCGGCATGTTGTTTATCCACGGATTACTCCATTTGAAGGGGCACACACACGGTAGTACAATGGAGGGTAAGGAGAAACGCATCGGTGCAAAATTTTTGCACGTATAAATTTCTCTCTTACATTTCGCATGGCACGAAAAATATCCGTTGGGATAGATATTGGAACCTATCAGGCAAAGGTCATGGTAGCTGAAGAAGACCGAACGCCTGAACGAACCTTGATAAAAATCATCGGGTCAGGTTTTGCTGAATCAAAAGGGCTCCGCCATGGCTACATCATCAATCAAGCCGACGTGCAAAGGGCGCTCAAGGGGGCCTTGGCACAGGCAGAAAAAGCGTCTGGGGTCCGCATCAGACAGGCCTACCTCTCCGTCGGAGGCATAGGCCTTTCTTCGACTACGGCAACCGGAACCACTGCCATATCTCGCGCCGACTCTGAAGTGACTGAACGCGACATGGAAAATGCGATGGCAGCCGCGCGAAGCAACATTCCGCAGGCAACATCAGTAAATCGGCGCATCATTCACACTATCCCTATTCAATATCGCATTGACGGGAACGTCGTCCTCGGTACAAATCCTTCGGGAATGAAGGCGAACAAAATCGAGGCCAAAGTGCTTTTTGTGACGACGCTTGAAAACCATCTCTACGACCTTGAACAGGCTGTCGAAGAAGCCGGCGTTGAAGTATTGATGCCGGTGGCCGCACCACTCGCCGCAAGTTTAGTGACTCTTACTAAACAGCAGAAAATTGCGGGGAGCGTGCTCGCCAACATCGGCGCCGAAACAGTCTCAATCGTCGTCTTTGAAAATAATATTCCGATATCTCTCGAGACCTTCCCCATCGGCTCAAATGACATAACCAACGACATCGCGCTCGGGCTCAAGGTGCCGATTGAGGAAGCGGAGCGCATCAAGGTCGGCGCCATCACCGGCTCAACATTCCCAAGAAAGAAACTAGACGATATTATTGAAGCCCGATTATCTGACATACTCGACCTCATCGAAGCCCACCTAAAAAAGATTGGTCGCAATCGTCTCCTACCGGCAGGTATTATCCTCACTGGCGGTGGTTCGGGTATTGCCGTCCTCGAAGAACTTGCGAAAGCATCACTTTCTCTTCCCTCCCGAACAGCATCAATGAACTGGGGTGGAAACATGCGTGAACCCATAAAGGACGCTTCATGGTCGGTCGTATACGGGCTCTGCCGTATAGGACTTTCTCAGGACAGCGAGGAGCAAACGCTCGGAGTCGGAATCGCGAAAAAGGCCGGGGGTGGCCTTAAAAACCTCTTGCGCCAGCTCCTTCCCTAGGAACGTCCTTTACGATTGAAATACTAAGACACACTCTTCTCACGGGTCAACTCTTTTCTTTTTGTCCGATTGCAGTATCATATCGGACAAACGCCCATTATGTAGTGCGTAAGCTATAAATCGCGTATCGGTTCGGCTCATGCCAACCGTGCGCACGAAATCTATGCCACAAGTAAAACCAGAAGTTGAAGCGTTCGCAAGGATTAAAGTCCTTGGCGTTGGCGGTTCGGGAAAAAACGCTGTCAATCACATGATTACCTCGAAGGTGCGTGGCGTTGAGTTTATCGCCATAAACACCGATGCCCAAGACCTCCAAAACTCTTTGGCGCGCAAAAAAATTCATATCGGCAAAAATCTCACACACGGACTTGGAACCGGCATGAATCCGGAACTCGGCAAGCGGGCCGTTGAAGAAAATAAGGAAGAAATTCAAGAAGCCATTAGGGGTGCGGATATGGTTTTCATTGCGGGTGGTATGGGAGGTGGCACCTGTACCGGTTCATCACCGATTATCGCAAAAATCTCGCGAGAACTTGGAGCACTCACCGTCGCCATTGTCACAAAACCGTTCTCATTCGAAGGGCAACAGCGCTCGCGCTATGCAGAACAAGGTCTCGATGAACTAAAGAAAGCGGTTGATGCAACCGTCGTCATCCCGAACGACCGCCTCCTCGCCAACGTCTCAAAGGAGACCACGGCCCGCAGTGCCTTTGCAATGTGCGATGACATTCTCAAACAAGCCGTCGAAGGCATCTCTGACCTCATTACGATTCCCGGCATCATCAACACTGATTTTGCGGACATCAAATCCATTCTTGAAAACGCAGGGTCGGCACTCATGGGTATTGGTATCGCCTCAGGAGAGAAACGCGCCGAAGAAGCGGCTCGCATGGCTATCAACTCCCCGCTCCTCGACCTTTCTATCCAGGGCGCGAAAGGGGTCCTCTTCTCAATCGCCGGTGGCGAAGACCTTACCATGTTCGAGATTCAGGATGCAGCGAAGGTCATCACCGAATCAATCGACAGTGATGCGAAAGTTATCTTTGGTACGGTCAAAGACGACCGCCTCAAGAAGAACGAAGTGAAAATCACCGTAATTGCTTCAGGGTTCCCGGAAAGCGCGATGCATCGCCGACTCTTCTCTACCGCGACCGAACCGGCCGATGAGAAGAAGAGCGGGTCAACTATCTTTAATACACTCATGGGAAGTAGCAACAAGGAGGAGAAGAAAGATGAGGTGAAGAAAAAAGAGGAGCCGGCTGTTGATGTAAAAAAGGAAGAGAAAGCGGTTCCTATTTCTGATGATGATGATTGGGGTGCGGTTCCGGCATTTCTCAGGAGAAAGAAATAGAAGTATTACACGAAACGCCGTCCGCTATAGCGGACGGCGCTTTCTTTTTCTACTTGCCCCGACACGGTAAACCCTATATTCTATACCCTATGCATTATGACCTCACCATCATCGGCGCAGGACCGGCAGGCGTTGCCGCAGGTGTTTATGCCGCCAGAAAGAAACTGAAAACGCTCTTTCTGACCAAAGATTTCGGAGGGCAATCCATTGTCTCAGAAGATATCCAGAACTGGATTGGCACCGTCTCCATCTCAGGCCCCGAGCTTGCCACGAATCTAAAAAAACACTTGGAAGCGTATGCGAGCGATGCTGTCTCAATTCACCAAGGAGAACTGGTAGACCATATCGAAAAGAAAGGTGAAGGATTTCTTGTCACGACCCCTAAGGGAGCGTACGACACGAAAACGGTTCTCATCGCGACCGGTTCCAGCCGACGTCGGTTGCCTGCAAAAGGGGCTGATATATTTGAGCACAAAGGACTTACCTACTGTGCGTCCTGTGATGGCCCGCTCTTTGCGGGGCAAGATGCGCTGGTGATTGGCGGAGGCAATGCCGCTCTTGAGTCGGCCGCTCAGCTTGCCGCGTACTGTAAATCAGTGACGATATTCATACGTGGTGACTCATTCCGTGCAGACCCAGTTACCGTCGAAAAACTTTCGAAAAACGAGAAAGTCCGTATTGAAAGAAACACGGAAGTAACTGAGGTCAAGGGAGATAAATTTGTCAAAAGCGTCGTTTATAAAAATACTAAAACTGGAGAAGAGAAAGAGATGCCGATTGGAGGCATTTTCGTTGAGATTGGACTTATCCCGGCAACCGGCTTTGCCAAAGACCTTCTTAAGCTCGACACCTGGGGACACATTAAAGTAGACCCTCGGACTCAAATGACCTCGGTAACGGGTATCTGGGCCGCAGGAGACTGCACCGACGGACTCTACCACCAGAACAATATCGCCGCAGGCGACGCGGTCAAAGCGCTTGAGGATATTTACCTCCATATTCATACAAAATAACGACCTCCGTCTTTCGAGTCCCTCATCGCGCTATAAAATAAACGGGACTCGGTCACAACTCTTTCGCTACGCGAAAGGTCGCGACCCCGACTCGGCCGACCCGCCCATGGCGGGGCTTCGCGGCCTCCGTCTTTCGAGTCCCTCATCGCGTCGCAATGATACTTCACTCAGACAGCTACCAGCTGTCCTCGTGAATTATTGTGCGCGGTGAGGGACTCGAACCCCCGGCCCTCTCAACGTCAATGAGATGCTCTACCAACTGAGCTAACCGCGCATATTTTGATTTCAAAACAGAACCAACCATCATTCCGCACTCAATGCCAGATGACGCAATAAAATCTATCATCAAGTTGCAGACGAAGCAATATAACAAAAAACCATCCGCTGAGGCGGATGGTTTGATTTGAATCACTGTGTGGGTTTAAAAAACTCTCGCTTGATACCGGCCCACGCTCGGAATCGAGACTCTCTACCGCGAAGGAACGCAACGGCATGAAAACAAACTCTTGCGGCCGAATAACGAATCACTAAATCAGCCACCATATCAGAAGTTGCCGTTTTCATGATTTCACCTTTATGCTACTATTATATCACAATATAGTGCCACCTGTCAATACCCAGACCGCTAAGACAGTTCGAGACGGATTCGACTAAAAAATTCCTTGTCTTTTGGATGGGTAAGCAAATCCCCCACCTCATCCGCTGAAACCCATCTCGCTTCGGGATTTTCCGGGTCCTGCGGAGAAAGCGTGACCTCAGTCGTTTTAAAGAGAAACATATGGATAGTTTTTAGTTCACTCTTATCTTCCCCGCCTCCAAGGGCGATACGAAATCGTTTATAGCTTGGCAGAGGTTTTACAAGCACCAGCTGAGTCACCCCGCTCTCTTCGGCAATTTCCCGTTTTGCGGCCGTGAGAGCATCTTCACCGGCGTCTAGGTGCCCTTTGGGTAACGACCATGAATCGCCGTGCTGATTGACGACGAGTATCTCGCCCGATGAGTTGACGACAACCCCGCCTGCTGATTCGCTTTTTTTCATGTGGTAAATCGTATGGTTAAGGTTTCTCTCTACGTTCACGCTCCCTCTCCTGGACCCCTTCCTCGTCTATGCCGAAGTAGTGAGCAAATTCATGCCAGAGCGTGTCGTACACAACCTTTTTAACACTGCAATTGCTATCCAATGCCTCCTCAATAACAGGATTCTTAAAAATGGTAATGGTATCGGGAAGAAATGCTCCGACACCGTAATCCACGCCCCGAGACGTCTGTGGCACGCCGTGGTAATAGCCAAGGAGTGTATCGTCGCCTTCGAGACCTTCCCGTTTACGCACCTCAGGAGACGGCTCCTGTTCTATAACCACCGCGACATTCTTAATACGCTTCTGTATCGTCTCCGGTAAAGCATCGAGCTCGTCTGCTACGATTTTTTCAAACTCTTCATCGCTCATGTATATTTCGCTATCTCAAATCAAATCATCGATGAGAACACCCTGCCCAGCAACAAGGACGACGCATCCCGCTCCGGAGCTTTGAGAGTCCTACGGAAATCCGGCGTATACGTGTCGTCGACTGTTTTGCGGAGATAATCCAACAAATCCATTCGTTGCGCGCAAGTGGCGTGATGTCTTCCCACACCGAGAACGCTCTCCGGTCGGCAGTGAGAGCTCTTCGAAAATCTGTGGGCATGGTATGTGGCATACGCGAAGTGGGACTCTTTGTAGGCATCAGTGTATTATAGCTATTTTCATATTTCCGACACGCTCGATAAGACTCCTTCAACTCTTAATGCTCTACCTCCATCACATCCATTTCGCGTCTTTCTCTTTGAATTCTTTGATACGAAACCTGGCGATTTTTTTGATGAGAGATAGCGGAAGAGGTTTATCTAGCGGGAACTGGATAGAGCCCTTTGCGGTGCTGTAGTCGGCTAATTCTTTTTTAAACGCTCGTATAGCAGAAGGTGTCGGGTAAAAACCAATATGATGCTTGAAACCGGCATACGTGTACAGTATACGTTCGTATAAGAAAGCTGGGATACTCCACTTCAGACTCTCAGATGATTTTGGCGCGACACTTCTGAGACACGTCCGCATTTCGCGCAATTTCTTTTGCGCCTCTTTTGGCGCTTGTGTTATGTACTCATTGACGGTCCGTGGTTTTGCCATACCAAAAGTATAGCAGTTTTAAATAAATGATATGGCATATAGCGCCTTAACGGAAGTGCCTTGAGTGCTTGCCCTTCCACGAAGGGCGGAAAGGTCGCGGGCAGGACTCCCTAAACCTGTTTTACGATTTTAAAGTGATCTAGATTATTTTGGTGGTTTGTAACATGATCGAGATGTCCATTTATATTAGCGATGAAATCACTCCATTTGACTGGATGGATATATGAATGGTCTTGCCCCGTATGGTGTGTTCCATTACAGCTTGTGCAACGAATAAGATTCTTCTCATTTCGATTGAACATGTTGCCACCGAGAATCTTAAACAGAGAGGCGATATTCCAACTCGTAACACATTGATAGTGGTTCACTATGTACGAATAACTTCCAGTCTCGTCTGGGAGGGCAACAGCCAACATTCCATTCGTACCACTAGTTCTACCGTCACGAGTCATTTCTTTCATAGAGTAAGCAATCTCCCACGGAATCCACTGATCATCCTCGGCAAGATACTGGTCTTTCATATTTTTTGAAAGTAAAACAATTGTGATAGTGCTATCAAAGATTTTATCCCTCAAATTTGATTCTATTGTTTCGTCCTTAAATCCACTCATGTCCTCGCCATCATCTTCTCCTTTGTTGATATGGTCTTCCGCGTCCAACTTTGCTTGCAAAGCATCAACATAATGTCTCGCTGTTGTTGTGCCATCTTCTTCGAGACGTGATATAGGTTGAACGCTTGAATCTCCATATTTGTAGCTGATGAAAATTTTTCTTGCCATATATTTTATTTATAGAATTAAAATAATAATCAAATGAACCACCAATAATCCACCATAGAATACAAGTAGGGTTGTCGAGCATGAACAATCAAACCAGCTCTCTCCATTTTCGCATTTGTCAGTTTTCATTGAGAGGTCGATCTCATCCTCCTTCTTTTTTGCTGTACGCTCGTAGAGCTCACGAAAAAGTTTTTCTTGATGCAGGTAATATCCGTCAAGTATCCAAAAGAAAAATAGAATAGAAAGTGAGACAAATATGTAGCTACAATCTAAGTCCTTAAACCCAAAGGCGAACAAACCACCAACGACTGTTATTGCCCATCCCTTCAGTAGGAAGGAATTATTTGCCATTCTGTTTATGGTTGTTTGTATGAATTCAAGGTGTTTTAGTTTTGCTTCCATAATTGTGTGGATAACCTAGCTTGGAGTTTCGGTTTTTATTCGGTTATACTAGAATTGTAGCGAAAACAGATTTTAAATGCAATATGTCAAATCTCACAAAAAAGCAGAAACGGGTATTCGACTTCATAAGCCTTTATCTTGCCGAAAATGGCATATCTCCAACCATAGAAGAAATACGGAAGAAGTTAAAACTCAAGGCGGTTTCCACTATTCACGAACACATTGATTCCCTAAAAGTCAGGGGATATCTTTCTAAGTCTGAAAATTCTGCTAGAAGTTTAACTCCAAAGAAAGAAATAAAATCGGTAATTGAAATTCCAATACTTGGAAGTATCAAAGCCGGTTATCCGCTTCCCGCGATTGAGGAAAGGGATGGTTCCGTTTCTGTAATAAATCCACAAATTAGAACGGCAGAGGGTTATTACGCACTTCGTGTCGTGGGAGATTCTATGGTTAAGGATGGAATTTTTGATGGTGATGTTGTTGTCATAAAACACCAAACCTCAGCAGAAAATGGGCAAACTGTTGTCGCAATAATTGATGACAACGAAGCAACTTTGAAAAAACTCTACACCGAGAAAGATAGATACAGGCTAGAAGCTAGAAATCCTAACATGAAGCCCTTATTTAGAACTGATGTTGAAGTCCGAGGCGTTGTTATTCAAGTCATTAGTAATCCGAACAATGAACCGAGGGAGGTAGAGCAAAAGAAAACGAAACACGGGTTTAAAACGATTGATCTTTTTGCTGGTGTAGGTGGTATTCGTATGGGTTTTGAAAATGCAGGATTCAAGACCGTTTTTGCAAATGATTTTGAACCACAATGCAAAGATACTTACGATCTAAATTTTAAAGATTCAAAATTAGTTGTTGAGGATATAAGAAAAATTGGTATCGACGATTTGCCTAATTTTGATTTTCTTTTAGGTGGTTTTCCTTGTCAGGCATTTTCTATTGCTGGGTATAGACAAGGATTTAATGATGAAAAAGGCAGAGGAAACCTTTTTTTTGATATTGCTCGTATCTTAGAGGCAAGAAAACCAGAAGGATTTCTCTTAGAGAATGTAAAAAACCTAAAAAGCCATGACGGTGGTAAAACTTTCAAGATTATTGAGGATGCATTAAAAGACCTTGGCTATCATGTAAAAATTAAAGTCTTGAATACTATGGAATACGGAAATATTCCCCAGAACCGAGAACGAATCTACATCGTGGGTTTCAAAAACAAACTTTATTTAGAAAGATTTGAATTTCCTAGTCCAATAAAACTAAATACTAAAATAACTGATTTGTTAGAGAAAAATGTGCCAGAAAAATACTATTACAATGGCAAGCCATTGTTTGAAAAGCTAAAAAATTCAGTAAAAGAGGAGGGTAAAGTTTATCAATGGCGTAGACAATATGTCAGAGAAAATAAGAGTGGTGTTTGCCCTACATTAACTGCAAATATGGGAACAGGTGGGCACAATGTACCAATTATCAAGGATAAAAAAGGAATAAGAAAACTAACTCCTTTAGAGTGTTTTAGAATTCAAGGTTTCCCAAAGGACTATATTCTACCGAAGATTTCTGATTCCGCATTGTATAAACAAGCAGGAAATTCTGTGAGTGTGCCAGTTATCGAAGCTGTGGCCAAGCAGATGATGAGGGCGATGGAATAGTTGCCCGATCTTTATATTTTACAGGAATTAGAAATCATTTAATATATTGCTTTATATTATCAAGCATAATATCCTCCTTATTTGGGATTTTATCTATAATAGATTTGTGCATAAAATATTCACTGCTTTTTGATCCAGATCTATCTAATAGTTGAAACTTGATGATATAAGTTTTATTGGCCTCTAATTCTTTGTCATTTATTTTTGCCTTATTTTCTGTATAAATCGTAATTGAACTTTTACTATTCTTTAAGAATCTGATTTTATCTATATTTTCAACATAAACATCAAGTAATTTGTGTTTTCTGTTTTTATCTAGCTTATTTTTCTTCCAACTATACAGATTATTTCTATTTTTCTTTACTAAATCTGAAAAAAGCAATGTTCGTGGTAGTGTTTTTGGCGTCCGGGTTTCAGTTATTTTTGTTATATAAAGAGGACTTTCCCCTTCATTACATAAATTAGAATACTGCATAAAGTCACTTGCCAAACAAACTGTAATGAGTCTTAGAGAGCCTAAATCAGTGTTATCCCGTTTAATCTTTGTAACTGATGAAAGATCTTTGTCTAAATTCTCCTTTATAAAAATACTGTCGTCCATTTTTAATCTATTATAAACATCTTCGCCAACAACAGTTTTCTCAAAAAATGGCAGTAAATAATCGCTTTCAAGATTTGTTTCAACCATCACAAGATATTGATTGTTATAACCTTGATTTCTCAAGCTAACCATATATTGTGCTTTTTTGAATGATTTAACTTCAATTTGCGGAGCATTATTTAGGGCGTGCCATTTATTCATATACTCAACAAACGGTATTGCCCTTGTTCCAATTCTTACACCCAAAACATCTGGTGCAATACCCGATTTTTTAGGATTATATTCATAATAATCAGAAATAACCTCAAGGTTATCTGCTATTTTAGGGAGAAAATATTTATTAAAAATCACACTTTCAGGAATGATGTTTATCCAACGATCAAACACTCCTCCAATATAATCACTTTTTCCACTAAGGCCTCCATACATCCTGCCCCGCTGGGCCATTGAGCATACAAAATAGATGTACGGAGCAACATCTTGTTTGGTAATTAAAATCTCATGGTTATGGTTGCTCATATTGATTTATTCAACAAAAAATTCCTCATCGATTTCCTTTATTTTATATGTAGTTTTTGTCTGTACTCCAATATCATAATTAATCATCAAATCTACCAATCTTATACCGTCAATTAATATAATTTTATGATTGTGATCATCATGGGCTTTTTTTATGGCAGATTGATCAAAGCTTGATGTTGTCACAAAGATTCCCTTATTCACATCTCCACTCATAGCGCCGATAAAATTTCTAATTTCTTTCTCACCAACACTGTTTTGTGTGTATCTTTTTGCTTGAGTATAAATTCTATCTAGACCGAGTTTATCTTGGCTTATTATTCCATCAATACCACCATCTCCACTCTTAGGAGTTTCTTCAAAATCTCCGTAGCCCATCTTTTTGAAAAGTATCAAGATAATTTTCTCAAAATAATACGGATTGGATTCCTTTAGTTTCTTCAAAAGTTCGTCTTTGAGTGATTTCTCAATTTCATTAAATCCTTGATCAATTTTGTCCTGTGGGGTGTCTGATGATATTTCTGTACTTTTTAAATTTCCACCATCTTCTTTTTTACTATTTTTAAAATCCAAGAAATCTTCATATTTTGCCAAGTCTTCCAAGGTGACTTCTTTTTCTATAGATTTTGATTGTAATAATTTAAGACCCTTATCACTAATTTTTATAAAACCTCTTCTCGTATTTAATACGAGTCCAGCTTTGCTTAAATAAGTTCTTGCCCACATCAACCTATCGTGGAATCTTGTATATCCATTAGATACAACTTCT
>CAYGFK010000004.1:0-66104 GCA_964349135.1 uncultured Candidatus Saccharibacteria bacterium | reverse complement strand
GCCGCACTCGAAATGCGGTATGTCCGAAAGGGCATCGGAGGTTCGAATCCTCCCGTCTCCGAATGAGTCCTCGAGTGAGGAGACGAGCCGTGCTGAACGCACGGCGTGGAGGATTCGAAACCTGTTTGAGATATTTTCAAGTTCATAGAACGAAGAAAATATCCAAACACGGGTACTGACCCTGTAAGGGTCGAATACCGTCTCCGTAATGATTCGCAAGGACAGCTGTTTGCTGTCCGCTAAGTATCAGGGCAGCCCGGGTACGTATGTTAAAACAAAACATACACGATTCCTCGTGTATGTTTTTGTTTTACTTTTGTGATTTATGATTTTGCGTCAAAATCTACCATCCATTCAATTCCATATCTATCTCTAAACATTCCAAAATAGGACCCCCAAGGGCTATCACCTATGGGAAACTCTACCTTGCCACCAGCTGAAAGTCCGTTAAACAATCTATCGGCTTCTTCTTTGCTATCGCAATTTATAGATATTTTACTTCTATTCTCATTTTCATTTGTCTTACCCATAGATTCTGGTACATCATTACCCATCAACATATTACTACCAATGGGTAGAGCGATATGCATTATTTTATTTGCCTCATGTTCTGACACTTGGAATTCAGGGCTTGCCATGTCCTTGAAACGGGCAACTCTTGCGAATTCTCCGCCAAATACTGATTTGTAAAATGTAAATGCTTCTTCGGCATTTCCATTGAAATTTATATATGGATTGATTATTGCCATGATTGTATTGTAACACCGGACCAGACTTTTTGTACTTCCCCCATTTCTTTGTCACCGATAAGCTGACGGAAAATCTCAGCCCCGTCGTGCAACGTCAATGGCGGCGACATCGATTTTTCCCATGGTCATCATCGCGTTAAAAGCGCGTTCAGCTTCTGCGCCACCAGCGGAAAAGGCATCAATCAAGGTGCGTGGAGTAATCTGCCACGATACTCCCCAGCGGTCCTTGCACCATCCACACTCACTCTCCTGACCGCCATTTCCAACAATCGCGTTCCAGTAACGGTCCGTTTCTTCCTGATTGTCGGTTGCAATCTGAAAGGAAAAGGCTTCGCTTTGCTTAAATGCCGGACCGCCGTTCAAGCCGACACAGGGAATTCCACAGACCGTAAACTCTACCGTGAGCACATCGCCCTTCTTGCCACTTGGAAAATCACTGGGTGCATGGAAAATAGCGGTTACTTTACTATCGGGAAACGTAGTGGCATAAAAGTTTGCCGCGGCTTCCGCATCCTTCTCAAACCAGAGACAAATGGTATTCTTTGGTGTCATATTTTTATATTACCATACTACCAAATTTTACCCCTTAGAGGACATTGATTTCTCAATAGAAAAAGTACTTTCATACTCTCCGCACAGCGACCTTGTAGACGAATAAACACTTTTCGTTTAGATTAGAGATTCTCATGGACACGATACAGCTCATCATCCTTGCCGGAGGAAAAGGTACGCGCATGCTTTCAGAGCATCCGAAAGTGCTCGTAGAGCTTGGTGGAAAACCTTTGATAACACATCTTCTCGACAATCTCCGACCGCTCTCACTCTCTATCCCGCCCGTCATCGTCGTGGGACATGAGGCCGAACTCGTCAAAGAGACGATTGGCCCATCGTATCGGTACGCGCTTCAACAAGAGCAGAAAGGGACTGGCCACGCAGTCTTGATGGCCCGTGAAGCGACCGATGCGCGAGCAAAGCATGTCATGGTGCTCTATGGCGACCATCCTCTCGTTGATGCAGACACGATTCGTGCTATTACCGAGACGCACCAAAAAAACAACGCCGTGGTAACCATGGGTACTGCGTCCGTGCCTGATTTCACTCTATGGCGTTCTGCGTTCAAGCGGTACGGCAGAATCATTCGGGATGAACACGGCACCATAAGCCGTATTGTAGAATACAAGGATGCCACAGAAGCCGAGCGCGCCATCACCGAGGTCAATCCATCCTATCTCTGCTTCCAAGCTGACTGGCTGTGGAGTCGGCTTCAAAAAATCGGCGTTGAAAACGCACAGAACGAATATTATCTCACCGATATTATCGGTATCGCGACACAAGAAGGAGTGTCCCTACACACTACGGCGATAGACCCTGAAATTGCCCTTGGAGCGAATACGCGCGAAGAACTCGAGACGTTAGAAAACATACTCAACCGACGATGAAAATCTTAGCTATTGAGACCAGTTGCGACGAAACAGCTCTCGCGGTGCTTGAATGCAGTGGAGGACTAGAACGCCCTTCATTCACCATAAAAGCCGACGCGCTCCATTCGCAAACAAAAGAACACGCACCATTCGGTGGCGTCTTTCCGGCACTCGCCAAGCGTGAACATGCCAAAAATCTTATTCCCCTCTTCCTTTCTCTTGCCTCGCCGTGCAGATGGAGGACTACAGGCAAAACTGATTTTACAGACCTTGAACGGAAAACTCTTGAGCTCATACTCAAACGCGAACCGGAGCTCTTGAAGATGTTTCTTGGACATCTCTCTGCTTTTCCAAAACCTGCCATCGACCTTATCACCGTAACCCAAGGTCCCGGACTTGAGCCGGCGCTCTGGGTCGGCATCAATTTCGTACGCGCACTTTCTTACATCTGGAAGATTCCCATAATGCCGGCAAACCACATGGAGGGGCATATCTACTCAGTACTCCTCGACGCACATAAACGTGCACCCCTCGCCTTTCCGCTTGTCGCACTCCTCATCTCAGGAGGACATACTGAGCTAGTACTCGCAAAACACTGGGATACATTCGAACTTCTTGGCTCAACTCGCGACGATGCAGTCGGTGAAGCGTTTGATAAAGTTGCCCGTCTGCTCTCACTACCGTACCCTGGCGGACCCCACCTCTCAAGACTCGCACGAGAAGCACGCGAAAAAAACCTTCCGCGCGAACTGGTACTCCCGAGACCGATGCTCTCGGACCATAGCTATGAATTCTCATTTTCTGGTCTGAAAACTGCCGTAAGGTACGCACTAGAGAAAATGGGGACACTTACCGAGAATCAGAAACAAGCTATCGCGCGCGAATTCGAGGATTCAGTCGCCGACGTACTCGTAGCAAAATCCCGGAAAGCAATCGAGGATACCAACGCGCAAACCTTTATCGTTGGTGGCGGAGTCATTGCAAACATATTTTTGAGGGAAAAATTCAAAACACTTGCCGATGAATTCTCAGACCTCACATTACATATTCCTACCCACGAACTCTCAACCGACAACGCAGTCATGATTGCCATATCGGCCTATATCAAACATGAATCAGGAATTCTCCCTCTTTCTAGGGAAAAAAATGACTCATTGCAGGCCCGCGGAACGCTCTCATTACACCACGAATAGAGGTTGACAGTCTAGCTAAGAAGGAGTACCTTAGTGAGGGTTCTGGTGTAGTCGCTGAACGGCACATTGCACGAGTCTGACGGCCAGACAGCAATGACGGCCGATTGAATAGAAGCCCTCGAGGGTTCACAAACAAAAAAAACGGACTCGTACCGTGCTTACGACCCCCAGACACGACCTTCGCTCACCGGCCAAAAGCCCACGAGCGAAGGTCTCTTTTTTTATCGCTTTTGAGTTAGTGTTATTTCTGATACTATTTCTCCATCCATGGCCGACAAACCGACTGAAAAACAAGCGCCTGAGGGCGCCTTCCCAATAGATGCCAAGCTTCTTAAACCATACAATCCTGTAGAGGTTGAAGGGCGCATCTATGTCCTCTGGGAAAAAAGCGGGTATTTTAATCCGGACACCTGTATTAAAGACGGAATCACGAAATCTGATGCACCCGTCTTTTCAATGGTACTCCCTCCACCTAATGTCACCGGAAGTCTCCACATGGGTAGTGCCTTCATGCTCGCCATTGAAGACGTCATGGTTCGATTCGCACGTATGCAAGGTAAAAGAACACTTTGGATTCCGGGCACCGACCATGCCGCCATCGCCACGCAAGCGAAAGTCGAGACGCTTATCTACAAAGAAGAGAAGAAACGGCGACACGACCTCGGACGAGAAGAATTTCTGAAACGTGTCGAAACATTCGCTCACGAAAGCCACGACACCATCGTCTCACAGGTGCGCAAGACCGGATGCTCGATAGATTGGAGTCGAGAAGCGTTCACGCTCGACGAAAAGAGGAGCCGTGCGGTTCGCGAAGCGTTTGTGAGAATGTATAACGATGGACTCATCTATCGCGGATATCGAATCGTCAACTGGGACCCGAAAGGGCAAACGACCATCTCAGACGATGAAATCGTCTACAAAACAGAGAAAACGAAACTCTACACGTTTAAATATTCAAAAGACTTCCCTATCGCTATCGCCACCACAAGACCTGAAACGAAGCTTGGCGACACGGCCGTTGCCGTCCACCCGGACGATAAACGATACAAGAAATACATCGGGAAAGAATATGATGTCCCTTTCGCCGGAACAAAACTCCATATCAAAATTGTTGCAGACAATGCCGTGAATCCTGAATTCGGCACTGGCGCCGTTGGCGTGACCCCGGCACACAGCATTGTCGACTGGGAAATCGCAAAACGCCACCACCTTCCGCTTGTACCCCTCATAGATGAATTTGCCCGCATCTCCATTGAAATACCGGATATGAAAGGTAAGAAAGTGGCCGAAGCCCGAGAAATGGTAGTTGCCTGGCTGTCCGGAGAAAGACTTATCGAGAAAGAGGAAGAGATTGAGCACAATATCGCCACAGCCGAACGAACCGGAGGCATTGTGGAACCTCTACCGAAACTCCAGTGGTTTATCGACGTAAATAAAAAATTCATCGTCAAAAATTCACACCTTGAAGGTATCAAAAACGGAGCGGAAGCAAGTCTTAAAGAGCTTATGCTAGCGCCCCTTAAAGCAAAACAAATTACCATGGTTCCCGACCGTTTTGAACGAGTCTACTACCACTGGATTGAGAATTTGCGTGACTGGTGTATCTCGCGCCAAATTTGGTACGGCCATCGAATCCCCGTCTGGTACCGCTCAAAGACCGAAGCGTGGGACGAAGAAATTTACGTAGGCGCAACCGCTCCTTCGGGCGACGGGTGGACGCAAGACGAGGACACACTCGATACGTGGTTTTCATCAGGATTGTGGACATTCTCAACGCTCGGCTGGCCAGACAATACTCCGGATTTCACAACCTACCACCCCACCACCGTACTCGAAACGGGATACGACATACTCTTCTTCTGGGTCGCGCGAATGATTCTCATGAGCACCTACCTGCTCGGCGATATCCCGTTTCAGACCGTGTACTTGCACGGCCTAGTACGAGATACGCAAGGCCAAAAAATCAGCAAATCGCTTGGAAACAACATCGACCCTATCGATGTCACCGAGAAATACGGAGCCGATGCAATGCGCATGTCGCTCCTTATCGGAACCGGCCCTGGGAATGACAGCAAAATGTCGGAAGATAAGCTCAAGGCCTATAAACACTTCTCCAACAAGCTTTGGAATATCGCACGCTTCGTTTATTCGAACACTGATGCATCTCATACGGACCTCTCAACCCTCACTGAGACAAACCGAGAGACTTATGAAGTATTCGTGTCTCTCAAAAAGGAGGTGACGAGCGACATGGAAAACTACCGATTCTACCTCGCTGCCGAGAAACTCTACCACTACGCCTGGCACACACTCGCTGATGTGCTCCTCGAAGAAAGTAAGGCGTTCGTATTCGGCGAAGACGGACGAGAGAAACAATCATTTCGCGTTCTGCTTCGAACGCTCTTTCTTGAGCTCCTTACCTTACTCCACCCATTTACTCCTTTCATTACCGAAGAGCTATGGTCTCTCTCAGGTAATCACAGCTCCCTTTTGATGACAGAGCGTTGGCCCGTATAATAAGAGGACTGTATGTTTGAACACGTATCGATTGCGGCAGTTGTCGGGACATTTCCTGCACTTCTTTGGCTTTTGTTTTGGGTGAGAGAGGACCGTCGCCACCCTGAACCAAAAAGATTGCTTGGGCTTGCCTTCTTCGCTGGAGCCCTCGTGGTCATACCTGTGCTCAAGCTCGAAGGTATCATCTTCAACCTCGTCAGAGACGAGTCTATGCAACTTGTCTGGTGGTCTCTCACCGAAGAACTTGCAAAATTCATCGCCGCCTACTTCTTCATTCTGCGCCGAAAAGAAGTCGACGAACCTATCGACTATGTTATTTACATGATTGCCGTTGCACTTGGATTTGCCGCCTTCGAAAACGCCTTATTTATATTCACCCCCGTCTCGGAAGGATTCATCATTAAAGGGCTCTTAACCAGCAACCTCAGATTCATCGGCGCAACCCTGCTACACATCGTCACCTCGGCATCAATCGGCGTTGCACTCGGCCTCTCGTTCTACAAAAATCAGAAAAAGAAGCGAATGTATCTCTTTTACGGACTTATCCTCGCAATCGCGTTGCATACGGCCTTCAACTTGACTATAATGATCGGTGAAGGACAAGGAGGCAGTCTGCTCGCTTCATCATCCGTCTGGGTTATCGCCGTCATCATCCTCCTTTTATTCGAAAAACTCAAAAAAGTACGTCCTGAGTCTAATTAATAGTTAGAGAGACACTATGCCAAAAAAGAAACGGTCATTTTTTGAACGCCTTACCGGCACGATGAGCCTCGGCGATGAACGTGATGTCGAAATTGACACCAAAAATACAACCTCGTCAGACGAAAAAGAATGGATTGCTGACGAAGGAAATTTCGAGGAAGGACAACTTGCTGTCGATGTCTACCAAACCCCTGAAGATATTGTTATCAAAACCATGGTGGCAGGCGTACGTCCTGATGACCTTGATATCTCAATCACCCGCGACATGGTGACGGTCAAAGGCACCAGAGAATCAGCGAACGAAGCCACTGACGATAATTTCTTTTTCAAAGAGCTTTATTGGGGCTCATTCACCCGAACCATCGTACTCCCACAGGAGATTGAGGTTGAAGGCGCAGAAGCCATAGAAAAACACGGGCTTCTCATTATCCGACTCCCGAAGGTAGATAAAGGCAAACAGACACGGCTACGCGTAAAAGTATCTTAACCAAAAGAAAACCGGCACAGGCCGGTTTTTTGGTGCCGAGGGCCGGAGTCGAACCGGCGACCTACCGCTCTTCAGGCGGACGCTCTACCAACTGAGCTACCTCGGCATGTATTTAACTTTCAAATTTCACCTCAGGTCTAACGTTTATCCGACGTATATCTAACACTTAGGACTTTATGGCGCAAGCTCCTCAATCTGGCCACTAAGACTATGGAAGGCATCTCGCGCCCTGTCGAGATACGGTTGGATGAAGTAGAACGCTCCCAGAGCAGCACCTACCAGAATCACCCAATAAGCGATTTGCATGACCCGAGCCCATCTCCACGAGCGATAGAGCTTATGGAGCATATCATTATTCTCCTCGGCAAGCTTTAGGGCTCGTTTCAAATCCTCACGGTCATTATCATCCATAGGCATCTATCTTAGCAAAAACAGGTCATATGCTCAATATATGCCCTATTCTTGAATTAGTCCGAACGCATTTCGCCGCCGCAGGCGGCGAGAACCCCCCCCTCGCGCAAGTGGAGCGAGCGAAGCCCGTGATCTTTCACAATTTCAAGTGTTTCTTTGTCGCAAACTAATTCTTGCATTCGCTAAGCGACTACAAAAAGAAAACCTCGCATTTCTGCGAGGTCGAGATTACGTTCAATCCCGAAAGTATTATTCGCCAAGCTTTTCGATCCGTTTCAGCGTCTCGTGTTGCTCGACAGCGTCTTTGCACATCTGCTGAGCAATACCGCCGAGTTTCTTTCCATCAATACCCATGTCTTCGCAACGTTTGTGAACGACATCGCTTGGTACATGGGTTCGAACGAAGAATTCGAAGTCCTGGAGCGCCTCGTCCGACAGATTTTTGAGCTCGGCGGGAGTTACGGAAAAGTCGCAATATGCGACTGAATCGGCAGCGAGACGGCTCAAGCTCTCTTCGTAACTCTCAGACAGCTCTTCCTTCTGCCAAGTCTCGAGACAGTCCCAATCATCCAGACGGTCTCGATAGAAAGCTGTGACGTTAGGCCGTTTAGTAGGTACCTTCAGCAGAACCTCCATTTCGGCTGCCCAGCGAAAAGCTTCCTCTTCAGTCTGAAGATCTATGTATTTTTTCATCGAGAAACATTTAGGTGTATTGTTTCGGAACACCAGGGTCCCCTTTCAGAACCAATCCGATAAACTAAATTCACAATTTACGACTGACAATATCCTAGCATGATTTTTATATCTCGTCAAGTCCTAAAGCAAGGCGAGTGAACAAAACTTGCAATTTCTGAACTGGTGCCCCCGGCCAGAATCGAACTGACATCTACCCCTTAGGACGGGGCTGTTCTATCCATTGAACTACGGGGGCGTTTAAAGAAAGACTATACCACGCTAGCACAGACAAAAAAATCCCCCGCTCGAGCGGGGGATTTTTTATTTAATTTCCAATAGGTCTGAAAGTTTCGATTCATCAAACCCGACAACAAGGTCGTCACCAATGGTGATAACAGGGACTCCCATCTGACCCGACTTCTCTATCATCTCTTGTCGTGCCTCAAGGTCACTTGCAACATTATGTTCCGTATATTTCACCTCATGCTCGTCAAAGAAAGACTTCGCCGCATTGCAAAATACACAAGTGGGAGTCGAGTAAATAGTTACTTTTTTCATACGCATGTTGGTTATGAGAGTAATACCGAGAAGATAATTGTAACGCACAAATCATTTGCGCTCAAACAAAATATATTGCGTAGCGTAGTATTAAAGACGATTTCGATATCGTTTGAGAAAATCTGGGAATTGAGAGTGTAGAGGTGCGGGAAGCGTATCAAGAGTGAACCAACGAACCTCATCAAATTTCTCCGGCTCTCCGTTCACGACTCTATCTCGAGCGATATGTACCTTAAAATCAAGGGCTATCCAGTGCGTTTTCTTCCCCTCATGGACACGATGCACATCTCGGAAACCTAAGAATTCCTTGTCGAGGATATTTGTTCCGTATTCTTCGAGGATTTCTTTTTGAAGTGTATGTTCTACCGTATCTCCAAATTCCACTCCTCCCCCGCCCGGGTCCCAACAACCGTGTTCATCACGACATTTCTTGCTTCGTTTATTCAAGAGAATATTACCCTGTCCATCATGACAGAGATACACTACGGTAATGCCAGTATAATCTTCTCCTTTTTTCATATGCGGGTAAGTTCGACCCTTACAGGGTCAGTACCCTGATTGGATTCCCTGTTCACGCTTCGCGCTCCAGAGAATACTCAATCGGGCTTCGATTCCCCACGAGAGCGCCCCCGGCGCTTTCTCTACCTTTATTCATCTCGCTTCGCTCGAAGATATGCGGGTAGGGGGAATCGAACCCCCGTCTCAACCTTGGGAAGGTCGCATTCTACCACTAAACCATACCCGCTCATCTAAAAATAGCCTTTATCCGAGACCAAACTCCTCTCGGCTCCTCTGATACCCCTTCATCCACTCCGGCCCGAGGCTCAACAATTATAACCATGCTCTCCCCCTCCCTGACAACCGGATACTTATTGCGTAATGCTTCTTCCATACCACGTGGAGTCTTTAATAGTTCAATATCGCTCTCAAGTGCGGACTCTCTCTCACGTAAGGCGGCTGCTTCAGTATGAACTCGTCCAAATTCAGTGAAATTATCTCGCTCACTCCTATAAGCGCCCCACGCAGCCCTACCTAAAAGCACTAAGAGCACCGAAAGCGCAACAAGGGTAATCGGCGCATAGAGCACTCGCTTGACATGGATTGAATGCCTCGGTATTCTCATGTGTGTATTATAACAAACGCCCAAAGACCATGTTTATGCAAGGAAAAAATAAGAAGAAACTACACGCCATCTGGGCGGTCATATGCGTACTCATTGCCATTAGCATGGTAATGCTCTACCTCCCGTCCCTCTTCCTCTAAAGGTCAATCTTTCTTCATCATCTTCAAAAAGACGTCTTGCGAGATGTTCACTTTGGCTCGCTCCTGCATCTTCTTTTTCCCCTTCTTCTGCTTTTCCCACAGCTTCTTCTTACGGGAAATGTCTCCTCCATACAAATACCCTGTGACATCTTTTCGGCGGGCAGCCATTCGGCGGGCAGCTATAATGCGTCCAAGGGCTCTCGATTGTATCTTTGTCACAAAGAGCTGTTTGGGTAATAGTTTTTCAAGTTTATCAACAACGGCCTCAGCATCTATTTCCATGCGACGCCTCGATACTATCCTCGCAAATGCCGGTACCGGCTCATCAGCCAAGAGAACGTCGAGCTTAACGACATCGGCCTTCACGAGTGAACTAAGTGTATATGAAAGTGACGCAAAGCCTGACGTCGCGCTCTTAATTTCATCAAAGAAATTCCTCATAAGCTCGCGAAGTGGCATAGACAACTCGAGCGAGGTCCGGTTGTCACTCCAGGTCTCGGTATGTAACACCTCAGCTTCATGTTCGTAGAGAAGTTGCATCACCCCTCCCAAGAAATCAGCTGGGGTGATTATTTTCACAAGCGCGGTTGGCTCATAGATTGCGATAATATCACCGTGTTCAGGAAACTGCATCGCTGAATACGCCACCATTCTCTTCCCATTTTTGTGCTCTATCTCATAGGTGACGCTCGGTGCTGTCACTACCAATTCGAGCGTAAATTCACGCCTGAGACGCTCAGTTACAATCTCAAGATGAAGCATTCCTAAAAAGCCGCATCGGAACCCTCTCCCCAAAACCCCCGAGCTTTCTTCCTCATACGAAAGCGATGAATCAGAAAGTTTAAGACGAGAAAGCGCCTGACGAAGGAGGTCGAAGTCATCTTGGCTCTCAGGATATATCGATGCCCATACAACCGGCCGAGGCTCCTGATACCCCGGGAGTGCTTCGAGCGGGTGCTTTGAAGAAGTTACGGTATCACCAACCGACACAACGCCCGGCTCTTTGATGCCTGTCACGATGTAGCCAATCTCTCCCGCTGAAAGCGAGTCGGCTTTTTTCTCCTTCGGTAAGAATATACCGACTTCGATAGGAGTAAATTTCTTCTTAGCGACACAAAACTGGAGGGGGTCGCGTGCGGTCACTACGCCGTCAAATACTCTCAGATAGAGTATCACTCCTGTGTGGCTCGAATAGTGAAAATCGAAAATAAGACCACGGAAACCCTCTTTGATTGGTGATGTCTTAGGTGGTGGAATACGCGCAATAACAGCCTGAAGCAATGCCTCGACGCCCTGCCCCGTTTTGCCGGAAACCTCAAGAATATCGGACGGTGAGCACTTACACACACGGGCCATCTCATTTTTAACCTCGCTGATACGGGCAAGCGGTGAATCTATTTTGGAAACAACGGGTATGATGACGAGTTTCGCTTCTTCCGCCATCGCAAGCGTCGTCAGTGTTTGCGCTTGCACTCCCTGAGTTGAATCAACCAAAAGAATAACCCCTTCAACGGCTTTGAGGGCTCGAGAGACTTCGTATGAGAAATCTATATGCCCAGGAGTGTCAATGAGATTGAGCGTGTAAGAATCGGAACCCGTCGCATACTGCATACGTACCGGTTTCATCTTGATAGTAATGCCACGTTCGCGCTCAAGTTCCATAGAATCAAGGAACTGTTCGCGCATGTGACGCTTTTCTACCGACTGCGTCAATTCGAGCATGCGGTCGGCAAGTGTCGATTTTCCGTGGTCAATATGGGCGATGATGCTGAAATTGCGTATACTCTGCATTGCGACATACTAACATATCACAACCCTATTCCTAGCTTACTCATCATAAACGTACGAATCAAAGGGACTCTTCCGAAACAATAATCTTCTCTTTCCAGATTTTATGATGGAGTGTCGTCCACACCTCATGAAGTTCCTGACTTCCGAGCGCCCGGAGAACCACGATAAGGGCGCCTATGCCAAGCAGGCCCGCCAAGAGCCCTTGCATAAAGATTCCGGGAAGTGTCTCGAGATTAAACCACCCGGCAAACCATTGCAGACCTAGGTACGAAACAAACCCCATAATCACCGAGGCCGAAAAACTCTGGAAGAAGGTTGAGAGGAGCGGACGAGAGAAACCTTTTGCTTCGTGATGAAATGCGTACCAAAAGAAGGCGAGATTAAAGAGTATGCCGATGGTGTACCCGAGAGGAAGCATAACTGCCTCAGTACCGGGGATTCCTTCAATACGTAGTAGTGATTCAAAAAAACCTCGGAACAATTCCGCGGAAAGATACAGTTTCCAGAGCGCGAAGCTCAGTCCGATAGCAATTATCCCTGAAATGAAATTGATAAAAAGTGGGATTTTTGTCCTGCCACTTGCGTAATACGCACGAACAAAGAGAAGAACGAGCCCTTGCGCGGCGACCGAGACAGAGAACACCGCAAGCGACGCCGCAACGAGACGTGTATCAGACCATGAGAATGCACCGCTTCCGAGAACCGTACGAACAATTTGTGCGCGAAGCACAATGAAGAGCACGGTGATAGGGAGAGACCAGAACACAATATGGCGTGCAGCTGAAAGCATCTCGGCGATAAAAAGTTCCCTGTTGTTATCTGAAAAATGTTTGCTGATGGTCGGAAATAACGCGACTGAATAGCTCGCCCCAACGATAGCAAGGGGCACTGATTGCAAATTCCATGAGAGGTTGAACACCGCAATCGAGCCTACGGTCATGAGCGACCCTATGGAGAGCAAGAATATCGTTGTTACATTTGAACTGGCTAGGGCAAGCGTCCTGCCAACGGAGAGAATGACAACTTCCTTAATGACATGAAACTTGAACACCAGAGTCAGTTTCGGGAAGAGTCCTTTTTGTACGACGAACGGAACCTGAAGCAGAAAATGCATAAGGGCTCCTGCAATCACGCCCCAGGCAAGTCCAGCTACCCCCATAAACGGGTAAAAGACAACAACGCCAATAATAATACCGAAGTTATAGAGAAGTGGACTAATTGCGTAAATACCGAACCGTTTATACGCCTGCGTCACTGAAGCAAAAAAATTCGAAATCCCAAGTAGTATGGGAGACAGAAGCATAATCCGTGTCAGCAATATCAATTCATTCAGTAATTGACCTTCAATACCGGGGAATAAGATTTTTGAAAGCGCCGGAATAAATAAGTACGCAACCGCACTAACCACAATGATAAGAAAGAGAAAGAACGAGAAAAGCGTGCTGACAAATTCATGGAGCGCTGCATCATCCCCTTTCAAGCGCTCAACAATAAACGGCACAAGCACCGAGATTGAAACAAATGAGGCAAACGAAATAAAAATCAGGTCAGGAATCTTAAACGCAGCGTAGTAAATATCAAGTGTTTGTCCGGCGCCAAAGTACGCGGCAAACAAACGGTCACGAACAAGCGCAAGAACTTGCGAAAGGATTGTAAAGAAAGCCAGGAGGTATGCGGCGTTATGCAGACCAGCTACCTCTCTTGTCAGTAATCCTAAGAGTTTCTTGACCATACAAAGAGAATGGGGACGAGATTACTCTTCCTCTTCGATGATTGGCTCTTCGACAGGGAGCTCATCTCGATTCTCAGGGAGCTCCGTTGCGCGGGCGCTTTCAAACGGGTCTCTGCCCGCTTTTATATTCTCAATAATGGTCGGCACTTCCGTATTGCTTGGATTCAACGTCATAAGGTCATTAAACTGCGTCAAAGCCCTCTCAGTATCTCCAACTTTGTCATAACTAAGACCTAGGAAATATTTTGCATTGGAATACGTCGGAGCAAGAACCACAGCGCGCTCAAAGGCTTCGATAGCTCCGCGCCAATCCCGATTGTTGTATTTGAGAAGACCCAGCTGGAAGAACGCTGCGGGGTCATTCGGAGCAAGGACCGTAGCCGATTCAACAGACTGTATGGCCTCACGAACATCCCCTTCTTCAACTTGAATCTGTGACAAGAGGAATATCGCCTCCGTGTAGTTGCTCTTGAGCCCAAGAGCTTTATTTATTTCCTCTCGAGCCGCATCAGTATCCTCATTGGCAACTTCGAGTCGTGCCCGTAAGAGATACATACCTGGACTACGAGGATTGAGTGCGAGGGCGATGTCATATGCTGATTTTGCAGCACTATACGAACCCTCAATGGCTAGTGGCACCACCGCCTGGTAGATACTTCCAAGTGTCACCCAATTCTGGTAATTTGTTTTATTAGCTTCTGTTGCAAGATTCGCATAACGAAGTGCCTCACCCATCAAAGACTGAAATTGTGCACGGATTGCGTCAGGGTCCGACGCGTCTTCAGAATTGAGGAGGGCGCCAATTTTGCCAAGATAAAGCTCGGCCATAAGTCGACTGTATCTATCATTACTCGCAAGCTTCTGAGCACTCGACGCATACTGCTCTACCGTATCAATACTCTGCCCTTGATTGACTGCCAAAAGAGCTCTTTGATAATGAGCCGACGCAAGAAAACGTTTACCTGATGCGTACCCGAGCGTCACCACACCAATCAAAAGTACGGTTAGTACAAATACTGATATAAATCCTGTTTTTGGTTCGTCACTGAAGGTAACTACTTTTGGCTTCAGCAGACGTTCGTTGTAAAGAGAAGCGAGAAACACGCCGGTAAACAAAAACGTAAGCGTGAGCACAACCGTGCTCGGCGCATAAAAGACAAAGAACGTCCAGAGGTAGAGTGACGCAAAAAACGATGAAATAGAAAGGTATCGCTTTAACGTATCCTCAGGAGGTGTAAGCAAGCGACGCAAACCGAGTAGTGTAATTGCGAGGATGAAGAGAGACCAGAATAAGAATCCGAGAACTCCGGTCATCGAAAACTGCGTGAACAGAAGACTGAACCCAACTGAAAAATCAGTATTCCAGAATATACTGTCATTCACACCGTCAGGCTTATACGCGAGCCATTGATTAACAAACCGGTTCGGGCCTGCACCAAATACCGGGTCAGTTTTTAGTGTGTTCTTGCCAACGGAAAGAGTGGAAATAAAATTCGGACGAACTTCAAGACTTGAAATGGCAAATCGATTCGCAAGACTCGTACCGACAGGACGCGACTCCGTATAATAATCAACAAGGAATACGGCGGAGATTACAATAAGCACCATAGCCGGAATACTTCCGCGCCACACACGACCCTGACGAGATTGACTTCCCGGGTCGAATTCATTCCCTTCGAGGACAAGGTCATCAGACTCAGACTTTGTGTTCACGACAAACTGTCGCTTGAACGCATACGCATACACCGAGAAGAGCGTGGCAAAAAAAGCGAGGACATACCAGAGGGTCGAGAAATTGACGAGTATAACTGAAAATACCGAGAGTAGAAAGACTGCCCACAATAACCACTTAAGAAACGCACGAGGACGCATGAGCTCAAGTGTCATGAGCGACAGGAATGAAACAAGTCCGAAAAAGATTCCGAGGTCGTTCCACTTCCCTATCAGGTTCGATGTCACATCAGTAAACAATCCGAAACTCAAGAAGTCAGCCCCAAATACAAAACGGAACGCATGGAATACGATAAGGATAATACTCGAGGAGAACAGTGCGAGATAAAGATAAAACACCTTCTCTTTAGGCCGAAATAGTGCAGAAAAAAGAAACATGAACAGAAACATAACCACGGTACTTGCCCATGTCGAAACTTCAGAGCCTTGCCCAACAAGCGAATCAAGAGGAACCGGAGAAACAAGAGATGAAGCGAGTACCACAAGAAGAACAAAGAGCCCGAAAATGTATACTGAGCTGTTTAAGAGCATGTATCGGCCGTCTTTAAGACGCGCGATAAGCCATAAGGCAAATGCCGTTAGACAAGTTAACGAAACGAAGATTGCCTTGCTGAATTGGAAAGGAAACGCGATTGATGGAATAAAAAAGATGGGAAGCAAAAACGCAGTTCCAAGCAATATATAGTACGCCATATCTTCAAGTCGAGATACGCGGTCAACTGATTCCTCGATTTTCACTTTAAGTTTTTCCATTTTGCGAGCAAAAGCTATTGATAGGTGCACGTAGTATAGCGAAACAAAACCAACCATTCAATGAACAACGATGATATTGCCTTTCTATAAAAAGGTGGTAAAATAAACTTAGTCTTGTGTTGGATAGTCGCATCCGCCCGCGAGGGCGGGATGAGGAAAGTCCGAACTGTCTCCGCCGTAAGGCGGAAAGGGTAGCGGGTAACGCCCGTCCAGAGCAATCTGTGAGGTGCGAACAGAAACGCCCGATTCCGAAAGGATAGGGACTCCGCGCAAGCGGAGTAGGCCGACAGCAATGTCGGAATGAAACGGCTAAATCCTTACCTGGCTGCAAGGCCGTGCTGTCAGTGGTGCATACTGACAGAGTGCCGCTCGACCCCGAGAGTAATCGAGGGGCTAGATAAATGACTATCGTCCAACCGAAAGGTTGAATACAGAATTCGGCTTATAGACACAAGAAACTAAAAACTCCCTTCGGGGAGTTTTTAGTTTTCGAATCCTACGTTGTGCACTCTAAACAATTTCACAAACACCGGCGACGCATGCAAGCTCTTTCTTTATGTCCGTTTCGTCACGCTTTTCATACGTAAGAATTTTTGAATAGTCGATATGTTCGAAACGCTTCATAAGTTCTTTGTATTGCGCTTCAGTAATCGGTTCGTACGGCGCGAGTTTATACACATGATTATCACGTGGCAAGAATGATAAACCTCCAATGATTTCCCAATTGCTATACAACCAATTTGCCACACCAATCCATTCATCATCTCCCACTGAAACCGTCACTGACGGATTATGCTCAGTATAATTCGTCTTAACCACTTTCCAATGTTCAAGTTGTGTAAGCGCAGACACGTCGTCTTTGTAGATTGAACCCTCAGGTGCTTTCACCGGGAATTCGAGAACGAACGTCGTAGCACTTTCGGCAGACTGACCCACTTCCGGATGATACGGCACTCCTTGGTCTTTAAGCATCTTGAAAAGCGCGTCGGTTGTCGAAATACGGATACGGCGAATGTAATACGGCGAATGGCGCGGATGCATACCGGATGAACAGTCAACCATCTGTGAAAGAGTTCCTGACGGCTTTACGCACGTAATCGCCGTTGATTCACTGATGCCAAATCGTTTGGCATACATTTTATTGACACGGATAGCTTCCTTGCGAAGCGTATCGAGCACCTCCGGCTTGCGAGCTTCCAATGAATCCCACTGACCCGTGATTGAAACTCCAAGTAGCCGTTCTTTCTCACATCGCTCCTTCCACTCACGAGAAAGATACGGAAAATTGGTTAGCGATGATTGATACGTCCCCAGAATTGCCGCGATGCGCATCTTCCTCATCAAAGATTTCTCGGTATCAGTGCTTCGAGCAACAATTTCCGAGAGGTTGCAGAACTGCTTGCTCTGAAGAATAATTTCTCCGCACGGATTGGTCCCTATAGAACCGATAATATTGCCGTTTGCGTCAAAATACCCTTTATAGGTCTTGAGTACCTTAAGCCTGCGTTCCGGAAGCTGTTTAACAAGTCCTCCGCGGTTAAAAATACCCCGCTCTCCTGAACGCGACTTGATGAGCGACATCCACTCCTCGAGGAAATCTTCATTAGTAGGCTTACCAAGGTACACTGCCGAATTGTTCGCGAGTGAACGTTGGGGTTCGGTCATATAGAATTGCCCGTCTTTGGCGTGGCGAATATCGTCGTCATCAAAATCAGAGAGTGAAATCATTGCGGAACGACGTACTCCTCCGGCCACGACACAATCGCCAATCATACAGATAACATCGTGCACATCGAGATTTGAGAGTCGCTTCCCCTGACGCTTGAGCATCTTTTCACGAGTGAACGACAGGAGACGCCGTAGAGGGTCTGGGCCGGATGATTTACCTCCCATCGTCTTGAGTCGAGCACCTGCCGGGCGCAAGAGAGAAAAATCAAATTCTATATCCTCTCCGTTTGCCCATGTCTTCATACCAAGGGTGAAAGCATCGCACCACCCTTCCTTACTGTCATCGACAACATGTGTCGGATGTTTCTTTCCTGTCTGCAATTTAATCTGTGGAAGTTTTTGTACGTTTTGACTCTCGACTGACCAACCGGCACCCGTACCACACATCGAGACATACATAATCTCCGCGATATCTTCAAATTTTTCCGGAGCAACGTAAGAACAATTGTACGCGCATACATTCGTCGTTTTTGCCGCCTTGCCAGAAAATTGCAACAAACGCATTGACGGCATCGCTTCATGACTTAGGATTGCCTCACGAACTTCTTTGTATTCAGTATCCTTAAGTTTCTTTCCAAGATTTTCTTTCATGAACGCCATGTATCTATCAACGGTCTCAATCCATGTCTCACGACGACCCTCCGTCTCAATCCATTTTGAATACGTTCTATAGTACACAAATTCGCCTAGAGCGTTCCTGAAGTATTTTTTGCTGTCGCTGGCAAACTTACGCACACGTTCTGGCACTTGAAGCCCTTTCTCACGAAGCTTGGCGCGCTGTTCTCGGTACAAAATGTAATGTTTGGCAGTCTTGACGTAGTCAGAGAGTATCAATTCTTTTTCCACACTATCCTGAATACCCTCAACGGTCGGGACAAAGTTCTTATGCTTCTTCGTAATACGTAAAAGTTCGCTATACACCTTCCCGGAAACAAGTTCCGCCTCTTTCGGCGACCCTTCTCCAGTCGAAATCATGCCCTTATTGATGGCATTGGCGATTTTCTGGATATCAAAATCAACAATCGACCCGTCACGCTTCTGAACCTTCTTCACAATATCGAGCTCTTTAGCGACTTTCACCATAATGGGATGGAGTGAGTTAATAAAAAATTATTGTCATACAATTTTACCTGTCACACCAACGTATTGAAAGTGGGAAACTCACAAAAAAGACGAGAACACACAAAAAAAACCGCCTGTAAAGGGCGACCTTAAAATGGAAAGGTGCTGTCAGTGTTATTCAGTGTCGGAAAAAAAATTGGGCGAATGGATGCGATAACTTTATTTCATAAAAACCTCCTGACCAACCTCAAACGAGTACTTTTCCACAGTTCCAGCCGAAACTTCAAGCACAAAACGTGCATCGCGTGTCGGATAAAACACTTTAGGGTATGTGTCAGGAGCAACGTTCTCTTCAATGGTGATAATTATTTGATTCGAGTCTATCCAAAGTATGTCGATAGGAAATTTCATATCTTTCATCCAAATTCCCTGCCGTCCATCAGTACTAAAATCAAACCACATACCGAAATCCGGCTCGAGCGACGTTCTACCGGAGAGACCTTTGTAAAATTCTTCGGGGGTGCGAACTATTTCTACCGTAATTGACGTGTTATTCACTGAAAGCATAGCTGTTTCTTTCGGGACGTGAGCCTCACGTGACACTTCCAAGGCCCTATCTTCGTCGCGTGTGGGCGAAAAGAAAAACCATAATGCCACCGCGCTGAGTATGCAGAAAGCCGTGAGGACACGTAAGATAATTATTGACCGCTTCATTACATGTAACGATTATGTCCGTTCCCCTTCTTTAAAATCAAGTGAACAAGAATTGATACAGAAACGTTTACCACCTCTCTCACGAGGACCGTCTTCGAACATGTGACCGAGATGCGCTCCACAACGCTTGCAAACAACTTCTGTGCGTCGCATCCCATACGAATTATCTTCGACAAGTTCCACATGCTCAAGATTCGCCGGTTCGGTAAACGACGGCCACCCGGTGCCTGAATCGAATTTTGCATCCGACGAGAATAACGTGCTCCCGCAATTTGAACACGCGTACATTCCCGTCTTTTTATTATGTAAATATTTTCCGGTGAACGGGGCCTCAGTCCCTTTTTCTCTCGTCACACGATACGTCTCTTCATCGAGTCTTTTCTTCCACCCCTCATCAGATTTTGGTATCTCACCTTCTTTCATCTATTCATTGTAGCAAACCGCAGATGATTTCCGAAAATGGATTAGAGCCTACCTTCCTTCTCAAACTGCTGTAATAGAGAAACGTATAGCTTCGGAGTTATCATTTCACGCTCTTTCAATTCTGCAAGTTGTCTCTCTTTAACCTTGAACAAGCCTTTACGAGCCAATGATTCGTTCAGAGATTTTATTGTCTCTTTTTGTTCTTCAGCAATATTTTTCATCTTATTTTCTGCGGAAAGTTGAAATTCTCTATATATATGGAGTATCTCTGATGCTATCTTCTGATTGAATACGTGGGCATGGTCTTTAATCATTTCTTCAAGTACCACGTAAGCCTTGCGAGCAATAATCGATTGGGCACGATAGTACATATATCGTTCGCCCACAAGAACCTCTCTTGAAGGCTGGGGGAAAAAATTGTTCACGGCATCCATAACAACATCGACGAAGTTCTTATGGTCACGTTCGGTGACACGGTCGATATTAGTGTTTCCAGCTTCAGCGCTCTCAAGCTGTATATTTAACCTGTTCAATATCTTTTTATATACAGGTTCTGTTATCTCGTTATACATGAAAAGTGTTTTCAGAACCTGTTTTTCTGTAGCTAAAGCCTGTATCTCAAGAACCTGGCGCGTAATGAGCGCGTGGCCTGGATGCGCCTTTAGAGTCGTCTGAGCCGCGGTGACTTCCTTAAATGATTCTTGATTCAGAGCAAACAACTTATCGTAGATAGACTTGTCTATAAAACCTCTTGAGAGCATTTCATCTAGTTTTGAAAGTACACTTCCATGGACAAGTATCAAACTTCCTTCTCTTGTCTCTTTCTCGATATCAGTGAGGTCATTAACCTTCAGTTTTCTCATAATGGGGCCAATCGTCGTCGCCTTGATAAAGAGGGTTGCAAAAATACAACCAATGGTCAGCGCCATTATAAATTCACGAGGAGTAAAATCGTAATTCCAACCTGCAAATTGGAGGTCTGCCGGAACGAGGAGGACTACAGTAACCGCAAGGGCGCCTCGAAGACTTCCCCATGCCAGTAAATGCTGCCAAGACATAGGTATATGCTGTTCTTTTTTTGTCCGATTGAGAAACGCTATGACAGGATAAACAGATATTGCCCTACTAATTGCGACTATCAGTATGCCTCCTATGATAGGCCAGATAAAATCCTCAAGCCGGACAGAAATCGTTGCGAACAAAAGACCGATAAGAAGAAAAACTACGGAGTTTGCCATAAAAGCGGCTTGCGACCAAAACTTCTCAATGAATTCTTCTGCCCGTGGCAATATTTTAGTCCTACCGTAGTTACCCACGACCATTGATGCGATAAGGGTAGATATGATGGCAGATATCTTTATTTCTTCACCCATGATTACAAGATGACTCGAGAGAAGTTCTGTAAGAACGAAAGTGAGGTGCGCGAGTACAAACATAAGCGTGATTGTCACCGCTTCATTCGAACGAGTCCACTCGATGGCTTTTGAAAACAAAATTCCCATAAATAATCCAAATAGGATTCCACCAGCAACCATGGTCATAAACATCGCAATCCCTTCTAATACTGATACTGTTCCATGAAATCCCTTTATACCTATCTCAAGAAGAACAAGAAACAGTGCGACAGCGGTACCGTCATTAAAAAGACTCTCGCCTTCGAAAATAATAGAAAGCCTGCGAGGCGCGCCGTATTCCTTGAAAAGTGCGAGTACTGCAACCGGGTCAGTTGCAGAAATTAGGGCACCGAATATGAGAGCTAACAAGAAAGGGACATCGAAGCCGAACCATCCAAAAATGAAATGAATGCCGAGTCCGACAAAAAACGCGGAAATAAGAAGTGATACGACAGATAAAAGAGAAATCGAACGTACGTTGTTCATTAACTTGCGAGCGCTCATGTTGTATGAAGACTCGAAGATAAGTATCGGAAGAAAAACGTAGAAAAGTATCGACGGAGTGAGAGCGAATTCTTTTATGAATGAAAATAGCGGGATTTGCGATAACGGGACGAGAAAAAGACCAAACACCACTAAAAGAACCGTGTAGGGAGTTTTTATTTTCTTGGCTAAGAAAAATACTCCACTTGAAATGGCAAGTAGGGATAGTACGGAGAGAATGGTTGGTAATGGCAATTCCATATTTTGTTTGTTTATTGAGAATAAATACGCCGGCTTCCGGCCGGAGGTAAGATAATAGCTCTATATATATCAATGTCAACGTGACCTGTGCAGTATCTGTAACAAAAAAACCAGAACCTTTACCTACAAGTCCTGAGGTACTTTCACCGTATATAGACTGCAGAATCGAACTCTTAGAGAAAGACAGCGTCCCGTATAAAATATTGCTCTACCTAGTCGCCAGCAATACAGCCCACTGTAGATTAGAGTATTATAACAAAGTCTTAGTAAGTACCTACTGTCCACTGACAAAAGGTATCCGAATACGTTAGTAGCCGGCAAAATAATCGGTTTTGATGCGCGACAGAGGAACACCGAGAGACCGCACAAGCTTTTTATAGGCGCGCACCATTGAGGGTGGTCCGGAAAGATAATAAGTGCAGTGCTCAAAATCAAGAACTTGCGATGAAAGCAGGGCTTTATCGATAAACCCTGTCTTGAAAGAAGAACCTGCGGGCACAGAATCGGAACGAGTTAAGACATAAACTGTTTTCAAGCCGAGTGGCGCCGCTTCATCAAAAATTTCTTTGTAAACAAACTCGGATGCGTCGAGACAGGTATAGAAGAGTACGATGTCTCTCGACTGCTTCGTATCAACCATTTCTTTAATCATACTTCGGAATGGCGTCACTCCTATTCCTCCGGCAATAAAAACAAGCTTCTCACTGGATTTTTTCGGCAACACAAACTCGCCACCAAGCTGTCCGGCAATCATGCGCGTTCCGGGAGTAAGCGCGAGTAGGTGGTGCTTGAAACTGCTTGAACCTGATTCAGTGACTTTCATTCCGACACGAATCTCTTGTTCGGTCGGAGAAGAAGCAATCGTAAAATAGCGTCGGTAACCCCGCGCATCGGGACGCTCGTGCGGAAACGTCCACTCAAGATATTGTCCGGCCTTGAAGTGAAGATGCTGTTTTGCCCTGAACACAAACTCGTAAATAGATGGAGCAAGTTTCTTTTTCTCGATGAAGGTAAGCTCGATTCGGCCTTTAAAGCTGACGAAAAATGAAAAGAGGTTGCCAATCACTAGGGCCAACTCAGGCGTAAGGTAAACACCTCCGACGTGTGTCGGGAAACCGAACAGGGCTCCAACAAGTATTCCGTACACAAGTCTTTTACCACTCGTTGGTGGTGTTGTCAGTGGCTCGGTCAACATAAACATGCCGAGGAATATGAGAGGCCACACCGTGAAAATCTGCGCCGGGACAAGAAATAGAAATCGAGATGGTGGCATTCCCGAAAATGCCGAGGTTACTAAACTAATTGAAAGTACCGAAACAGCGAACGCAATTACCATTGGGAATCGTCTTATCTTCTTTACAATGAGTAACCCAAGCACGAGTGATATATAGAGAAGCGGACTAAGCGATACCCACCAGGAACTCGCCCCGAACCCAATTACTCCAGCAATCACAGCGCCCAGTGCCGCCGGATTAAAAAGATGCTTCCCTCGCCACGCAATTAAATATTTAGAAGCTATGGCCAGAGTGGCAACCACTGTGAGTTTAGCTAGTGCGAGAGTGCCGATAACGGGAGTGAGCACAAAGAAAAGTATGAGTGCGGTAATCGCGTCAGACTCGAGATTTACCGAAGCCTTCGTCAAACGCCCTAAGAAACGATTACTCACCACACACACGAAAAAGAGAGTGGCGAGCGAAAGCGAAAGACTTGAGCCACTAAACGGAATAACTCCTAAGAACCCAAACAACAGAGCAAAAATCGCAAGAATCGACAGCGCGTAAAAGATAAGTCGGTACATCGTGACCGAATCAATATAACTATTCAGACGTTTGAACATGTGCCGTCATTATACCTAAAACAAAACAGCGCCGAAACGGCGCTGTTTTGAGAGGACTACATCTCCTCTTTCTATTCTTCTACGATAAGCGTTCCCACCATACCATTCGCTCGGTGCTGACCGACTGAACAGTAGTATTCGAACTCACCCACCTCATCGGCAACAAACTCAATGGTTTCTGAGCCCGGAGCCTGAAGCTGTTTCGTGCGCGCATCGAATTCATCCACCACCCAATCATGGAACCCGCTCTCGCTTGTGAACACGATACGAACCGTGTCCCCTTTCTTGACGCGAATTTCTTCGACTGAATATTTAAAGTTCGTACCGGCAACTTCAAACGTCTTCACACTGTCTTCGGCAACCATATCAGTCGCTCCCGAAGCCTCACCTTCCTCTGTGACCTGGCCAAGGCTTTCGACTGGTGCTTGTTCCTCTTTATCACCCGTAAACACGAAGTAACCGCCGACAAGAACAATTAAAATAACTAAAAATACCGTAATGGTCTTTCCCATGAGAATATCTTCTAAAATTAATAACTCAATTAGTGTACCAAAAAAGAAGGTTGACTCCCAGCCGAATCCCTTACCTATTCATGTACGTTACGCATCCCAGAAATTCCTGCCCGACGTATAGGCCTCGATATGATTCGGAATTGTTGCAAAGAGTGGTTTTGGAAGCTCATCGAGTGCGTACCAGCCCCACGACTCGACTTTTTCCGGCTCGAGAACTTTCGGCTCACCACTTTTCCACTCTGCGACTATTCCAATGTGCACATAATGTTTCGGCGTATACTCTTTTACGTTTGCCAAAAGCTGGAATCGAATAGTATCAATCTCAATTCCACACTCTTCACGCGTCTCACGCCTCGCACACTCTACAAACCCCTCCATGTACTCAAGATGTCCACCCGGAAATGCGTATTCCCCTTCGCCGTGCGAACCTTTTCGCTTACCGAGAAGTACCTTACCGTCTTTGAGTATCATCACACCGATACCAACGCGAGGTCGCTGATTTTGTTCCATACATAAGATTTTAACGCACCTACAATAAACTAACAAAAAAATAGCGCCGCGAAGCGGCGCTATGGTAAACCCTCGACCTCAGTCAAGGTATATTCTCAACGACCATCTTGCCGGTCCGGAGAGTATGGTCAAGCACGGATAGTGTGCCTTCCGGATAGGTGTCCGGTTTGAGTTCGTGAAGTGAAATGAGGCATCCTTCTCCCCACATACCGCAATAAAGAGCTCCTGTCTGACAACAATCAAACCTTAAATGAAGAAACGGGTACCGTGCTCCCGTAGACGAACGCCCCACAGGAGTTCCGGGGAGAATAGGCTCTCTACACCGAGCGCATATCGTGCTGTACATATTGAGATAGGTCTCGGTACATGCCGGACACATTGGAGAACCTACCAGAGTACACGTGGAGCCGAGAATGGTCATAGTAATTCTATCCGACGTCCCGCCATGAGAACACCTAGAAGGTGTTTTTTGAGTCGTATCGTCTTCCGATTCACGAACAGTGCCAACGGTTTGACGACGGAATAACGATAAGAGTTTTCGAAAGAGCATAGAGCTCTCCTTTCTTTGTTGAAGGTTCACTGCCGTACGGAACTCTACCTGAGACGGAAGCGAAAGGCAACCAAATGGCCACTAATGTCTGCACTCCGAATTCCATCCTAACATTGAGAACAATTTAGCTTTTCCTTTCCTTAAACCACTCTATCGTTCTTTTCAATCCATCCTCAAAATCCACGCGTGGCTTATAGCCAATCAATTTCCGAGCTTTAGAAATGTCTGCGCGGGTGTGTTTTACATCACCCAACCTTGGCGGTCGTTTTTCTAACTCTAACTTCTTTCCTGTATATCGCTCTATCAGCTTCCTAGCGTCACTAATTTTTATCTGGTCTCCATAAGCAACATTCAACACCTCGCCCTTAAAATATCGTCTTGATTTCATAGCTAGAATATTGGCCGAGACTACATTATCTACGTAACAGAAATCTCGTGACTGACTACCGTCGCCTTCAATAAAGGCTGACTTCTTTTTTGGAAAATAGACTGACTCGAGCCAAGCTGACACAACGGTAGCGTACGGTGAATCGCCGTATTGCCCCGGTCCAAAGACGTTAAAGTAGCGTAAGCAAATGGTATCTAATCCAAATAAATCGCTGAAAACTTTACAAAAGGTCTCGCCAGCGTATTTCTGTACGGCATAAGGAGATTTCGGGTCTGGTACATTTTCAGACTCTTTTGTGGGCAATTTCTTTGCACCACCATAGACAGAAGAAGATGACGAAAAGATAAATCTCTTCACCCCATACCTCTTTGACGCCTCAAGTAAGGCAACCGTTCCAATAATATTCACCTCGCTGGTATGCCGTGGATGTTCAATGGAATAGGAAACGCGAGGCAATGCGGCAAAATGAAAGACATATTCTGGTTTGTGTTTAGAAAAAATCTTCTCCAAGAGATTCCCATCTAAAATCGAGCCTTTATAAAAAATAGTAGCGGATTCAGATGTTTCTTTTCTGCCGGTTTGGAAATCATCTATCCCAATAATGTTGGTTTTTGGAAATTCTTTTCTGAATTGTCTTACAAAGTTACTTCCTATAAAACCCGCACATCCTGTAACTAGAACTGCCTTGGGCGTTTTAAATATATTGCTCATATTGTTCTGGGTTTGAATTCCTTTATACCTCTAGAACTCCTTATTTGCTTGATTAGATACATTCGAACTGACAATTTTAAGTTTTTCTTTGGCAAAATACAAATGCAAGCGTTTCGAGTACGCAGAGTACACACAAAATTATTCTTTACAAAAAGAAAGGTCTGCGACCGCGTAGCGGTGCAGACCTTGTGTTAAGGATTGGAGTTCATCGCGCAGAAAGCAGTTCTCCGGGAAACAATTCCGGCATCCATTTCTTCAGCTTCACAGTACACTCTTCGAGTCGCTTCTCGGTCTCCTCCTGCGTCGCCTCTCCCGCGAGGAAAGGATGTATGATGTCCCGAAGCGGCGCGGGCACATGGTCACCCTTGTAAATAACACTGAGGACCTTATTGCCCTTATCGAGACGATTCTTGGCGATATTGAACATGCCGATCATCTGGTCGAGAGGATTGGCTCCGATCGTGACAATTTTCATATCCGACCACGACTTCAGAACCGACACGAAGAGTTCGCGGTCTTCTTCCGGCATCTGCACGATAAGTTCTCGCTGATAGAGCTTCTGGCCGGACGAAATTCTATTGGTCACTGCCGACCGTTGCTGCTCGCTGACCTTCGAACTCTGAATGCTCAAAGCCGTATGACCGGCCTTCAGCGCCTTTCGGAGAAGCAACAAGACTTGTTGATTATTCCCCTCTTCTTTTGCTTTCATGGCGCCCTCGAAGAGGATGTACATCTGGGTAGAGTAAAAGTCGAACTTAATGGTTTCGAACATAGTCGCTCCTTTTGCTTGTTTGGAATGTGCGATCAAGCCGATAGGACTTGATTAGTACGCTCTGAATGGGAAGGGTAGCACATTACACAATAAAAGTCAATGCAAAGCAAGTCGCCACGTATTGGCCCTGACCCGGAATAGATTTTCTGTTCGCAAACGTCTCAAAAATGCTCGTCTGGGCACCAAATCTCACAACCCGTGATGCCGAAACAGATATCTAACGATATCTTATAATTCGTCATTTCGGAGGCGGAGAGATTCGGTCAGGAATAATTTCCTCGCTACCGCTCGAAAATTTTCACGACCCTGGCTCGGTATTTTCGCTACTGCGAAAATATACCTGCGCCTTTCGAATCTCCGAAAGCTTCGCTTCCTTCCGACTGTTTGCAAAATGAGATAGCAGAAGCTATCTATTTTACAAATTCGGAGGCGGAGAGATTCGAACTCTCGATGGGTTTCCCCATACTCGCTTTCCAAGCGAGCGCACTAGGCCACTATGCGACGCCTCCAATAGCTACTCACTTTAAACTGTTACCCTACAACTTTCAACTAAATTGAACGATACACAACGAGCGAAAGGACCGCGAATGCAAGCCCGAGGATAAGTGTGTATCGTGCCGCTTCAAGTAGTATCGGTTGCCCGCCAAGAACAATGGAAAGCAGTAGCAGTCCCACACCAAGAGACTGTAGCACCATCTTCACCTTCCCAACTTTCTTTGCCTTAATTTCTATCTTTCGATACCGTCGTCTCCAAAACGCTCCGATGATGAGAAAAAGCTCGAGCCCAATAATGGAAAGTGCGAGCCATTGGTCTAAGAATTTTGCGACGATGAGTGCGGTAACCGAACCGATGAGAAATTTATCCGCAAGCGGGTCATACATCTTCCCCCACTCAGTGACGAGTCCCCGCACGCGCGCGAGTGCTCCATCTACGGCATCGGAAAACGCGGTGATAATAAAAAGCACGAGCCCCCATTGATACTCTCCGAGCGTGAGAAGGTAAAGCACGAATGGCGTCGCGGCAAGACGAAACGCGGTAAGGTGATTCGGCGTCACGATGCGAGGCACGAACGGAAGTATCGTCTTTGCAATCAGTTTATCCGTTATGGTTATTTTATTGAGTTCAGTTTCCATGCGACTCTCTTCCGCCAAGTAAGGCGTGGATTCGTTCCTCCATAGGCGGATGTGTTAGAAAAAGCCTGTCGAAAAAATTCAAACTTCCACCCTCCCCTTTCTTTCCGCCAAAGGGATTTGCAATGAAAAGATGCGCGGTCGCGTGGCTCGCACGTTGCATTTTCCCTCCATACTGAGAAATTTTCTGGAGTGCGCGGGCAAGACCTTCAGGGTAGCGCGTGAGGAGAGCTCCTGACGCATCGGCGAGGAATTCTCGTTTACGCGAAATCGCAAGTCGTATGACGGTGGCGATGATAGGACTTAAGATAGCGAACACGAGCCCTACGATAAGCATAATAGCCTGTGCTTGATTACCTTTGCTGTCACGGGAACGACCGCCTCCCCAAAATTGCATGCGTAAAAAGAAATCGGAGAGCATCACCACAAGCCCCGCAAGTACCACCACGATCGTCGAGATGAGAATATCGCGGTTGCCGATATGCGACAGTTCGTGCGCGATAACTCCCTCTAACTCCGAGCGATCAAGCATCGACAAAAGGCCTGTTGTAACTGCAACGGCCGCGTGCTCTTTGTCTCTCCCTGTAGCAAATGCGTTGGGCGACGGGTCGTCAACAATACAGAGCCGAGGCATCGGCAAACCTGCAGTAATCGAAAGATTCTCAACGACATTCCAAAGCATCGGATTGTCCTCCTTTCGCACCTCCTTCGCGCGAGTCAACGAAAGCACTATTTTATCTGAATACCAATAGCTTCCTACGTTCGCAAGCACACTAAAGAGAACTGCAAAAACAAGGATGGCATAGGAATCATAGTAGTAGCTGAAAAACCATCCGAGCCCTACGATGAGCGCAAGAAAGAGCGACATCAAAAACCACGTTTTTCGTACATTACTATCCTGCTCAGTATAGAGAGTTGCCATGTTTTTAGAATATCATATATATAATTCTCCACGGAACGAAAAACCGATTGCGACTGTCACTTTCGATATTCAAGAATAGAGTCGCGTCCATAGCATTCGTTTTCGTCCCCTGCTCGCCCCTCATTGAATTGAATGACGTGGCATGTCTCATGAATAAGGACTTTTGCAGAGGCTTCAACATAGCCATACGGAACACTGACGTCAATAACCCCATCTTGAGACGAGAAGTGTCTGAAACACCCTCCCCCGAAGCCGCCGCATGACGTATTCGGGTCTATCACCGAGACATTTTCACAAAATCGCTTATATTCACCGGGTACGTTTTCCTTGAGAAAAAGGATACCCTTCTTTATGGTTGTGCTGTTGAAATCAGAAATGGGAAATCTAATCTGCACATAGCACCCGTTCAAAACGTCCCAATAAAGAAACAGGTGATAATACAGAGCAAAACATAGAAAACCGACAATCCCGATTTTTACCACCCACGACTTCAGAAAGAGCTTTAGTATCTCTCCGCTGTCACGCCATGTGACTTTTGCTCCGTCTGTTTTAGAGATAAATGCCATAAGGTCACGAGCCTGGAATTCTAGAACTAACCAAAGCTAGAATGAATACCTCGCACTCAAAGCAAGGCATCAACACTGTCAGCACACTATCTCCACATAGCTCTAGAAACTAACGTTAACTGGTTCTTTTGCCTCCGAACCCGCTTCAAGTTCAAAGAGTTCCATTTTTCCGAACTTGAACATGTTCGCAATAATATTACCGGGGAATATTTCGATGGCCGTATTGAGGTCTCGGACATTTCCGTTGTAGAAGCGACGCGACGCCTGTATTTTGTTTTCGGTATCAGAAAGCTCGCGTTGAAGTTCGAGGAAATTCTGGTTCGCTTTCAGGTCAGGGTAACTCTCAGCAACCGCGAAAAGAGTTTTGAGCGCACCGGAAAGCATGTTCTCTGCCTTATTCTTGTCTTCAAGTGATTGCGCCCCCATCGCTGCCGTTCGGGCCTCCGTCACCTTCTCAAGGGTTCCCGCTTCATGCGCCACATACCCCTTCACGGTACTCACTAGATTCGGGATGAGGTCGTAGCGACGTTTAAGCTGTACATCGATATCCGCCCATGCCTCTTTCGAACGATTGATAAGCGTGACAAAACGATTGTACGCGAACACAACCCATACAAAGATGAGCCCGATGAACACCGCAATAACAAGTAATATAGTCATAATTTTTTTGAAGGGTACCTACCTAGAGATTCTATAGTAAGACGACGTTGGAATTATATCACAAAACACTCCCGTATTTTACAGGAGTATCTTGTGAATTATTGAGCGCGAGTTATCCGAAGATCAGGCCAGTAGCAACGCCGTAAGCCAAGACGAATACGACGATTATTGCACCAACCGTGAACAAGAGAAACTTTGCGCTTTTATCTCCTTCTCGTTCCATAGGTATTATTGTATCCCCGCCCAAAATATGGCGCAATCAAAACTGTGGATTGCGCTCGTTTAATACCCCATGCCACCCTGTGGCATCTCTGGAGCTTTTTCTTCTTTTGGCTCTTCGGCAATCGCCGCTTCAGTCGTAAGTAGTATGGCTGCCGCAGACGCCGCATTTTGAACACAACTTCGAGTAACTTTTACCGGGTCAATGATACCGGCCTCAAGCATATCGCCCACCATCTCATCAGTAAGCGCATTGTATCCAGAATTACCGGCTGTCTTCTGAATGGTATCGACAATAACCGAACCATCATCTTTTCCTGCGTTGACGGCAATTTGTCGCAGGGGTGCCTCAAGCGCTTTCAGTACAATGGCAAATCCGGTCTCAAACTCCCGAGTCATTAGTTTACCTTTCTTTATTTTTTCGGACTCAAACCATTTCGAAACTGTTTGAGCGGCCTTTACAAGCGCCGTACCTCCCCCAGCCACAATACCTTCCTCAATGGCCGCTTTAGTCGCATTCACCGCATCTTCTATCTTAAGCTTGAGATATTTCATTTCAGTCTCCGTCGCGGCACCAACACGAATCACGGCAACGCCTCCCGAAAGTTTTGCAATGCGCTCATCGAGCTTCTCTTTGTCATATTTCGAAGAAGCGTTCTCACGCTGTTTCTTGAGCTCGCCAACACGAGACTGCACCTCTGATTTCTTGCCTTTGCCCCCGATAATCGTTGTCTTATCTTTACCAGACACCACGCGAGATGCGTGACCGAGTGAATCAAGGTCCGCCACCTCAAACGTGAGACCTACATCATCTGAAATAACTTTCGCGCCAATCGTAACCGCAATATCACCGAGAAGCTCTTTCTTTCGGTCACCGTATCCCGGCGCTTTCACGGCAAGCACATTCAAATTACCTCGGAGCTTGTTGACGATAAACGTGGTGAGCGCTTCACCCTCGACATCATCAGCAATAATCACAATATCTTTTTTCCCGGTCTGGGCAATTTTCTCAAGAAGTGGAAGTACTTCCTTAAGCCCTGATATCTTCTTGTCGGTAATGATGATGGCCGGGTCACGGTATTCGGCTTCCATACGTTCCGAATTAGTGATGAGGTACGGGGATACATATCCCTTGTCAAACTCAATCCCACCAACAACTTCGGATTCAACACCGAATGTCTGTGATTCTTCTACGGTCACCACTCCGTCTTTTCCTACCTTCTCGATAGTTTCGGCAATAATAGCTCCCATCTCTCTCGATTCCGCCGAAATGGTCGCCACCTGACGGATTTCCTCTTTCGTCTTTATCGGTTTCGCATCGTCCTTGAGTGCTTCCACCACTTTTTCAGCCGCCTTTTCAATTCCGGTGCGAACGCCCATAGCATTGACCCCCATTGACGTTTGGCGCAATCCTTCCGAAATAATGGCGTAGGTCAACACCACTGAAGTGGTTGTTCCGTCGCCCGCATTCTCGTTCGTTTTTTCGGCGACTTCTTTAATGATGTCAGCGCCCATATTCTCAAATTTGTCCTTGAGCACAATCTCCTTCGCGATAGAAACGCCGTCGTTCGTGATGGTTGGGCCTCCGTACCCCTTCTCAAGAACCACATTCCTGCCCCGCGGGCCGATAGTAATCTTTACCGCATCAGCAACTGCCTGAACACCGCGCAAAAGCGCTTTTCGTGTTGTTTCACCGTACGTGATAATTTTCGCCATAGTGTAAAAAGTAAAAACGGATAAACTTATCCTACAATCGCCATAATATTGGATTCACTGACGAGCATATACTCTTCTCCTGAAACAGAAATCGGGTCTCCCCACTGAAAAAGAATCGTGTCTCCGACTGATACCTCGATAGCCATTCTCTTTCCATCCTCAATCTTTCCCGAACCAACCGCAACCACTTTCCCTCGTCTGGTTCCTTTATCCTCCTTCACGGTATCGGGAATGATAATACCTCCGGGGGTCTTTAGCGTCCTGTCGTCAGTCTCTTTGACAATGACCCTATCGCCAAGCGGTCGGACACCAAACTCAGGGTGCATAGACTTACTAACGTTCTTAGCTTTCTTCAAATGCTTTTTCTTCATAGTTTCAATATATATAGCCCAATTTCGAACATAACGAAGCATTGGGCATAGAGTGATAAAACGGAACCCATTATATGGTATTCGCCTTCACTGTCAACGACCGTAAGGTCGACGCTGTTGCGCTTTTACGATTATCCTGCTATACTCTCTCCCAATGCAGGTACTTATCTCTTATCTTCCGTATGTACAAATAGTACTGTCGGTACTTTTGATTACCGCGATACTTCTCCAGCGCTCCAGCGCAGGACTTGGAGGTGCGTTCGGCGACAATTCGAATTTCAGTTCGTTCTTCCACGCCCGACGCGGTGCTGAACGTATCTTGTTCAATTCGACCATTGTGTTCGGTGTGTTGTTCGCGCTCACCGCGCTCATCGCCCTTCTCTCGAACTAAATCCTTACGCGAAGGAAACTACTCTGCACTACGTAACTTTATTTGTCGTTTTTTCTCTGAATAGCATTTGTGGTTAGCGACCAATTAAAAAATATTGCAACGAAGCGGTATCGTATCTCCATCTTTGAAAAGGTGGCAAACACCGTCACCGCATTCTCGCTTACCGAACGAGTCGTCTTTTTTGTTATCGCACTTGTCTTTGCCGGCTCGTCATTTGTCCTCCTTTCAAATCTGAGCCACGCGCTGACAGTCCCTGTTCCTGCTCCCGGAGGAACACTCTCTGAAGGCATTGTGGGCATACCCCGCTTTATAAACCCCCTCTTGGCTATTTCTGATGCCGACCGAGACCTTACGACGCTCGTCTATTCAGGCCTTCTAAAAGTCTCAAGCGACGGCACGCTCGTCCCAGACCTCGCCGAAAGCTACGATATCTCAGATGATGGCCTTACCTATACTTTTCATCTCCGAAAAAATGCCGTTTTCCATGACCAAACTCCTGTTACCTCAGACGACATCATCTTCACGATTAAAAAAGCTCAGGACCCGAATCTCAAAAGCCCTAAACGCGCAGGATGGGAGGGCGTCGTGGCATCAAAAATTGATGAGCATACCCTCACGCTCTCACTTGCGCAGGCCTACCCGCCATTCCTCGAAAACACGACGCTCGGCATCCTCCCGTCACACATCTGGCAACAAGTCGAAACGGAACAATTCACCTTCAGCCAATACAATATCGAACCAGTCGGGTCTGGGCCGTATCGCGTTAAAAATATCCAACGTTCAAGTGGTGGTATCCCATCCTCATACACGCTGATTCCGTTCCAAGACTACACTCTCGAAGAGCCTTATATCAGGAAAATTATATTCACATTCTATCAAAATGAGGATGCGGCCATTGAAGCGCTCCAGAAAAAAGAAATCCATAGTCTGAGCAGTGTCTCTCCGTATCAAGCCCGCGCACTCTCATCTCTTGGTATTAAAGTAGAGCGCGTCGCACTCCCGAGGATTTTTGCCGTATTCTTCAATCAAAACGACGTTGCGGCATTCACACACTCCGAGGTGCGCGTCGCACTTGATGAAGCACTCGACCGTGAACGTATCGTTGAGGAAGTGCTCAGCGGTTACGGTGTTCCAATCTTTGGTCCACTACCACACTCCCTCTTCGGAGAAACACTCCCACACGAAAACGCAACAAGTTCCGATGCCCGCATCAGGGCAGCTCGAGATATTCTTGAGCGCAACGGGTGGAAACCGAATGAAGAAGATGGAGTTATGGAACAAACCATCAAAAAACAAAAAGTCAGACTCGAATTCTCAATCGCTACCTCAAATACCGAGGAACTCAAAGCTGCAGCGCAAATAATCAAAGAAAACTGGGAGGCCATCGGCGCCAAAGTCACGCTCGCCTTTTTCGACACAGGGGACCTATCACAAAACATCATCCGACCTCGAGATTTCGATACGCTTTTTTTCGGTGAAATCGTCGGACGAGACCTCGATTTATTCGCTTTTTGGCACTCGTCGCAACGCAATGACCCAGGACTCAATGTTGCGCTCTACGCCAATATCACCACCGACAAACTGCTTGAGAAAGCTCGACTAAGTAGCTCACGCTCAGAACGCATGGATATCTACCGAGAGTTCGCTAAAGAACTCGATAAAGACGTCCCTGCCGCATTCATTTATTCACCTGATTTCATCTACGTAGTCCCTCCGGAAATTAAAGGGGTGAATCTAAGCGCTGTAGCGATACCTTCCGACCGATTTCTCAATATCAACGAGTGGTATATCGAAACGGACCGAATTTGGCACCTGTTCTCTGAGAACAATTCACTTTAAGCACATATTATAAGCCCTCTTACTAAGTAACTAGAATGCACGAAAAGAAAAACAAAGACTCGAATCGAACCCCGAACAATAATCGTTCGTTTCGACACAGACCTTACCACGCCCGAATGACTGCTAAATTCGAGCCCAAACAGCCAAACGAGAGACCTCAACGTCCTCCGCGAAAAGGACGTCGGTCTCAGCCACCGCGCCGACCTCGACAAACACAATCTCCAATCCATCGACAGAGCAGAAAACCGTCGGATTCTATTCCGCCGGCAGGAGATTCGATTCGAATCATCCCGCTTGGTGGCGTTGAAGAAGTCGGACGCAACCTCACCGCAATTGAATATAAAAACGATATCATCGTTATCGACATGGGTCTTCAATTCAAAGAAGAAGGGACTCCCGGCATCGACTACATCCTCCCCAACACCACCTACCTGCAAGAACGAAAGAGTAGGGTGCGTGGCGTCTTTATCACGCACGGCCACCTCGACCATATCGGCGGTATTCCCTATATCATGCCCCAGATTGGCAATCCGCCTATCTATTCACGACAATTCGGCGCAATCATGATACAAAAGCGCCAAGAAGAATTCCCCCATCTCCCGCCACTTGATATCAAGGTTCTCAAAGCGAAAGAGACGGTTCGCATTAGCGAGACGATGACGATTGAAACCTTTCCTATCTCGCACACCATCCCTGACTCTATGGGTCTTATCATTAAGACTCCGATTGGAGAGATTGTCTTCATTGAAGATGTGCGTGTCGACAACGTCAATGGTGTCCCGACACAGGAAGAAGTGAAGCAGTACTCACAATTCAAAAATCGTAAAGTACTCCTGCTCACGATGGACTCGACCTCTATTGAAAAGCACGGTTTCTCGCTCTCAGAAAACGTTGTTATCGAAAATATCGAGAAAATTATCAAAGCCACGTCGGGCCGTATCATCATCAGCACCTTTGCCTCACAAGTCGAACGTATTATCGCCATTATCAAGATAGCGGAAAAGTACGGTAAATATGTTGCGGTCGAGGGCCGTAGCATGAAGACGAATCTTGAGATTATAAAAACGCTCAAACTTCTTGAGGTAAAAAACATTGTCCCTATCGAATCCATTGAAGATTATCCGCCCGACCGTCTCCTCATGCTTGTCACAGGCGCGCAAGGAGAAGAGTTTGCGGCACTTATGCGCATTGCAAACAAAACACATAAACATGTACGTCTTCGCCCAACAGACACCATCATTCTCTCGTCCTCAATTATTCCGACAAACCATGCTTCAGTGGTGAAGCTCAAAGACAACTTGTATCGTTCCGAGGCAAAAGTTATCACCTATCTTGATTCAGACGTTCATGCGTCAGGTCATGGCAACCGAGATGAGCTCAAATGGATTCATGAACAAATAGACTACTCGTTCTTCATCCCGCTCCACGGAAACCATTACATGCTCCGTCAGCATGCCGAACTTGCCCAATCAATTGGCGTACCAAAAGAAAACGTTATCGTACCTGATAACGGCTCTCTCATTGAAATTGACCCTACCGGAACAAAGATAACGTTACGGAAAGAGAAAGCTCCGGGGGGACTTGTCCTCGTAGACGGATTCTCAGTCGGTGACGTACAGGAAGTGGTCCTTCGTGACCGCCAAATGCTCGCTCAAGACGGTATGTTCGTCATCATCGCCAGTGTGTCGAGTCAAAACGGAAAACTCAAAAAATCTCCGGATATTATCTCTCGCGGATTCGTTTACCTCCGAGAATCGCAACAGCTCCTCTCGGAAACAAGACTCATCATCAAAAAGACAATTGAGGATATCACGGCAGGTATGCACCCCATCGACTTCGAAATCGTTAAAGACCGTGTCACCGACAACGTAAGCCGATTCCTGATGCAAAAAACGGCAAAGCGACCTATCGTAATTCCTGTTATCATAGGAGTGTAATCCTATGACACTTCACACGGCAGTAAAACGGCCATCAGTGCTGATTTATTTCCTTGGATTCCTGCTCGGCCTTCATATCGCCCTTCCTACCTACGTCGCCTCGACCTTCCTTGGTCAATTCATGCCCGAGAAATTCATCGGGTGGATTTATGTCTTTTCATCGGCGCTCACCATCACGGCATTCGCCATCCTCCCGAGACTCATGCGTCGTTTTGGAAATATTAAAATCGCAACGACGACGCTTCTTCTCAGCATAAGCGGAGCGGTTATTATGGCCCTCCTGAAAGCCCCCTTACTCGTGGTCGGTGCGTTTATCCTAAGCTACCTAAGCGCGACCGTGGTCGCTTTTGTCTACGATGTGTTCGTTGAGCACGTCTCAAGCGACATGGTAACCGGCGAAATCCGCGGTTCGTTCCTGGTCTCAATCAACACCGCATTCGTACTCTCACAACCACTCGCGGGATTTCTCATCACTGATGATTATTTCGGGACGGTCTTCCTTGCGTCTGCTGCTTCAGCAATTATCCTCCTCGTCCTAACTATCTTCATATTCAAGAAATTCAAAGACTCACGCTACCACGAAGTGCCCATTATCAAAATACTCAAGACCGTGCGGCGCCACAAAGCCGTCATGGAAATCTTTACGCTCGATTTCCTTCTCCGATTCTTTTATTCATGGATGGTTATTTACATGCCCATCTATCTCCACAACCATATCGGATTCGAATGGAAAGAAATCACGCTTATGTTCGGAATCATGCTTTTGCCATTCATTCTTGACCAGCGTCCACTTGGCCGAATTGCCGACCGATGGCTCGGAGAGAAAGAGCTCTTAATTGCCGGTTTTATCATTATGGCTTTTACCACAAGTGCGATGTCATTCCTTGTCGGCGCAGGCTTCCTTGTGTGGACCTCAGTCTTGTTCGCAAGCCGTATCGGCGCTAGCACGGTGGAAATCATGACGGAATCGTATTTCTTCAAACACGTAAGTGACCGTGACGTCTCACTTATCAGTTTTTTCAGGACGACTCGTCCATGGGCCTACCTTGTCGGTCCTGCCATAGCAACACTACTGCTCCCGTTTATCGGTATCCAATATCTCTTTCTCGTGCTCGGCATGCTCATGCTCTACGGTGCCCTGCGCACGCTCTCCCTTAAAGACACTAAGTGAATCTTGTATAAAAAACCCTCCGCCACGACGGAGGGTTTTTGATTACGACAATCGCTTAGAAATCATCTTCGTCATCCATGCTTTCGACATCAGGCTCCTGAGAGTCATCGAGAACTCCTTTATGTAGCCCGTCATCACAATCGCATTCGATAAGTGCATCTCCTTCGCGAGTACAACCTTCGCTTTCGCAAAGACCGACTTTCCCAGATTCGCCTCCGCAATCACCGGGGCATACGTAATGCGTCATACGTAAAATGTAGTATGCAACCGTTACTTTTACTAATGCGAAAATTATATAGAGGTTCGTATCGAGTGCAACTGTGTATAACTCTATCCAAGAAGGGAATCTCCCGCCCCATGACGTAGTATCGAGAATGACCCTCGTTCATAACGTACGAGTGTTGAAGGATTTCCGTCCATAACTCCCCCGTCGAAATAGTGCTCGACACTACTCGAAAAGTAGTTTCTTGCTTCTTTGAGGGTGTGCGAGGGCGGTTCTCCCTCGAAATTCGCACTCGGGGCCACCAGTGGCCCGCTTATCTCAAGAAACCTCCTCAACCATTCCGGCTTTGGAACTCGAAAGGCCAGTGAACCTGACCCACGATGTAAATAGGAGAGCGTTTCACCCGGACAAGAAAAGATAACGCTCACGGGACCGGGCCACACACGAGCAAGAGAATGCATAAGCTCCGAACTGATTTCCACCCCGAATCTTGCAAGTTCCTGTACGTCTGCGATAAGTACAATGAATGGCTTTTCAGGCTTCCGGTGTCGAAGAAGATACAATTTCTCTACCGCCACGGGGTTAAAAGCCGACGCCACAACTCCATATATGGTATCGGTAGGAATGACAGCAATCTCACCATCCTTCACCGCTTGGGCAACACGCCCCATCTCTCCAAAGTCCTTATTCATAGGCCCAATATAGTGCCCCTTGACTTCTTATGCAACTGAGACTATACTATCTTTCCCATAAAGCGTTGCGATTCGAGTCAGCAACGCACCGTGGGAACACCGAAACCCAGCACCCCGATAGTGTTGGTAGTTGCAGGAAAACATCCTGTACACGCCCCGCCGAGCAATAGGGCTCGGCGGGTTTTTCTTTTCCTTACTTCTTCTTCGTATCGTCGAGTTTTAAGCCAAGTTCTCTGAGGCGAGCGGCTTCAATTTCCGAAGGTGCCCCCATCAAGAGGTCACGACCTTCGCCGGTTTTCGCAAACGCGATAGTTTCGCGAATATTCGGTTCGTTCTCAAGAATCATAACGAGTCGGTCAAATCCCCACGCAATGCCTCCATGAGGAGGTGTACCTGACGCAAGCGCGGCAAGCATATGCCCGAAGCTTTTCTCAATACGCTCATTACTGTATCCCATTATTTCAAACACCGCTTTAAGTGCCTCCGGACGATGGTTACGAATACTGCCACCCGCGACCTCGGCTCCATTGAGCGCAAGGTCATACTGCGTGGTCAAAATATGTGCAACGTCCTTTTTTGAGAGGAGGTGCTCCATATGCTCGGGTTTTGGTGCGGAAAAAGGGTTATGTGAAAACGTCCACCCTCCACTATCTTCATCTTTCTCAAAAAACGGAAAATCAATAATCCAGCAAAACGCGAGTAGGTTTGGGTCATTTTTATCCGAACGTAAATCAGGTTTATCGCTTCCGTATTTCTCCATCGCCTCTTTGTAGGTAAGTCGCGGGAACGGTACTTCTTGGATTCGTTTCTCGGGGTAAAGCATTTGTACGAGCGCAATCATAATCTCTTCATTGAGCATCATGACATCTTCCCGTCCGACAAAACTCATCTCCATATCGAGCTGAGTAAATTCCGGTTGACGGTCACCGCGCGTATCCTCATCACGAAAACAGCGCGCAATCTGATAGTACTTCTCAAACCCCGCCGTCATCAAAAGCTGTTTATATTGCTGAGGTGATTGCGGGAGTGAGTAAAACTTTCCATTCTCAATACGAGACGGCACAACATAATCGCGCGAACCTTCGGGTGTTGTTGCCGAGAGAAGTGGAGTTTCAATTTCAACAAAACCATGCTCCGAGAACTGTTCACGGACAAATCGCAATATCTTGGCACGATTTCGAATGTTCTTCTGGAGCCGAGAACGTCGCAAATCTACGTAGCGATAACGCAACCGATGTTCCTCTCCAATTTCTTTTCCATCACTCTGTACATCAAAAGGTGGTGTATTCGCTTCGTTAAGAATTGAAATCGAAAGTATCTCGAGCTCGATAGTCCCGTTCGGCTCATGCGCATTGACCATCTTTTCAGGACGCTTGTTTATTCTACCGGAAACCTGTATCACCCATTCAGAACGAACCATGTTGGCCGTCACATGCGCCTCTTTGTGATTCGGAAGTGCGACCATTTGCACCTTACCCGACGCATCGCGCAAATCGATAAAAATAAGCTTGCCGTGGTCACGACGCACATCCACCCATCCGGCAATGGTCACCTCTTTGCCAATATATTCCTTCAAATCCCCAATATGGGTTCTTTCCATGGACACTACTATACCATGAAATTATGAGGTAACTGCAGGTAATTCGACGGTAAACGTTGAGCCCATTCCCTTCCCCTCAGACTCCCCTTTAATGGAGCCGTCATGAGCCTCGACAATTTCTTTAGCGATATAGAGCCCATACCCGGTTGAGTGCACATTTATTTTAATTGAATCTTTCCCATGACCTCCCTCAGTAAAGAGATGTTCCTTATCTTCATCAGTGATACCAACCCCTGTGTCTTTTATAACCAATAGAACCTTACTACCCGCCTGCGCAAGTCGCACCATAACCTTCCCCTTCGAAGTGTATTTGATTGAATTGTCGATGAGGTTGCGTATGACGTGCTCAGCGAATTGCGTGCGGTCTATACGCACCATATATTTCTGCTCTTCATTAAAACTTGTCTCAAGTGCAAGACCTCGTTCTTCTGCTGACGGTCTAAGCTTGATAATTTCTTCCTTTAAGAGCGCTTTAAGGTCAGTTTTCTCTTTATTATACGAAACCGTGCCACGTTTAAGGTTTGCCGCCTTGAGAATATCTGTCACCGCCGAAACCCCCTTCCGCACCTCAGCAAGAGCATTCGTGGCAAGAATCTTCGCGTCCGGATTTATTTCACCGTAATCACCGTCAATCAACTCAGCGAACGCATACTCACCTTTCGTCAAATACCCCTTCACCTCATGTCCAATGAAATGAATAAGTTTCTCCTGTCGTTCATTCGTATCCGTCAAATCTTTAGCCAATCGTTCAATCTGCTCGCGTTGCTTCACCTCCTGCAACACACTCCTAATCAAAAAGATGCCTATAAGTACCGAGAGCACCAGCAGTCCAACATTTAAGACCGCATCCCTCAAATCACCGGACGTTGTCGCTCGAATTAAGATAAGGGTCCACAGTAAGAAAACAAAGATTTCTGTTACCAGTACACGGATATTGAATAGTCTGAATCGAAGAATGGCATAGACAATGCTCGCTAAAAATATTGAAAAGCTGAAGTTGTCGAAAATTGTATAACGTAGTGTGTTAAAAAATGTCGGGATGACAAAACTAACTATCGAGGAGGTTATAGCGAATACCGTTGCGCCTCCTAACACATACTGTATCTGACTTCGTCTTGCGGAATCATCTTCAATAACAAGTTGATGGAAAAAGTTGTAGAGGATGAGCAAAATGACTAAGCCGAAATAAAGCGAGTACGCAATAAACCAATCACCAAGAACTCCCTCATATCCAAAAGGTTCTACAGAGTACAGCTCACGAACAATTCGATCTGAAAAAAGCGCAACCACAAAGAAAGCTCCCGTTAAAGGAAGCATGAAATATTTTACAAAAATAGGGAGATTTTTCTTTAAAAAGAAGTATGTCCATATCAACCCGAACGTTGCAACAACAAACCCTAAAGCGTAGGACGCCCTCAGTGAAATAATATCGGGGTGAATTCGGAGATAGAAGTTGTTGAATGTCCAAAGACTCGAGAGAAAAGCGAACGAAAGAAAGGTTACTGTCTCTCGTTCATGCTTACTATGAATCCAGATGATGATTCCTAATAGTAAATTTACAATACTGAAGAATAATATTACGTACTGCATTATTTCTTACAGATATAATCTGTATAGGTCTTGCTAAACACAGAAATTACATTCTTTTCAAAATCGACCTTGGAATATCTATATAAAACATTGAGTACCGACTCAACACTGTGTCGAATATTAAAATACATTGCGTCAGAACCGAACAAGAGTTTGGAAACTCCCCCCTTCTTGAGGAACCTCTCAATATATTTCGGATTGACTCCCGCTGTATCAAAATAGATATTGGGATACGTCATAATCTTCTCTATTAGGTCCCAGCGAGGATTACTCTCATTATAAATTCCCAAATGAGCTATCACAACAGGAACGGAAAGCTTACCTAGAAAAAAGATACCTCCATCGAAGAAGTTGCTGATTGTTCCGTATTCTCGCAACTCAAATCCCCCTCCCGCTGGAACATAAGAAATACCTCCATGAATCAGCAGATACAGTTTATGCTTCTCGGCAAATCGGTAAATTAAATCTAATTTCTCTCTTAAAACATCTGCGTTCTTTCCAGGGTGAGGAAAAAAGGATTGTATGTTTGGATGCAACTTAATCCCGACAATAGAGTATTGCGTTAATTGGATTTCTAAATCTTGATTGAGAGACTCAAGAGAGAGCGAGAAATCAGGAGAACCAAGTCGTACAAAATCTTCTGAAGAGAAATCCTCATAGAGAGAGCGCGGGGAGACATTTGGATTAATCGGGACAAGGGTAGCTTTGTCTATCGATGCATCAGTTAAAGCGCGCACTAGTGAATCCTCGGAACTGGGAAATTTCTTTCGTATCTCAGAACGAATATAAAACGGTGTAATTCGAAAGAGAAGACCGAGGATGGTGAGAGAGAAATTGTTAAAATTCAACCTCTCTAAAAGACTTGCGGAATAGTTTCTCGAGAAAGAACCTGCCTTCCCCATAACACCTAAGACTTCGTGGGTATGAATATGAGTATCAAAAAAGGTAAGTCCGCTTCGACTCCTTATCTCCTTAAATCGATTTAAAAGAGACATGGATTAAAACTTGAACTCCTTCTTCACGATTTCAAGAGCGCCTATAAGCGCGTCTATTTGTTCTTTCGTGTGGTCAGTCATAAGAGTCATCCGCAATCTGCTAGCACCCCTCGCAACGGCAGGCCAACGAACACAAGGAAGGAAACATCCTAATTCAAGAAGGCGCCTTGAAACATTAATCGCTTTTTTCTCGTCCCCAATGAGAATAGGGGTTATTTGAGTCTCACTTTCTAAAATATTTAAATTCTTACTTCGGAGACCTGCGTGAGCATACGTTATATTCTCCCACAGCTTCCTCCGGCGCTCTGGCTCTGACGCAACTATATCAATCGCCTTTATAAGACCTGTCGCGATAACGGGAGGTATTGGCGCTGAAAAAATATATGTTCGTGCGGTAACTCGGAGGTATTTAATCAAATCTCTGGAACCGGCGACGAATCCTCCTACCCCTCCAAAAACTTTCGTGAACGTCCCCATAGAAATATCGGGATTTTCTGTTAAATGGAAATGCTCTGCGGTGCCTTTCCCGTGTTCTCCAAGAATGCCCGTAGCGTGAGCGTCGTCAACCATAACCACGGCATCATGTTTTTTAGCAAGGTTCATGATGTCGGACAAGGGTGCAATATCTCCATCCATACTAAATACTCCGTCAGTAACGATGAGCTTCCTTTTGTATCCACGAGATGTTTTCAGCGCCTCCTCTAGTCCGGCCGTATCTTTATGCCTAAAAACTATTTTTTCTGCTTTCGATAAACGTACACCGTCTACAATGCTCGCATGATTTAATTCATCACTTAGGACAAGACTAGCGTCTCTAAGAAAAGTCTTATCCTTAATATACCCGAAAAAAGAAGTAGTCGGAGGTTTCAGTAGAACTGGAATAACTCCGGTATTCGCCATATAACCCGTCGAAAATGTAATAGCATCTTCTACCCCTTTAAACTGAGCTATTTTTGCCTCAAGTTCAGCTTGTATATCGATATTCCCTGATACAAGCCTTGACCCACCTGAACCCATCCCATATTTTTCGACAGCCCCCCTCATCACCTCCTTAATGCGAGAATCGGTTGCAATGCTTAAATAATTATTAGAGCAGAACATGAGTACCTTCTTCCCGTTCACAGTAACCTCAGGGTTGGTTGACGCTCCTTCTATAGAGTAAATGTCAGGATAAGCAATCTTTTTATCTATAAATTTAAGTGTTTCGGCTATCTCAGATGATTTCATACCTAAAGTATACCAAATACTCACAAATTGAGGGGATGGTAGTACTGCTACATGCGTCCAGCAACACTCCACACCACCCTCTTTGACTTCAGAACCACTCTGCTATACTGAAAAAGTCTTTAGTAAATAATAATTAAGAACAATGCTGGAAAACATCATCAATGAAGCGAAAAGTGCGGTGATTGCCGCAATTTCCGGAGCAGAGGATGTCATCGGAGCACTCCGCGATACGGTAACAAAAACGGTCGGCGACACAATCAAAAGCGCTGGCTCTCTCACTGAGGAGACAGTCGGCTCGGTTGCATCAGTTGCAAAAGGTGCTGTTACGGCACTTACTGGAACAACAACCTCTGTTGTTGACGGCGCAGCAGCTGTCGCTGAAAGTGTTATTGAAGGGGCACAAAATGTCGGTGGCGACGTCGTTATGGCAACAAAAGGTGCCGTACGCGGAGCAATCGCCGGTGTCGCTGAAGTAGGTGGTGACACCGCTTCCGCAGTCGAAAGCATTCTTGGAAGTGCTGTCGCGAAAGCTGGCTCACTTGGCGCTGACACTACCATGGCCGCCAAAGAAGCTGTTTCTGGAGCACTTGAAGCTGCAACAGAAATCGGTGGAAAGACGGGAAACGCTATTAAAGCGGCACTTAAGAAGACTGCCTCAGTGCCGAAAGAGGTCATTACCTCAGCCCTCGGCTAAAACTCTGAACCTTTGAAAACATCCGTTCGCCACGGCGAACGGATGTTTTTTATTCGGCAAAACGGTATGCTAGGAGTATGAATGATAATCAGAAAATGTTTAACGCGTGGACCCTTGCCTTCGAACTTGGTTGGCAAATTGCCATCCCACTTGTTGTATTTGCGCTCGCTGGCCGTTTCGCCGACAGATACTTCAATACATCACCTTGGCTTCTCGTCGCAGGTGTCGTTATAGCTGCAACAAGCTCGACCTATCTCATCTACCGCAAAGTGGCCAAAATATTGAAATAGGGTAAAATGTCCGCACGATGGAGCATATCGGCATAAAAGCAGACATTCTCTTCCACCTAGGCCCACTACCCGTAACCAACACCATGCTCACCGCGTGGCTTGTAATGTTCGTGCTTATCATTGGCTCCATCATCGTATCTGGCAAACTCAAGAGAAATCCGGGGAGACTCCAAAACCTCGCGGAAATGGTTATCGAAGGCCTTCTTAACTTCTTTGAAACCATCGCCGGAAGCCGTGAGGTTGCTATCCGCTTCTTCCCTATCGCCGCAACTATCTTCTTCTTTGTCTTGCTCTCAAACTGGGCGGGCATTCTGCCAGGCATCGGTTCAATCGGAGTTCGTGAAATCCATGACGGCCATGAGACGTTCGTTCCTCTCTTTCGTTCCGTTTACTCAGACCTCAATATGACACTCGCCCTTGCGCTTATTGTCGTCACGCTTTCGCATCTCTACGGACTCATCACGGTCGGCGCAAAGCACCATCTCGGCAAATTCATCACGTTCAAGGGTCCTATCGCTTTTTTCACCGGCATCCTTGAAATCGTCAGTGAGATTTCAAAAATCATCTCGCTCTCGTTCCGTCTCTTCGGAAACATCTTCGCAGGCGAAGTGCTTCTCATTATCGTTGGCTCACTCGTCCCCCTCATCGCTACAGTGCCCTTTCTCGGACTAGAACTTTTCGTTGGACTTATCCAAGCGGCTATTTTCGCCGTTCTTGCGATGGTTGCCTTCTCGATGTTTACGCGAGCTGAAGGACATTAATTTCCTACCGGAGGAGGCGGAGGCTTCGGCAAACCATCAGGGCTCTCGGCGCGTGCGTACCCTGCGTTGATATCTTCCATACTCCATCCAACCGAAAGTAGCGCGAGAACAATGCCTTCTTTGGTGATTCCAAACTGCTTTCGTTGCCTGATATAGTCAATGAGTTCCGGCGTTATCATGACTCAATTATACTTCATCAGAACACCCTACGAAGGCTTGAAAATGCACCTATATATAGTATGCTGTGGGTCATGAGGCATCATGCCCCTATTTTTGTCTCCTCGATTATCAATATAAGCAATAACATATGGAGAATTTGACTAATATCGCAGCAGCCCTCGCTATCGGACTTGGCGCCATCGGCCCGGGTATCGGTATCGGAATGTTGGCCGGCAAGGCCATGGAAGCTATCGGGCGCAACCCTGAAGCTGCTCCGAAAATCCAGACGGCGATGATTCTCGCAATCGCGTTCGCTGAAGCCATTGCTATCTACGCGCTCGTTGTCGCGCTCATTATCAAGTTCGTCTAATCCGCTGTGGTAGAGCTCTTCTCGAACCTCGGTATAGACGCCAAGATTCTGGCAGCACAAATTATCAACTTCGCTGTCCTCCTTTTGCTATTGCAGAAATTTGCGTACAAACCGATTATCACCATGCTCGAAAAGCGACGAAGAGAAGTGGAGCGGGCAAATCAGTACGCTGAAGAGATAGAGAAACGCATCCAAAGTATCGAGACCACAAAAAATGACGCCCTCGCTGAGGCTCGTAAGGAATCGAGTGCGCTTATTAAACGCGCCGAGGAGGACGCGAAGCGAACCTCTGAACGCATTGTTACCGAGGCAGGAGCACAGGCAAAACAACTTGTCGCACGTGGCGAGAAACAGATACAAGAACAGCACGAACGGCTTCGCCAAGAACTCAAACGAGAACTCGGCGCCACAATCGCCATAGCTCTTGAAAGCACCGTCGGTGACATACTCGATAAAAACTCGAAAGATAAGCTACTTTCTCAGGCAATCGAGAAAGCAAAACGGTCATAACACGATGAAATACACTTCTGCACAATATGCGAAAGCGCTTTGCGACCTTATCGAAGAAAAACCTTCGATGATTCGAGAAACCGTACATGCATTTGTTAAAAAACTCTCAGCAAACGGCCAGCTCGGACTAAGACGTGACATCGAACGCAGTATTGTTACAGAGTGGAATACGAGAAAAGGGATTGTTATGGGAGAAATCACGGTTGCCGAAAAAGACAGTGTGGATATTGCGGCTGTCGCAGGAGAACTCGGACACCACATTCAACTCGTTAAAAAAACGGATTCAGGCATCGGCGCAGGAGTGCGTATACAAATCGGTGACTGGCGCATAGATAACACGCTCGCACGTCGATTCTCGAAACTTAAGAGTACGCTTACTCAGTAATCACAACACCATGACAGACAAGGACACTATCATACAACAATTGAAAGAGGAGATTTCGGGACTTTCCGCAGGAGCTTCTCGAGAGCACGTGGGTACCGTGACACGGGTTGGCGACGGTGTAGCAGAAATTCAAGGTCTTTCACAGGCCATGTATTCCGAACTCTTGGAGTTTGAAACGGACGGCGCACCAGTGCTCGGTCAAGCACTCAACCTTGAAGAGCATACGCTCAAAGCCGTCATCCTCGGAGATAAAACAAAAGTGAAAGAGGGTCAAACGGTCAAAGGTACGGGTAATATTCTCTCTGTCCCCGTCTCTGATGCGCTTATCGGGCGTGTCATTGACGGACTTGGTAATCCAATCGACGGCGGTCCTTCCCTTAAGACCGAGGCTATGAAGCGTTATCCTCTTGAGAAAATTGCTCCCGGCGTCATTACCCGACAATCAGTCAACACGCCACTGCAGACAGGCATTAAAGCCATCGATGCCATGATACCTATCGGTCGCGGGCAACGCGAACTTATCATTGGCGACCGTCAAACCGGTAAAACCGCAATCGCTATCGACACCATCATCAACCAAGGTAAAGATGTTCGCGATGGAAAACCGGTCATCTGTATCTATGTCGCTATCGGCCAGAAAGAATCTAAAGTTGCACAAATTGTTGAAAAGCTTAAGACGTCGGGCGCCATGGAGTACACCATCGTCATCACCGCCTCCGCATCAAGTCCGGCTCCGCTTCAATTTCTTTCTCCGTATACAGGAGCCGCGATTGGAGAATATTTTATGGACCAAGGACGCGACGCCCTCATCGTCTACGACGACCTCTCAAAACACGCGGCGGCCTACCGAGAAATGTCACTCCTTCTCCGTCGACCACCGGGACGCGAAGCATACCCGGGAGACATCTTCTATCTCCACTCTCGTCTCTTGGAACGCGCCGCACGACTCGGAAAAGAATATGGTGGCGGGTCTCTAACGGCACTGCCCATCATCGAAACACAACTCTCCGACGTCTCTGCCTACATTCCAACCAATGTCATTTCTATCACCGACGGTCAGATATATCTCGAACCGGAGCTTTTCTATCAAGGCACGCGACCGGCTCTCAACGTCGGCCTCTCGGTCTCGCGCGTTGGTTCGTCAGCGCAGACAAAAGCAATGAAGAAAGTGGCCGGTACCATGCGTCTTGAGCTCGCGCAATATCGTGAACTTGCCGCCTTCGCGCAATTCGGCCAAGACCTTGATGCCTCGACAAAACAGAAACTCGAGCGAGGCAAACGTCTCTCCGAGCTCCTGAAACAGGACCAATATGCACACATGCCGTTTGAAGAAGAAGTCATCTCTATCTATTCGGCGGTTAAAGGGTTCCTTGATACGGTCGCCGTGGCCGACGTAAAGCGCTACGAAAAAGAATTGCTCACCTTTCTTAAGGAGAGGAACGCGACTATCCTTTCAGATTTACGCAGCACCGCAGAGCTTACAAAAGAAGTCGATAGCGCGCTCAGCGGAGCACTCGATGATTTCACGAAGAATTATTTCAACAAATAGAATATGGCCGGCTCACGAGCATTACGAAACCGCATACGCTCTACCAAAAACATCCGTCAGATGACGAAAGCGATGGAAGCTGTCTCTGCCGTAAAGATGCGCCGTAGCCAAATGCTTGCCCTAAACGCGCGACCGTACGCCCTCTCGGCCCTCTCACTGCTACGCTCGATACAGAAAAGTGCCTTAGAAACAGGCGAGGTGTCGCCCCTCATGGAGCAACGTGAAATCAATGTTCGAGGACTTGTGGTGATTACTTCCGATAAAGGACTTGCCGGTTCATTCAATCAAAATGTCATCAAACGCGCCGAGCAAGTCATTGCAAAATCAGATAAAAAGACATTGCTCATTACGGTCGGAAAGAAGGGGCGCGACTATTTCAGACGTCGTCATGCGTCGATTACACAAGAATTCCTTGGTGCAGGAGACTATGGGGCACTAGATGAGACTCGCCTCATTTCAGATGCTATCATTCATTACTTTATGAGCAGAGAGTGCGACGAGGTGGTTATCGTTTACACTAATTTTCTCTCAGCTCTCAAACAAGAAGTGGTTGTTCGCACGCTTCTCCCTTTCACCGAACATACCTTGAACGAAATCCTCGCCGGCATCGAACCCCTGCGTGGTAAATACGCTAATATCCCCGCTTCATTCGAAACAGCTGATACGTCGGCGGAAGAACTTATATTCGAGCCGTCACCTACCCAAGCACTTTCCGTAATCCTACCTCAACTGCTCGCCGTCCAAGTCTTCCACGCAATTCTTGAAGGAAATGCTTCCGAGCATTCGTCGAGAATGTTTGCAATGAAAAATGCGTCGGACAGCGCCGGAGAACTCGTCGAGAAACTCAATATTCAATATAACAAAACTCGCCAGGCAGCCATTACCAAGGAATTGACCGAGATTACCGCCGGTAAAGAGGCCTTATCAAACTAACTTACAAGCTTCGGCTAAGAATATTTTATGAAAGGGAAAATAGTACAGATTATCGGACCTGTTGTCGACGTCGAATTCAGTGGCGAACCGCCCATCATCAACACCGCACTTGAACTCACCGACAAGGACGGTAAGAAAACCGTGCTTGAGGTGGCCTCACAGCTTGGTGGCGGACAGGTCCGCGCCGTTGCTATGGGACCAACCGAGGGTTTGAAACGCGGAACTGAGGTCAGGAGCACGGGCAAACCTATCACGGTACCTGTCGGTAAAGAAATCCTCGGCCGTATGTTTAATCTCCTCGGCGAACCGATTGACGGACTTGGCGCCGTCTCATATAAAGAGACACTTCCAATCCACCGAAAAGCTCCTGAATTTACCGAACAGTCGACGACCGTTGAAATCTTCGAGACCGGCATTAAAGTCATCGACCTTATCGCGCCCTTCATCAAAGGAGGCAAAGTAGGACTCTTTGGCGGCGCCGGTGTCGGCAAGACCGTGCTCCTCCAGGAACTTATCCGAAACGTTGCTACCGTACAAAAAGGATATTCGGTATTCGCCGGTGTCGGAGAGCGAACTCGTGAAGGAAACGACCTCTATCACGAAATGAAAGATTCTGGTGTGCTCGCGCAGACCTCACTGGTGTTCGGCCAAATGAATGAAGTCCCCGGGGCACGTCTCCGCGTTGCACTCGCCGCCCTCACCATGGCAGAACATTTTCGCGACAAAGAAGGAAAGGACGTGCTCCTTTTCATCGACAACATCTTCCGCTTCACACAAGCCGGCTCCGAAGTCTCGGCACTTCTCGGCCGTATGCCTTCAGCCGCGGGCTATCAGCCAAACCTCGCCTCTGAAATGGGAGAGCTTCAGGAACGCATCACCTCAACAAAGAAAGGTTCCATTACCTCGGTGCAGGCAATCTTCGTCCCGGCTGACGACATCACCGACCCTGCCCCGGCCGCGAGCTTCGCGCACCTTGATTCAACTATCGTACTCTCACGCCCACTCTCCGAACTTGGTATTTATCCGGCCGTCGACCCGCTTGATTCTTCCTCAACAGCACTTACTCCGGCTCTTGTCGGAGACGAGCACTACAATGTCGCGCGCGAAGTACAACGCATTATTCAACGCTACAAAGACCTCCAGGATATCATTGCCATTCTCGGTATCGAAGAACTGTCGGATGAAGACAAGCTTTTGGTTGAACGCGCTCGAAAGATTCAACGATTTCTCTCTCAGCCATTCTTCGTTGCCGAGGCGTTCACCGGACGACCGGGTAAGTACGTTTCTCGAACCGACACCGTTCAGGGGTTCAAAGAAATTATCGATGGGCGCTGTGACCATATCCCCGAAGACAAGTTTTATATGGCCGGCGGTATTGACGAAGTAAAAAGCAGATAAATCTGCTGATACGTACCTATGAAAGTCCACATCTACAACTTACAAAAAACCTTGTATGAAGGTGAGGCTCACTCAGTCACCCTGCCAGGTGTCGACGGAGAAGTTAGTGTGCTCGACCACCACGCGCCACTGCTCACCATTCTCAAAAAAGGCACGGTCATATGCCGAGAAAAACATGAGGAAAAATCTTTTTCTACAGAAGGCGGTAGCGCCTATACGAACGGGAAGAAGCTTATCGTACTTGCCGACTAAGTATTGACGCTTTTCCATATTGGGGTAGGATTCAGGAGAGAAAGGAGACTTACGTATGACCACACCGTTTAAGGTAGGAGATAAGGTGGTGCCTAAATTCGTCCCCATAGACCCGAACTTTTGCAAGCGAGTGGACAACACGAAAGGATTAATTGAGACCCAAGACGAGCTGACCATCGTCAAAATATGGATTCAATCGCGCGAGACCTTTCTGCTCAAATTTGAGGGAAAGGTGAAATATACCTATGATGCCGCGTTCTTTCGCTCGGTCACGACACCAAAACCAGTACACCAAGAACATGCCGCCCCATAAGGCGGCTTTCTTTTTACGCTCTGGTCCGTAACGCTAAAGTGTATTTATCTTCGCGGCCATAATGAAATCATTCTCGGAAAGACCGCCAATGGCGTGCGTGGTAAGGATGAGCTCGACACGGTTATAGGAAACACTGATATCGGGGTGATGCCCTTCCTGCTCTGCGATGTCCGCAACCTTGCTCACAAACGCAAACGCCTCTTTGAAATCTTTAAAGGAATATGCGGCTATCAGTTGCGCGCCGACAAGTGTCCATGGACCTCCAATTTCTGTGAGCTTTTCACGAGCATACTTCTCCGAAACTGGTAAGGTATCTCCTTCGCAAGGAACACATTTCTTATTGACCAAATTACTCATGAAAGCAATTGTTTGAATTTCCTTTGTAATTTGTCGAGTTTCGGCGCGATAACAAGCTCACAGTACGGCGCATCTGAATTGCGATTATAATACTCACGATGATAGTTCTCTGCAGGGTAGAATTTTCCAAGAGGTTCCACCTTCGTTACAACCGGTTTGTCGTACGCTTTTTTCTCGCCAAACTCTTTGATAAGGAATTCTGCTTCCTGCTTCTGTGTGTCAGTCGTATAGAAAATAGCCGAACGATACTGCTCCCCCACATCATTCCCCTGCTGATTGAGCTGTGTCGGGTCATGGGTGTTGAAGAAAACCGAAAGTAAGTCGCCAAACGAGATAACGCTCGGGTCATACTCGATTTTTATAACTTCGGCATGACCGGTACTTCCTCGACTTACCTCTTCATACGACGGGCTGTCTTTTAATCCCCCGGCATAACCAGGCATAACCGAGAGCACGCCCTTGAGACGCTCGAACACCGCTTCAGTACACCAAAAACACCCTCCCCCGAATACCGCTATTTCTTTCATAGGATAAAGTATAACAAATGGTTACGTCCGATGTAAAGCGTACTTTACATACAAAAATTAGCTTGCTATACTTCAGGCATGAGAGACATGGTCTCAAACATGGTCAGTGACTATCGCGTGAAAAAAGAGGTGACGCAGGAAGAGCTTGCTCACGCCACAGGTGTCACACGTCAGACAGTCATCGCTCTGGAGCGTGGAAACTACACACCCTCGGTCGCGCTCGCACTTAAAATCGCGAGATATTTTAACGTCTCGGTAGAGAAATTATTTTCAGTAAAATAATCACATGCGCTCATTTATGTCGGAACTCATCGTCTCATTAGCCACCCTTATGCTTGCATGCGTACTCCTTAATCCGATGAAAATCTTAATGCCGGACGCTATAACCATGACTATCATCGCACTATTCTTTATATGTTTTGCCGTATTCGCTTTCTTCGTCTGGCGCGAAAGAGCACTCGATGAACGTGACGAACTACACCGAATGCGCGCCGGTCATAACGCGTATCTGGCCGTTTCGGGTGTTCTTGTATTGGCAATCGGCATTCAAAGCTTTTCCCACAACGTCGACCCGTGGCTTGTTATTGCTTTCGCGGTAAGCGTCCTCACAAAAGCCGTGGCATCCTTCTGGAATAAAAAGAACAATTAGTAATTAAAAAAAGTTTATGCAAAAAGGTATATCATCCGTCGCACTTACAAGCGTCATCGTCATACTCCTCATCGCAAGCGGAGGAATCTATTACGCAACAAGAGATTCTTCGGATATCGACACGGGTCCTGTCGCGTGTACAGCAGACGCAAAAATCTGTCCTGATGGAAGTGCCGTTGGCCGTATCGGACCAAAATGTGAATTTGCTCCCTGTCCTACTGAGCCAACGAACGACGTTATGATGGAATCCGACGACACGCTGACCAATGATGAATCCATGATGCAGAAAGAGAGCTACTCCGGAACCCTCCTTGCCGGCTCGCTGGATACCTCCCCGCTACTTGAGTTCACGAAATCCGATTACGACACGGCCATCGCGACCGATAAGCTTGTGGTGCTCTACTTCTACGCAAATTGGTGCCCCGTCTGCAAAACGGAATTCCCAAAGATGCAGAGTGCCTTCAACGAACTTGAAGGAAATGACGTGGTTGCATTTCGAGTCAACTTCAATGACACCGAAACCGACCAAAATGAAAAAGTTCTGGCCCAACAGTTCGGTGTTGCCTATCAACATACAAAAGTATTCATCAAAAATAATACGCGCGTCCTCAAATCTCCGGAATCATGGGATGCATCGCGTTATCTATCAGAGATAGCATCGCACCGGTAACATGGCAGACCTCAATATCATCGTCGCCTTTACGGCAGGACTCATATCATTCATCGCCCCTTGCGTCCTCCCGATTATTCCTGGATTTCTCGCGTACCTTGCGGGTTCATCGCTCAAAGAAGGAGAGGTGAATCGCCGCGAAACATTTCTTAACGCGCTTTTCTTCGTTCTCGGCTTCTCATTCATCTTCGCCCTCCTCGGTGTCCTCCTCAACACCGTGCTAGAATCCTTTGCGTACGATGCACAGATATGGCTCTCTCGCATCGGTGGAGCCATTATTATCTTCTTCGGGCTCTACGTGACAGGCCTTGTGCATATTGGATTCCTCGAGCGCGAACACAAACTCCGTGTTACGAAGAAATTCTCTTCTCGCTACCTCACTTCATTTGTCTTCGGACTCGCCTTTGCGGCTGGATGGACACCCTGCGTTGGTGCCGCACTCGGCGCGATACTCGGCCTTGCGGCTAGCGCTCCGGGAAGCGCCTTTATCCTCCTCCTCTCGTATGCACTTGGCCTTGGTATTCCCTTCCTCATCGTTGGGCTGTTCGCCGCCGAGAGTTCGAAATTTCTTAACCGATTCGTTCATGTCGTGAAATACATCAATATTGTATTTGGCGTCCTCCTCATCGTAATCGGCATCCTTATATTCACAAACAACCTTGCCCGCATCGCCAACTTTGAACTTCTTAACGCATTCCTCCTACGCTCATGACCTTAAACGCACGCAACCTAACGCTGATAGCTGTCGTCATCGTCATTATCGGCTCTATTACCTATCTCGAGTCGCAAAAATCACGCCCGAGCGTCTCGGCTTCATTACAAGAAATCGTGCAGTGTCAAAATCCTGGACCGGACGGAAGTTGCACAACCACCTCCTCTTCAATTCCAGAAACGGTACTATCGACAGGCACTGATACAAAAATAACAGATGTACCATCAAACTCAGAAACTTCTGCCTACAAAGCAAAAGCAACACGGTATGAACGCTTTGTTGAGATAGTAAATCCCTCAGGATTTATTAATACAGGAGAAGTGCCGGTAACCATCTCATCGCTCATTGGCAAAAAAGTTGTCCTCGTCGATTTTTGGACCTATTCATGCATCAACTGCCAGCGCACCCTTCCCTACCTGACAGATTGGTATACGAAATATCGGGATAGCGGACTTGAAATCATTTCTATCCATACCCCTGAATTCGAATTCGAGAAAGACCGAACAAATGTCATCATGGCCGCACAACGATTCGGCGTTGAATATCCTATCATACAAGATAACGACTTTTCTACGTGGCGCGCCTATAAAAATTCATATTGGCCGAGGAAATATCTTATAGACATAGATGGATTTATCGTCTACGACCACATAGGAGAAGGTGCGTACGCCGAAACCGAATCTCTTATTCAAAACCTCCTCAAAGAGAGAAATGAACGTTTAGGGGAAACAATGACGCCCGTTTCTTCAACAAAGGTAGAGGCTGAGACGGTGGACCCGTCAAAACCGCGAACTCCTGAAATTTATTTCGGGTCATTTAGGAATTCGCTACTTGGAAACGGTGCGAGATATATCAACGGAACACAAACGCTCACACTCCCCTCCGAGTTCGACTCCTCGATACTCTACCTCGGTGGTTCCTGGAATATCCAAACCGAATACGCAACCCCAGCAAATACACCGGCTCGCGTGTTGCTCAAATACCAAGCACAGAAGGTCTTTATGGTTGCCCGAGCAAACACTCCGGTCCGGGCTCGCGTACTCATCGATGGGACCGTTATACCCTCATCAATGCGCGGAGCTGATGTTGGTAGCGATGGCTATCTTACCATCCAAGAAGACCGTCTGTATCGAATTGTGGAAGGAATGTCATGGGGAGAACACACACTAGAACTTATCATTGAGTCCCCTGAATTCGAAGCATTTACCTTCACCTTCGGGTAACAAAAAACCGCTCGAAAACGAGCGGTTTTTTGTGGTGCCATACGTTATGCCTGAGCTCCTTCTTCCGAAGTAGATTCTTGAGCGCCGTTACAACCACAATCACAAGTCCCGTCTTCTTTGTGCTGATGGTCGCACATTGAGCAGGTGGTATTCTGTGGGGTCTGATTCTCTTCCATAATGCGTAAGAGGTTAAGGTAAATAAAAAAACGACCTTATTCCCACTTAAATAGTATAACACGTACGTACGTCTAAAATGTTACAACGACGTTGAATTATACATTCACAATACAAAAAGCCGACGAGGAGTTACCTCGTCGGCTTTTTAATTATATGTTCGTAAAGACAACGCCTGCTGGCATAGAGAAGAGTGTTGCGTCACCACCCCACCCCTGACAGTTGTACGGAAGAGCCCTACTGTAGTCATAACCCGCAGAACCCGCAAACCCAAGTGTCGAACCAACTTCTAACGCCGTCGTAGGCGATTTATATCCTTGTGCCGAGGTAGATGTCCAACCATACACCATACCCGCAAGATAGAGCACGTGGCTTTCTACCTTCTCGCCAGCATTAAAATGCGTCGTATACACGGCATGCATTCGTACGCCGGACACATAGACATTGGCGTCAGTCCGTCCGACCTGTGTCGTCTCAGAATACGTACACACACGATTCCCTCCCTGCGCAAGAAGATTTCCGAGTGTTGCAGAACCGCTCTGAGCCCCCGTCGAAGACACGGATGTCTTCGGTGTAGAAGGAGTTTTTGAGGACACCTTTTCTTGCGTCACTGCCTCATCCGACACTTCTTGGGAGACCCCTTCTTCACCCGAAGGACTCGACGTTGAAAAATAAACAATGCCTCCAATAAAAAGAATGACGACTATTACCCATACCAATGCCTTATCGTTGTTCATAGTAGATATTAATATATAACTTAGGCCTATAAGATACACTTACCATAGCACATGTAGCCACTATTGGTTTGCACAATTCACACAATATCCCGGATAATCAACTGATTCGTTTATATGTGCACGACATGCTCCCTCAATGCAGTAATACACCGCACTGTTCACACCGAACCCAACTGCCCAATCTTCATCGGGGAAACTACATGCCGAGAGGGGTCCACCCACGGGACAGAATCTAATACTGATTTGATAAATACTTTCTTCCGTGTCCGAATCAACCCAATTATCCCAGTCATACACGCTTCCTGGCCAAGGCGCATTAGGCCACTGGTCGGCAGTCGCAAGATACGCTTCGAGACCTGGGGGGATTTGCCGGTTCGCATCGGGCGGATACGTTCCTTCGTTCTCGTTTCTATATAACTCAAGCGCATCAGCCATCGACATAAACTCCCCCTGTGCCCGACCAAAATACGCCTTACCTTTAGCTTTTTGAAAAGTGGCGAGCGTCATACTGGAAAGAATACCAATAATTGCAATGACCACGAGAAGTTCAATAATACTGAATCCTTTTTCGGTCCTACGTATCATGTTAGCGACACACCCTACTTAAAGAGACGTAACGACTCCAACAATCTGGCCCGCAAGAATACCGACTCCAATGGCTAGTCCTCCGACAACAAGCATTCGTATTCCATGCTTCACCACATGACGCCCAGTTACCCTCCCACCGATAAGACCGAGCACAAAGAGTGCGACAAGTGAACACACGATTGAGATACTAAACGCTTCGGCAGTTTCAAACAAAACATAAGGAAAAAGCGGAATAAATCCGGCTATAAAATAGGACACGAACATGAGGGTGCCGAGCTTGAATGAACGCCCATCCTGCGTCCTACCGCTCATATATTCATCAGCTGAAGATTCTGACAAAAAACTCCCCGCCCCCATCGAAAACGCTTCAACAAAAATAAGTACAACGCCTGTAAGAAAAATGGTGCTACGAGGTACCCCAGCGATAGCGACTCCAGATAAAAGCCCTACCGTCGAAACAAGACTATCTTCAACGCCGAAGATAAAGTTCCGGATATAGGGTGCGAACAATCTCCTCTTTGATACCTCAGTCGTTGCCATATGGTAAGTATAGCAAAAACGCTCCCCCGTAAGGGAGAGCGTTTTGGTAAGCGTGTCTATTCAGTTCCCGTTACAAATACTCCATCAGAACTTGTTGCCGTATTCCCGAAGAGGTCAGCAGACATAACGAAGTAATAATACGAGGTACTTGCAATAAGGTTTTCAAGGGCAAACGTATGTGATGTTGAGAGCGTCGTGGTACTCATCATCACTGGTGTGAATGCACTAATGACCGGGGAGGACGTCGCGTACCAGAGCGTTCCATTTGTCTCATCGTTTGTATTCCAAGAGATTGAAGCCGTTGTGCTTGCGCTCGATGTCGCACTTAATCCAGATATAATCAACGGATTCGTCTTAAAGAAATAGGTTGAACTTGTCGCGCTGTTACCGCTTGCATCCACCGAAGAAACGGTAAAGAAGTACGTGGTGCTTGCCGTGAGACCTTCGAGCGTTAGCGTATGACTCGTGACCAAGCCATTATTCGACACATCGAAGCGCGGAGTTGCTGTCGCAACATTCGATGAAGTCGCATACCATACGCGCGACGTCGAGAGTTCATTTGTTGTCCAGGAAACCACGGCACCATTGACGGCTACGGTACCCGCCACTGATGTAATCACTGGAGGAATTACATCTACGGTCGGAGGAGTTGTGGTCGCGTTATCGCCCCCAGTGCAACGCCCATCGGTATCACCATGAGCACGGTGTGCCCTGAGAGCTCGCTCGGAGATAGAGATAGTTACCTTGCCCTTATGGCAGATAGTGACTTTTGAACCTCCCCACTCGACGAGATTCTTGAAAAAGCGATGACGCTCGTTCTCATCATCATCGTCGTCATCATCCCCCTCATGGTCGTCATCAGAATACTTGCCTGATTTTTTCTCAGATTCAGTGCGGTCTTCTTTGTCCTGCCTACTTTTCTGTTTATATTCTTCTGATTTACCTTGCGTGACACCCGACTTCTTATTCTCGGATTTTCCGGATGCACTACTGAACGCCGGTGCCAACGAAAGTCCTAACATAGCAATAATAATAAATAGCGTTATCTTCTTCATGTGAGCTTGATTATAGGTGATTACTTATAGTGCAGGTGCAACATCGCACCTGCCTCTTAGAGAAGACGCTAGCGTACGTGCTCCATTACCTTGACACAAGGTAAATATCGTATAATTGATAGTTCTCGAACAAACCGATACAATTGCCTATACATGAATCCTGAACGCGTAAAGGATTACACCAAAAAGCAGACTCTCTCGACCGCATTGTCGGTCGGTTTTTTCCTTGCCTATCGGCAGGTTAAACGAAGCAATATCTGGACCAACTTTCTCATTGTCTTTATCATGACCCTGACCTTCCTCAACATGGTGGTCGTCTCCGGAGTCCTTGTCGGGCTACTTGAGGGAGCCGTGCAGGCTGTTGGTACTCGATACCTCGGTGATATCTTCATTTCCGCCAAACAAGGGAGACCGTATATCGAAAAAACCTCCACCATCATAAGTACCGCACAAAACTTACCGGGAGTGAAATACGTGAACCCCCGCTACCTTGAATCAGGAACCATCGAGGAAAACTACCAGGAAATACGAAAACCGGGAGAACTGTCACGCGCTGTCGGCACATCATTTGTCGGCATCAATCCTATTAAAGAGGACCTCGCAAGCGGCCTTTCCAGTCTCCTTATTCGAGGAGAATATCTTGAGCCGGATGACTACGACCAAGTTCTTATCGGCGCGCTCTTGCTTAAAGAATTTCTTGATTTCGAATCTCCCATCTTTCTAACACTTGAAGATGTGCAAGTTGGAGACAAGGTGCGCATCTCAGTTGGCGGGAGCACAAGAGACGTACGTATCAAAGGTATCGTGCGAAGTAAGGTCGACGAACTCGACCGCCGCGTTTTCTTCACCGATACGCAGTTCCGCTCCCTCATCAATCGTTACGACTACAACGCGAATGAAATTATGGTGGTACTTGAAAAAGGTGTTGACCCTATTGCCATCAAGAATGCTCTCATTGCATCAGGTGCAGACCGTTACGCCCGCGTCCAGACAAGAGACGACGCCGAACCTAAATTCATCAAAGATATGAAAAAGACATTCGCGACACTCGGCAACATTATCAGTTCAATTGGTGTCGTGGTTGCCTCAATCACCATATTCATTGTCATCTTCATCAATGCCATCACCCGGAGAAAATTCATCGGCATTCTTAAAGGTATTGGGATTAGCTCCACCTCAATCGAAGTCGCCTACATTATTCAATCGCTACTCTACGCGATTGCGGGCTCAGGAATTGGCCTGCTGATTGTATTCGGCGTGCTTGAACCATATTTCCTTGCTCACCCCATTAACTTCCCGTTCTCTGACGGCATCCTTGCAGTCAGTGTTGAAGGTGCGCTCATCCGAGTCGCTATACTCGTGGTTGCAACCATCGCCGCAGGATACATCCCCGCCCGCATCGTGACAAAACAAAACACCTTAGACGCTATTCTCGGACGATAACATGATACACGTACGAAATCTCGTAAAATCATTTAAAACCGGAGACGAAATGCTTGTCGTCCTAAAAGACTTAGATATGGAGGTGAAAAAAGGAGAGTTTCTTTCCATCACCGGACGTTCCGGTTCAGGAAAAAGTACGCTCCTCTACCAACTCGGCCTGCTTGACGTCCCTGACAGTGGAGAAATTGTCATCGACAATGTCGACGTTGCAAAATTAAACCCTTCCGAGCGCACCGCATTCCGACTCAACGAACTCGGCTACATCTTCCAAGATTATGCGCTTGTCCCCGAACTCACCGCCGGCGAAAACGTGATTATTCCTCTCCTCATGCTGGGTCTTGAAAAGAAAGAGGCGACACAAAAAGCGAAAAAAGCGCTCGAGAGAATAGGACTTGCCGACAAATTCAACAATCTCCCGAGCCAGTTATCAGGAGGAGAACAGCAACGTGTCTCCATCGCTCGCGCTATTGGCCACGACCCTAAGATTATTTTTGCCGACGAGCCAACCGCGAACCTCGACAGTGCCACCGCTCAAACGGTTCTTGATACTTTTCTCTCGCTGAACAAAGACGGTCAAACTATTGTCATGGTCACCCACGAACCGGAGTACGCCGCACTGACACATCGAACACTCAAGCTCTCGAAAGGAGTTGTCGAAGAAGAGAATTTCAAAGAGTAGTCTTACTGACCCTTAAGACCTTTATACGGGTCGTCTTTCGTGCATTCTGCATAGATAGCTTCTTGTCGATGGTATTCTTCACACCCTTGTTTGATGAACGATGACTCACTCGGGCATCGACTATTTTTGTTTTGGCTTGCCCATTCAAATCCATTGTATTGTGCAAGACGAGGATTGTACGGATTTTGAGGGACAAGATTGGTACAAATTTGGCGCCCCATAAAGGAACCGCCCTGACCGGAGTAGTCGGTAAAGATAGGATTCGGACCGTGAAATCCGAAGTACCACATAATACCTCCCGCAACGACAATAACCACAACAATTTTCATATCTTATATAATAACAAAATCGAAACTATTGACAACAAAGAATAATGATGGAAATATCATATGAGAACAACCGAAAGGAGCGCACCATGATAGCATTGCGAACAAGTCTCAGGAAAACTGCCAGAAATAACATAGCTACCATCACGCCCTACGGAGTCTTTCGTGCAAAAATGACCGGTAAGGGTGCAATCAGAGAACCTCTAGAGCTATGGCATCCGAAATTAGTGGAATTCGGGAAGAAAAGGTGTGTCGTAGAATTAAATTGCTTCGCGCCGGACCACATCATTGTCTACGACACAGATTACCCAACCATACCGAGGGCCGAGATACCTCAATACGAACTCATACGGGTGACAACCTCGTATCAAACGGTAATCCATGGAGGATTCTTAATCCAAGAGCCCCACGAAAGACCCTTCGTGCAACCGCTTGGACGGATAGCTGACGGATATCCTCCTGACTTCTCAAGCGACGTGCTCTTCCTACGCATCTCTCCGAAAATTGAAGAGCGGACAGTCGTCGTCTTGCAAGAGGCGGAAATCGCGCACATCGGTGCGTCGCACGTATTCACTCAACGAGGAGATGTTATCGACTTCATTGTCTGTGCTCCCTTCGGCGGAGATGACGGACAGCTGAGGTTGGACTTATAGTACTTCCAACACAAAAGGCGTTCGCTTGCATCTGCAAGCGAACGCCTTTTCTTTTACCTATTGAGCAAAGTATATGGGTATCTCAAGAGCATCGTCATGCTCAGGAAGCCCGGACGGATTATCTTTTTTGAGGATAAGCGAGCCACGATTCATAAATGATTCGGTACCTGCGGGAGATTCAAACTCAATGGTCGCTGTAAACGGCACGAAATCAGTCGTCATCCACTCTCCTTCTGCGGTCGCATAGTGCTCTGCGATAATCCTGCCATCCCAATCAACAATCGAAATGGGGAAACTCGCCTCAAAAAACCACGACCCTCTTGCGCGTCCTGATATAACCAGTGGTGAGGTGACACTTCCGCCGGCGAGTGGTTCGTCAAGCACGATGAGGTCACTCTTGCAGTTCCCCATCCTCGATGAGGACACGAGGGAACGAACGTTCAATGCATAGTCGTAATCAGCACCAAATCCATCCTCCGGGGCATCGACGATAGTACCTACGACCGTAGCAAAAAGCGGAGCATAGGCCGACGGCTCTACGTCTGTGACAAGGGTCTGATAGGTAGTACGAATGTCGCCGAGCGCTGGTGAAGTGCCATGAAGCCAGTATTCAGGCTGTGCCTCTCCACACGGACGAAACGACCGTGTTTCACCGCCCCACACAAGATAACCCTGCATCACTTGTTCACCGGAAGCGAAATCACCTACCGAAATGAGTTCGGTACCGGATACGGTTGCATAAATCGACTTGCCAATAGTCGGCTCAACAACCATAGGTTCGTCAGATGCACGGTCAACGAAATTTGCGATGGCAATACCATTTTTTATGGCAAGCGTTTGTGGAGCGATACGGTCACCGAGCAATACGGCATTTGTCCCCTGATAACCGGAACCCGTATTGATAGCTGCTACCATATAGAAAAAGGTGCCACTACCTCCGCCATCAGACGTTAAGAAAACAAGTTCGTCATCTAACCCGTCATTAGTTAAGTCTCCCAAAACCGCATTCCCAAATAGCTGGACTGTAGTTTTAGACGCTGACCCGGAAACGGCCTCCACTTCAACCCTCCCATTTTCTAATGTGTACTCCTTACCATCAATTCGATAGGTTGCGTTCGCACTATCCCCCCCAAGAACTACCTCTTGTTTCGGTTCGGGCTGTAACATACCTCCTCGAAACGCATACCAAATAAATCCTACGGCAATAACACTGACAACAATTGTGATTATTTTCTTCATAGTTATGCTTTGTGCTCTATGATGCGAGCTTTTTCCTTAGGAATCACAAAAAGCGCAACTACGTATGCGATGATGCCGGGAACAAACCCTGTAAATACGACGAGTAATACCCAAAGAAACCGAATAAAAACAGGGTCGACATCAAGAAATTCACCTAGACCTCCGCAGATACCTGCGAACACCTTGTTCGTTTCACTCCGATAGAGACGTTTGTGAGCTGTCGTCATAATCGTTATCTTATATTATTGACTGAGTTCTTGGCCGTGTCGTGACGCGTCTTCAGTACGTTACTGATAGTTTGAAGGACTCGTGCGCGCTGAGTATCTCCGCTCTCAGTGCCAAGAAATACCATACCGGAGAGCTCAGTACCAAGAGACGTCTCTAAATTATCTCTACCAACCTCATCGGGAATACTAAAGAGGAAGCGATACCATGGGAATCGAACTGAGACGGCCCCTTCACTTTCCGTATCGCTCTCGACTCTTGCCCTAACCGGAATACCTGATTCGATGAAACCAAAAAGCTTAGCGGAGATACGGTACCTTACCTCAATCTTCCCGTCATCGATTTCCACCGACTCTATATTCTCATCTCCAAGAAGAACCCCTTTCGCAAAATTCTCAAGCTCCTGCGCAGAACGAACTTCAACGTGCTCCTTCACGCGCAAGAGAAACTCCTGCTTCTCTTCTTCGGTCAATCCGTTGACGTCGCCTGTCGCCACACTGATTCCTCCCTTAAGCGAAGACTCTCCAACCCCGATATTGATGTCTTCCGTACCGCCTTTTTCACCGGACTCTTTCATCTCACGCTCCACACTTGAATCGTCCGATGTATTCATAAAATCTATTTCATCAGGCTCGACACCTGGCGCAGCTGCCGATTCACCTTCTTCAACTTTCCATTCGTATTCAACGCTCCCCTTAGACGAACCATCATCTTCAATTTTCGTCTCAAACTGAAGCTCTGCTCTAATCGGCTCTACCTGAAGCGACGTCTGTGCGAGTTCCACACCATGAACTTCGCCATCATGGGCATGGGCCTGAAAAACAAGCGTTAGTGCGGAAAAAGAGAGAAATAGTGCTACTTTTTTCATAAGGCTAGATAGTTAAGATGATTATAGTGGCAGTATATCAAAAAAGACGAGACTGCAAAGGTAATGTGACGGAAAAGGTCCTGTCTTGCGACAGGACCTCTTACTTGAATTTAAGCCGGCTCCTACAGGGAGCTTACTCTGAGTCCAGTATATACCCCTCGAGAAGGGACGTAAACCGGCTCAGTACATTCCACGAATCTCTGAGAGGTGGTATTCAAGGTCATCACGGAGAGGGTGTTGGGGCCACTTCTCAATGATAGCTTCGATAACATTGATATAGTGCTCTATGAGTTGGTCTTTTGGCACCTCAAACCGCCGAAACGTGCTATCGCCCTCCTTTCTGAAATCCGCGAGAAGCTCAGTACAATTGGCGATAGTGTCGGCCGCTTTAACGAGCAGTGAAGCATGCGGGAGATTTTTGATATTCTCAACAGCCATCTTCTTACGCTTGAGCCACGGAAGCTGACGATTTTTCTCGGTCACATCACTGACCATGGTGGCAACCTCTTTACCGAATCGGCGATTGAGCGTCGGGATAGTTACCTTTCGTCTCTCAGAGCTGTCCTCAACCGTGTCGTGAAGAATGCCGGCGACGAGTACATCTTCGTCTGTTGAAATGCGCGAGAGAATAAGTCCAACGATTAATGGGTGCGTAATGTAGGGTATATCCTTCCCTTTTCTCTTTTGTTTTTGGTCAAGCTCGTGAACTCTGATAGCGACGCGAATGGCCTCTTTAATTTTTTGAGTGTAAAGCATATGTCCTTGATTTATGGGGGAGATAGTATAGCAGACTAAAGACTCCCCGATACAAATAAAACGGTGGATAACTTAAAATCATTTCAAATCCTTGAAAGAGTGTTATTTTTCCAGTATAGTGCTCCTACATTGCCGGCTCGCCTGCCTCGCCGAAGACTCGTCGAGTCAAGGCGGGTCTAATGGTAGGATTATGTTCATTGTCTACATTTTACGAAGCATGGTGGCCCCAAAAAGTTACGTGGGTTACACCAACAACATGCAACGTAGACTAAATGAACACAATGCAAAAAGACATCTGTACACTAAACGACACGTTCCTTGGGAAGTGATATATCAAGAGGTGTATGATACTCTGCAAGAGGCAAGAAAAAGAGAGAAGTATTTGAAATCAGCTGCAGGACGGAGATACTTAAAATCAAAAGTATTCACGAACTAAAGCTAATATTGCCGGCTCGTCTAATGGTAGGACACATGCCTCTGGAGCATGGTAT
>CAYGFK010000003.1:0-78397 GCA_964349135.1 uncultured Candidatus Saccharibacteria bacterium | reverse complement strand
GGCGACACTGATACCACCCGCGAAGGTTGAGGTGGCGCTGGAGGTCGCGGTGAGGGAACCCGCGGTCAAGTTCCCCACTGATGATGACGAAACGATGGAACCACCGGAGAGAAGAAGTGGAGTTGAAGTAGCGGAATAATACGTCCCCGAGAGAAGAGTGGTCGTCCACGCGAAAGTTCCTGAACCACCTGTCGGCCATGTGGTTCGACAAACATCACCGGAGAGACAAATCCAGTCCGTTTCGATACCGGTAGTAGTGAGACGTGGGATGGTTGATGAAGCGGTCGAGGTAGCGGTGATGGTACCCACGGTCAAGTTCCCCACTGATGAGGACGAGACGATTGAACCCGCTGAAAGAAGGAGCGGAGTTGAAGTTGCCGAGTAGACGATTCCTGAGATGGTAGTCGGCGTCCATGCAAATGCGCCTGTACCTTGTGCATCCGTCCCGCAGATGATGTTGCCGTCAGCATCAGTCTCGAGTGTTCCTGAACAATTGAGGACGTTGAAGAGTTTGAGACTGCCGTCGGTGATGGTGACACCGGCAAGTGTTGAGGTGGCGGAAGTATTCACGCGACTAACACTGATACCGCCACTAAATGTCGACGTCGCGCTTGACGTTGCCGTGATAGTTCCCGCAACAAGGTTCCCCACTGACGAACTCGACACAATCGAACCTCCTGAGAGCAAAAGTGGAGTTGAGGTCGCGTTATAAACTAGACCTGAAATCGAAGTTGGTGTCCAAGGAAATGCTCCTGACCCTTGCTGGTCGGTACCACAAACAATGTTGCCGTCAGCATCCGTCTCAAGGTCGCCGGTACAATTTAAGACCGATGAGATAGCGATACTACCACCGGTGATTGTAGTTCCACTGATAACCGTGTCGGTAATCGTCCCGCCCGTAATGGTCGGTGATGTAATCGTCGTCCCGTTGAGCGTGTCAATTTTCTGGGTGTGCGCAATCTGCTGAGCGATACTCGGCGTCGACAAAAGAGGCGTGATGCCAAACACGCGGGATGATATTGAGGCAAGGTCAGATGCAAATTTATTTGAAAGAATGCTCAGCCGTGCATCAAGCTCTGAACTCGACACACCTTCGTACACCACGCGCTCAGTCGTGTACACATTTCGAACTATCGTTGATGACGTCGCCGACACCGCAACTGGTTGCGTAATTATTTGCGGAACCGGTTTCTCAACGGCCACTTCAATAATCTGTTGCGGATAAAACACGTACGTCGGTGGCGTAGTAAGAAATAGACTTAGCACGAAATCATCAACAGAACGATTTACGGTGCGCGCCAGCGAACTCAAGAAGTTTCCGTCACTTGAGCCGACAGCGGCCACAAGTACATGTGGAGATGCCTCACGTGGAGTTCCTCCGTTCTCAACGCCCTCCTCATTACGCCCCAATGTCGCGACATTCCGTACCCTTGAACCAAAGTTTGCAAACGAGTCCGTAATTTCATGAACCGTATTTAAGGCAACCGTCTTCACGCCACGTACCAGTTCGAGCGGGCTCAGGTACGGCAGGAGCGAACGAAATGAACCTGCATTCTCTTTGGCAAACTGTATCGTCTCCGGCACATCAACTGAACGCTTGAACACTACAACGCTGAGAATAAGAAAAAGCGAGAGGATTGCCGCACCAACCTTATTCGCCGTTGTTGGGTGCGACAGAACCGGGAGAGAAAGATTTGGAAGATACGAGGAAACAATATTCTTTTTGCTGACAGGTGCGGTAACCTTCTTCGAGGATTTCATTGACGGCATGAGCTCGCCATCCTCCTTGAGATATTTCAGCTCGCTCATGCTGCGAGCACTCTTCAACGTCTTGGTATTCCCCTCAATAGCGGAAATCGGAGCCTTAGCTCCGGTTCTTGCCTTACCACTCGCACTTGTAAGAATCCTCTCTTGCTCCTTATCAGCCCACGAAGCGATTTTCCTCGCATAGTCTCCGGGAGAGAACTCTTGAAGATGGTGAAGTAGAGAATCGTCGTTTACATACCATGAGCGACCCACTCGAGTGCAATCAATTTTCCCCTGTCGGCACAGCTGACCGATGTAGTCGGAAGCATAACCAGAAATCTTTGATGCGACTTTGGAAGAAATATATTTCTTTCCGTTCAGAATTATTTCTCGGTTGGTACTTCCCATATATAGACATAATTTTACCAACTTATAGCTCGTTTATCCCGTATTTTCTGTGGATAAATAAAGCCATCTCGGTTATCCGAGATGGGTTTTTTAGACATCAATCATCAAAAAAAGTAAGCGTCCATGAAACACGTATAACGACAGCGTAGAAAAGTGGGTCTGCGCCCCAATCCTGATGGGAAATATTCCAGATATTCCTATAAATCAGTTTTAAGATGGTCCATTGAGCGGTAAATGTCAGCAAACACCTAGAAAACACCTGAAAACTGATATATTCAAATAAAATCTTCGATTCAGTAATAATGATTAGATGTCATAAAAAGAAAACTTGTAAGATAGGGATTTCATTGTCTTGAACGTGACTAGATTATCTTATAATAGTTTCATAGGGCACTTTATTCAATACCTCAATCCGAGATATTTATGATATTAGCCGTATCTCGGATATCCGAGAAAGTGATTTATCAATAAAAAATACCGTTACACACGGTAACGGTATTTCTAAGCTAAATACTGTAATCTACTGAAGAAGACCTTTCAAAAGCTCTTTGAGCAAAACTGGGTTTGCGCTACCCTTACTGGCTTTCATACACTGCCCGATGAGGTACTGGAGGGAGCTCTCCTTGCCTGATTTATACTCCTCTACAACCCCCTTATTCTCATCGATTATCTTCTGCACAATAACTCTGAGAGCCGTGGTATCGCTTTGCTGAATGAACCCATTCTCTTCGGCAATCTGTTTTGCCTCACCTCCTTTTTCGTACATAACCGTCAGTGTATCTTTTGCACCACGCGAAGAAAGTTTCCCGCTTGCGACCATTGAAATAAGTTCTGCAAACGGTGCAGGCAAAATGCGTAGCGTATCGTGCTTCGATGCCCTCATCATGCCCACGAGGTCAGAGGTAATGTAATTCGACGCGAGTGTTATCTTCTTTTTGTCCGAGAGAATTTCACTCACCGCCTCAAAGAAATCACCGAGTTGTCGGTCGGCAACAAATAACTCCGCGTCTTCTTTCTTCAATCCATACGTCTCCGTAAGGCGTACTCGTTTCTCCCACGGCAACTCAGGCACCTCTTTCTGGAGAACTTCCCGGGAAAATTCTTGAACCTCCGAGAGCTTGAGCTTCGGAATATCTGGGTCCGGGAAATACCGATAATCATGTGACTCTTCTTTCATGCGCTGTGAGAACGTCCGTCCGTTTTCCTCATCCCATCCTCGAGTCTCTTGGACGACTTCCCCGCCCTCCTCAAGAACCTCTTGCTGGCGCTTGAGTTCAAACGCAATCGCTCGTTCAACACTCCGAAAAGAATTAAGATTCTTCACCTCTACCTTCTTACCAAACACACCCTTCTCCGCGCTAACCGAAATATTTGCCTCAACACGCATCTCCCCTTTCTCCATGTTTGTCTCCGCAACTCCAAGTGTCCGGAGTAAAAGTTGTAATTCACGCGCGAACGCCACTGCCGTCTCTGCGTCAAGAATGACCGGCTCCGTCACAAGTTCCATGAGTGGCACACCGGCACGATTGAAATCTACAAGACTGTGCGCCCCAATCCCCTCTCCGACATGCGACGACTTCGCCGTATCTTCTTCAAGATGAATACGCGTCAGAGCAACACCGGCAAGCGTTCCCCCCTTAACGAGCGGGTACGCGTACTGGCTTATCTGATACCCTTTCGGAATATCGGGGTAAAAATAGTTCTTTCGGTCAAACTCCGAATAGTCGGCAAGTTCTCCACCTACCGCAAGTCCGACTTTCAAAATGTGCCGTACCGCTTCTTTATTGACAGTCGGAAGCGTTCCCGGATGCCCCATACAAACAGGGCACACATTCACGTTTGGACGCTTTTCTTCTGGGTCATTCCGCGAGTCGCAGAACATCTTGGTAACGGTCTTTAGCTCCGCATGAATTTCCAGACCGATTGTCGGGTAGTAGTGTCGAGCCATAGACTTCTACTATATCATGAACAAAAAGAGGAGACGTATTGCCATGGAACCCTTTTACTTTGACAATGCGCCAAGTGTCTGCACCACCCCCTTTGAAAAACGCTCGATGGAGTCATCATCAAGTACCGATACCACGTAAACATGTTCGGCATGCGTCAGCGCCCATGCACTGGCCTTCGCGAGACGCTGTGTGTCGACGGTGTCGCTCTTAGTCAGGACGAGGAGTTCCGGTTTCTCGATTAGTTCAGGGTTGTAGAGCTCCAGCTCTTTACGAACGGTGCGATATGCCTCTTCAGGGTCTTCATGTTCCAGAGAAATACAGTGGAAGAGCGCTTTGGTGCGTTTGATATGGCGTAAAAATTTATGTCCAAGCCCTTTTCCTGATGCCGCCCCCTCAATAAGTCCGGGAATATCGGCAAGAATAAAACCCTGAAAGGCACCGAGATTCGGTTCCAGTGTCGTAAACGCATACGCACCTATGCGGGCATTCGCCCGAGTAAGTGTATTGAGCAAACTCGACTTTCCGGCATTAGGAAGACCTATGAGACCTGCATCGGCAATGAGTCTCAGTTCGATATCAAAATCAGCTTCCTCTCCTTTTTCGCCGGGAGTCCACTCTTCCGGTCTCTGATGTGCCGAGCCCTTAAAACGAGCATTGCCTAACCCTCCCTTCCCTCCGGCAAGCAAAAGGACGCGGTCGCCTGCCCTGGACAGGTCAAACTCTTCCCCGGTCAAAAGATTCTTCACAATTGAGCCAATAGGCACATCTAAAATAAAATCTTCCCCGTCAGCTCCATGCTTCAGATTCTCTTTCCCGTTCTCACCATCCCCCGCGCTGAACTCTTTCGTACCACGATAACGTGCCAAAAGTCCGATATCACTAACCGCACATGCATAAAGACTTCCACCCCTTCCACCATTACCACCGGAGGGGCCTCCTTTGTCTTTATTTTTCTCGTGACGCCAACGAACCACACCGTCCCCACCGTGGCCGGCTCGCAAGCGAACTGATAATTCATCAACAAATGCCATATAGTAGAGACAGCTTACACCGCTTTCTGCGCAAGTGCGAGCGCGCCCTCCTTACTTCCTGCGACAGCAAAGAACAGCCGGCGATGGCAAAACACCGCATCGTCGACTCCTGAGACCCTCGCGAGGTCCTCGTCTCTCTTCCCTGCCCACTCAAACGGGAAATCTTTCCGGTTCGAAAAGTCATACATTCCTTTACGCACGGCACTTACCCCCCACCGACCACTGTCGCCATCCGGAAAAACAATGAATAGTGTTTCAGGTTTATCCTGTATCACGTGGTACCACGGAGTCTTCTTTTCAAGAACCACAATTCGTTTGTCGACCGACTTCGAATACGCATCCTCAACATACTTCCGAGCTTCGGCGAGTGCGTGAGCTTCGGCGACTTCTCGTATAATAATTTCTTTGGCGAATCCTACCAATTTAAAAAATTGCTCATCGGTATCCCGCTCCGGTTCCAAGAATGTCTTATCAAACACGGATACGATTCTATCTATCGTATACGGATACACGCCCGGTACGAACTCTGAAAGCGGTGAACCGCTATTGTCACCGTAGTCTATCGGTTGCACGAGCACTCTATCAACGAACGATGCCGCCTCGACGGAACCGGCAATAGTTGCACCATACTTCTTCCACACAAGCCCAAAGGCGGCATACGGGACCCCGTTCTCCCGCTCCCCCGCGCCTCCCGGCTGATGATGGTCAAAGCGCTCTCGCTCTGGATTATAGACCGCACCGACATCAACAACAAAATCAGCCTCCTCAATCATCTTTTCATCTCGAGTCCTCACCACACGAACCTCAACGGGTTTCGATTCAAGCACTCGCAGTAAAGACGCGACCGCAAAAACATCGTCTGCGTGGAACGTTCCGTTATGAACTACGATACGGATGCGGGTATCCATTATCTTGTGTTACGACTCTTCCTCGCGTGCCTTCTTAAGAACACGTGCATATCTAAGCACGAGCTCGAAAAGCGCCTCTATTCTTTCTCGGTACACCGTCATATCGACCGATTCAACGCTTTGCACGCGCACCTCTTTTCGAAGCGCCACCATACCAAGCTCCGAGAGCACTTGTTTTATGGCCTCAGCTCCGGCAGCACCACCGTATGAACCGTTTGAAACACTGACAATTCCGGCTGGCTTCATATCATACTCATCGTAGGCCGAATCAAGAAGCATTTTGAACTCTCCGGGATACCCTCTATTGTATTCAGGAAATACGAAAATAAATCCGTCGGCGTGGTTCGCAATATCCTTCCACGCCCTTGTTTCGGCATGCTCCTCCCATCCAGGAATGGTTCGCGTCATGACAAAATCTCGCACATCAACCAGTCTCGTCGAGACACCTCGCTGATTCGCAAGTGCGCTACATACATGCCGAGCAATCTTCTCGGACTCTCTTCCTTCTCTTGCCGTACCAAGTACGACTGGAATTTCGATGTTCTCATCTTTCTTACTCATAGCTTAAATAGTTACGTGAGGGGTCTGATTATATGTCAAAAGGCACACCCGCGCTATCTCTCTAAAAATACCGTATAATATTCCCTATGAAAACTATACGCTCAATCGTAGCCCGAGAAATACTCGACTCGCGTGGCAACCCAACCGTAGAAGCTGACCTCGTACTCACCGGTGGTGGCTTTGGGAGAGCGAGCGTGCCATCAGGAGCTTCGACCGGTATCCATGAAGCAACCGAGCTCCGAGATAACGACTCAGGCCGATATGACGGAAAGGGTGTCCAAAAAGCGGTCAGCGTAATTCGTAACATCATCGCTCCCGCTGTCACAGGAAGAGCGTTCGACCAACGCACGCTTGACCATGCACTTATTCTCCTCGACGGCACAGAACAAAAAAAGAAACTGGGTGCCAATAGCATACTTGCGGTATCCATGGCATTCGCGAAAGCGCACGCCACAAGTGACTCACTTCCACTCTGGAAATACTTTAACACGCTCTCAGGAGGTGCAGAACCGTCCCTTCCCATACCAATGATGAACATTCTCAATGGAGGAAAACACGCTCCCGGAGGAACCGACATACAAGAATTCATGGTGATGCCAAGGGTCGGGTCTTTTGCCGAACGTCTTCGTATCGGCACCGAAATATTTCATGCGCTTAAATCACTACTCAAAAAACAAAAACTCTCCACACTCTCAGGCGACGAAGGAGGGTTTGCGCCAGCGCTCCCAAAAAACGAGGATGCGTTAAAACTGCTAACGGAAGCTATCAGTGTCGCGGGATATACGCCCGGTAAAGAAGTCGGACTCGCTATCGACGTGGCCGCATCGAGTTTCTTCAAAGACGGTAAATACGAGCTTGCCTCAGAAAACAGAACCGTATCAGCCCATGAGCTCGTAGAGCTCTACGAAAAGTGGGCTCGAGAATTCTCACTCGTCTCAATTGAAGATGGATTGGAAGAGGATGGCTGGAGCGACTGGAAGGTGCTCACCGAAAAACTCGGCTCCAAAGCAACCATTGTGGGTGACGATTTATTTGTTACCAACGTCAAACGCCTGAACCGAGGTATCAAGGAGAAAAGTGCAAACAGTATCCTCGTTAAATTAAACCAGATTGGGAGCGTCACCGAGACCATTGATGTAGTACGTGCGGCACATGACGCGGGATTCAGAGCCATTATCTCGCACCGTTCGGGCGAAACGGAAGACGCGACCATTGCCCACCTCTCAGTCGGACTTGGAACCGGATTTATCAAAGCAGGCGCTCCTTGCCATGGAGAACGAACCGCAAAGTATAATGAGTTGTTACGAATAGAAGAAACTCTAGAAAACGTATGACCTATCTCATCTTAGTACGACACGGTAGAAGCGAATGGAACGAAAAAGGGCTTTGGACCGGCTTTACCGATGTCGACCTTGTGGAAAAAGGGCGCGAAGAAGCGCGAAACACAGCCGAGGCCCTCAAAGACCTCCCGATAGAGTACGCGTACACGTCAGTACTTAAACGCGCCAAAGAAACGCTCGCTATCATTCTCAAGGAACTCAACCTCACACACATTCCCATTGTCGAAGATGTCGCACTCAATGAACGAGACTACGGAATCTATACCGGGAAAAACAAGTGGGAAATCAAGGATGAAGTTGGTGAAGAAATGTTCACCAATATCCGACGAGGGTGGGATGTGCCCATTCCGGAAGGAGAATCACTCAAGCAAGTCTACGAACGCACGGTCCCCTATTACGAAAAAAACATTCGACCCCACTTACTTCAGAAAAAAAGTGTCATCATCGTATCAAGCGGTAACAGTCTGCGCGCACTCGTCAAACGGCTTGAACATATCGAGGACCGCGACATCGATACTATCGAGATACGGACAGGAGAAGCGATTGTCTACAAACTCAACGACCGAGCCGAAATTATTTCAAAAGAAATACGGGCCGAAAACCTCGAGACGCTCTAGGACTACGACGACGAGTGAGGGTGATTATCTTCATCGAGATGCTCGAGCTTTTTTTCTATCTGACGAAGCTCTGAGCGTACATCGGCAATCGTATCAGATTCTGATTTCAATTCCTCTTCAGTCTTCTCAATAAGTTTCTTGTCATGACGTAAACCGGAGAGTACGATACGGTCTCCAACGAAGAACGAAACGAATAGTCCCGTCAAAAGCATTACGGCAACACTCACCACAATAGAGGCTACAGATGACAGACCGACCTCGTCGGCAAACATCCAAATACCGCGCCAAAAGAGAACAATGGCAACGCCTCCAATGAGACTGTAGGTAATAGGTCGTCGCGAAAGCCATGCGCGAATCTTATCCTCAAGTTTATCGAAAAAGTGAATAATCGGCCTTATGGGGTGTCGTGGCTTAGATTCCTGAGTCATACTCTATAGTATATCCTGTTTCGTTTAGTCGAGTTTGAGGAGCTTACCCTTCCTCTTCACAATAGCGAACGAATGGTAGAAATACCATGAGAACAGAACAAAGAAAATGAGGTTGGAGACAATGGCTCCAAGGAGAAGGTTGCTCGGCAGAGAGCCCGTTTCAATAACCGCACGCATTCCCTCGAATACATACGTCGACGGCAAGAGATAGGCAACCCACTGCGCTATCTCCGGAAGCACTGAAACCGGATAGAATACGGCGGAAAATGGCTGGACCAAAAACATGAGTCCGAACGCAAGCACCTGTGCCGAGGTGCCATAGCGGAGGATGATGGCGGTTGTAAAAAGTCCTATGGCAGAACCGAACACGAGGAGGTTGAGCATAAATGGGACAAGATATATTCCGAAATCAAGAAAATTGAAGTGGTAGAAAAGGAATCCGAGAACACTCATCACCACACCTACAAGCAGAATGCGAACAAAAGCGAGCACCACGGTTGACGCAAGAAATTCACTTAAACGCAGTGGCGTCACAAAGATATTGAGGAAATTCCGCTCCCAGACATCTTCAAGAAACGAGACGGAGACCGCGCGTTGCGCCTGCGTAAGCAAGTCCCAAAAAATAATCGCGCCAAGCAGTACGGTGATAGCGTTAAAACCGGCAAGGCCGAGCTCGTTTATATACACACTGATAAATCCCCACAGCACGAGCTCCATAACAGGCCAAAAGAAAACGTCCATCAAGCGAGGCATCGACCTCTTGTAAAGGTAGAGATGGCGTATGAGCAGTGCGTTAATTCGATGGAATTTCATATTAGTCTTCTTCGCTAGACGTAGTAGCCCGGGCAATCTCAAGAAACACATCATTTAAATCTTTGTGGCCGTATTTCTTTACCAAATCCGCCGGTCTTCCCCTGTCCTTGAATGTCCCTTGGTCAATAAAGATGACGTCATCGCAAATCTCTTCGACTTCCTGCATGTTATGCGACGTATAGAGAATCGTAACCCCGCGCTCTTTCTGAATTCGCTTGAGCATGTGACGCGTCTTGTCGGCAATATCTGGGTCAAGTGATGCCGTCGGCTCATCGAGAAGCAGGAGCTTCGGTTCGTTGAGCAGTGCCTTCGTAAGATTGAGTCGCGTCAGTTGGCCGGTTGAAAGTGTTGCTGTCATGCGAGGTAAGAGCTTTCTAATGTTGAAAAAATCGGCAAGTTCATCGATTCTCTTATCGATATTCCTTACTCCGTAGAGGCGCGCGAAAGTATATAGATTCTCCCAGACGCGGAGGTTGCCGGGCAAGGCAACGTAAGGCGACGAGAAATTGATTTGATTGAGAATTTCCTCGCGATGTCGCTTCATTGGCATACCAAAGAGTTTTATCTCCCCCGATGTCGGTGTAATGAGGTCGAGTATCATCTGGATAGTCGTCGTCTTACCCGCACCATTCGGCCCCAAAAGTCCCGTGATAGTCCCTTCAGCCACATCAAACGAGAGACCTCTTACGGCCCGCACGTCACCGAAATCTTTCCGTAATTCCTTTATCTCAAGTATTGCCATGGGGCGTCATTATAGCACTGCTTAGGAAAAACTAGAACACAAACATGCCATTGTTATAAATGACCTTCGTCGAGCCGTCTCTCATATGAGCCGTCACCGTACGCGGTGCGGTCGAGATGATATCGGTGTGTACCGATGAATTATTAAACCCCAGATTTTCCCAATCTTCAGGTGACAACTCTCCCGGGTCGCCGAGGTAACAATCATGATATGAGTTCCCAAGTGCCAAGTGCGTATTGCCGTGTGGACCGCCAATGTTTTCGTCATACAAAGTCTCGGCCATGAATTTCGTGATTCGCGAAAATCGCTTATCGGTCAGCGAATACTCCCCTATCTTATCCGCGTGTTCTGTCCGTATCATCGCCCTCAGCACTTTTTCATTTTTACGTGCCCGCGACTTTACCACGCGTCCATTTTTAAACCAAAGCTCAATACCTTCAATGAGAGAACCATAACGATAGAGTGGCTGATTAAAACGTATCCACCCGTTCGTTCCGCGCCAATCGGGCGAAGTAAAGAGTTCGAAGGATGGAATATTGCGTCCTGAGCCACCCATCCATTTCCGCTTCTTGCCAAGGTGCACAAAGAGGTCGACATCGGGTCCGACAACATGCAGAGTCTCTATCGGGAGCGCGTTGAGCTTCGTGCGCGTCCGCTCAAGTTTCCGATACAACTTCTTCCACTCAGCTATTGGATTACTCTTATCGAGAAAACATGCCTTGATAATCTCGCGCCAATACGCCTTCAGTGAAAGGCCTGCCTCACGAGCTTCCGCTTCAGTACCATACAGTGCGAGTGTCCACGTAAATTTCCCTTTATTCTCTTTTTCGGTTCGCCAATCCATATAGGGCTTCCACGCGAGACCGCGTCGCATAATTTTCTGCGGAGAAACGCCTTCAAGTTCACGCTTATCCACTTCACTCAAAATAAAGATGGAGTGGTCAATTTGTTCAAGCATACCCCGCGCATAGGTCTTCGGGAAAAACGAGACTTGATGTGGTTTTGCCTGCTCAAAGAAATCCCTGTCAAAAGAGAATTGTCCCCCTGAATCAGGGCGGTAATCGCCAATGACGTGTCCACCGGCTTTCAGAATCGCAAGTCTCAATTCACGATACAGTGGCTTCGCCACCTCGTAGGCGATGAGATGCACCACGTCACCCTTCTTTATCCCCTTCCCGTCTCGAAGCGCGAAATTCACGAGCACATCGGCGTATCGTTCAAGAATCTTCTTCGGAGGAGTGTATGGTTTCATAACCTCCTACTATAAAGGAAAGTGTCTACTTCCTCAAATGTCGCTTTTTCTTACTTTTGTGAGTGGCATACGTATCAAGGAGCCATGAGCTCGATTGTACTTTTCCGCCATGTCCCACGTTATAAACCATTTTGATGCCAAGCTTCTCACAGGTCTCGACTTCAGGAACCGGGTCCCCATCAGGTTTGCGGTCACCGCCATTTGCAAAAATATGTGGCTTCAATTCTTTAAGAGTGTCACATACACTCATATCATCTACGCCTTCGGCGTGACCGGTGAGGTAAACACGGTCAACCACTCTTAGAGATTCGAGAATTTCTTTTCGTTCCGATTCGCTCATAAATTCTTTCCCCTTTTTCTTACGAAGCCAATTATCATTATTGAGAATCACCACAAGCTCGTCGCCGAGCGCTTTTGCTTCCTCGAACATGCGGATATGCCCGATATGCACCGGGTCGAAACCCCCGCTCACCGCCACAATGATTTTTTCTTTCTTTTTCATACCTGGTCCGTTACGCGAATTGAATGCGATACGACTCGGTCACTATCATCAAATAAAAACTCTGCCGTAAACCGTTTTCCCTCAAGCAGGAGCGGGAGCCAGTGCCTGTCATCGGACCACATATCATCAAATGGTATATCGTGTACATGAAACCATTCAGGTCGCATCTCATCGCTCTCCGCAGGTTCCCCTCTAAAGTCGGTTGCGCGAAAAACATGTACTTCGAGAACGTCCGGCCGGCTCTCCCAAGAGAATTCTATAACACCGTGTTTCTCCATGTCCACAACCTCAATTCCCGCCTCCTCATGCACCTCACGAACCGCAGCATCTCTTATTTCCTCATCTTTCTCAACATGCCCGCCAAACCCGTTCCATCGGCCAGCACCAAACCCGCGCTTTTTCATACCGAGCAAGATATGCGGGTCACGAAGGATGATGCAAAGCGTAAGTATTTTTCTCTTTTCTTGAGTCATACTTGATTCTACGGTTCGCAACTATTTTCAAATGCGAACACGCCTTACGCCCCGTGGCATTTTTTATACTTCTTCCCGCTTCCGCACGGGCAAGGGTCATTACGGCCCGGTTCTTTTTTGTCGGTACCAATTTTGATATTGCCCGCATTTCGAGCCGTTATCTCAGCGGCCTTACGACGCACCTGTTCCATTTCTTGGTCTCGCGCGGCAAAAGCGCCGGGCACAATGCTCGGTACAATTTTCAATATCTGTGCGCCAATGGCCAGCTCCATTTCCTTGAAGAGCTTCAATCCTTCTTTTTTATATTCAACGAGCGGGTCACGCTGACCGTACGCGCGCAAATTTACACTCCCGCGCATATAGTCCATCATCTCGAGATGGTCAACCCAAAACATATCTACGGCCTGCAAAATAAGTCGCTTCATGACCGTATAAAACTCCGTATCGCCAAGTTCTTTTTTCTTGTTCGCGATAATCGTACGAGCTTCCTCATCGCCTCCGGAAATACGCTCCAGATACGCATCTATCGCCGTAGTATCCCCCATGAGTACTGCACGACGGCGTTCGTAAATAGTTTTTCGCTGATGATTCAAAACATCGTCATACTCAAGCACGTGTTTGCGGGCATCAAAATTGAACCCTTCTATCTTCCTCTGTGCTGTCTCAAGGGAGCGGGTAATCATTCGATTTTCGATTGGCTCGTCTTCGGCAACCCCAAGCTTACTTAGCATCGCTTTCATCGTATCGCGAGGAAACACGCGCATGAGGTCATCTTCAAGCGAGACGAAAAATTGCGTCTCACCCGGGTCACCCTGACGTCCCGAACGACCTCGAAGCTGGTTATCAATTCGTCGCGCCTCATGCCGTTCCGTACCAAGAACAAAAAGGCCTCCGCACTCCTTGACGGCACGGTAATTCTCATCGGTGGCTGGGTTTCCACCGAGTTTAATATCGACACCGCGACCGGCCATGTTGGTTGCAATCGTTACGCTCCCTTTACGTCCGGCCTGCGCGATAATCTCTCCTTCACGTTCGTGATTTTTCGCGTTGAGCACTTCGTGAGGCACGCCTTCTCGCTTAAGATACTCTGACAGTACTTCGTTCTTCTCAATTGAAACCGTACCAACAAGCACTGGCTGACCTTTCTGATGAAGCTCTTTCACCTTTCGGGCAACGGCCGTAAACTTTCCTTTTTCGCTCTGAAAAATGAGGTCATTTTCATCTTTTCGTGAAATCTGCTTGTTCGTAGGAACCGCAACGACATCGAGCCCATACACTTTGAAAAACTCTTCTTTCGACGTAAGTGCGGTTCCGGTCATCCCGCCAAGCTTTTTATAGAGACGGAAATAGTTCTGATAGGTAATCGATGCGAACGTTCTCGATTCTTTTTGAATCACGACTCCCTCTTTTGCTTCTATGGCCTGGTGCAAACCCTCCGACCACCTGCGCCCGGGCTGTAATCGGCCAGTGAATGAATCGACAATAACCACTTCGTCGCCGCGCACCACATACTCCTTGTCTCGCGTAAAAAGAGCTTTCGCGCGAACGGCTGTCTCCAAATGGTGCACGTACTTGATGCCTTTATCCGTGTAAATGTTTTCGATACCAAGACGCTGTTCCGCTTTCGCAATACCAGAATCGGTGAGCGTAACCGCGTGAAGCTTCCGGTCGACTTCATAATCGGTATCTTCGGCATAATCACGGACGATTCCTGCAAAGGTCTTATAGAGGTCTTCCGACTCTGACGTCATCGCCGAAATGATGAGTGGCGTACGCGCCTCGTCGATAAGGATGGAGTCTATTTCGTCCACCACCGCATAGTAGAACGGCCTCTGTCGAAGCGCCTTCTCTTCATATTCGAGATTGTCTCGGAGGTAGTCGAAGCCAAATTCGCTATTCGTGCCGTACGTAATATCCGCCTCGTACGCGTCACGTCGTGTGCATGGACGAAGAAATTCATACACCACACGAAACGCGCCAACTTCGTCCCGCTTTTCATCAAGCTCTTTGTGCGCCGGGTCATATCGATACGAAGCGTCGTGATTGATAACGGCAACCGAAAGCCCGAGCGCGTGATAGACTTGCCCCATCCACACCGCATCGCGTCGCGAGAGATAATCATTGACGGTCACCACATGCACTCCCTTCCCCGCAAGCGCATTCAAATAAACCGATAGCGTTGCGACGAGCGTCTTACCTTCTCCGGTTTTCATCTCAGCTATCTTGTTTTGATGGAGTACCATACCGCCAATGAGTTGTACGTCGAAATGTCGCTGACCGAGCGTGCGTACCGCCCCTTCACGCACAAGGGCAAATGCCTCAGGGAGCAAATCGTCGAGTGTCTCCCCTTGCTCAATTCGGCTCTTGAATTCGGCAGTCTTCGCCACAAGAGCTTCCGATGAGAGTTTTTGCATGGCCGGCTCAAGCTCATTTATCTTGCTCACAAAAGGAGCGAGTGCCTGCACGGCCTTCTCGTTTTCATCTCCAAATATACGGCTAAACAATGACATAATGGCGCCATTGTAGCATAAAATGCGTTCTTCGCGATAAAGAAAAGGGCCCGCGAAGCGGGTCCTTTTCAAACAAAGAGTGCTGTCGTACGACAGCGCTGCCACTATGCGCGGCGGCGCGAAGTCTTGCGCTTCTTCGTTGTCTTCTTGGCCTTCTTTGTCTTGCGTGCCTTCTTTTTCTTTGCCATTTTTTTGAGTGCATGGACGCGTAAACGCGCCTTGTGCAAAAATACGTTTCCCTTTTAAAGCGGAGCGAGACGTTATCGACCGTCTAACTAAAATCAAATTGAAAAGATTTTAATGCGCGTCGTCGCTATTCCTTATGTAATTATGATACCCACAGGAATGAATACAATATTTTTTCAGACAAAACTGTGGAAAACTTTTTTCTTCAAAAAAATCTTTTGTGCGCTACACATGACGAACTTCGGGAACAATATCGATATTTGTTTTTTCTTTCACTGATGTAACAATCTTTTCTGCGAGCATACGAATATCACGCGCGGTCGCGTTACCAAAATTACACACAACGAGCGATTGATTCGGCGCGAGTCCTGCATCGCCTACACGCGCGCTTTTCATATGACAAACGTGTTCAATAACCCACGCAAGCGACACCTTTACTTCCCCTGAAGGAGTGGAAAACCCTTTGATATCGGGATATTTCTTCTGTAGCGACTCAAAGTGCGCTTTATCTATCACAGGATTCTTGAAAAACGAACCCGCGGTCCCCACCAACTCAAGGTCGGGAAATTTTCTGCTCCGAATTTCAAGCACAGCCATACGCACCTCGCGCGGTGTTGGATTTTTGACACGCTGTGCATCAAAAAACTCGCGCACATCCCGGTATGAAAGGTCCACCACCGGTTCCTTCGAGAGACGAAATGCAACCCGTGCCACAAAGAAATTCTTTCCTTTCTCTCTCTTAAAAATACTATCTCGATAACCAAACTCACACTCATCACCAGTAAGCGTACGCGTCTTTCCGTCTGTCATATCAATAACCTCAACCCATGCGACACATGACGAAACCTCTTTTCCATACGCCCCAATGTTTTGTATCGGCGCAGCTCCAACGGTTCCCGGAATGCCGGAGAGATTTTCGAGCCCAAAAAATCCTTTCTCGACGCAAAGAGCAACAAGGTCGTCCCAAACCTCTCCTGCCCCGGCAACTACCTCAATTTCATCGGCACGTTCTCTTGTTTCAACACCATAAAGCTCGACTTTCATCACAAGCCCACGGAACCCTTCGTCACTGACAAGTATATTTGAACCTTCTCCAAGTGGAAGAATGGGAATTCCCTTCTCCTTGGCAAAAGCTACCGCCTTCTCAATGTCAGCATAAGAACGAGCGATGCAAAAATAATCAGCCCTACCACCAACATTAAAGGTCGTAAAGGGAGCCAGAGGAGTATTTTTATCGATTTTCATGATTCTGTCGTTGTATGACCGGCGGGGCGAGCTCCAAAAACAAATGTCTTAAATGAGTGCAGCCACCGGTCATAAAGCGACACAATCACTCTCTATTATATAGGGCAAGAGCCCAAGTACAACTAAGGTAAAGGTGACGCCAAACAAAAAACCCCCAAACGGGGGTTTCTTGCAGACATTCGTTTGAGCTAGCTTTCACTAGCACTCACAAAGTTATATTACTCAAAATGAGATTTTTGTCAAGTATTTACTAAGAAAGCGCCGTTCCGAAATCGGAACGGCGCGTGTAATCAGAGCCCTACCCAAGCTCTTGCATGATGGCGCCGACCACTCGCTTGGTCGCATGCCCATCAAGACCAAGTTTCTCTCTTGCTTGTTCCCGACCAAAAGAGAACGACCCTAAAGAGAGGTACTCTTCGGGAGTTCTCACCTCACGCGCGGCGCCAAGCGTCACAGACGGAAAGGTCGTGACCCCGAGACCTTCCTCCATCTTCTGTCTGCCAATGTCAGACGTCCAGCTGATGGGTACGGCCCCGAGCGCTACGGCTTCGATAAGACAATTCGAGTAGATACTGATAACCTCATCCGCAAGGAGCATGAGCGAACGCATGTCGATTGATGGTGGCGTCCACAACACGCGATGAGAACGCTCCATCTGATAGAGACACGTAATCCACTCGTCGCGAATTGCCGTCTTTGATGGGTCCGACACCCACTTCGGGTGGAAACGTGGAATGATAAGCCACCCTTCATGCTTGCGTGATGCCTCGACGAGACCCTGTATAAGCGGTGTCGTACTTTCATCCTGCCCACCAATAAGGATTACGCGTGAATTGGTGTAATTCCTCCCGATAATCAATTTAGTCTCCGGATCAGGGACTACACGTTGGAGTGCATCCATCGCCGGAGAGCCGGTAACGTACACTTTTGGCGAACGATTTTGATACAGATGGTCGTACTCATCACCCAGTAACGCATTCGTATAGCGTGTACAGCCACGAATTTGCTTCATGCCGTAGTCATCGGTCGCGCAGACGAACTGTGGCATTGCCATTGAGCGATTATGTACGCCCCACAAGTCCTCGACATAGCCGAGTTTTGTGCGAGCGCTGTTTGCCGCAAGGCCAAACTTCTCACCGAGATGAATCGGATGACCGAGACCGGTCATCACAATATCCGGCTTTAATAGCGAGAGCGCCTCATGCGAACCAATGTCGGTGCGCACCTTGGTGTTGGGGTCAAAATCCCCCTCCTTTGGCAATCCGCCCAAGATTCGACGTCCGGACTTCACCCACATTTCCATGGAAAGCCCTTCAGCCACTACGATGACTTCATATCCGTGACTTTCAAGGCCACGGGCAACAGGGTCATACATCTGAAACTCCATTTTATCCTTCGTAACAATGAGTATTTTCTTGGCCATTTCTGGCCTCCTTTCTAGTTGAGGTTAATGACAATGTTCAAAACTAAACGAACTACACTATATCACAATTCTGATATTAGTCAATAGATGCTCTCTTTACGCGGTCGCGTAAAGAGAGCATCTCGCATTACCAATCTTATTTATCTACCACGTCGTCTTATGAAGTGAGAAGACTCAAGAAATAGCCTTGGCTCATCACGATTATGGATTTCGTCCTGCCCTAATTTCTTGGATGTAGTAGTCTGCCTGCTCACGGCTATCAGGAAAATCAGCTGAGATGGTAGCAAGCACACTCACGGCCTTGGTTCGATAGCCGGAATCAAGATATGCCGATGCGAGCGAGAAGCGGGCTTGTGAATCGTTCGGATTTCCCTCTACTCTCTGTTCAAGCAAGGCAATTGCCTCCTCTTTCTTCCCGACGGCATTGTAGGCCTGGACGAGTCGGTCGTCATACGCATGCGACATACCTGAGAGCGGTTCGAGCAACTCTTGAACAACATCAAACTTGCTTGCATAGATAGCCGTGACCGCGTACACCACTCTCGCTTCAGAAAAACGCTCATCGAGCTCGAACGCATGACGCATTGTTTCAAACGCCTTCTCAAGGTCACCCTTATTCAGATACGCCGACCCGAGTTCAAAGAGCATCGTCTGTTTCTTTGGAGACAGTTCGATTGCTTTCTCCACCTGCACAATAGCTTCATCAACATTTCCGGTGCGATTGAGGAACGAGCCGTAGAAAATACGGTAGCGCGCATCTTCGGGCGCTTCTTTAATCTGCTTATCAAGTTCGCTTTTAGTCAGGTCGAAAAACTTCTGTTTGAGGTCAAGCGCTACCTGTTGTGAATAAATCGCGGTGATAGTCGCCGAGGTAAGCTGCTCTCGAATCTCAGAATCGGCAAACGAATCGTATGCCAACGCTTCTTTGAATTTTTCGAGATTCTTCGAAACTCCCTCAGGATACGCTCGAAGCGCATCGATAAGTGCCGCGGACGCCTTCATAGCTGGTACATTCATCGCGTAAACTACGAACACCGTCATCACCGCGACGATTGGGACCAAGACGCGATTGACCGTGGTCTGTTCTGGAACCTCAGGATTATTCAGTGCTTTTATTTCTCGGCCGGACATCGTGTGTATGTACGCCAGGAGCATAAAGAAGAGCGTATAACTTGTCAGATTGTCGAATACGAATAGGTTTTGGAAGACATACCCTGCCAGCAACCCCGTCAACAAAGCTTTTTCAGGTAAATGCGGAATCCCTTCGCCTCTCCTAAAAGAGAAAAACTCTTTGAGACACTTCGAGAGCGAATACTGCTCGTACCCCTGCTTCCATATATAGTAGAGCGCGAAAAAGAGAATTGAGAGGTACCCGAGCAGACCAAGTGCTCCACCGGCGACTAGCCAGTCGAAAATGACATTGTGAGTCCGGTCAAACCATTGTTCCTGAGCATACATCCCCGGGTCATAATATTTATTGAACACATAGTTGAAACTCTCCTGTCCCCATCCGAATACCGGTCGTTCTTTGAATCCCTGCCACGCCATATTCCACACCATAAAACGAGGTCCGGCCTCACTTCGGGAAATCGAGGTAAGACGAGTAAGCGAGGGTTGATTCTTTACGAAATCACTGTCCTTCAAGCTCATCGCCAGCACACTCACAAGCACAAGCAAACCAGCAACACTTGCTCCAATAAGACGCGATTTCTTTTCTTTCGATGCAAAAAGAAGAACGATTGATGAGATAAACAACCCGCCGATAAGACCGAGAATGGCACCACGTGTCGCCGTGTGATAGAGAATGACGAGCTGTAAAACCATCGCTGGAATTAAAATCCATTTCCAAATCGGGACCTTTCGTGAACGAACAAGCAAAAACAGGGCGATAAAGAAATTGATAAGCATGAACGCCGCGAGATACGACGCATTCCCGAGCATGCCATCAAGACGAACCCCGCCCTGATTTATCGTGATTTTACCGGCGAGTTGAAAGAGGCCGAAAATGCCCATGATGACGCTTGAAGTCACGGACATTCGCAACATCCATAACCACAATTTTTCACCACATAACACCGACGAAGCTACGAGAAAGTACGCAAAAAGATGCAGTAGAGTGACATACCCTTCCATCCGCTCAAAGTTTGACCAAAAGCTCTTTGCAGGATTTGGCGAGAAAGCATTGGCAATACCAATAACAACCACGAATAGAGCGATGGCGACACTAAGCCATGAGAAGCGGGGGCGGAATCGGACGTCCCGAAGCGCGAGGATAAGCCATGCACCGAATACAAGCTCTGTCAGAATACGGAACGCGAAATTCTTCCCGGTAATGAACGGGAAGAAGAAATCGGCGGTCACGATAAACGGAATTAAAAGCGACAGAAAAAGTCCGGAGACAATCGCATGTGCGAGATAAGTGTTGACCTTCATGAACGTAAATCATACTATACTCTACATCCCCAAAAGGCAATGAAAGCACTCATTACAGGCTCTTCCGGACTTGTCGGAAGCGAGGCGGTCAGATTCCTCTGTGAAAAGAAGTGGACGGTATTCGGCGTAGATAACGATATGCGCGGAAAAATGTTCGGGAAAGACGCGTCTACCGACCCCGAACGTAAGAAACTCGAGAAACTCTATCCAACATTCAAAAGTCTTACGGCTGATATCCGCTCCCCAGAAGAAATCGTCAACGTCTTCACGAAATACGGTCCGTTCGACCTCATCATCCATGCTGCGGCACAACCCGCCCACGAATGGTCTACCAACCACGCACTTGATGATTTTCAGATAAACGCTTACGGCACCATCGTGGTACTCGAGGCCTACCGCCAACACTCACCAAACGCTAAGTTTATCCACGTCTCATCCAGTAAAATCTACGGTGATTCGGTCAACCACCTTCCTTTGCAGGAATACGAAACACGTTTTGACCTTCCAAGTACGCACCCAAAGTGGAAAGGTGAAGATGAGAGCATGCGTCATGACGGCGCCCTTCACTCGCTCTTCGGTGCCTCCAAAGCTTCAGGAGATATTATGGCGCGTGAATACGGCACGTATTTCAATCTCCCCATCACCATTTTCCGTCCCGTGTGTATCTCAGGACCGGCCCATAAGGGAGCGAAACTCCACGGCTACCTTGCCTACCTGGTTAAATGCGTCGCAACAGGAGAGAAATACACCATCAATGGATACAAGGGTAAACAAGTTCGCGACAATATTCATGCCCACGACCTCATCGGGGCGTTCTGGGAAGTGTTTAATGACCCGAAAGCCGAACCGGGAGAATTCTATAATATCGGTGGCGGGCGCGAATCAAACAATTCTATCTTAGAAGCCATCGCCCAAGCAGAAAAAATTCTCGACACAAAAGCGAATGTCGATTATTCGGATACCACGCGACGCGGAGACCACATCTGGTGCATCTATTCATCAGAGAAATTTCGAAGACGCTACCCGAACTGGAGAATCACCTACGACAACGACCGCCTTATGGAAGACCTCTGCCGACCTTATCTGACTTAATAGCGCCGTGAGCGCATAAGCTCAATTAAAACGAATATTGCACATCCATCTTTAACAGAGCTATAGCGTTGTTAAAGATGGATTGTGTTTTGTGGCAATTTCGATTTAGTGTGAGCCCTGTTGACACCTTTTGACACCGGGTGTAGTTTAATAGGTATGGAAGAAATAAGGCCTGGAGCGGTCTATACCACGACCGAAACCCAACAGCTCCTAAGAGTGAGTAAAAGCACCATTAAACGCATGCTTAAAAATGGGCTTATTCGGGCTAATAAAATTGGTGGCCAATACCGCATCCTGGGACATGAGCTCCTCATGCTCCTCTCCCCTGACCTGGAACGTAAAGCGGCACGACAGTATTTCAAAATCAAAGAGAACGTCGTCAAGAAAATAAATAAATGGTAATGACATGAAAAAGAAGACGACCAAAAAAAGTAAAATTAAAAAAGCGCTCATCACCGGCATCACCGGCCAAGACGGCTCGTACTTGGCCGAACTTCTCCTCTCGAAAGGGTATGAGGTACATGGAATCGTCAGACGTGCCTCATCGTTCAATTTTCAACGCATTCAACATATCTACGATTACGTGAATCCGGATAAACTCCGGCTCCACTACGGAGACCTCACCGACCCGATTTCTGTCCTCTCAACCATTACCGCGGTAGAGCCCGATGAGATTTACAACCTCGGCGCACAAAGCCATGTCCAGGTTTCATTTGAAAAACCGGTCTACACCGCGCAAGCCGACGCCCTCGGCCTGCTCAATATTCTTGAGGCCGTCAAACACCTAAAACTTCCAACAAAGATTTATCAGGCATCAACGTCTGAAATGTTTCCTGGTGACCAAGAGACGGAATACCTCACTGAAGATACTCCCTTTAAACCACGGAGTCCCTATGGAGCCGCGAAGCTCTATGCGCACCACATTGGCCGAATCTATAGGGAGAGTTACAACATGTTCGTTGTAGGTGGCATACTTTTTAACCATGAAAGCGAGCGTCGTGGTGAAAACTTCGTAACACGTAAAATCACGCTTGGCATCAAAGAGATACTTGACGGAAAGCGCGAACACGTCGCGCTCGGCAACCTTGACGCGAAGCGCGACTGGAGTCATGCCGAAGACCATGTCGAGGCCATGCATCTTATGCTTCAGCAGAAGACTCCAAAAGATTATGTTATCGCCTCAGGCGAACAACACACGGTACGAGAATTCTGCACTCTTGCGTTTAAAGAAGCGGGTATCGACCTTATATGGAAAGGAAAGGGGAAGGACGAGAAAGGAATCGATAAAAAGACCGGAAAAGTATTGGTACGAATCGACATGAAGTACTTCCGTCCGAATGAAGTGTGGTCACTTAAAGGGAATCCGGAACAGGCAAAAAAAGAGCTTGGCTGGAAACCAAAAGTCTCGTTTAAAGAGTTGGTGCGCCGTATGGTCCGCTCAGACCTTGGAATGAAATAACATGGCAGAAACCTGGACAAAAATTATCAGACCGAAAAAAATCCTGAGCTGGGATGACCTCAGGGAGATTTGGGAATACCGAGGACTCCTCTATTTCTTCGCCTGGCGCGACATCAAAGTAAAATATAAGCAAACGGTCGTCGGCATCGCCTGGGCCGTGTTTCAACCGCTTATGGCCATGGTCGTCTTCAGTCTCGTCTTCGGAAAACTTGCCGACCTCCCATCCGACAATATCCCTTATCCTATTTTCGTCTACAGCGGTTTACTTCTCTGGCAGTTCTTCTCAACCTCGCTCTCTGACGCATCAGGTACCCTTGTCTCAAACGCTTCCATCGTCACCAAGGTCTATTTTCCCCGGCTCTTGCTCCCCATCTCCGCATCGACCACAAAACTTGTCGACACCTTCTTCGCAGGGCTCATTCTCATCGGGCTCATGATTTGGTACGGATACTACCCGACCGCCATGAGCGTTGTGCTCGTTCCCATCCTCTTCCTTATCGCCTTCATGACAGCTGAAGGCGCAGGACTCATCCTCTCGGCTATCAACGTCAAATATCGAGACGTCCGCTACGTACTCCCCTACTTCATTCAAATGCTTATCTTCGTCACGCCAGTCATTTACCCGACATCACTTGCGGGGAAATATGAATGGGTACTCAATTTAAACCCGATGGCAAGCGTCATCGAAAATGCCCGCGCCGTACTTCTTGGAACCGGACCTATTGAATGGTCGGGGCTTGCGCTTTCCGGCGCCCTAAGCGTTGTGCTGTTCATCATCGGCATTGTTGTATTCAAGAAAACAGAACGTTACTTCGCCGATGTCGTCTAAATCCATGGAAACTGTTATTTCAATAAAAAACGTCTCAAAACTATACAAAATCACACAACGTGCGCGCTACTATGCTCTACGTGACACAATCACCGGCATGATATTTAGTCCATTCAAAAGTCTTAAAGGACAAGGTGGACGACTCTTGCGTCGCGAGAAGAAGGAAGAATTTTGGGCATTAAAAAATATCGACCTTGAGATTAAACGCGGCGAAATTGTAGGCATTATCGGCAAAAATGGGGCCGGCAAATCAACATTACTTAAATTGCTTACCGGTATCACTCCACCAACAACGGGAGAAATAAAAATAAAAGGAAAGGCGGCATCACTACTTGAAGTCGGCACTGGATTCCACCCTGAGCTTACCGGTCGTGAAAATATCTTTCTCAATGGCGCCATTCTTGGCATGACGCGAAACGAAATCAAGGAAAAGATGGAACAGATTATTGATTTCTCTGGCGTCGAGCAGTTCATCGACACCCCTGTAAAGCGCTACTCAAGTGGTATGTATGTCCGACTCGCCTTCTCTGTTGCCGCACACCTCGAACCCGATATCCTTCTCGTTGACGAAGTACTTGCCGTTGGCGATGCTGAGTTCCAGAAAAAATGTCTCGGAAAAATGGAGGAAGCGACTCGAACAAATGGGCGTACTATTATTTTTGTGAGCCACAATATGTCAGCCATCAGCCAACTTTGCACACGTACCATACTTCTCGACAAAGGAAAAATTATTATGGAGGGAGATACCGATAAAGTTATAAAGAAATATCTTTCTGAACATGTAAAAACTGAGGTGCATGAATGGAAAGGTGAGGGTGGCACAAATCATATTCGATTAAATCGAAGTTCAATTAAAATGCTCGCCGAAGGATACCAGTTCCACACCGCCGCTCCACTCGAAATTACGCTCGAAGGTAGTATCGGATTCCAGACCAGAAATCTGGTGATTGGCTTTACCTTATATTCAGAACTCGGAAGCATACTTGCGTATTCACTCTATGACGACACTGAACAAACCACTCCGCCAACAGTGCAACCTGGTCCGTTCAAGAAGCGCTTCATTATCCCTGCAAATACACTCGCTGAAGGCTCGTACCGAATCGAAATAGACATGGGGGTTCGGGGTTTAAAACGTCTTGTTGGGGGCGAAGTGGGACAACTCACATTCACGTTAGTCAACACCAGTGGTCCAGGAATCCGCTTCACACCGCCAGCCCCAAGCCAACGCAATTGTTTCCGACCACTTTGGGCAGTCAGAGAATGACATGGCTAAACCGAAACATAAAGTCAAAGCGATTCTCTTCGACCTCGACGGCGTGCTTGTCAACATGCCGGACGGTCACTATGAAGCGCTGAATCAAGCACTCGCGCTTTTTGGTACAAAAATTGAACGAGATGAGCACTTTAGCTCTTTCAATGGACTTCCGACTCGAAAGAAAGTTGAGCGTCTTGAAGAAGAAGGGCGATTGCCACGAGGTCTTCGGGAATTCATCAACGACGTCAAACAGCAGTACACTAAAGAAATCATCCCCTCTTACTGTCCACCGGATTACTCAAAAACTATCCTCCTCAAGCATTTGAAGTCTCAAGGATTCAAGCTCGGCTGTTGCTCAAACTCCATCAAAGAGACGCTCCACTTGATGCTTAAATCCTCACAGCTCTATGACCATTTTGATGTCATCATCGGCAACGACGAAGTGGAAAATCCAAAACCGCACCCGGAAATATACCTGAGGGCATTCAAGAAGCTCGATGTACAACCTCACGAATGTATCATTGTCGAGGACGCGCCCCACGGCATCGCCGCCGCGAAAGCAAGCGGAGCGAAAGTCTTTGAGGTACGCGGTGTAGAAGATGTAAACCTTTCGCTCTTCAGTGAACTCTTAAAACTATGAACGTGCGTACCTTAAACAAATTCAAAGGTGGGTGGGTCGTGGGAAATTTCTCCCCTGCTGTTCTGCGCACTAAGAAATTTGAGTTCTCGGTAAAGAAATATCGCAAAGGAGATTGTGACGACACCCACTACCACAAGAAAGCCATCGAAGTCACCGTCGTTGTCTCCGGACAATTTAGAGTCAACGGAAAGAAACTCGGGCCGGGTAGCGTGTTTATGTTTAAACCGAGAGAAGTGTCGTCGTTTGCCTGCCTGAAGAATGGCTACACGGCCGTTGTAAAAACACGGTCGGTCAAAGGAGATAAATATATCGTGGAAAAACAATGAAAATTATCTTTCCCATGGCGGGGCTTGGAAGCAGGTTTAAAGCGGTGGCAGAGTCCAATCCCGAATATTTCAAACCGAAACCGTTCATCTCGGTACACGGAAAGCCGATGATACGATGGGCATCCGGCTCGTTCCCTTTCATCAAACATCCCGGAGAAGAAATCACGGGTGGCCTTTCTGTCTCTCCAAAAGACCTCATCTTCATTATCCTGAAAGAGCATGACATCGAACACGATATCGAGAAGAATCTCAAAAAAATCTACTCGGACGATATCACCGTCATCAAACTCGACGCCGTTACGAGAGGTGCCACCGAGACCGCGCTCACGGCCGAAGCGCACATCGACCCTGACGACGAGCTTCTCATCTCAGACTCGGACCATTTCTTCGACGGTACCAATCTCGCGCACCTCATTCAATCTAAAGACGCCGATACGGCCGGTATCATCCCTGTCTTTCGTGCGCGCAATGATGGAATCCCAAAATGGAGCTACACGCTTACGCGCGAAGGAAGCAATCATGCCGTACACGTTGCCGAAAAAGACCCGAAACTCATGGAGGCGGGCGCCTATGCAAATATCGGCGCATATTATTTCTCAAAAGGAAAATATTTCCTCGACCTCGCAAAGCGCGTCATTCGCGACAACAAGACCTTCGGACCAAGCGGTAAAGCGGAATTCTATATCGCCCCTCTGTATCAAGAGCTCCTCGATACGGGTATGAAAGTGCAGGTAGCGGTCATCCCGGAGATGTGGGGACTCGGTACGCCTGAAGACCTTGAGTATTTCCTCAACCATTACAAGCAGTAACACGACGATGATGATAGGCAAGAATAAAAAACACATCAATATTCTTATCCCGATGGCCGGTCGTGGCGGTAAATTCACCGAAGCCGGTTACGCGTTCCCAAAACCACTCATCGACATCCATGGGAAGACCATGATTGAAATCGTGGTGAACAATTTAAGGCCGTCTGACGACCATACATTTATTTTTGTGTGTCTGCGGGAACACTACGAGAAATATGACCTCTACAACATCCTCAAACAAGCGAGTCGCAACACGTTTGAAATCGTACCGATTCAAGGCGCCACCGCAGGTGCAGCGCTCACCGCCCTTTCCGCTATCGAACACGTCGATAACGATAACGAACTTATCATCGCCAACGCCGACCAATTTATCGAGACACCTATGGACGCGTTTATAAAAAAAGCGCGCGCGCTTAAAGCAGATGGCGCCATAATGACCTTCCGCTCAAGCCATCCGAAGTGGAGTTATGTTCTCACAGACCAGAGAGATAGAGTTCTTGAGGTCGCTGAGAAAAAGCTCATCTCGAACCGTGCCACCGTAGGAATTTACTATTTCAAGAAAGGGTCTGATTTTGTTGAAGCTGTAAAAAATATGGTTCGCAAGAATATCAGACATAACAACGAATTTTATGTCGCCCCTTCATACAACGAACTTCTCCTTGAGGGAAAATCAGTGTACGCCATCGACATACCAGAAGAAAAAATGCACGGTCTTGGCATCCCCGAAGACCTGACCCTTTTCTTACAAGAGATTAAGACAAAAAAGATAGGTATTTAATGCCATGTTGACGCCGAGAACACAAACGAAAACCACAACCACACATCCGAAGAAAAAACTCGGCGGACCTATTCTTGCTATTATCCCGGCGGCGGGAACCCCCACAAACAAAATTATCCCTCATAGGCACCTCCCCGACACCATGCTACCGATAAACGGAAAACCGGTTATCGGCCACATTATCGATGACCTCATCGGACGAGGAATTACCGATATCGCACTCGTTCTCCACAAAGAGGACAACCATACCGAGCACTATGCAAAACGAATGTACGGGGGCAAATGTCTTCTCACCGTTCTGTACAACAAAAATCCCGAGCTCGGTATTGGACACTCCATAGCTACCTCGGCCCTACAGAACAACGAGGCCGAATCGATTCTCGTCTACCTCGGCGACACTCTTTATAAAGGAGCTCTCTCGTTCGACAAAGACTTTATCGTCGTTGCCGACCCGATTTCGGAGAGCTCAAAATGGTGCTTCGTCGAAAAAACCGGGAAAAACCATTTATTTATCAATAAACCGACACACTACGAAGGAAACGGTAAGATACTCTGTGGCGTCTATTTTTTCCGCGATGCCGACACACTTCGCTCCCTCCTTATGCATGCAACCGACAGAGAACAAAAGACCGAGCTCGCTGACATCCTCACACAGTACGTTAAAGAGAATCCCCTCTCGCTTGTTCCCGCTCAACATTGGTTCGACTGCGGAAATGTCGAAAACTATCACCGAGCGAAAATACATTTCCTCAAAACTCGCGAGTTCAATACGATTACCTACGACGATACGTACGGAACCATCACGAAAACCGGACGAAACAAGAAAAAAATTGCTGACGAAATCAAGTGGTATAAAACTATTCCGGGCGACTTAGCCATCTTCGCGCCTCGCCTTGTAAACGCTTCTCTCACCGCTCGCTCTACAAGCTACACCACCGAATTCTATGGCTACCAGACACTCGCTGATTTACTCATGTTTGAATCGCTCGACATCAAGTTCTGGGAAACTATCATTAAAAAACTCTTCGTCACCCTTTCACTCTTCAAAAAACACACTGGGACAGTCCCCTTCACATACTACGAAGACATGTATCTCACGAAGACGATTTCTCGCCTCGAGGAGCTCAAAAACTCCGCATCATGGAAAGACCTTATGGAGATTGAAACACTAACCATAAACGGCAAACGCCACCACAATATCGCCTTCTTCTTGCCACGCATCAAAAAAGCACTTAAAAAGCTGTACCAGAAAAAAGAGATTTCATTTATTCATGGCGACTTCTTTCTTGGCAACATTCTCTATGACCCTTCAAGCAACATTCTTAAATGCATCGACCCGCGCGGAAGCTTCGGCAAGACCTCAAGCTTCGGAGACCATAAATATGATGTCGCAAAACTTCGCCACAGCTTCCACGGACTCTACGACTACATCGTGAGCGACTTATTCAGCGTGGAAGGAAACGGAAACACTTGGAATCTGAAATTCTTTACATCCCCGGAACTCGAGGATGTGCGCCACTATTTCGACCGGGAACTCGCTGCCAACAAATTCGATTTGTTTTCGGTTGGCCTTATTGAAGCGCTCCTCTTTCTCTCGATGCCACCCCTGCATAAAGACAACCCGAAACGACAACTTGCCATGTACCTCCGAGGCATCGAACTTATCAATAATCTTGAGTGGAACTAACATGCGTATCGTTATCGACCTCGACGGAACTATTTGCACGCTCAAGCAAGAAGGCGAGACCTATGCCGATGTCAGTCCGTTACCTGGCGCCAAAGAGAAGCTTGAAACACTCAAAAGCAATGGGCACTATCTTATTATCTATACCGCACGACACATGAAGACGTGCGACGGTAATATCGAACGCGTCATCGAAAAAATGGAAGGGGTGACGCGCGAGTGGCTCGAAAAACACGCGATTCCTTATGACGAACTTGTTTTCGGCAAACCCTTCGGCCACCTCTACATCGACGACTTGGCGCACCCGTTTACCTCATGGGAGGACGAGGAGCTTGAAGGGAAAATTACTCGTGATGACAAAAACCATGATTCGTAATCTCGGCACAAAATTACTGCTCGGCACCGGCCGTATTATCGGCCGTTTCATCACCGTGCATACGCGTCCCATGTACCCGAGAGCATCGCACTATCGCGCCGTTGAGACAACCGCTGATGCTCGATGCGCCATTGTGATACAGGGGCCGATTAGACATGAAGACGACTTCACCCTTGAGACCGTGAAGCTCTATTGTCGCCACTACCCTGCCTCCACCATTATCCTCTCGACGTGGGAGGGAGAAGATGTGTCAAAGTTCCAAGCGTTTGAGGGAAAGCGGTTTGTAGTGGTGAAAAGTGAGAAGCCGACGCATCCCGCTCCCGGCAACCTGAACTTCCAAATCATCTCCTCGAAAGCAGGCGCGGACGAAGCCATGCATCAAGGTCTTGCATACACCCTCAAGACCCGCACCGACCAGCGAATCTACAGCATCGGCTTACTCGAATTTCTTGAAAATATACTGGAGCGATTCCCCGTCTTCGGCACAAACAAACAAGCGGGAAGAATCATTGGAACCGCATCGGCCACAAGTAAGATACGTAACTACCAGCTCTCCGATGTGTTCTTGTTCGGCAGGACTTCAGATATGCAAACGTACTGGAATGCGGACCTCATCACCGACACGACTATCCACGCCAAGACTTTTCACGCTGAAGGATACCTGTTCAAACAGTTTCTTGGACGTACCGGATGGAACGTCCTTGGAACCCAAGCAAACTTCCTGCAGGCGCTCGGCGCACGCTGTATTATTATTGATAATGAGCTCCTGGATATTTACTGGCCCAAATACATCAACCTGTTGCGCGAACACCGAATCAAAACGTACCGCTATCCTGAGCTTGAGATATCATTCAAGACCTGGCTCAACGAGGCCTACATGCCGTTGCTTACATCACAAACACCCTCATGAAAAAACGCTTGATACAATTTATTACCGCCATCGTCGTTAGAACAGGCAGACTCAAGAAAAAATTCTTGACGGTACACACGCGCCCGATGTTCGCACGTGACATTACCTATCGCGGGACGGAAAACGCAATCGATAAAAGTTGCGCCATTGTCATGCAGGGACCGATACAGAAGAAATATCGGTTCACGTATGAAACAGTGAAGCTTTATTCCCAAGTCTATCCTTCCGCCACCCTCGTCCTCTCGACGTGGGAGGGAGAAGATGTGTCAGAGTTTGAAGCTCTTAAACAAGCCGGAGCTAAACTCGAAATCGTCCAAACGAAAGCGCCTGAATTCGGCGGACCGGGAAACATCAACCGACAAACAATCTCAACAACCGCAGGGATAAAACGCGCACAAGCACTCGGCCTCACCTACGTCCTTAAGACCAGAACCGACCAACGAATGTACGGCATCAAAAATCTTGAATTCCTCGTGCATATGCTTTCACTCTTTCCCCTTGAGTCGGGCACGAAACAAAAAAACCGTATTATCGGACTCAATCTCACCACCACGACACGCTACACTCCCTACCACCTCTCTGACCTCTGGATGTTCGGTACCGTCGAAGATATGAGTACATACTGGGATTACGGCTACGTCTCGACCAAAGCTCCCGACCCCAAGCACCCGTTTGTCGAACGAGACCTCTTCATCGCCTTCCTCAAAAAGACGGGATGGAAAGTCGAAAACACTATGGATGATTTCCTGCACGCGCTTGGCACACGCTGTATCATTGTCGGAAACGAGAGCATCGACCTCTACTGGCCAAAGTACTATGAACGCTTCCGCGAATACCGTATCCGCGACTATGACTATCCGAATTTCGAAATCTCCCTGAAAGAATGGTTCAATAAATGCCTACCTTTTTCAAAATCATGATGAGAAAACTCGGCACAACCTTACTACTCCTTATCGGACGTCTGCGCGGCCGTTTCATCACCGTGCATACGCGACCCATGTACCCGAAACCTTCGCACTATCGCGCGACCGAAACCTCGGCCGATGCACGGTGCGCCATTGTTATGCAGGGACCTCTTCGACATGAGGATGACTTCACCTTTGAGACCGTCAAACTCTATCGTCACCACTACCCCGCCGCCACCATTATTCTATCGACATGGGAGGGAGAAGATGTGTCAAAGTTCCAAGCGTTTGAGGGAAAGCGGTTTGTGGTGGTGAAGAGCGCAAAACCATCCTTCCCCGGACCACACAATATCAATATGCAAATCGTCGGCACAAAAGCAGGCATAGAAGAGGCCTCTCGCCTCGGACTTGCCTACACCCTGAAAACCCGTACTGACCAACGCATGCACGCAATCAATGCGCTACTCTTCATGCAAAATCTTCTTGAGCAATTCCCGGTCCTTGGAACAAAGAAACAATCAAAACGAATCGCCAGCATCAACACCGGGACAAGTAAAGTTCGACTCTATTATTTCTCTGACCTCTTCATGTTTGGGGATACACATGACATGCATACCTACTGGAGCCCCGACCTCATTACCGACCCTTCAGTACGGACACCAACATTCCTCCCTGAAGGATACCTTGTCGAGCAATTCCTCGAAAAAACAGGGCGGGATACCAAACACACCATGGAAGATTACCTGGCCTTCATGGGCGAAAGAGGAATCATTATCGACAACGAAGCGGTCGATGTGTATTGGCCTAAATACGCCTCAATCTGGCGCGAATACCGATTCCGCAACTATTTCGCTCCAACGCTTGAGGTTACCTTCAAGACCTGGTTGAATGAAGCGTATTGGCCCACGCGAGAAGCGCAACAACTATCATGACCACCGTAAAAATAAGCACCGCGGCAAAGAATATTCCTTTCAAGTATCTGACCCCTGGCGCAACGGGCGTTTGGGGAGATTTCCAATTTTTCGTAAATGAACCGACGGCCAAAGCTGACTGGTGGGTCGTCATGGAAAACCTATCCGATATCGAAGAGACAGTGTGCCCAAAGGAAAACACTATCTTTGTTGCGATGGAGAACTTCAATATGAAGAAATATGAAAAAGCATTTGTGAACCAATTTAACTGGGTAGTGACCTGCCCGGATACCCTCACTCATCCTCGGCAGATTCATACGCAACAAATGCATTTTTCGCATCTCTTTTGGTCACGCCGACCTGAAGGACAAAGTCTTGAGGATTTCCATAAGCAATTCAAGACGTACGACGAACTCAAAGCGATGAAGCCGTCCGATATAAAAAAGACAAAACTCCTCTCAGTAGTCGCTTCTAGCAAAACGAAAACACCGGGACAAAAACTGCGCAATGAATTTATCACGGCGCTCAAAAAACATTTTGGTGATGCGATGGACGCGTTTGCCGAAAAGCCCGATGTTTTTGGTCCTGATACCAAAGTGGAAAAACTCAAGTGGAATTCAATTGCGCCGTATAAATATTACCTGGCACTTGAAAACAGTCTCGTCCCCCACTACTTCACCTCAAACATGCCGGACGCACACCTTGCCGGAGCATTTCCGTTCTATCATGGCCATGAATCCATACTCGATTACTATCCCAAAGACTCCTTCATCCCTATCGACATGCGCGATGTCGAGGGCTCAATCAAGATTATAGAGCAAGCCATCGCCAACAATACCTACGAACAACACCTCGACGCTGTGTGGAAAGCGCGAGACCTTTGGCTCAATTCTTACTCCATGTTTCCGATGCTTGCCTCGATTATCTCCTCACTGCCACGAGCGAATCAACCAACCCGAGTGTCACTTCGGCCGGAAGAAAAACGGAGGTTTAAAGAAAAAACAGCCGATTTTCTCAAGAAGAGTCCGATTATCTATAAGACAGTTAAAATGCTTACGAGTATCATCAAAAAACCTCATGGCACTCAACGGTAAAAAAGTAATAGCGCTGATTCCTTTGCGGGGAGGTTCGAAACGAATCCCGAGAAAGAATATTAAAATGTTCAGCGGTAAACCGCTCGCCTATTGGGTTGCATCCGAGGCAGCTCAGTCAAAGTACATCGATGCCATACACGTATCAACCGAAGACGCCGAAATAAAAGACGTGGTAGAAAATATGGGGATTGATATTTCCGTCACCACTCGACCTCATGAGCTTGCACAAGATATGACCTCAGAAGAACACGTGCATCTCCATTTCATGGAACAGGTTCCTTTTGACATCCTTGTCGTTCTCCACGCAACCAACCCGCTGACTACCACCAAAGATATCGACAATGCATTAGAGCTCTTAGAAAAACATCAGCATGACGCGCTACTCACCGGAACGCGACACAAACGATTTTACTGGACGCCTGAGGGAAAACCTCTCAACTATAATCCCCTTAAGAGACCGCGAACTCAGGATTTCGAAGGGACCATTACGGAAAACGGGGCCTTCTATATCACTAGAAACACAACGCTCGAAAAATATAAGAATTTCCTGGGTGGGACGATAGGCATCTATGAAATGTCACCTGAACAAGCCATCGACATCGACCATCAATCTGACTGGGACGAAGCCGAAAGGATTTTTAAGAAGAAAAAAGGCGTATGAAATACAAAAAACCAAAAGTCATAGCTGAAATAGGGTGTAATCATAGGGGCGAATTTGAAATCGCCAAAGAGCTCATTCAGCTTGCCAAAGATGCGGGAGCTACCGTTGCAAAATTCCAAAAGCGACACCCGAAGACATTGCTCTCGAAAGAACAGTATCACGCACCACACCCGAATCCCGCACACGCGTACGGAAAGACGTACGGCGAACACCGCGAATTCCTTGAATTCACGATAGAGCAACACCGGGAGCTAAAGCGCTTCTGCGAACGTTTAGGAATTGGCTATTCCACATCTGTCTGGGATACGGTCTCTACCAAAGAAGTAATTGCACTTGAACCGGAGCTTATCAAGATTCCCTCTGCAATGAACACACATTTTGATATTCTCAAGCTCTTGCGCGACTCTTACACGGGAGAAATACACGTCTCAACCGGAATGACAACACACGAAGAGGAGGATGCGCTTGTCAGATTCTTCGAAGAGACTGACCAGGCAACAACGCGCCTCGTGCTCTATTCATGCACCTCGGGATACCCCGTTGATTTTAAAGATGTCAGTTTGCTTGAAATAACTCGCCTCAAAGAAAAATTCGGCGACCGCGTGAAAGATATTGGATTCTCCGGACATCACAATGGTATCGCCGTGGACATAGCCGCCTACACCTTAGGGGCCAATTGGATAGAGAGACATTTCACTAAAAACCGGACATGGAAAGGGACCGACCACTCTGCATCGCTTGAACCGCAAGGCCTCTTCAAGCTCATCAGAAATCTGCACGCAACCCACAAATCCCTGACGTTCAAACGCGAAGAACTGCTCCCGGTCGAAGTGGTACAAAGAAAGAAATTAAAACACCGTCCTCAAACAAAAAAGAACCATGCAAAAAAGAAAACAAAAAAAGCAGGAAAATAGCAACGTGGTCGAGCATGAAAACCAATTCATGCTGACCAGCGACCCCTCTCGGTTTGGCAAAATAATAGCTCACTACGAGCTCTATAAGCTTATCGAAGATTTGCCGGGCGCCATTGTCGAATGCGGGGTCTTTAAGGGAAACTCGCTCATCCAATTCGCCACCTTTCGACATCTCTTTGAAGCACCGCATGCCCGGGCCATTATCGGGTTCGATATGTTCGGGAAAGTGGCTCCCACAAAATTTAAAGACGATAAAACATATCTTGACCGGTTTATCAAAGCTGCCGGCACGCACGGACTCAGCGAACAGGAACTTCAATCTGTCTTTTCAAAAAAAGGGTTCCCGAATATCGAACTGGTGAAAGGTGACGTAGTAAAAACCGTTCCGGCCTACCTGAAATCACATTCGCATCTTAAGATTGCACTGCTACACATCGACACAGACGTGTATGAACCGGCCAAAATGGCACTTGAAACACTTTATGACCGTGTAGTCCGAGGAGGCGTCATCGTATTCGACGACTACGGCACCTTCCCAGGAGAAACAAAGGCGGCTGATGATTTCTTCAAAGATAAGAATGTCCGCATCCAGAAATTCCCCTATTCACATATTCCCTCGTTCATTATCAAACCCTAAATGAGCACGGAGAAGCATATCTATCGAGGCGGAGCTGATACGGAACGTCTTTTTCTGCAAGACGTGGAGTTTACCATGCCTGAAGGAACGCCAATAACGGTAAATAAAACCAATATACCCGGCGTGGATATGGACGACCTGGTCGCGCGCCACAAGGCCCGTTACTATCTTTTGGGTCTCTATTGCCGAGCGGGATATCGAGTCCTCGATTTCCCTTGCGGTAGCGGATACGCAAGCGAAATACTAACTCCGCTTGGCGTAACCTATGAAGGAAGAGAATTTGATGCGGAAACGGTTGAATATGCCAAGAAATGCTACCAAACCCCCCAGGCGACATTTTCTGTTGGAGACCTTACCAATCCGAACTTAAAATCAGGGACCTATGACCTCATTGGTTGTATTGAAGGACTCGAACATATTGAAATGAAAGAGCAGGAACATCTTATTAGTGCATTTTATACATCCCTAAAACCCGGAGGAGTTCTTATTGTGAGTTCACCTGAAAACCCGACGGGGGTTTCCGGCCCGAGCGTGCATAACCCCTATCACAAACATGAACTGACGAAAAAAGATTTCGTAACGCTCCTTGAGTCTGCATTCGGTACAGGAAATGTAGAACTTATTACTCATAAGGCCACCCTAAGCACAGGCGTTTTTACCCTCTGCTTTTACGGCATCTGTCACAAGACTCAACAATAATGCGTGAATATCTAAAAAATAATCGGGTACTCGGACCTGTCGTGCGCCTCGTCGCAGAACTGATTCGAAATACAAAAGATAACCGCGATGTCCGAAAAAAATATCGCGCGTATCATCATGTATTAGCGCGCAATGCCGAATTAAAAAATGCATATGCGGGCAAACGATGCTTCATACTAGCCACGGGACCCTCCATTAAGACGCAGGACCTAACAGGACTCAGCGGAGAAATCCGATTTCCGTGAGCAACTTCTTCGTACACCCTGATTTCAAAGTCATCGCGCCGACATTTCACCTCTTTGCCCCTTCTCACAGGCCAATCACCGAAGAACATCTTGTGGCGTGGTTTGCTGATGCTGAAAAACATTTTCCGCAAAATCAGAAAGTACTCGTTTCCGCAACGGACCGTGCGGTTGTAGAAAAACATAATCTCTTTCGAAAACAAAAAGTGTATTATTATCTTCTTGGTAACGGCCATGCCGACCAAACAAGAGAGAGCATCAATCTTTCGGGCGTCCTTCCGAAGATAACTACCGTCCCTCATGTAGCTCTCTATCTGGCGTGTTATCTGGGATGTAGAGATATCTGCCTCTTGGGATGCGACCACAACTGGTCGTTGGTCCCCGGAGAGAACGGGCATTTCTACGAGAAAGAAGAGAATATACTCATAAAGACTAGCCGAGAGTTAAAATCGCAGACACGGGACACAGAGACGAGATTCAAATTGTATGCCGGAATCTGGGAGACCTACAAAGAGATTGCGCGGTATGCGTTTAACCATGGCATCAAAATCTGGAATTGCACGCCCGGAAGCATGCTTGATGTATTCCCAAGAAAAGAATTAAAAGAAATGATAAATTAAAACCCATGTCGCTTAAACGAACGGCACTCAAATTCTCAGAAATCGCTAAAAAGACACCTCAACCGATTAAATCGATTCTGAAGTTGTTTGGAGTAAAAAAACTATTGTCATTCATTTCCGATAAATACACCGCAGAGCTTGCATTTCAGATAGCGTGGGCCAATGAATTCAAAAAAAATAAAGATAGAGTGCTTGCGTATTGGGAAAAATACCGGTATTTAGACGATATCAAGAATATATGTAAATTCGAACCTACGACAAAAATACTCGATGTCGGATGTGGGATTAGCACCGTACTACACTTTATCAAGGGACAGAGATACGGGATTGACCCTCTGGCTGATGAATACAAGAAATCGTATACCTTTCCATCTGATATTTCCATCCAAAAGGCGTGGAGCGAAAATATCCCTTTTCAAGATAATTTCTTTGATGTTGTCTTCTGCACAAACGCGCTTGACCACGTCACTAACCCCTCAAAGGCACTGAGTGAAATTCATAGAGTGTTGCGTAAAAACGGGCTTTTCGTACTGACTATCGAGATTTTCAAAGAAAATATAAAACGCGACCTTGCCCACCCTCATAGCATGACCGAGAAAGATGTTGAAAGACTCTGGCAGGAGAAATTCAAGAAGATATTCGAGAGAGAGTCGCCATGGATTGGTATGAGAAATTTCGTCAATCACACGGGAACGACCGAAAATAAAGAGCTTATCGTTATATTAGAGAAAGCATGATTTCCCCTGTCCGGCGAAAATACTATCTCGTCGCCAACTATATCCAGGTTTTTGGCCTGTCATTCTTTACATGGCTCTTCCTTCCGGGAGAGAAACGCTACGCGTTCTTTCAGAAAAAAATGTACGAGAATATGGCGAGCAAATCAGACTACACGCCCGGGAAGGTCAAAGAATACGTTGTCGGCGCAGGATATGATGACCACAACACGTGGAAGGATTACGACGAGTACCTGATGAAGTATGCAGGAGACTATAAAGATAAACTCGCACTCGATTTTGCCACAGGACCGGGTCGCAACATCATCAAGTACCACAACCGATTTAAACGTGTTGACGGCGTTGATATCAGCGAGACGAATATTAAAAACGCCCGAGCGAATCTCGATAGCCGTGACATCAAAACCGAACTTTACACCAATAACGGCATGGACCTCTCTGCAATACCGTCCGGAATGTACCATTTTGTCTTCTCAACCATCGCACTTCAGCACATCTGCTCATACAACATCAGAAGACGCCTGCTTACAGAGTTTTATCGCGTACTCGCCTCGGGCGGACGACTCTCAATACAAATGGGATACGGACCGGGAAAAAAGGGGTCGGTCGGGTATCACGAGAATGCGTATTGGGCGCTTTTAACTAACGGAGGACGCGATACCCGTGTTGAGTCCCCTGACGAGGTTCAAAAAGACCTTGAATCAATCGGCTTTAAAAACTTTGAATACTGGATTCGTCCTCCCGGACCCGGCGAAACGCACCCGAATTGGATTTTCTTCACGGCCGTAAAATAACTATGAATATCTTCTGTCCAAAATGTCGAAAACTCATACCTCATGGCGCATCAACCTGCGTCTCATGTGGCGCCTCATTTAAAATGGAAGATGGCTATTTCGATTATGACCCTGAAAATGACTTCTACTGGGGAGAGCTTTCCCTAGAGGAGATGAAGGCGTTGAATGAACGGGCCGAGAAGAAAGGGTTTCGTAAGGCATGCTTCGAATACTTCAAAGACCATCCCCGACGCGACCTCTTTGAATACTTCCTCAACGAAGACGGGCGCTCAGCATTTATCAACTTCATATACCGCAAAGACCGCGGTGAGAGGTGTCTCGACCTCGGAAGCGGACTCGGTGCCATCCCTTCTGCCCTCTCAAAGCTTTTTGGAGAAGTTTATTCACTTGAACTTGTACGCGAGCGTGTCCGTTTTCAAACGATAAGAAAAAGACAGGACGGAATAAAAAACTGGACTATCTTAAAAGGAAATACGAACTCGCTTCCCTTTCCTGACAACTACTTCGACTTTGTCTCGGCAAACGGCATGCTCGAATGGGCCGCGATAGCCAATTTCGACGAAAGTCCGCGAGACGTCCAAATTCGATTTCTCAAAGAAATTGCCCGTGTACTGAAGCCGGATGGTGTCTGCTACGTTGGTATCGAAAACCGAACTGGAATCCAATATTTCAGAGGGGCGCTTGACCACAGTGGCATCAAATACACATCTCTCATGCCACGGTTCCTCGCAAACCTCGTCTGCTTTCTCAAGAGGAAAAAGGGTAATTTCCACTTTGATACGACCGCACAAGCCGTCGGCGGGAAATATTATCGCGTCTATACCTATACGAAGAACGGATACAAAAAACTGCTCGCCGATGCCGGTATTTCCAAGAATCGGATTTTCCATACCAATTTCACCTACAACCTCGCCTACGCCGCCATTGATGACACGGCAATCCCTCTCGTCCCCCGCGGACGTGATGTCCTCAAGAGCAAGATGACGCAATTTAAACATGCGAAAAACCGTTTGAGTGCGTGGTTCTTTTCCATGCTCACCCCAAACTTCCTCATCTATTTTACGAAAGATGGCGTACTTGAATCAGACTTTGAACAACGTATCGAAAAAGAGAAGAACGACCATGGTCCGCTCTATTTCTATCGAGGGTTTAACAACATGCTTGCCTACTCGCTTTCTTCAGAGAAATTTTATAAAACGCCCTCGATGACGTCAGATGTTCTAATCTCAGAAGAAAAAGCGTCCGGGACTTCGCCTGAACAAATGGATACGACTCTTTTCCAAAAGACCCTCTCCGTGCTCAAAGAAAAATATCACCGAAAAACAGAAAGTTCGCCAAATCGACTTGTACGATTCACCGAGTGGGTACACGACATAGCCGAAAAACATGAAATGCTAACCCCGGAACTTACCTCAAACCTCAAGAAGATAAACGAACGCTATGCACACAAAGATATATTCTCACGTAATCACGGGGACGTATGGCTTGGGAACACCTTCGTCAGTAACGGCTCAGTCTCCCTCATCGACGAAGAGAAAGACGAATTCGGCCTCATTCCAATCGAGCTCATGCGGTTTCTGCTCTCCGTCACGGGGTACAGCATGCAAGACAGGGAGAAATCTGAATATAAGAAATATCTAGGTCTAATTCTTCAGGAATACCGTGGTGTGGTCGATGAAGAAATGCTTGAGGATTTCTACATTCCAGCACTATGGTATGAAGCGTCTCGAAGGGGGCTCTTCGGCTCATCACCTCGAAAAGAGCTCTTTTATTTCCTTGAAACCGTACGCGCGGCGACATCAAGAACATGAATGTCTTTGAGATAAACACATCAGACCTAGGTGGCGGAGCCGCGAATGTGGCCTATCGTCTCAAGCAAGCCCTCACGAGACGAGGTCATGCCGTATCACTTTTCGTGAAAGATAGGCGCTCTTATGACCCCGACGTCCATTCCATCAGAACTCCCGGCCTACTCACCACACTGCTCAAGAACATCACTGGAAAAGATTTCGGTGCGACATTACACAACCGCATACGACCGCTTTTAGCGAACGACATTGAGTGGTTCAACACATGGGCACTCCGCAAAGCAGTAAAAAACCAAAAACCTTCAATCATTCATTGCCACAATCTGCATGGAAATTATTTCAACATCACCGAGCTTGCTTCCTTGGCAAAAAAAGCACCTGTCATCTGGACACTCCATGACATGTGGGCACTTACCCCGCACTGTGCACACACCACCCGCTCTACAACAACAGACGGCTTCTTCGATTGCGAAAGCAGGACCGCTTATCAAAATATCGCATGGCCTAACGAAAAACACTTACGAAAAATAAAACGGGGTGCTTACCGAGAATCAACATTTCATATCGTCACACCGTGCCAATGGCTCAAAGAAAAAGTATCTCAAAGTGTTCTCAGAGACCACAATATCTCGGTTATCTATAACGGTGTTGATGAGAAGATGTATATACCCCAAGACAAAAAGATGGCGCGCGAGGCGCTCGGACTGCCCCAGGATGCATTTATCATTCTCTATGTCGCTACGATAGGCCAAAGCAACGAGAAAGGATGGAACATAGTAGAAGATTTGAAAAAACACTATCGAGATAACACAAACATCTTCTTTCTTTCGATTGGAGGCCGAGCTTCGACACAAAGCGAACAGGAGCGAACGGTGCCGCATCTCACCAACCCCAAAGTAGTCGCGCAATATTACAGTGCGACAGATATATTCCTCTCCCCCTCCCCCAAAGAAACATTCCCGCTCACCATCCTTGAAGCACTTGCGTGCGGAACACCAGTCATCGCGCGCGATACTGGTGGCGTTAAAGAAGCGTTTGAGCACGGCACACATGGATGGCTAATCCCTCATGAGGCCCGATTCGAAGTTTACGCGAAAGCTATCGAAACAGCTCGAGCCATGACGGAAACCGACCGTTCTGCGATGAGCAAGCGATGTCGACAAATCATCCTCGACCAATTCACAGAAACACGCATGGTAAACGATTACGAAAAATTATATAACGAACTCACCGATGTTCACCGTTAAGATACAAGGAGGGCTTGGGAATCAGATGTTTCAATATGCCTACGGCAGAGCGGTTTCTCTGCATCAAAATATTCCCTTAACCCTCGATATCTCGTTTTATGAGAGAAGTTCAAATCGAGCCTTCGAGCTGAGTGTATTTAATATCAATGCCTCAATAAAGAAGACGTCTTTTTTGAGTACATTATCGGATAAATTCAAAACGCAAAAAATCGTCACCGAACCCCGTCTATTTTCTGAGAACGTGTTTGATATCCCCGACCATACTATCCTCGAAGGATTCTGGCAGAGTGAAAAGTATTTCAAACCGATAGCAGACACTATACACAAAGAATTCACACTCAAAAATGGTTTTGGCGAGCAGGCCTCTCTGTGGAAAAACGAAATTGAATCAAGCAACGCAATTTCCGTTCACATACGCCGAGGAGACTACTTGCAAGCCAAACACGTCAACCTGCACGGAGTTATGCCTGTTGAGTACCACATAAAAGGTATGGAAATACTCGCGGAAAAAGTTGCTGAGCCCGTTTTTTTTGTTTTCTCAGACGATATCGAATGGTGCAAAAAAAATCTCAATTCAGTCCATCAGATGGAATTCATCCCTGAAACAGGTATCAGCGCACCGGAGTCAATTCTTTTAATGAGTGCGTGTAAGCACCACCTCATCGCAAATTCCTCTTTCTCCTGGTGGGGCGCATGGCTCAACCCAAACGCTGATAAGACAATCGTTGCGCCCAAACACTGGTTCGTAGACTCGAATAAAGGACCGCAGGAAATTATTCCGAATAACTGGATACGAATATAACCGTGGCAAGAGTATCCGTCATCATGCCAGTTTATAACGGGGAACGCTTCATCGCCGAAGCAATTCAAAGTGTGCTTAACCAAACCTTTACAGACTTTGAACTCGTCATCGTAGACGACGGCTCAACAGACCGCACAAAAGACACACTCTCTAAGTTCACTAACCCAAGAATACGCGTACTAACAAATACAGAAAATATTGGCTCAGCTGCTTCACGTACCAAAGCAGTTATCGAAAGCAAGGGCGAATATATCGCCATCCTCGATGCCGACGACCGTATGTACCCCACACGACTTCAAAAGCAAGTGTCCTTTCTTGATTTGCACCCGAGAATCGACATGCTCGCGAGTTGGGTCCGCATCATAGACGAACACGGTAAACCGACAGGTCTTATTCTTAAGGACCGAATATCCACAGAAAAAATATCGGCGACACTTCTCTTTCATAACATATTCGCCTGTTCATCAGCCATGCTACGTCGCTCTGCCCTTCCCCGAGAACCTTTCAGACAGTCTATGATGCCTGTAGAAGATGTCGACCTTTGGCTTCGCATGCTTACACAAGGCTCGAAATTTTCTATTCTACGCGAAATACTCACCGAATATCGCTCCCACACTAAAGGAATATCAAAAATCCATGCCAATAAGAGAAAAGGCATTATGGATAAACTTATCATCGGAGAACTTAAAAAGCTTGGAATAGAACCTGCTCTGGAGGAACTTGAACTCCATCGAACCAACTATGATTACGTTGGAGATAATCCAGGACTATTCTTGCAAAAGCGCGAAAGGTGGCTCTTGAAGTTAAAAGAAGCGAATGATGAACGGAAAAACTATCCTCAGAAGATATTCGATGAGGTCCTCGCTGAGCGTTTCTTGAAGTCGTGTCGCGCGAATCAAAAACGAACCCGTGACGCATGGTCGTTATTTTGGGACTCATCACTTTCATCACACCTCAACACTAAAGAGCAGTGTCGCGACATTGCAAAATTCATACTTGAAGCCCTCGTAAGTCGTTTCAGGAGATAACCGCGCGCTTATTGCGTGAGGTGGGTAGATACGATACTATGCCCCAAGAACGGAACGCAACGTTCCGAGCACTTTTATACCCCATGAATACCTCAGTATGCCTCATCATACCGCCTTCGCCTTTTTTGCTTGACCAACGCGTCTTTATGTCGCTTGGCATCCTCAAAGTGGCCGCGGTACTCAAACACGCTGGAGCAAATGTGCATGTCATGGACCTCTCAGGGGTAAAAAACCACCTGGACGTCATCGCGGACTACGCGATTGAACACCCTGACATTCACTGCTTCGGAATCACGGCGACCACGCCACAAATGCCATCTTCGGTCGAAATAGCCGGAGAAATTCGCGCTCGAAATCCAAGCGCAAAAATCATCCTCGGCGGACCGCACATCACTCTGGTGAATGCGGCCGTAAAAAAGGAACGGAAACTCGGAAATCTTTTGCGAGCCAATACGGCAATGCAACAGCTTGAGAAGTCCTTCGACATTCTCGTTGCCGGAGACGGAGAAGATGCAATCTTTCCCGCTCTACGCCCTGAGGCCCAAGGACTCATAGACGCTGACGACCCTAAGTCAGAAATGTTCCTCACGGACCGTCGGCTCACTGAGCTACCGCTTCCCGCCCGGGAACTTGTCGATGTCAGCAGTTACCATTACTCCGTTGAAGGAGTGCGTGCGGTGTCGCTCATCGCCCAGCTTGGATGTCCCTTCCTCTGCGGATTCTGTGGAGGCCGGTCTTCCCCCATGTTGCGACGCATCAGAACACGCCCCTCCGAAAACATCATCGCCGAAATGGTGCATCTCTACGAAACCTACGGCTTCAAGGGCTTTATGTTCTACGATGACGAACTCAACGTCAATCCAAACATGTTGGACCTGATGCAACTCATCGCCAAAACACAACGTGACCTTGGAATAGAGTGGCGCCTTCGTGGCTTCATCAAATCCCAACTCTTCACGGACGAACAGGCGAAAGCGATGTTTGACGCCGGATTCCGCTGGATTCTGGTTGGATTTGAATCAGGTGCACCAACCATTCTCGACGCAATCAACAAGAGAGCGACGAGAGAAGAAAACACCCGGTGCATGGAAATAGCGCACCGCAACGGCCTTAAGGTCAAAGCGCTCATGTCTATCGGGCACCCGGGAGAGACGCGGGAAACCGTCATGCAAACCAAGGAATGGTTGATTCAAACGAAGCCCGATGATTTCGATGCAACAATCATCACCTGCTACCCCGGCACTCCGTATTACGACGAGGCGGTGCCTGTACCGGACAAACCCGGCATTTGGAAGTACACCTACCAAAAAACCGGAGCGGCGCTCTATCAGATAGACTCGGACTTCACGACGCGAGCTGAGTACTACAAAGGCGACCCGAACGGAGGTTACATCTCATATGTCTATACTGAGACACTCTCCCCACAAGACCTCGTCACGCTTCGTGACGAGGTTGAGCAAGAGGTACGCAGGATTCTTGGCATTCCATTTAATCCGAGCGCGCCTTCACTGTTCTATGAGCATTCAATGGGACAGCACGGGACTCACATCCCCCCCTACATTCTGCGCATGAGCCATGCACAGAAAGAAATCAAAACCCCCCTGTCCGTTTAACGGGCAGGGGCCTTTTTTCTATTTAAACTTACCGAAGCGAGAGAGTCTTCTCATTTATACCCTTGACATCAAGCAAGAAGTTGCAAAAGTCACGCACGGCGCCGTTTCCCCCTTCACGTTTAGCAACAAAGTGCGAAAAGCTTTTAATCATCTCTTCCGCGCTCGCGGGACATGCCCGAAAAGCCACGTGCTCCATCACAGCATAATCCCCGATATCGTCGCCCATGTACGCACATTCATCCCATGAAAGCTTGTGTCTCTCAACCCACGCGCCAACCGCGCTGACTTTGTCGGTGCCGATGACATCTTTAACCATTTCCATCGGCTCCCACGCTCCCGACTGAACACTCGGTAGACCGTTCATCTTTTCAAGAAACTTATCCGCGAACGGCGAATTCTCCGCCGTCACGAGCGCGACCTTAAACCCAGCCGAGCGCAAGAGGGAGATACCTTGACCATCGATATGGCTCCGCGTTTTGTGCGACTCTCCGTTTGGCCCCACAAGCACTTGCCCACTAAAGATAACACCATCGCCATCGAAAATTACCGCCTTTATATTCCTGGCAAGTTGTTCAGCTAATTGAGTATCACTTGTCTTTATCATATCCTAAAAATTACTCTGATTTTATAAAGTTGGCAATACGCTCCGCACGCTTATCCCAGGTATGGTCTGCAACCTTCTCCTGAGCGCGCTCCGCGCGCAACGAAGCACCTTCCCCTATTGCAGAGACAATACCATCGGCAAGCGCCTGTGCACTGCCCGGCTCGACAAGGAACGCTGATGAGTCATCAACGACCTCTTCAATGGCACGCAGACGGCTTGCCACAATGGGCTTACCGACCGCCATATACTCAAAAAGTTTCATCGGCGACATATAGAGGTCATAATGCTCTGTCTTCGGGAACGGCGCGACAAGCACATCACAGGCGGCTAAGTGCTCCGGCACATTATCGTAATGCATCCATCCGGCAAATACGACCCGCTTCTCAATCCCAAGCTTTTCTGTCTGCTTTTGGTACATAGCAATATCTTCCCGAAGTCCGCCAATAATGAGTAAGCGGAATTGCTCCGACAAAAGAGACATTACTTTAAGCAATAACTCAATCCCCTTTTCCATACCCATAGTTTTAAGCGACCCGGCATACCCAACAAGAATTGTTCCTCCAGGAAGCGGGAGATGCTGTCTGACAGGTTCACCTTTGGCACTCCCAAACCGAAACGCATCTACCGCATTGGGTTCAAATAAAACCCGCCGAGGCGCGAGACGAAAACGCTTGATGAGCTCATCGCGCTTCCATCGGTTTGTCACGATTATTCCCTGCGCGCGCATAAAGAGTCTTTTATTCACCCACGACTTTTTCGGGAAATCATGAACTTCATAGAAGGTCTTAGACGAAACGAGTGACGCATAGAGAAGCGGTAATGCTTCATTTGAATAAATGATATCGTTCTTCTCTGCCCTAAAGAGCAGATAGAAAAAGACGCTCATTGAGAAGGTTACATAGCTCTTCAGGAACGCAAAGCGCTTCAAAAATGGCATCCAGAAGATATCTACGACCGGCAAGAAAACCACACGGAAATTATTCTTTGTCCCAAAATACTTTGATGGGCTCTCGCGCGAACGCCCGAGACGGCGTGGCGCGAGTACGACCACCTCAAACCCTAATTCAGCAAACGCTTCCGCGCTCTTGGCAGTAAAAATAGCCGCGGCTTTCTCGCCGGGGAAACGTCCGTGGAATATAAGAAATAGCTTGCCAAACGTGGCCATACTGGGCTGATTCTAGCATACCCGAGCATCAAATTCCCCTCTTATTTCCTGACGAAAAACGAGTCGTCGGACACGACCTCCTGGTTGCGCGGATGCTTCTTTCCGTATCCGTTACCCGAATAGTTAAACCCAAGCGCACCAAGCCGCTCATAGACGCGCTCAAAAAGCGGTTGACCTTCATAGAGCGGATAGAAACTCGTCTCGACAATGAGTGCTTCGCACTCGGCAATCGTCTTCGCACCGCCTGTGATGACCTTATCCTCATATCCCTGCACATCAATCTTCAAGAGAATATTCTTCTCACATGAGAGGTCGGCAAGGATGGAATCGAGCTTCCGAACCGTAATGGTCTCCGGTGTACTTCCTTTCGTATGAGGAAACGCTTCTTCGTGTAATGGAGCCATGGTAAGAAGCGAGGAGCTAAGTGAGTACCTACTCACATTGATAATCGACTCAGTATCCGCATCGCCAATACCGCAATGGAACGCTTTAAATCTCGAATCTCCCGCCATAGTCCTGACAAGCTCATCAAAACTCTTTTTCACCGGCTCGAACGAATAAATCATCGCATCGGGAAGTTTTTTACGTATTTCCCGGGCAAACTGACCGGTATTGGCGCCGACATCAAGTACGGTTTTTATACCTCGGTGCCGAAGCCATGCAAGGGTGTCTAGGGGTGGCGTATACCGCCTCACTTCAAGACCAAGGGGTCTAAAGAAAAAATTGATGATATTTTTGGCAAACGTTCGCATAGTCCTTGGCATTATAACGTATATGACGACCACTCAAAAGAGTGGTAAAATGCCCGCACATGGCAAAACCGACCCTCCTTTACATAGACCACATCGCTCATAACGCAAGCGGTTCAAACCTCTTTCTTAAGGAAATGCTTTCCCGTCATTTTGAGGTCACGTCACGCTGGGTCAATCCATGGGGGAACCCGCGGGTCATCACGCCCGACGAGATAAACCGATACGAGTATGTCCTTTTCTTCCAGCGTATCAACCAATTCTCCGAACTCAAGCAAATCACGGCAAAGATTATCTGGGTTGCCGTCTACGACAGTCTCAATACCGATTATTTCTACTGGAAAGCGCTCTCAACGCTACCAATTAAGATTCTAAGCTTTAATCATAAGGTCAACGAGAAGGCCAACCGATTCGGTATCGAAAACGCATATTTCAAATACTATCCCGACCCCGAAGAGCTTAAAGACAGCTCATCGCAGATAGAAGGAAAACGAATTCTCTTCTGGTACCGCGGCACCGTAACCTGGGAACACGTAAAAAGCGTACTCAACCCCGACGAAATTGAATCACTGACGTTTCGAAATGCGCCCGACCCGGGATTCAACAAGGAGGTGGTGAGCGAATCAGATATACAAAAATACAAAATTCGATTCGATAACCGACCGTTCGGCGACACTAATATTCTCAGAGAGATGTTGCGCGAACACACCATCTTTATCCAACCGCGCCAAATGGAAGGCATTGGGCAGGCATATCTCGAGGCACTGGCAAGCGGTCACTGTGTTATCGCCAATGACGACGCAACCATGAACGAATATATCGAGAACGGGAAAAACGGTATTATCGTGAACTACCAACATCCGAAGAGGATTTCTCTCGACCACTACAAGACGCTCGGAGACAACGCGCTCAAGAGCTGTATTCAGGGGCGAAAAGAATGGCTCGCCTCCGAAGACCGTCTTGTTGGGTTTGTAATAAAGCCGACAATTAAACCGCACGTGAATCTTCTTACCAAGACAATCTGGCACGGGATTTACGCACTCAAACATGCCTTGTTCGAGATAAAACAATCACGCATCCGCGCACGGATGCGTGCCCAAAAAGAAAACGCTTCCGTCTAAACGACGGAAGCGTTTTGTCGCTTCACTAAGGCACATACACAGGACGCAGGAGGTCGATGGCTGAACCGGTCCGCACCTCCAGAACCTTGAGCCGAATCGGCTCGCGATGCAAATTGTCTCGCAGAACCAGAAGGCTGGAAGCAAACCTCTTGACGTCCTCTGGACACCCTCCAACGATTCGTGCCAGAGACACGTGTAAAAGATTTTGAATCGGCATCGGCACGAGACCCATCTCTAGGTAGAGAGACTCGAGCTCGGTCCGCGCGTCCATAATCTCCGGAGGGATATCGGAAGCCGCCATGAGCAACGTGTTGTGGCCAATGACGAATTCCGAGAACTCAATCACGTGTCCGACAAGACTCGTCGATGGTGTAAAGGAGAAAGGCGCTGGTGGCACATTCTCCGGATGCTTTGCTTCACACAGCGTCGAATGCGTCTGGAAGTGAATGCCGACGTTGATGAGCGATACTTGGTTTTTTTCCATTGCTACTAGTATCGGGATGAGTACGGGCTCAAAGAGGGCATCACCACATGACCAATCGAAGTACATAGAGGCGTTGTATCGGAGACCAAGGTCTTCTGGCCACGTAAACAACGGAGCTCGACCCTCGTTGATGGCGTCGACACCTTCGTGATGGATTTTGTTCGCTTTCTCAATAACAGGATTAGCGGAATTTTCGGTCGCATTCAAGCGGACTCCTTTTGTTTGGGGTTATAGTTGTCAAAGAGAGTGAAACTCTCACCTCTTTATAGTATAACATTATATAATCTCCAAGTCAATACCCCATTTCAAAGTCCGACCTTGAAATGGGCCTATTTGAATACTAAATGGGTGGTTGGGGAACGACGAGACGGTTAGAGCGATTCGGCGAGAGCTCTAACCTCATCCGGTCGGTCGGTACAAACAGCATCAGGTTTAAGCTCAAGAATTTCCTTGATACGCGCCGTAAGCGTCTCGGAGTCTCTCGCATCCTGATGCGCTTCCCCACCAAGAATCCCCGGGGAAGACAAGTGCATCTCCGGCATCACCAGGGCAATATTAAGTCCGAGGTCACGGCAGGCGCCGAAGACTTCTTTGTTGTAGAAGGTCTTGTCTGCGCCTCCTTCATCGGTTCGGTCCCACTCATCAAGCCATGCCCAATCAACAACATCTTGCAATTCGCGCGCTTCATCGAGCGAGAGTAGTGTACCGCCGGTAACCTCCTTGTAACGCGTAATGTCATAGGGGTGCGAGAGCGAGACGCCAATCGAAATCTCGGGTAGATGCTTCTTGAGGAAACGTGCCGGTCCCGGCATGACATCGAAAACAAAAAAGCGCGACAAATCATGCTTCTTCACTTCGTCGAGAAGTATATTCATATGATTTTCGCTCTGCCATGCCGCTTTCAAGTGGAGCGCCGATATTGCTTCTGCATTTACGCTGTCAATCATTGAGAGCGTTGAACCAACGGTCGCCAGATGGCATCCGTTGAAATCCATGGCGAGTAGCTCATCCGTCGCAATGTCTTTAACCGCTCGGACATCGGCGCCGTCCGAGATGCGTTTAAGGTCAGAATCATGCATAGCAATCATGCCACCATCAGCGGTAAACTGAACATCAAACTCAAGTCCATACCCACGTGATAATTCGTCAGCGAATGCCTCCCGCGAGCTTTCGAAGTAGAAGTTTGGTTTCAGTGGCTCAAGGCCACGGTGCGTGATGATGTGTGTTTTCATACGTGACTCTTCAAAATTGAGGAAATCTGTTCGCCAAGCACCTGTGCACTCAATTTCTCCCGGTATGTCTGAAATGCCCCCGTGGCGAGTCGCTTGAGCACTTCAGGATGCTCGCGTGCGTAGATAATTTTCTCTGCAAGCGCCTCCGCATCCCCTGCCCTGACAAAGAGACAATTCACACCATCTTCAAACACTTCACGGTTACTTGCCGAATCACGTGTAATAAGGGGTTGACCGAGAGCAAGCGCCTCAGAATTCTTATGCTGAATCGTCCGCTCAAGTCGCGTATTAGTGCTAAACTGCCCGAGAAGCACATGTGCAGACAAGAGTTTCCCGCGAAGCGCATCCGGCTCAAGAAAGACCGTATTAAGCTCAACATTCTTCAGCTTATTTCGTTCGATAAAACTGACGACCTCATCCTTCAACTGACCCCAACCACTGATAATGAAACGTATTGGCTCGTCTTTCAGAAGTTTCGCGGCTTCAAGCACAATTTCAACGCCCGTTGCGGGAATAAACATACCCCGGAACATCACCGCGAACGTTTCCTGTTTTCTAACCTGCGGGTCAGGATGGAATATCTCCTCGTCAACACTGGTATAGACCGTGACAAGCTTTTTTAATGAAACGAAAAATGTTTTCGCGAGGAATCGTCTCTGTGCCTCGCTCTCAACGAGTATCGTGTGCGCAAGGTGAAACGAAAGAAAATCAAAAAACCAAAACGACAGCGCTTTGAACGAATACGGTTTGCACACGGCACGGTCAAGCACATAGGCCTCATACGCGCTCCCCAGTGCATTGTAAACTATCTTTCTCTTGCCCCGCGCAAGGTAGGCCACCGGCACGACCATCGGGCTCAAATAACCAACCCAGATAGCGTCACTATCCGTCGCCTCCCGGCGCAAGTTCCGATAAAGCTCACGATATTTTGCAAGACCCGGCGCACTGCTTACAAACTCATAGAGCACAACCCCCCGTTTCTTGAGCTCAGCAAGGTAGACGTTATCCCGTGGCGCTTTTGCAGGATAGATTCCAACGTAAACAATTGAACGGATTTCTTTCATAACTACTCGATTATACCGCGTGTATATATCGAAAATGAATTGATTTCTCCTGAAGAGGTATAGTGCTCCATAATAAAATTTTTATACTTTGGAAACTCACCGCCTGTGCCCGTTACCAGAACATCAGGAAGACGAGTGTCTGGCGTCTCGTCGGTAAGCGGGATGCTCCCAATAGGGATAGGGCCTTGAATGTCGATATACGTCTCACGAAGCGGGTTCTCAAGCAGTACATAAAGCCCGGGGCTATTGAGCACAAAAACACTCTTACCCGCGAAGCGCTCATCAAGAATGCGTGCGGTCTCAAATATTTTCTCGTCGTGGTAGATTTCGGCGGCTGTATAAAACTGCACCGTCTGAATAAGAGCGAGCGAAAATAATGCGAGAGCAAGCGCGTACGCGACAGGAATGCGACGGAAGGCACCAATTTTCTTTTGGAGAAAACATGAGACAACAAAGAGGATGTGCGGGAGAAAGATGAGAAGTAAAAGCTCGGCAATGAGAATGTAGCGAAGCCATCCGGGACTACGAAGGTAATAGAGAAACGCCAAAAACGAATAGAGCAGGGTGACGTCATACAGCCCCTTAAGCTTTTTATTGAATGTCCGCATTCGTACAAAGATGAGACAGATAAGCCACGCGCCGAAATAAATGAGTGTCGTAGACTGAAATACGGTACTAAGATTTCTTGCGACATTCGCTGACACAGAGCTTCCCGCAAAAGGTTGTTGATAGAATGCTACGAGCTCCTGCCAAAAAGACATCTGGAATGGGTTAGGTGTCACAAAAGAGAGCCAGACAAGCGCTACAGGTACCGCACCGAGAAAGAGCATGAGGGACTTCTTCAAAATCTTTGAACGGTCGTAAGCCAAAAGAAACAAGAGAACGGCCGGCAAGATGAGCAGGAACACTGATGGTTTGCACGCGATGGCGAGACAAAGAAATAATCCGGAAAGCACATACTGCTTCCGGCCAATGAGCAGAAAAAGTCCGGCAAGTAAGAAAACGAAACCGGGAACCTCGCCGATGACATTTCTCCCTGTTCCGTAAAAAGAGGCGAAGGTGGTCAAAAGCAGTACGGCATACCCTGCAAAATGCGCCTCAAAGAAATATTTAATGAAATAAAACGAAGCAATGACTGCAATGATGAGCCAGCCGACCATATACAGACGAGCGAGTGAAAAACTGAAACCAACTATATCGAACAAAAACCCTAGAGGAACGGTGACTGGAAACCCGGTCGCTTGATAGAGATGTGGCTTGCCTCCAAAAACTCCCGGCGCGACTTCAAGGTCGAGAACACCCCACGTTCCGTAGGTCCGAGCAACCTCAGTGATAACCCCCTCGTCTGTCCATATCCTAGGCGCCGTGGTAAGCGTAGGGAGCGAAAAAAACAAGATAAGAGCAAGTGAAACACCCAAAAGGAGATAGGGCGTCTTTCTTGATTCGAGCACGGTCATCGCAGAATTCCACATGCAAACTCACTCTAACGCAAAAGTGCTGGAAGTGCTACCTATACCTCAAAGGGGCTATTTGGCGCTTGTATCAGCTTGATGCAGACCAAACGTATTACCTTCGGTATCGAGGAAGTACCCTTGCCACGCCATGCCCGGAATAGCATATTTCGGCATCGCCACTCTGCCACCAGCCTTCTCAATCTTCTCCGCGGTTTTGTCAAAATCCTCAACCTGCACCGTGCAAACGAAAGCATTTGTCCCCTGTTTGGGAGACGGGACTTTCGCAGGACGCTTCACCAGACCCCCATTTATACCCTTCTCCGTACTGTCTTGGGGAGCCGTCATCACGCCCCAATATTCGGGTTCGTCCATCCACTTTGGAAACTCCCAACCGAACACCTCCCCATAAAACTTCTTTACACGTTCAAAATCATCGGCCTGAATCTCAAAATGTACAACTCGGTTCATATAATTTATTTATTTTAATGGTTAAAGCAAAAACCCGTACCTAAGAACGACCCTTCCACAACGCCTTGCACAAATTCCAATGGTACACATGACGCTCCCATTCTAGGGCAAAAGGCATGCGCGCACCACCACAGAAAAAGGCGTTGCGTACCAAACGAAATCCGTACAACAAAGACACTTTCGCATTCTCCATACACACTCGCACCCAATCCCAAAACGAAATGGTACCTCGTCGCGCAACTTCAAGCGCAATATAGTGCTGCCACTTCTCCCGCCACACCTTCGGGTCCGGACTTACCGGAACGAGCATGAAATTGCGAGTCGTACCGATAGATGCGTCTGGCTTAGGATTGATACGCTCATGAATCGGTTTGATAAATCCCGTCACCGCACTCTTATGAAAAAATCTCATCTGCCGTGTCGGATAGGTCGCCGCGCACATAACGGTTTCCCCTTCCAGAGAATATTTTCGATTTACCCACCATGCCCCCGGCTTATTCGCGGATACAATTGAACGTATCTCCTCAACAAGCTCCGGCGTCATAAGCTCGTCTGAATCGAGATAGAAATGCCAATCGTGTGTTGAGGCCTCAAGCATCTGATTATGCACTCCGGAGAAATCCGAGATACGGCCGGTAGCGTCTTTAAATCTCGAATCTTGGTCTATGATACGCGCGAGGGAGGCGCGTGCTATGTCATGCGTCCTGTCGCTACTTCCTCCGTCACAGATAAGACATTCATCGAACGCGTTGGCTGATTCAATCGCCTGACCGATAGTCGCTTCATTATCTTTCGTCAATATGGCAATGGTACAAGGTATTTTAGACATAGAGATTTGCAATCATACCGACGAGTCTTTCGAGACTATGTTCATCGGTCACACGCTTACGCAGTAAAGTGCAAAGCGATTCGAGTTCCCCCGTAGGACGTGAGAACATCTCCTGGATTACTCTTGCAAGGTCGCCACTATCACCTTCCTTGAAAAAACATTCTGGAGGCAGAATACCCTCAAATGCCTTACTTGAAACGAGAGGAATGCACTCACACGCCATCGCCTCAAAGACAACCTTGTCATACATTCCCGGGGGGCTTGCGTTGATAAGAAATTCATTCGAGTTTAATACGGCAATCACCTTATCCCGGTCTGACTCCGCGCCACGAAACGCAATACCGGTGCGTTCCATTCGACGAAGTGAACCCATATAGGCACTATCTTTCAGAAGCGCTTCGCCAACAACAGAAAGTGTCATGTATACTCCTGCGTCCAAAAGACGGCGAACCGCTTCGACGATGACGTCAACGCGCTTCACCGGCGCAATACGCCCGAGATACAGTACTTCACGGTGGCCTTCATGAACGCGTGGCGAGAAGTGGCTATACACGAACCGTTTAGTATCAACTCCGACAGGCATCTGTCGACTCTTCGCATTCCCCGCCGATGCTGAATACGGCGACGTATAGCAAACAACGTTGGATAACATCATCGCAAGACGCAAACGTAGATTTCGCTGTCCGTGGTTATACCAAAGTACAATACGCTTCTCCCACAATCGCCAAAACATACCGCCAAGTACGACATATTCCGGATTCATGTGCACAAAAACGCCGTCAGTGCTCGACCGAAGAACGAATATATATCTAAAGAAGCGTATGATACGCATCACTCTAGAGGTCCCTTCTTCTTTTCCAAGACTAAAAACCTCAACGTTGTTCGGAAGACGAAAATCTCCCTTCTTCAGACAAATGACCGAGATGTGCTCGAAGTGTTCAGCGAGCTTTTCTATCCAGCCGTGCATGAATCCAAGCACGCTGTCATTCCGGTCCACGACTTGTGTAATAAGTAGCAGTCTCATAACCGATTACTCTTTTTTTGCGACAAGGTAGAGGTGTGTCGCAACCGCCTCAGTGCCAGGAATCCAATAAAACAGGAAATCAAAGAATTTCAACGGGCCGAACACAAGCATCAGCATGTGAGTAATGAATGGGGCCACCTTCCTTGACCCAAACGAGAGCAGAATACCAAACCAGTACGCCAGAAACATCAGAAGCGCACTAAAAGGACCTGAACGAACTCCGCTCTTAACAACCGTTAAGCCACTGAAGAGATGCTTCAAACCGCTCATGGTCCATCGGTTAAAATCGTCCGGTGACGAGTGGTACGGATGAATGAAGGGCACACTGACATAGAGATATCCTCCCGGCCTCAGAACGCGAACCATTTCAGAAACGACCGTATCGGGGTCTGCAACATGCTCGAGCACTGATTCAGAGACAAGCGCCGAAATGGATTCATTCCTGAACGGAAGCGCTGTTGCGTCAGCGACAATATCAACCTCAGGAAACGGATAAATATCTACGTTCACAAACTCATCCCCTAAACGCTCCGGACCTGAACCGATGTCGATAATGGTCGTCCTTTGAGGAAGGAATTTTCTGAGCATACGAGGCCCGTTCACAAGCATGAGCACAGGACACGTAATGTGCCACAGTGCATAATAAAGTTTCGGGAATTGCTTAAAGAATGATTTGAGCCAATTGATACCGCTCTCATGGTCCTCTTGCGACCGTGTCCTCAGCGATTCACGGATAAGATACGGACGTGAAGCACTATCGAGGAGGTACCGCTTCCCGTTCTTAGCAACAAGCTGATTCTTTTCTTTCGTAAGCGGGAGATGTTCTTCAGGGTCGACAACGAGCGAATCCGTCTGCTTTACCCTGACCACATCTTCCTTGCGCAAATGACTAAATCGGTCCTTAAGAATCTCGACAATGGCAAAAAAACCGTCCCGATAGCGTATCTTCTTCCCCTCATGCACATCACGGGGTGTATGCGAGATTGGATACTCGACAGCTTCATAACCGAGACGGAGCGCGCGAATGATGAAGATGATATCACCTTCAAATTTCTTTCCCGAGTAAAGATGTTTCGCTTCGGCGGGAAAGAGTTTATAGCACGACCAAACATCCGTCATGTGAGCACGATAGAGGAAATTAATCAGCCATGTCGTCAGGAGCGTCCCGTATCGTTGTACATAAAAACCCTTCCGCTTTTCGGGGTGCAAATTGCGCGAACCGTACACCACTCGTTTATTATCCGTTACGAGCGTGGCCAATCCCGCAATCTCATGCGGGTCGTACTCGAGGTCAGCATCTTGAATAATGAGGAAATCGCCGGTAGCCGCGTTAAGTCCATTCACCACGGCAGCCCCTTTCCCCTGATTCTTCTCGTGACGAAGGACGGAGATACGAGGCACGTACGATTTGAGAATTTCAGGGGTCTTGTCTCGAGAAGCGTCATCAACGGCAATTACCTCTACCTGCCACCCTTTAATCTTTAAACTCAAAACCCGGTCGAGAATTTCTCGAAGCGTCTTCTCCTCGTTATAGATTGGAATGATGATAGAAAGTTTACGCATGACGTGTGACAAGCTTAGCTTGTATCTTCGCGTGAATGGCAACAAACCCGTAAACCGCAAACGTAAAAATGAACGCATTTACCGGAACCCTAAACCGCGCATTCATACCAAGACCGTTGACCGTAGTGAGCAGAGCAAAATACGCGATGATGAGAGTCGCACCAAGCACAAATGGGGTAAGCTTTTCACGAAAGAGATATCGTGCCACACCGAAGAGCGCGAGTGCCGTTATGGCAATCCAGAGGAGTCGAACAATCAAAATTGCCACGGCTGGAGAACGGAGATAGAAGAGAATGAGAGAAAACAGCTCTTGTGGCTCCGTCACTAGCAGTACCAGTGCCGGTTTATCAAGCAAGTTTGGAACACCGATGCCGGAATACGACATGAGAGTGAGCATGCCGTCGTGCGTGAAGAAGGTTACGATACTAACGCCGAGAGATTTTATAAACGCGAACTTATGCTCCTTGAACACCGTGAGTGCTTTTTGAATGTACTCGGAAGAATTTGTAAGTGTGACTTCGTCGTCAGGTGACGTAAACGCCTCATACTCTGTCGCAAAGTTAGTACCGTTCTCAAGCGAAAGAACTGACGGAGCGAGAACAAAATAGAGATTGAATGCTGGTTGTGCACTCAATCCGAACCCGTTAAAAACAACGTAATTCCGACATACCCACGGAGCGATAATCGCCACGCTTATAAGCACGTAGGCAAAGAGATGTTTGAAAAAATTTTCTGGCCGACTCTTCCTGAACCAAAGGTATAGTGCGATAGGAACAAGCACTGGGAAAAATTGAATGGTCGGCTTAATCATAATGGCGAGTCCAAGAAAGATGCCTGACCAAACTATATTCCGTGCTGTCTGCTGTTCAAGATATCTAAAAAGAAACAGGATTGAAAGAAGGAAAAGGAAAGTGAACGGGGTTTCGGTAATCGTAAGAATTGAGAGAAAGACTCCATAAGGCTCAATCGCCAAGAGAAACCCTACGATAGTTGAGAGCTTCGGAGTGATAATGCGACGAGCAAGACGCATGCCAAGAATGGGAATGAGACTCGCAATAATGACCTCGAAAATGAATACCGGAATATAGGAATTAAACACCCACGCAATGAGCGCCATCGTATACGGCCAGACAGGAGGACGCAGAGGGTCCGGCTTAAGGTCTTTGTCAAAAGTAAACCCATTCCCCTCAATCAGATTTTTACTTATTTCATAGTAGCCGTCCTGACCTCGGATTGTCTGAATAAAGTCTCCATTATTAAAGTCTAGATTGATAGAAAAAAGCACGAGCCGAGTGGCAAGCGCAAGGATAAAGATGAGCACCTCCATCCTGTAGGTTCTCAAAAAACCTTTGAAAATCATGGAATTCATACTAGCATACATGGCTTTTGGAGACGTCTAGACAGGATTTAAATAAAGACGAATCGTTTATAGAGGTAAAAGCTCGCTACGGCTATGAGAACGCTTGCAACCATCTGCGAAAGGAAATACCAGACCCCGAGAAATTCAACAAACACGAACACCAGAATCGTATTCAAACCAAGATTTCCAAGAGCGATGCCGAAATAAAGTGCGAGCTGGCGATGTACCACATGAAGCGTGGTATCACCGAAGGTAAAGAATTTCTGCAAAATAAAGCTTGTGATAAAACCGAGGATGAAGGCGAGAGCGGAGCCAAGAAGATAGTACGTACCCAACACCTCAACAAACAAGAGGATTGAGAGTAAATTTACTCCCGCCGCCGTACTGCCGGCAATGAGATATTTAACGTACATCCGATACCTGAAAACTGTTCGATGCAGGCCGGGATGGAGACGTTCAAGGATGCGCCACCACAAAGATTTCAAATTTGTATAAAAAGAAAGCATGGCGTTATTGTTCTATGCAACGCTCAATATCGTCCCGATACCTGTCCCAATAATCTTTTTCGGGGATTTGAAACTTCTTCGCCGACAGCTTCAGAGCAGAACCGTACGAAGCGCGGAGCAGAGGGTCATGTGCCAACTCTTTCATGCGGTCTGAAAAACATTGGCTGTCTCCAATAGGACAAATAAACCTCTTATACGCTTCAGGAATGAGCTCAGTAGCGATACCCGCATCGGTAGCAATGATAGGAATACCTGCAGTGGCATATTCGAGCAGAGAAATACCGAACCCTTCAAAGTGCGATGTGGACAAAGCCATATCAGCTAACGAGAGGATGGATGTAGTATCGTGGCGCCACCCTTCGATGTGAACGTACTCCCCTATGTTCTTTTGAGTAATCGCACGCGCAATAGAATCTTTCTCTTTCCCTTCACCCACAAGCGTCAATCCAATGGCATCACCGTTCAAGACAGTTCTGGATACCGCATCAAGCGCAACACCGATATCTTTCTCGGGGGCGAAACGAGAAAGCATGATAGCCAAACGTCCGCTACTACCCTCATGTCGAGATAAACTTTTCTTTGCCGTCCAAACCGGAAGTACGGTAATTCTGCCCGCAAGCATTGGGAACACATTTACCAGAGTATCCATGATGCGCGCACTCACGACACGAACCCTGGACGCCTGAAGAAGCACGCGCCGGGCTATCAAAATACGAATGCGATTGAGAAGAGAAAGCTTTCTAAAAAGCGGATTCAAGAAATCGGTATGCACCTGAACATGCAATGGAAGCCCCGTCGCCTTGTGTACCGTTAGTCCTGCCAGTCCGCACTCGAACGGGTCCTGAACAGTGATAACGGAGCCACGCAAAACCATCTCACGCTGATGGACAAGAACTTTCGCAAGCGACGCCGCATCGTGCGGGTATAACCATTTGGTCCATGAATTCGTCGGGTAGAGCCATAGATTCCCTATGTGCTCGACGGTATAATTCGAATGACGCGGAGTGAACACGATTACGTGCAACTCCGAGAAGAAATCTCGCTGTTTTAAGAGACGTTCCCGAACGGCACTCCCCTTTTCAAAAACATTTCTATCAGTTCCTATTGAAATAACGCGTATCATAATTTTTTGAATACGGAAATAACATCCCTGGCAATCGCATCCCACTCTCGGACATCCGAAAACTTCTCGAGCTTCCGAACCTGTTCTTCGTAATGCCGGTCATCGGACAATCGCCTGATTGCATTCACCAGCTCTTCCTCACGCAGTGGGTCAACCCACATACCAAGCTCGCGAAGCTCATGGTACAAACCGCACTGTTTTGTCGCGATGAATGGTTTACTGTATCGAATTGCCTCAAGGACAAGGTTTGGACTCACTTCCGAAAGCGATGGAACGACAACGGCATACGAACTCGAGAGATGCTCCATAAGCTCAGAGTGGGGTAGAGACAAAAACTCTAGCTCAATATCAGGGACTGTACGACTGGCAAGAGTAAATGCCTCTTTTAGCAGGCCGGCATTCTTCAACCGAAGTGGCCGTCCGGCAAATACGAAATTCTTCTTCGAAATCGGCTTTGCTCGTTCTTTGCGCCCCATAAAATTCCGCACAATCTCAGTACGCTCGACTGAAATTCCATACGGTTTGAGCCATATATCTCGCTGCCAAGAAGTGGAAAAAATGAGTCGTGTGGCACGATGCACAACAAACTTCGTTAGCCAAAATACCGCCTTTTCTTTTAGCGTAAATGCTCGTTTCGCATCATAAAAATCAGGGAGCACGATAGGTTCACCAGTCCGCTCAACATACTGCTCCCAAAGAAAATCACCTCCAATGCGGATGATTGTCTTCTTTCTGAAAAGCCACGCAAGGAAGACAGTCGGAAGTGCCGCAGAAAAAGTATCGAGCACAAAAATCCAATCAGCGGCGCGCACCGGTGCAAGTATCTTACACGCAAAGACAAGATGACGGAGAACCGACGGAAGGCGCACCGTACTGAACGCCTGCACTGACACCGAGTGCCCTTGAGCTCTCAGCGCACTTGGAAGTTCTTCCGCGTATTTTGCCGGCCCACCATGTTCAGGCGGGTAAATACCTGTTGCAATTAGAATGCGCTCACTCGTGAGTGCGTAGAGGGGCTCGAACCCTTCTCGATTCATTGTTTGGGCTATCGCACTCCACTCGTACCTTTCCCGAGCGAGTTTTTGTGCCTCCTCGATAATTGACGCGCGTAAATCATAATCCTTCATCAACACCTCAACCTTGAGAGCAATATCTTTTGGGTCGCGCACTCCGCAAAATAATCCGGTTTTCTTGTCCGTGAGAAAGTCCGGAATGCCGCCAACCGGCGTCGCGATAACAGGGACCCCGGCAGCCATCGCCTCCATAAAAGAAATGCCAAATCCTTCTGACAAGGACGGGCGGACAAATGCATCCGATGCAGATAAGTAGTCACCAAGATGAGCATTTTCAACACTACCCATGAAGGTAACGCGCGAGACGAGGTCTGAGACCGAGACTTGCGCACGAAGCTCCTGCTCCAAGTGTCCCTCCCCCACGATAAGCAGTTTACATGTGTGAGGAAGAAAGGACATCGACGCGATAATGTCTGACACAGCATTTTTCTCAACCAAACGAGACACGGTGATAATGACGAAATCTCCGTCAGAAAATCCGAGTTTATTTCGCATTGCAATCCGTGCGTCCGGATTATGAACAAATCGGACCGTATCAACGCCGTTTGGAACAAGTACAATGGGAACCGCGAGTGCGTGCTCGCGTGCTCGCGTTTCAAGATACCGACTAAGCACCGTTATCCTATCAGCAACCTTAAACACGAGAGTGTACCATGGCCTGATGAACAGACGATACAACATTTCACTTCCAAACACGTATCTATACAAATGGGCCTCTTCATCACCTTCCTGTAGCGTAAGTAAAAGCGGAATGCGCGGATTAAATACTTTGAAAAAAGCGGTGGCAACCGACGCCTGGCTGGCCATCATGCACCACAGAGCGTCAAATTTTTGCGACTGATGAAGCGAGCGTGCTTTTAAAAATCCGAGAATCGGGATGAGAAATTTATCGCCCCAAAAACCAAGACCAACTCTATAGACCGCCACACGCCCCCTCTGCTCACAAGAAGGCAGAGCACCCCGTAATCGGGGTGTAATAAGGGAGAATTCTGCCTCAGTAAGACGGTTTGTAATCTGCTCTATAGCAATCTCCGCCCCGCCTATATTTGGCAGAAAATTCGTTGAAAATACAAGGATTTTCCGCACATGTCCATACTAGCCCGTCATTTATACCGTGGCAAGCCCTTTGTATGGAGAATAAAAAGCAGAGGGGGGTGTACCCCTCTGCTGTCTGAATCACGGCTCCGCAAGCATAAGTGCGGCGCCATAAGAGTGCGCAACCGAACCCTCAAGCGAATCCCAAATAGCCTCCGCTCTTTGAAAAGCAACGACAGAGTCGCACTGGAGAAGTTCTGAATCAATGACAGGGGTGTGATTAAACACGTAATCAGAGAACGCGTAGGCTATAATCGTTGCGTTGTAGCGTGGCGACGTGATAATGACCGGCTTATAATTGCCGATACTTTTTCGGAGTAGGTCTTCATCGATACTTAAATGGACCAATGAATTACCCGAACTGAGAAACAAGCGGACAACCGACTCGACGTCGAGAATCAATATCCTTGGTATCATACCGTTACTCCTTTCTCTTTGAAATTTTCTCTAAAGAGATTATAAAAAAACGGTACCGGTGTCAATTTATACGGTATCTTTTTCCTCGATTATCTCGAATTCGTCACTTTGTTTTGGCCGACCCGTCAGATACGCAAGTGACGCAATTGTCACCAGTCCAGCAAGCGCCACATACCATCTGAAAGCAGAGTCTTGGGGATGAGCTTCTGGAGATTCCGTTTGTGCTAACGCCGACACAAGCGTCTCCGCATGTGGCACAACTTCCGATTCCGACAACATACTGACTTCTTCACGAAGATTTCTAACTTCAGGCTGAGAGATTGCATTCTGACCTCCCGGCGTCGGAACTGCAAAAATCCATGACCCGGACTGTGTCCGCTGTAGTGAATATCCGTCACCGCGCGCTCCAAGTAGTGTTGTATACACGGCAGTGCTAACCCGTCTTCCCTCCCGTTCAAAGAGTGTAATCGTATATTCGCGCCCGTCCTGTTGGCCGAAACTCAGTACGGTGTCTATGACAGAAACTTCGACGGTCTGCTCGTTTAGAAATACGGTCGCGTCATCGGCAAGAATGGCATATGATTCGGCGGGAACCACGAGCGAACCTTTCCCTCCTTTTGCAGGAGGGAGTGCCAGCACATGATTTGAGCTGTCATGTACTTTCCATCCCGTCAAATCAACACTCGATTGAGATGTATTGAATATCTCTATCCACTCTCGACCCGCATCAGAGCCCTCAAGGTCGTACATTATCTCTGTGATAATAACATCGCCCGATACGGTTGCGGGTAGCGTGCACAGCGCGCACAACACACCTAAAGAAATTGTTCTGACACTATCGTTCACCATCAAGAATTTTCCGCAATGTCTCCTCGGGGACTTCGCGTTTCGTTTCTGACACATTCGGTTTTGAATCAGACGGTGATTCATCGTTACCCCCCTCTTCTTTTCTCTCATGAGAATCTTTCTCCTCCAGAGATGAAGCTTTGTGTTCTTTCAGGGCTTCGGCAAGAGCTTGCCTAAGCGCTCCCGTGTCGGCCGGTCGCGACTCTTTCTTTGGCTTCTGTTTTAGCGTATTGAGTGAAGCCCTGTTTGGTAATGCTGGCTCTCCTATTTCAGGGTCCCTGCGAGAGGGCCGTTCATGAGGACGTTGAGAAGGTTGCTGACGCCGATGATTTGGTAAACGGCCGTCCTTAGATACCCCGGGCTCGGTTTTCTTTTGTTCATCATTTCCGTGGTCGGCATGCCATTCTCTAAGACCTCTCTCGACATCCTCGCGAGAGTGCGCATAGACGCTACGCGAAAGCGAGATGATGGCCTCACGATACGATGTAGGGCCTGTGGCAATAGGAGGAAGCGTCGTTGCCGAGAATGGCGGAGACGTAACTCCGTCTATCATTAGTTTCATATACGTCTGGAATTTCCCGAGATTGACGAGGTCTTGTGCCGTAAATTGAGGGGCGAACTCTTTCTCAAGAACTTCAGCATCAAGCGCACCGACACGGAAAGTAATCATTGTTCCCACGTTGCCAAACACCGCCGCACGAACCTCATCAGACATCTGCTCGATATACTGGTGCGCAATAGTGAGATTTAATTTATATTTACGCGCCTCCGAGAGAATATCGGCAAAGCTCTCATTCGCAAATGATTGAAACTCATCAACATAGAGATAAAAATTCGGAAGAATACGCAACTCACGTTCCGGAGTATCGGCTCGCGACATCGCACCTAAATAAATCTTCGTGATGAGCATGCTACCGAGGAGGTTTGCATTCGCCTCCCCCACTCTTCCTTTCGAGAGGTTGACGATGAGTATTTTCTTCTCGTCCATCATGGTACGCAAATCAAACGATGATTTTGGCTGTCCGATAATATTTCGGACGAGCGGATTCGAAATGAACTGACCGATTTTATTCTGAATAGCGGCGCCGGCCTCCTGCATGTAGCGGTCGCCATACCGAGCGAACTCATCTACCCAGAACGATTTTACTGAAACATCGGTGATGTTCTCAACAACCCGCTTACGATACTCCTTATCGGCAAGCATACGATTGACGCCGATGAGCGTTGAATCGGGATACTCAAGAAGTGCGAGCAGAATGTTGTTGAGAATGTACTCCATACGCGCGGACCATGCATCAACCCATATTTTCTTGAACGCCGACATGAGACCGTTTGAGACAAGGTGACGTTTGTCGGCACCCACATCTTCCATGACATTAAACGAAACCGGAAAATCGGTGTCGAACGGAGCGAAATAGAGAACGTCTCTCACACGGTCAGCGGGTACATAATCGAGAAGAAGTTCTGCGGTCTTCCCGTGAGGGTCAACGAACGCAAGCCCGTGCCCGTTCTTGATATCCTGAATGGCCATATTCTCAAGCACGGTTGATTTACCCATACCGGTTTTTCCGATGACGTAGACATGGCGAGTACGGTCCGCTGACTTGATGCCGAATGGAACGCATTTATTGCGCGCATCAGTCTGCGCAAAATAGGTTATGGCATTTTCATGTTCAGAAGGATTCACGTCTCTAGTATACCTCTCTCGAATAGCGGGCGCCACAAATGAAAAAAGCCCCGGCCTCAAAAAGAGGCCGGGGCTAACAACACAAGACATCATCTGAACCGTCTGGCGTCCACAGCCGCGCTGCGGTCCGCTTCTGCGCGACACACCCGCATGAACGCAACTTGCTCTTCCCGAGTCCGAGTCAGACTACCGCCTCCGATGAGGTCAATGGTGTGGTGGCCATTCTTCCCATTCTGCTGGGGCGGAAACGTAATAAGGACGTTTGAACCTGCATCGGTTCCATGAACCGATCCCGATAGTTGTGGTTGCATATACACTCTGTATGTTTGTGTTTTTGTTTGGGTACAACGCGACTCCATCCATAGGAGTCACCAAGGAACATAGTACCTCTTGTCGAGGCCACTGTTCAATACCATAAATATTATACTATGGTATAGTATAAAAGTCAATCACCTCCCTTCTGTAAGGTCGAGCGCCTCTTTCGTATAGCGATTCGATGCGTTCCAAAGCATCCATGAAGTCAGACCGCTGTCATACACGGCCTGAATTTGAGCGCGAACCATGTCCGGTGTGTAATCTGCACCAAGATGAAAATCCTGTAACCAGGGTCGCAACTTTAAGGGAGTAGTGCTCGAACGCTTTACCGCCTCATCCATCGAATACCGAACAACTTCATATGGCTTTGACGCAGGATTGGTAATGCCGATGAATCCCGAGGGGTAATGCGATGGGTAAACCATTGGTGCAACATAGTCAAAATTCAGAAGTGCATCCTCAAGAATTTGGCCGATGTTGAGGTCATCTCGATTTGTCGTAGTCATTCCAAAGAGGTCAGCTGATATGACCATACCGTCCTTCTGACTCAATTCTTTGCGCAAATACGAAAAGAATCCTCTGAGAATACTTGCTTTTCCTCCTACCGGGTCGCTCTCAATAAACTCTTCGCTGTAAGGATAGTAGATATCGCGCATATTGCCGTCCGACGGAAATCTGATGTAATCAAAATTTATTTCGTCGAAACCAATCCGATACGACTCGCGAGAAAGAGCGACGACGCGACCCCACACATCCTTCGAACCTGGGTCGAGGTAACTAATTCCTTTGTAATCTTTCCATACCGCCTCCCGGTCTGAATCCTTCCGGACCGCAAATTCAGGCCGTAGGTTCGCATAATACGGGTCTTGAAAAACCGTGATGCGGCCAATCACATAAATTCCATCTTCGTGCAAAGACTCGATAAAATCGCTCATATCATACACCACGCACGTAGGTGAGACGCTGTCGGCATAGAGAGGGTCCTCGGAAACAAAGGCGATGCGCCCGCTATAATCTTTTATGTCGATGACGATGGCATTGAGTTCGGTTTCATTTACAAGCGACACAATTCGGGAGCGCAGGGTTTTATCGGAAGCGAGACATTGCGACATATATACCGCCTTCACTGCCACAGGCGTCTCAATATGTCGCGCAGGCGGGTCTTGCACAATTTCTACAGCGGCCGCAGCCGGCTCAGGTGTAACGCTATAGTGGAGCGAAACCTCAGAAAACGACGCTTGCTTCAACAGCATAAAAACACCGGTAGCAAGTGCTCCGGATACGAGTATCAGCACACCGACGATAAACCATGGACGCGTCATGACCGCTGTGAAGAATTTTTCATATCGCTCATAACCTCTTTTGAAGACTCGTGACGAGCATTCTCTGAAAAAGTCTCTCCCCGCCCCGCTTCGGACCGCGCCATCCTGATAATGGTTTCCTTAGCAAGATGATAGAGATAGACAAACACAAAAAAGAGTCCGGTCAAAACATAGAGGCGGATTTTCCACACGGCCGGGATACCGAATAGATAATTCACGGCGATGAACCAGAGTCCGAAACCGAGCACGGTATGGGGTTTGAACATAGCAGTGACATTATAACCTGAGCACTCGAAGCAAGAAAGCGAAGACGTGGTATTATGCAGACAGAAAGGAGGCAACGAACATGAAAAAATTCGATGTCTCAGAGTACCATGGTGGCGACATGCGCCTTGAAGGAATAACGGTATTCCAAGGACGAATCACGCTTATCGGGTGGGAATCAGGCGATATCCTCGACATCTCACTGAAACCGTTCGCGGAACAGTCTGCCAACAAGAAACAATGGATTCTTTCTGCCAAGACCTATTGGGACCTCAGACTCTCAATAATCGCCCGTAAGTTTGGAGACAGGATTGTGATTCTAAAGACAGCGGAAGGAGAAACCGTCACACTCTTCCAGAAGGGCCATGGCTCGACCCTTGATTATGCGACGCTTGTGGCGCATACCTAAAACCGGTGCACGTACGCGCCGGTTTTTCTATGGCTCAATAATGAGCACAAATTCCCCTCTCTGTTTCTCTGGGTTTTCCGAAAAGAAAGCCAGAGCACCTGAGGCATTCCCGGCATACACCTCTTCAAAAATCTTCGTCAGCTCACGCACCACGACAACTCGCCGAGACACAGCAAGCACCTCTATGAGACTGGTAAGCGTTTTCATAAGACGGTGCGTCGATTCGTAACAAACTACCGTACGCTCCGCGCCCGCAATTTGCGAAAAAATCGTAACTCTCCCCTTCTTGTGCGGTAAAAACCCGAGAAACACAAAATCTGAACCCGAAATTCCTGCAACAGAAAGTGCTGCAGTCAGTGCGCTTGGCCCAGGTACTGAAACGATTTTAGTATGTGGATTGTCTTTACGAACGGCCGTCACAAGCAATGAACCGGGGTCGCTGATGCCCGGCGTTCCCGCATCGGTCACGAGCCCTATCGATTTCCCCTCGGAAAGCATAGCGAGAATCTTTTCAACCTTTGCAAGACCGCTGTGTGCATGGAAACTCAATAACGGTACATGAATATCGTAGTGTGCAAATAGTTTTTTAGTCACACGCGTATCCTCACACAACACGACATCTGCCTCGCGGAGCACGCGAAGCGCGCGGAGCGTAATATCCTCCAGATTCCCGATAGGTGTACCGATAACAAAAAGTGTTCCTGCAGTGCTCATTGTCTTTTCGCGACAAGCGCGTCTCCAAGTTTATAAATATCGCCTGCACCCATCACCACAATGACATCCCGCGCTCCGCAGGTAGTGAGAAGTTTATCCGAGAGCTTGGCCTGATTAGCTGAATACGAAACCGTTAGTGGAAGATTTTTCTCTCGGGCACGAACCTTCGTTTTTTCCATAAGAACGCGGGATGATACCTCAAGGTCTTTTTTCTCACGCGCCGCAAAGATGGGAACAAAGATTACTTCATCGGCCCCGTCAAAGGCCTCCATAAATCCCTTCATGAGAGTTTTGGTGCGAGAGTAAAGATGCGGTTGGAAAACCACCGTCAATCGCCTATCAGGGTGTGCTTCACGAAAGCCAGATATTGCTGCACGCACTTTATCCGGATTATGAGCGTAGTCATCATACACAACCGCCCCACGAGGTGTCTCCCCTTTTAAATCGAAACGCCTCCACGTGCCGGGAAACTCCAAGAGTGCGGAAGTCGCACGTTCCACATCAAGCCCCAACACATTCGCAACCGCAAGGGCGATAGCGGCATTCTCACGGTTATGCACTCCGGGAAAAGGTAGTTTTAACTCTGGATTATAAAAATCCATATAATCGATAATGTTGGCCTGAGCCTCGGAAAGTGCTTCTCTGACAAGTGGAAGAGAACGGTTCGCGATAATAAAGCCGTTTCTTGGTACGCTCGATACAAGCTCCTTAAATGCCGACAGAATGTCGCCCACATCTTTGAAGTAATCGAGATGGTCACTGCCGATATTCGTAATCGCCACAATCCTCGGGGAGAGCTCAAGAAACGCGCGCCTATATTCATCGGCTTCGACAATAAAATAGTCGCTTGTACCGGCAATGAAATTGCTGTCGACACCTTTAAGTATCGAGCCGACAATGGCGGTCGGTGAGACACCAAGGGAAGAGAGTACGTGTGTAACCATCGCCGTTGTGGTCGTCTTTCCGTGCGTGCCGGCTATCGCAATCGTATACTTCCCTTCCGAATAGAAACCGAGCGCTTCAGGATAGGAACAGGTGGCTACACCGTCTGCCTCCAACTTCTTGAGAAAATCGGGTTCACGTTTAGCAAGGGCCCGAGAATAGATAACAAGGTCGGTCTCTTTCGGAATCGCAGAACGCTTCTGACCCTTCATCACGCTGATACCTTCCTTACCGAGTTTTTCGGTGACTAGTGAAAGCTCGGTATCTTGTCCGCTGACATTTTTTCCATCGTGCTTCAGTGCAAGCGCGAGCGCAGAAAGGCCGATACCGCCTATGCCAAGCATGTGTATGTTGGACGCGTGTGTAAATACAGAATGCAGTGAACGGCTTTTCTCTTTCATAAGACTATGAAATCATTCCTTCTATAAGACGGTTAAATTGCGACCCTCGGTCATATTCGTTCTTAAACCATCTCCCGAACGAAGCGAACGCCGGGCTAAATAGCACGTTATCTCCTTTTTCTGCTCGTGAAGTGGCCTCAGCAACGCACGCTGGAAGCGTATCACATTCGACGACAGCAACACCCTGCTTCGTGGCAGATTCAAGTAACGGTTTAAACTTCTCCGTCCCATTTTCCGACAACAGCACTACCGCCTTGCACCATTTCGGGATTTCACTTGCAAGCGGTTGCATATCAAGCTGTTTGTCCGTCCCTCCCATAATGAGAATGATATTCTTCTTCCTCTGACTTCCGATAGTGCGAAGAGCTGCAATCGCTGCATCCGGGGTTGTCGAATTGCTGTCATTGTAATACGCGACTCCGCTTATCATATTCCGAAGCTCTAACCGGCCCGCTAAACCACGAAACGTATGGAGTACGGTATTGACCGCCGACTTTGGGAGTTTAAGCGCTTCGGCGGCAGCCACCGCGCATGCAGCATTCAACTGGTTGTGTTCCCCCATGAGACCCACCATTGCGCCCGTAAGCTCTCGCCGTACGTCATCGCGTCTTGCAATAAACACCTCACCCTCTGTGTCCCAGGTACGCGCGGGGGCAATATCTTCCCCCACAACCAAGACATCGCCCTTTTTCTGAAAACGAAAAATATTTGCCTTATCATTAAAATACATATCCATATCTCCTTTGTAGTAATTCATATGGTCTGGCAAAAAGGTAGTGAATACCGCTATATTCGGACTTATCTTCGATTCGCCGAATCCTTGTAACTGCCATGAATCCAGCTCGAGCACAACATAATCACCTTCCTGTACTTTCTCAAGAAGCGGAAGCGTTGCCGTATCCTTGATATTTCCTCCAAGAAAGACTCGTTTACCGGCAGCTTTGAGCATCTCGTACAACAAAATGGTAACGGTCGATTTCCCACGTGTGCCTGTCACACCGATAAGCGTGATGCGGGGAGCAAGTTTCGAGAAAAGCGAGGCATCCATTTCAATAGGAATGCCTGACTGCCGGGCCTGTGCGATGAACGGCGAATCAAACGGCGCACCGGCAGCTTTCAGTATAAAATCACGCCCTACAAAATCCTCATTTCGATGACCCCCTAAGTGGAACGTAATGTGTAGACAATGTTTAAGCCGCACAAGCGACTCTGCAAGTTCCGTCTCAGTCTTGAGGTCAGTCACAATAAGATTGGCGCCGAAACGTGAAAGAAACTCGGCGTCTCCGATGCCTCGACCAAGAAGTCCGAGGCCTAACTGCGTCACGTTCTTTCCTTGTATATAAGATTTCCAATCCATCAACTCAAGTATAGGGAAAAGCGGGAAATAAGAAAGGGTCGCCACGTTCGACTTAGCGAACGGGCGACCCTTGATTTCCTGCTTATCCCTGAGCGCGACGCTGATGATTACCATACCGCCGATTGAACTTCTCAACTTGGCTTGGTAATTCAAACCGCTTCCTGAAGTCCTCTTCCAGAGAACTGCCTGCTTCCGGTTCACGCGGAACGAGTTCGATGATTTTCTCATCAGAAACCGCTTCCGGAGGCGCATTCAGAATCTTGTCCCAGTACTCGCGGTAGCCCCACAGAAACGCTTCCGGTACTCGTCCCTCAGGTGAAGGACGGTCACTCGGCACGAGCACAATGTGCTCGCCGACATTTGGCCAACGGCTACACGGATTCTGCGATATCACGGGTCTGCCATGCTGGCCGACGTCAATCCTGCGACAAAATCGCATTTTGAAATAGAACGTCTGGCCGTCTTCCGTCTCAGCAAAACCGTAATGCAGTGAATGCCTTTGACCGAATTGATACGACTTTTTGTGGAACGAGATGACTCTCGCAAACAGTGTTTTCAACGTGCTTCCTTTCTGGTTGTGTCCACCTGAAGTGAACGGGTTTACCTGTACAGTGGTGTATAAATCCACCTTTAATCATTATAACACATATACGACATGAGTCAATCACTCGAATATGCGACGAGCTCCGTGCGCTCCGGCCTTCAAATCTCACTGGAGTGACCGGTTATAATATTGTGCCGTGGGAGAGATTTGAACTCTCAAGGGTTGCCCCATACGCTTCTGAGGCGTACGCGTATACCAATTCCGCCACCACGGCGAGAATCACAATATAGCAAAGATTCGCCTGCCTTTATATACGCATAACAGACGCGCGTAATTCAATTTCGCCCCACGACAGAAAGCTACGGAACACACATCCAGAAATTCTTACGAGATGCCGAGCTCTTTTTCTTTCTCCGCTACCGCGAGGAGTGTTTTGATGATGGTATCAGGATTGAGAGACATACTCTGTATTCCCTGTTCGACAAGAAATTGCGCAAAATCCGGGAAGTCGGATGGCGCTTGTCCGCAAATGCCGATATACTTTCCGCGCTCATTACATTTTTTCACGACTTGCGCGATAAGAAGCTTCACGGCCTCATTCTTCTCATTGGCAATACCTGAGACAATTCCTGAATCACGGTCGAGACCGAGCGCAAGTTGTGTCAAGTCATTTGAACCTATCGAAAATCCGTCGCACAGGTCAAGAAATCTGTCGGCAAGTAAAATATTTGAAGGTATCTCACACATAATATAGACCTTGAGCGAGGAATCATGTTCCTTATCCAGACCATGCTCTCGCATCACCGCAAGCGTCTTTTCTGCCTCTTCAGGCGTTCGACAAAACGGAATCATCGGCATCACATTCTTGAGTCCCATATCATTACGGACCCGCTTAAGAGCCTCGCACTCAAGCCCGAAGGCATCTTTAAACTTCGGGTCATAATACCGTGACGCTCCACGCCACCCAAGCATCGGATTTTCTTCCTTCGGCTCATACGAGGCACCGCCAACAAGTGTGCTGTATTCGTTCGTTTTAAAATCAGAAAAACGAATAATAGCCTCGTGCGGATAAAATGCCGCACCGATTTTTGCCACACCTTCGGCCAACTCATCAACATAAAATGCCTTTTTATCAGCATACCCTACGGTTCGCTTGTCTATCTCAGCTATCAACGAATGACTGCTCTTGTCCTTCTTAAGCTCTTCGTACTGCAATAGAGCGTTTGGATGAATGCCGATATGCGACGTAATGATGAATTCAAGCCGTCCAAGACCTACTCCTTTAGCCGGAAGAGAATATTTTGAAAACGCTTCGTCCGGAGAACCTATGTTGACCATAATCTTGGTTTTCGTTTCCGGAATAGCGTCAAGTCGACTCTCTCGTTTCTCAAACGCCAATTTTCCTTTATAGATAACCCCCTCCTTCCCTGATGAACAATCAACCGTAACCATATCACCATCTTTAAGCACCTTGGTTGCATTGGCAGCTCCAACAACGGCCGTTATGCCAAGCTCTCTGGAAACAATTGCCGCATGAGAGGTACGCCCACCTTTATCGGTAATAATAGCTGAAGCAATCTTCATAATAGGTTCCCAATCAGGGTCGGTAATTTCTGTAACGAGCACTTCCCCTTTTCTGAACTTGCCGATATTTTTCACATCCTTGATGACTCGCACGGGACCGCTTGAAATCTTAGAACCAACGGCTGTTCCTTTCGTGAGCACGGTCCCTTTCTCCGTAAGTATGTGCTCAGTCATAACATTCTTATCCGCCATCGCATGTACGGTCTCAGGACGAGCTTGTACGATAAAGAGCTCTCCTGTCTTTCCATCCTTTGCCCACTCAGTATCCATCGGCTGATAACGGCCTCGCTTCTTTGAGAAATAGTTCTCCACATGAACCACCCATGTCGCAAGCGTTAGCACTTCATCGCGCGTCAAACTCCAGGATGTCCGTTCTGCGTGAGTTGTATGCACAATCTTCGTCTTCGTTCCTGAATAAACCATTTTCACTTCTTTTGGCCCCATGTCCTGACCGATAATAGCTTTGTAGCCCTCAAGAAGAGTTGGCTTGAATACCGTAAATTCGTCGGGAGTGACTTTCCCCTGCACGACCATTTCACCAAGGCCATAGGAACTGTTGATGATAACGACTTTATCAAACCCGGTCTCTGTATCGATAGAAAACGCGACACCCGATGAACCGAGGTCGGAACGAACCATCTTCTGTACACCAACTGAAAGTGCTGCATCGAAATGAGAAAAACCTTTGTCAACACGATATGAAATAGCGCGGTCGGTAAAAAGCGATGCAATGCATTTCTTGACCGCAATCTGTACACTACTAATACCGGATACATTGAGATATGTTTCCTGCTGGCCGGCGAATGACGCATCCGGCAAATCTTCAGCAGTCGCCGATGAGCGAACGGCCGTATCCACATTCTTACCATACCGATGTTCCATCTCCTTGTATGCCTCAGCAATTTCGCGCTGAAGCCCGAGTGGAATTGTCGCTTTGAGAATGAGCTCACGGGCCTTTGCACCTCGCCTCTGAAGATTCTTCATGTCGTGAGTATCGAGGTCGCTAAGCACCGCTCTCAATTTTTCTTCAAGGCCTGATTCACGGAAAAAATAACGATATGCAGAAGCGGTTATAGCAAAACCGCCCGGGACCGAAATCCCGAGTTCGCCTAGGTTAGAGACCATTTCACCGAGTGCCGCATTCTTTCCACCTACCAGTGGCACATCTTCAATACTGAGCGCCTCAAACCATAATATATAGGCACTTTTTTTGTCCATACGTTCCTTACATTGTACATGGGAAACAAGAATGTAGGAAAAAACACCTGTGCATAGGTGTTTTTCTATCGAAGGTTAGGAGAATTTAGAGATGTTTTTTGAGCTCGTCTTCAATGTGACCTATCTGCTCATCGCTAAACGTATGCGCATGCCTGTTTTCTTTAAGCCATTCAACTCCCCGGTCAATTTCATGCGCGTCGACACCCTTATCCATTGATTTGCCTTCGTGCATATCACCGCCCAAAAAACCCTCAAGCTGGTCCAATTCTTTGTGCGTGAATCCTTTCCCATAGAGATTACCGCGCACCTTTTCCTTAAATTCATGGTGCGTCACTCTCGGCTTTGAACTTTCAAAATCAAGAAATCCCATATAACGTCTGTATAGTTTAATCGTACCACATCTATCTACCGCAAGCACCTAGAGCTCTTCAATAAGAAGAGCGTTTGTCTCTATTGAGTGGCCAAATGGAATACCTGACGCAACGATAACCTTTTCTCCTTTCTTTCCGAGCTTATGCGTCAAAAGATAACTGCGGACCATTTTAATAACTCCATCAAATGTCTTTGGGGGGGTAATGTGGACCGGACGGCACGCAAACGAAAGTGCGAGCTGACGGCACACTCCTTCGCTCGGTGTCATGGCAATGATTTCCTGAGGTGCCTTGTGTCGAGACAGCATCCGTGCGCTGAAACCGCTCATCGTAAGCGCGACAATAAATCGAGCCTGCATAGATTCAGCCGCATCAATAGCGCCTGCCGTGATGGAATCCGTAATGTCATGGATACCGTCTGTTCGATGTTTCCCCTTGAGAAGTTTTTTGTGCAAAAAATCCCCTTCGACACGGAGAGCAACGCGATTCATAACCTCTATCGCCTCAACCGGATAAGGTCCGAGTGCCGTTTCTTCCGAGAGCATAATGGCATCAGTTCCGTCGAGCACCGCATTCGCAATGTCAGACACTTCGGCTCTCGTTGGTGTCGCCGACCGAATCATCGACTCAAGCATCTGTGTCGCCGTGATAACAGGCTTTCCCGCCTTATTGCAAAGATTGATGATTTGCTTTTGAGCAATAGGAACTTCTTCAGGGGATATTTCAACGGCAAGGTCTCCTCGTGCGACCATAATACCATCAGCCTCTTTTATAATAGACTCGATGTTCGCGACAGCTGACCGTGTCTCTATTTTCGCAATAATTCGAGCTTTTGAACCGGCACGTGTAAGGAGGCGCCGGAGGTCATTCACATCATTTGCATCTTGCACGAACGAAAGCGCAACGAAATCAACCCCTTCTTTCGTACAGAACAAGGCATCTTTCTTGTCTTTTTCGGTAAGTGCTTTAATGGTAAATCTCGCCTCAGGAACACTAACTCCCCGCCTGCTCCGAATGGTACCACCGACCGACACAGAACATCGCACCTCACTACCCTTCACAGATTTGATAACAAGACGAAGTTTTCCATCATCGAGGAAAACAATTTGTCCGCTTGAAACTTCTGCCGCAAACTTTGGATAATTCACATGCAATCGCGAAGGCGTGCAGGTTATTTTTTTCGTCGTTAAAACAACGAGGTCCCCTTTCTTAAGCTCAACGGTCTGCGTCTCAAAATCTCCTATCCTGATTTTAGGGCCCGCAAGGTCCTGTAGAATAGCAATTGGTTTCCCTTCCCGATTCGATGCCTCCTTAATGGCGCGTATCTTCTTCCCGTGCTCTTCATGGTTCCCGTGAGAAAAATTGACCCGAGCAACATTAAGACCTGCGCGAATGAGGCGCACCAGCATATCGACATGTTCGGTAGACGGACCAATGGTAGCAACAATCTTTGTTTTTCGTGTCATAAACGCCTCTTACTTTATTTTTATAAAAACAGACTTTTGATTATGCCATAAATGAAAGAACTTTTCCAGTGGCATCCATTACCCTCTACAAAGGGAGGTATAATAATGAAAATCTCATAACAATGCGTATGAATGCAACCGTGCAAAAGCACCTAAAAACCTTCGGAGTCATACTCGCGACCCTACTTCTGCTGTGGGGACTTGCATGGGTTCGCCTTACCGCAGTGAATGATTTTCACAGAGGCAACGGAGACTATTCATCGTATATCGAAACGGCCCAATACATTGCCGGAGAGACAAATGTTTTAGAACACCCAAACCGACTCATCAAACCACTTGCCCCACTTTTCATAGCGCTGTTTCATCAAGTCACTACTTCCTATGAGACCGCCTTCTTTCTGCACGTCAGCTTTTTCTTTGGATTACTGGGAATGGTATCTTATTTATTTTTCAAGGAATTTTTTCATGAATCAAAGAGTCTTGCGGTCATCGCCACGCTCCTATTTATAGGGAGTTACCCCTTGCTCGACACCGGCATTAGTTCATTCACCGAAACAGGGGCACTATTCTTTTACATGAGCTCTTTGTACGGGCTACTACTGCTCCGCAAGAAACCGAGCATCTCACTCATCCTTATCAACTCTCTCATCATAACGACAGGATTCTTTTGGAAAGAGTATAGTGGCATGAATTTACTTATCGGAATCCTGACTCTACTCTCCCACCAATCATTAAACGTTCAAAACAAACTGTACTACCTCCTCGGTCTCATACTTCCATTCACCCTCATCCACGCCGGATGGCAAATCTGGTTTTTTGCGCAGTACAACTACACCTATCTGGACTGGTATATAAATGGTGGACTACACGGCGCAGAAAGAAATATATCTCTCTCTTCCATCAGCAACACCTTGCTCCTGCTCCTTGCGGCGGGATGGATGACTATTCCATCGGGTCTTCAATATATGCAACGCCTCGGTAGGTCGCGGATACTATTCCTTCTATGCATGACCTTGCCACTGCCATTGGCGATTGCGTGGGGATTTGTTTCAACTCGACTCTGGGCAGTCATGCTACCAAGTCTGATTATCATATCTGCGTTGGGTATTTATTCCTTATTCAGTAAGTCGACCACACGATGGATGGTGACTGCCTTGCTTCTCGCAAGTAACGTAGCTCTTCTGTCCTTTGGTTAACATACCGAGCGAGCAATGCTCGCTCTCTCGAGTACATATAAAAATCCGTGAAGACGGCTGAAAGATGATAACGCCCTATGTGCAAGTGGGAAGACTCGAAACTTACAGTTTCAGTACCCTGATTGGGTTTTTCCTTCGTTCTCCGAACTCGAAAAAACACTCAATCAGGCTTCGAGTCTTCCCGAGCGAGCCGTGCTCGCTCTCTCGAGTACATATAAAAATCCGTGGAGACAGTTAAAAACTGATAACGCCCTATGTGCAAGTGGGAAGACTCGAACTTCCGACCTCCCCATTATCAGTGGGGTGCTCTAACCACCTGAGCTACACTTGCACGCAGGGAACTATTCAATGCCTGTCTCCTTTACGTTTTGTGAGGGAAATATAGCAAAAATAGACTAAATAGAAAAGAGCGCTCCACGTTTCATGGAGCGCTCCTATCCTTGAGGTCATTAAAAACCTCTGAGGTGAGTGTACAACCACCCGAGTGCCGTCCCAACATTGATGGCGAGAACGATACACAGTGAGTACCGCAAGAGTACGGGTTGTTGTTTCCACCAAGAATATGTGTGGTATTTCATATAAAGGTCTCCTACAATCAATAGTAGCATGTATAAAGATTTATGTCAATACATAGAAAAACCGCCTGTTTAGGCGGTTTTTCTTGATACCATACTCTATTTTGTTCCGTTCATTTTCGGTCTTCCCCGAATGCCAACAGGTTTAAGGTTCCTGCAAACCATCCGCCAAAGGCGAATATCGACACATCAGCTTTCCCACCAGTGGTGGGTCGGCGTGTTTCTTTTGAAATAATCCACGAGCAGCTTCCGCTACCCGTGCCTTGTTACGACTTACTCCCTGTTACCGAATTTACCGTGGGCCCCTTGCGGGGACTTCGGGCACTCCCGGCTCCCTTGAGTTGACGGGCGGTGAGTACAAGACTTGAGAACGTATTCACCGCGGCATGCTGATCCGCGATTACTAGCGATTCCGGCTTCA
>CAYGFK010000002.1:0-92710 GCA_964349135.1 uncultured Candidatus Saccharibacteria bacterium | reverse complement strand
GGTGGGGATCGAACCCACGACCCCGGGCTTATGAGTCCCGTGCTCTACCAACTGAGCTACTCCGTCATATAATTCCTAGTAGAGGAAACTATAATACAAAAGACTTGAAATACAAAGTACCCGTCAAGCAAAATTGCCCGTACTATTTCACTCCACTATCGAACAGCCACGCCATGCTCAGGAGCTGAGCGGGCGTATATTTCATAAATCTCTGAGGCAAAAAGTGCCCGGTTGAACACTCCCACGTCATCAAGCAAACCAGATGTAGACATTCCACAACAATACCCTCCAATACCAATAGTATTTGAGGAGACGTTTCCGGTTCCTAGTGTCACCGTAGACGCGGCGGCGGTACGAACATCTTGATAGGCCTGCTTACCATTGATATAGACGCGGGAAGTAACCGTACCACCGACATCATTGACCGAAAAGGCGATGTGTGTCCACTCGTTTGGTTTGATAGAAGTATTAAATTGGTCACCGTAGTAACTTGCCCCGGACGGAACACGCCCAGCAATTGCCGCAACACTCCCATCAGCATTAATATAGATTATAATCCCCCCGAAGTTAGCGTCCCACCCCCACGTGATGAGAGGCCTCCATCCCGCCGCCGCAGGAATAGAGCGATACCATGCAGACATGGTAAATTGACGTGAAACTAGCGCGTTGTAAAATCCAGCTGAATACATCCGGAGAGGATATGAGACACCGGATGCAATACTCAAATTCTTTCCTCTGTTGAAAAGCGATGTGTCATCAACTACCGTTGACGCACCAGGCGTACCTGAAAATCCTTCTATGGAAGCGGTTCCTCTCTGATTTATTTGAGTTTGGGCTAGGTCAACGGTCGTCATGCCCTCAAAATCAAGGTATAAAACCGCATCAGCACCAAGAGAACGAAACACCTGGCCTGAAAACTGTTTTCCTCCGGCAACTTGCGCCTTAGTGCGTGCCGTACTGAGCGACGCAAACACGATACTTGAAAGCGCACTCATAATTGAAATGACGACAAGGAGCTCGATGAGCGTAAAACCTTTTCTGCGTGCAAGAATCATCTTCTTATCTTATCGCTGAAGCGTTAAAAATACTAACACTATTGATGTGAAGAAATTGAACACGGTCAGTGCCACAAGGATGACTCCTGCATTGCGTTCAGTCTTTGTAAATCCAGTTTTCACAAACCACTTCACCGTCTGTGGCGTGCGGGGCTTACCTAAGATAATTCGTGATTTGAAAGCATTCTTAGCTGTATCCTTGTCCATTACCTATAGTGTAGCATTGCCACCATAAACTGGTCAGTTCCGTATCCACAAAGCAAATTTTATTAGTCAGTCTACCTCCCTCGCGAGAAAAATATACAGCAACAAGAACCTCCTCGCCCGCACTATCTCACTCCACTCTCCACTATCGAACAGCTACACCATATTCGGGAGCCGAACGAGCGAAAACTCTGTAAACCTCGGATGCTGAGAGAGCGCGTGTATAAATACCGACATCGTCAACATATCCCGTATAGTTATACCCACCACCAATATAGCGGGCCACCATTATTTGCGACACAGGGTTTGCGGTAATGTCACACGCACCCGTAGCAACTTTCTTATCAATTAATTTCCCATTTACATAGAGGTAAATCTCACCACCAAGATAAGAATACGCAATATGTTGCCATTCATTAAGTTTCAGTGTGTACGGGAAAAGCTGCCAACCTGAGCATGGACCAGCCAATATACCTGTCGGATAAAGATGAAAATTGACAGTTCGTACTGGATACGAGTTGACTACAATTACACCGTCGCCCGTACCAATCAAATTTACTGGTTTAATCCAAAGCCCAGCTGTCATCGAAGACTGCGTATACGCATATGACGCTGAAGTTGCTGGGTTCAATAAATATGACCCTGCCGCGCCGTCAAAATACACAGAGCTACCCCTTTTCACCGGCGTATCGCTTTGTCGTGTTACCCCTCCATTAAAGACGAGGTTTATATTATTACCCGATGTGTCGAAAGCGTTCCCGGAGGGCTCATCGAATCCCCAGACGCCAATAGCTTCAGCTCCAAGCGCTCGGTACATCTGACCACTAAAAGTCTGTCCGGCAGCGATCTTCGCCTTATCACGTGCTGTACTCAGCGACGCAAATACAACGCTTGAGAGCGCGCTCATAATTGAAATGACGACAAGGAGCTCAATGAGCGTAAAACCTTTTTTACTAAAATAAGACATTTTCTTATGTTACCTCTGGAGAGTTAGGAATACCAACACTATTGATGTGAAGAAATTGAACACGGTCAGTGCCATAAGGATAGCGCCTGCATTGCGTTCAGTCTTTGTAAATCCAGTTTTCACAAACCACTTCACCGTCTGTGGTGTGCGAGGTTTACCTAAGATAATTCGTGATTTAAAAGCATTTTTAACGGTGTCCTTGTCCATTGCCTACAGTGTAGCATTGTCACCATAAACTGGTCAGTTCCGTATCCACAAAGTCTATCATCTTAACTCTCCCTTCCCTTAGCAATTCATAAAAAAACAGAAGCTTCCGCTTCTGTTTTTCAAACTATTACCCGCCGCCTGCTGGCGCTGGGTACACATTAGCCCTACTGGGCTAAGTACTTCCTCGCTCAACGCTCGGTCGCTGCCGGTCACTTTCGTTCGCTTGTTGCGGGGGTTGGACGCTTTGCTATTGCACTCGTCCTTCGGCAAGCTCAGGACTCTTTGAGAACCCACAGTTCTCAACGTCCCTCGACACGCTCGGGACTGCTCTCCTACACGGGGAACTCCCGTTCCCCGACCCCCTCCCGGTGCAATTCCACCCCTCGCAAAATATGCAAAACAAAAACAGCTCTTGCGAGCCGCCTTTGTTTTTGTATTTTGCGGGGGTTGGAATTGCACCAACATCTTCAGGTTATGAGCCTGACGAATTACTGTTACTCTACCCCGCTGTGTTTTAGCAGGGTACCATGCGAACATGACTCCTGCAAGGTTAAATGTATCTGAATTCTCGAAAGACGTTTGAATAAAGTCCAATAACACGTTGCGCTTCACGACGTGAGAGCACGTAATCGGACCCTTGGTGTGCGATGAGGTTGCGAATCTTATGCGCCTCCCACGCCTCCTCAATAGTATTGAAATCACTCTGTTCAACCGTCTTAAGTTTTTCACCCACATTCTCTCCTGCATATCCCATACGCTCCAAAAGCTCTGCGAGCATAATGTCGGCTTCCAACACCGCAAGTCGCCAATCCGCCGGACTTTCCGACTGCACGTGCGCAATCACTTTTTCCCATCGCCGGTTTACATGCTCTTGATATGCGACTGCGGGAGAAATGGAGTCCTCTTTCTCTATTTCTTTCTTTCGAGCTTCCCCCGTGACCTGGCTATGCCGAATTACGGAATACACTATCCCCGACAAAAATATAAGCGAGACGATAGTCGAGAGGATTTTAAAGATACTGACTATTCTGTTTAGAATGCGTCCTATCGGCCCTTCTTGGATGACGATGCGCACCTCTGGCTCCTTGGCCCACCCGTCGGTCCCGCGCTCAAAATCGATAAGCCAATAGGTATCGCCGGACGCGCGACTCGGCCCCTCACGTACGTCCCCCCTACTTCCCGAGACCTGCGAACCGATACGGGTTCCCGCAGGAGAATCAAAAATATCCGCATACGTATCGACAATTGCAAAACGAGTCCTTCCTAAGAGTTCCGAAAACTTATCCTGAAGAAGTCCTCCCTGCAGAAAGGTGAGAAACGAGCCGAGTAAGGCGACAACAACTAAAATCAAGAATACCGCCTCAGCGGCTTGCTCGCCGGCTTTCACGTTCGGATTATTCGTCGGACGACTTGACCGTCCTGGAGAAGCTCTTCGTTGCTCGGGAGGCATTACCCTTTCATTTTCTCAAATTCCTTGCCTATTTCAAAGAGGATGTCCTCACGTCCATGCGCCGCCATCAGCTGGAGACCAAGCGGAAGCTCTTTCCCTCCTTCCTGTGCAAACCCGGACGGAATAGAAATTGCAGGAGTTCCCGTGATGTTCGCGGTAACCGTAAAAATATCCGAGAGATACATTTGAAGCGGGTCCGCCGATTTCTCTCCAATCTTAAAAGCCGGAGATGGCGTCGTTGGCATCGCAAGCGCATCAACCCCTCCTGAAAATACGGCATCGAGCTCACGGCGGATAATTCCACGAACACTGTTCGCCTTAGCGTAGTACGCATCATAATATCCGGCTGAGAGCACATAGGTTCCAAGGATGATTCGTCGACGCGCCTCTTTCCCAAAGAGCTCACCGCGCGTCCGGAGATAATCGCCGAGCAAATCGTCACCTTCCTGAAGTGCGCCGAACTTCACGCCATCGTAACGAGCAAGATTCGAAGAAACTTCCGCCGGCATAATGATGTAGTAGGCAGGCAACGCATAGGTAAAATCAATGAGGGAGACGTCCCGTATCTCATACCCCGCTTCTCTTAAACGAGTGAGCGAATGTTCAAAATTCTTCGACACCGACGCATCAAGACCTTCGGTATTCACAAATTCCCTCGGAACTCCGATAACCTTCTTACCAGGCGCTCGATTCTTCCTACCCTGCCCGGAAAGCGACGTGCCATCCTTCCTGTCGTACCCCGCTATCGCCTCAAAAAGAATCTGCGCATCCTCGACCGTCTTGGCAAACGGTCCAATTTGGTCTAGTGAAGAACCCATCGCCATCAGTCCGAAACGCGAAACGCTTCCGTACGTCGGCTTGAGACCAACCAAACCACAAAATGCCGCGGGTTGCCTGATAGACCCCCCTGTATCTGAGCCGAGCGCCGCTAGTACTGAACCCATAGCGACAGCCGCCGCCGAACCCCCGGATGAACCGCCCGGAACGCGAGAGAGGTCGTGGGGATTCTTTGTTGGTCCGAATGCCGAATTTTCAGTAGAGCCACCCATCGCGAACTCATCCATATTTGTCCTTCCAAAAAAAACGACCGACGCGTCTTTGAGCTTCTTTGAAACCGACGCGTCATAGGGAGCTACGTATCCTTTAAGAATGTTCGAACCCGCAGTGCAACGTCTTCCTTTGATGAGAATATTATCTTTGACAGCAATCGGGATACCGGCAAGCTTCGGAACATCCTCACCTTTAGCAATACGGTTATCGGCATCCTGCGCCTGCTCGAGCACGTCATCATAAACCTCGAGATAGGCATGTACCTCCTTATCGTCCTTTTCAATTACCGAGAGGCATGCCAGAGCAAGCTCTCGCGCCGTGAACTCTTTCTTCACGAGATGCTGGTGTGCCGAAGCAATAGTGAGCTTTGAGATATCGAGGGCCATATCAGAGAATCTTCTTTACCTTCACAAAATCATCCTGCCGACGAGGCGCAGACTGAATTAAAACCTCAGTATACTCTCCTGAAAGATGCGGGTTCTTGTCTTCACGAAACACGTTCCGCACCGTAGAGACTTCGACGGCTTTTTCTTCTTTTTTTGAATCCCCAGACCTCTTTTGTATCTCTCCTATATAGCCGAGGATATCGCCCATCTCTTTAAGTAAAGAACCCTTTTCCTCTTCAGAAAGACCAAGACGCGCAAGTGACGCTAGATTGTCTATATCGTTAGGGGTCAACATGTGACCCATCATAGCATTCTTGCACGTTTTTTAAAGAGAGATAGTTGCTCGCTACGCCCCAATTAAACGACGAAATTCATCTTCAGAAAGTATGGAAATGCCAAGCTGTGTAGCTTTTTCATGTTTCGAGCCGGGATTTTCTCCTGAGACGACATATGAAGTCTTCGATGAGACCGATTCTGAAACATCACCCCCAAGAGCTTTTATCTTCCTTTTTGCATCATCACGACTCATTGAGGTAAGGGTGCCCGTTAGAACAAACGTCTTTCCTGAAAGTTTCCCTTGTGACACAGGGGCACCGCGCGTTATCGATACACGTGATTCTAGATTATCGAGAAGTTTTTGATTCTTTTTGTCCGAGAAAAATTCATAGAGAGACTGCGCGACAATTGGGCCGACATTTTCAATGAAATCGAACTCTTCAAAAGTGGCCTTTCTGATTCTCGCAAGCGTACCAAAGTGTCTCGCAACATCTTCCGACGTCTCTTCCCCCACTTGCGGAATCGAGAGCGCGGTGAGAAAACGTGCCAACGTTACGTTCCGAGCGCGACTAATCGCCTGAATAAGATTATCCGCACTCGTCTCCGCAAACCTCGGCAAACTTAAAAGTTCATCCCGAGTTAGGGTAAAAATATCGTCAAACGTAGCGATAAGCTTATGTTCCAAGAGGGCTTCTACTACTTTCGGCCCCATACCTTCAATATCGAATGCGTGCTTGCCTACAAAATAGGAAAATTTGCGGGCCAGCTGGCTAAACGAATCTTTACTCACACACCGCCACGCAACCTGGCCGGGCACTCGTTCGATACGACCATCACCGCCACACTCAGAGACATGCGTGGGAAACATGTACGGCCTTGAGTGCTTCGGCCGAAGAGTAAGAATCACTGAGACGATATCTGGAATAACATCACCCGCTTTCTGCAAAATGACCGTATCACCCACTCGCACGTCGAGCCGTTTAATCTCATCTTCATTGTGTAGCGTGGCCCGAGCCACCGTCGTCCCGGCCACCGCAACAGGTTTCAGAATTGCAACGGGCGTCAGAACCCCCGTTCTCCCGACCTGTAGCACAATATCCTCTATCACGGTCGTTACTTGCTCTGCCGGAAACTTAAACGCAATACCGAAACGTGGCGCCTTGCCAGTATACCCGAGCGCCTCCTGATATTCTCGTTCATCGACTTTCACCACGACACCATCAATGAGATATCCTTCTTTCGGCGCTCTCACTTGCCACTCCTTCCAAAACGACACGACCTCACGAATATTTCCGCAGTGTTTAAAATGCGCATTGACCTTAAACCCAAGCTCCCGCAACAGCGCGAGTTCTTCAACTTGAGTCAAGGGAACACTTCCATCAAAGAGCGCGAGGTCATAGACAAAAACATCGAGTTTACGCGATGCCGCGATACGCGCATCAAGCTGACGAATCGAACCGGCAGCGACATTCCGAGGGTTTGCATATTCCGCTTCCCCTTTCTCACGTTGTGCCTTATTGAGCGCCGAAAGATTTTTTTTGCTCATCCAAACCTCTCCTTCGACAATACAATCGACATCGCGCGTCAGTCGAAGAGGAACTGATTCAATAGTCCTTACATTTTGGGTGACGTCTTCTCCGACCCGTCCATCACCACGAGTCGCTGCCTGAAATAAGAGGCCTTTGCGGTACTCCATCACCACTTTAAGGCCATCAATTTTCAGTTCACAAACATACGAAGGGGTGACATCCTTGCCAAGCTCTGTTTTCAAAAAACGTTTAACGCGCTCATCGAATGCCTCCATGTCTTCAGGTGTAAACGCGTCATTAAATGACCACTGGGGAACTCTGTGGTTTACTTTCTGAAATTCAGGTAACGGAGTACCGGCCACACGCTGAGTGGGTGAATCGGGAGTAATAAGCGACGGATACGTTGCCTCAAGCTCGGCAAGTTCGCGCTTCAGAGAATCAAGTGCTTCAGCCGAAATCGTTTCTTTATCAAGCACATGGTACTCGTAGCGATACGTATCTATCGCCTGCCGTAGACGTGTAACGCGTTCTTGTATATCCCGTGGAAGAGAAACAGCCATACCATTAGAAAAGTTCCAGATAAAGAGAATCGGGGTATTCAGTGATGATTGCTCTCTGAACGGCATCGACAGAGTTCAGTTGGGTACAAAGCTTATTGTATCCCAGAGAAATGATTGCCGTTTGAACAATCCCCGTAAGAAGGTCGGTGTTCTTGTACACATACACAGTCGAGCAATACTTACCGTCGAGGTCAAAGTAGAACTGCGAATAGGCATACTGATTGAACGCTAATGTGGAATAGCCGAAAACCGACGAGATAACCGGCACCCCGCCATTACACCGAATCTGAGCGAGATTCGCCGGAGGGTCATTCGCCGGGTCAGCGACACCAAAGAGAGCCACGTAGAAATTCCCTGATATCCCATACGTCGGAAATGTATTTGTACCCTGAAGGTCCCAATAGAGTGCGCATTCAGTCCCCGCATCAGCTGCATTAAACGCATATTCCGACTCCCTAAGTGCCGCTGAGAGGGTGAATTCTTTAATGGATATTCTAAAGAGCGTTGCCCCAATCAACACCATCGCGGCCCCAAAGACTACCGTGTAATAAATAGTAAAACCGCGTGCCGTTTGTCTCCCTCTCCAAACCATGAAGCTGTTATAGATTTGATTCATGAGCACGCTACCACTTCATAAAATGATTCACTAATTCGACTTTTTTTGTCGAAAAACCTCCTCCCCACAGCACCTCTACCGTTACCCGGACTTCCCGGTCAACCACCAGTTCCGTCAAATACATTCTCCGCGTATATTTCGACGTTGACCATCCGGCCCCTCCGGTATGTCCGTAAAGTCCAGTCACGCTGTTATAGAGAAGCGGGGGGGTCGAACCGGAAATTGGAACCGCCAGTCTCTCAAGCGTGTCTATCGTGCACCCATTCCCCGGCGTTGAGCAAAGTCTTACCCCAAAAAGCCAGTCCGCCCATCCCCGTAATCGATTCGCGTCTCGAACGTTTCTGACATACTCCATGGCATCGCGGGCAAGTGAAATAGCCACTATTCTTTCCCGAGCGATGGTCGCCGATTTCAAGCTATTGGATGCAACTGAAAGTGGCACTAAAATTGCCATTGAAAGAATGGCAATGGAAAACATGGTTTCGACAAGCGTAAAACCTCTACCTTGATGACTCTCCGAAAACCCTGGAGCGTATCTTTTTTTATTATTCGACATCATGAAGTAAGTGCTGACTCACGGACGTCATAAGCCCGAATGACGTAACAGACTGACCCTGACCACCAGTCGTACCTTTAATCGAAATAATAGCGTATGGCTGCCCGGCAGAATCCCCAGAAATAGGGGCTGTGGTGAAAGAAACGTAAAATCGAAATGAATCGATATCAACCTCATTTGACGTTATTTTTTCATAGCGATGACCGTAACTGTCGGCTCCGACAAAGTCATCGGTATAACCGGTCGACCAATTTTTATCCGTCACTTTCTGATAAAGCTCGCCCTTCCCGTTCGTTTCAATAAATCTATAAAATGCCGTCTTCCCTTCTCGATTTCTATAAGAAAGGTAGACCCCTCCGCCGTTTGTATACAGACAATCGCCAACGTGGTTAGCCCCGGCGGACCATGACATTTCGATAGAGGCGTTTGAACTACAATAATACTTCGAACCGAGACGGAGCCCCTGAGCCATTTCATCCACAATAACGTTAAGATTATCGATAGCTGCTTTAGAGTTGCGCGTTTTTTTATTCGCATCGACAAGAACCGCCAAAGAAGACACTGCCAGCAACATAATCATCGCAAATAAGGCGGTTGAAACCATTGCCTCAATCAGCGTGAATCCGCGCCTGTTCTTTCGATTACCCATCTTAATATATAGAAATCTGACCACTTGAATAAAAACGTATCTGCTTCGCGGTACCATCAAGGGCGGTAAGCGTTACTCGAGCTTCCGCCACATCGGTCTCTTCGATACAAATTTCCGTACGCCTTGACGAGGGAGAGAGGGGAAACAGTCCCCCAAGACAAGCGAGGGAAGAAGGCCTGTAGAACGTGACGTCAAGCGCCGTACGGGCCGTGCACCCGCCGGCAGGATTAGATTTCGACACGGTACAAATAGCCGTAATCTTATTCCCCCCTTGAAGGGTATACACTTTGAGTACACCATCGGTTACGTTAAAGAAATGGTTTGCACTACTCTTATCCGTAAATAATGTGAACTTCAGCGCATCACTTGCCGATGCGATGCTAAAATGCACCCCGTAACCGACGTAGTAATCCACACCGTCCGGACGAATGTTTGTAGCGTAGACTTGCGCCTCCCTGACGGCAAGCGCGATATCATACGCCTGATTTGTAAGAAAAAAAGACCTTTCAAAATCAGTCTTATTTGGACGTACCATAAATGTCACAACCGATATGACGACAAGCACAAGAAGGAGCTCGGTAAGCGTAAATCCCCTCTCTCCTGTTCTTTTATATGCGGTAACACTCTGGCTCATAATCCAAGTGATAAAATTGAGAAATGGAAAAATTCAACGGCGTAGACGCCCGCGATAAGGAACGGGGCAAACGGCACTTCACTCTTCATACTAACATGGGAATTAGCGCCGTGAACGAGCCGGGTCCGCGAGATAAGCGCCACACCGACAACGGCACCCGACCAAAATCCGAAAATAACCGCCGACAAGCCTCCCTCAATCGAAAGTAGCCACCCCATTCCAATCGCTAATTTTGCATCTCCAAACCCCATCCACTTCCCTCGGGAAAGAAACCAAAGTAGGAAAAAGGGGGTGAATAGAATCGGACCTGCGATAACCGCAGATAACGTCTCCGAGGAAAATCCCTGCATAAAACCTGTCACAAGAACAGGAATAAGTGCGGTAAGGGCAAGTGGGTACACAAGCACATCCGGAATAATCTTATGACGGAGGTCGTAGACAAAGATAGCAATGAACAAGGAGAACGAAATAAATCGGGAAGCCAAAAATACAAAATCGAGCGGTTCAAGAACGACATGTCTAAAAGGAAAAGCAATCAGTGCAAACGTCACTCCTACCGCAAGCTCGACGAGCGGATACTGCCAAGAAATTCTTGAGTGACAGTAGCGACACCTCCCACGAAGCGCTACGTAGCTAAAAACCGGGACAAGGTCGTACCAGCGAAGGGTGTGTGCGCAATGCGCGCAAAACGAACGCCCGCCAAGCGACCTTCCCCCATGAAGGCGGAAAATAACCACATTGAGGAAACTCCCGATAATGAGGCCGAAAACGATAGATACGGCAATTAGAAACATGCCTGTATTATAGCAATATCTTGACTTTTGACGGCACAAAAACAAAAAACCGTCCGCCATTGAGGCGGACGGTTTTTCTAGTCTTCCTATAGGAGCGAGAGACTATGGGCACTGATAGACAGTGGCCGCAGGAGCTGCAGTCAACAACTTGGACTGTCCTCCGCTGTCAACACACCAGAACTGAGCGGCATTGCTTCGCAATGCGCTGTATACCAGGTAATTCAAACCTGTTGTCGGAGTGATGTTGATTAACACATCGTTGTCATCAAGACCATCATTCTGGATATCCGCAGTATTTGCGATATTGATAAACTGCGTGTCAGCATTCAAACCAGTATAACTGCCGGCGGTATCGTAAAAGAGCTCTGCCTGAGAACGAAGCTGTGAAAGCGACGCTTTAACAGCAGAATCAGACGCCTTCTGACGTGCCGAGTTCAAGCTGGCAAGAACAACGGAAGCGAGAATACCGATAATCGCGATAACCACGAGAAGTTCGATAAGCGTAAAACCTTTATTCTTCGACATTGTGTAATATATTCCTAATAATCTGATAAATATTTTCAGTCCCTGTACAGTTGGACTGAAAACCGACCTATACATCGCCTACGTGGCGAATTTCTTTTTAACGTACAGGTATATTATAAAACGCCTGTACTCCTGTGGAAAATAGTGCTGTGGATAGCAAAACCTCGATTTTAGCTAATACTCGATGTCAGGTTGTAAATTGGCACAAGAACTGAAGCGAGAAGTATCCCAACCCCTCCAGCAAGCAAGATAATCATTGCCGGCTCGATGAGTCCGATAACCGTGTCGATAGCGTTGGTTACCTCACGGCTGTAAAACTTGGCGAGAGTGCTGAGAATGTTCCCAAGCTCCCCTGTTTCTTCACCGACTTTTACCATCTGCACAAGAATGGTCGGTATTTCCTGTCGTGACGAAAGTGCGGAAGAGAGGGAGCTTCCAATACGCACCTCATCGGCCACCTCTTTGAGAATGGCTTCGTAGGTGGCGTCACTCACGATGCTTGCCGTGACCTCAAGTGATTTGATGATGGGAATCGCGCTCCCAAGCATGGTATTCATGTTGTCGGAAATACGCGAGAGATAGAGTTTTTTAAACAAATCCCCGACATATGGCGTTCCAAGCTTCGCGCGAGAAACAACAACTTTCCCTTTTTCAGTTTTACGATATTTCAAAAAAGCCAAAAACAGGATGACGAGCGCAACCATGATGAAGAAACCGTAGTCGACCATAAAATTACTTGTCCCGATAACAACCTTGGTGTAAATCGGGAGTTCCTGGTCCGCACCCTCAATGATTTCGCTGATTTTCGGTATGATGTTGGTAAGCATGAACGTCATCACGCCGATAAAAACGACAATAACGAAGGCGGGATACACCATCGCGTTTTTCACTTTCGCCGTCACTTCGTAGGTTCGGTCAAGATAATCGGCTAGGTAATTGAATGTCTGGTCGAGCTTTCCTGATTCTTCTCCGGCCCGAACCATGTTGACGTAGAAATCAGAAAAAACCTTCGGGTGTTTCGATAGTGCTTTTGATATTGCGCTACCGCTTCGCAGGTCATCGGCAATGTCAACAAGGGCCTTTCGAAGCTTCGGATTAGCCGTTTCTGCCGCAAGTAAGGTAAAAATTCGAAGTGCTGAGACCTGGGCCGAGAAAAGTGTTGCCATCTGTCTCGACAAAATGACAATATCTTTCGATTTCACTCTATTCAGGAAGGAAAAATCAAGTTCGAGAAGCGATTTCTTCTCAAGACTTTTTATGGATACGATGACAAGACCACGTTGTTGAATGGCTCCAATGGCCGCATCAGGAGTGAACGCATCTATCGTCCCCTGCTGTCGGTTTCCTTTTTTATCGAGTGCTTCGTATTTGAATAGCATGATTACAACGTATTGAAGCTAGCGTGCCGGCGAAGAAATGACGGGAAAACTATCACCCTCGCTCTACACATCCAGACAGGGCTATAAAAACCGGTCGAGTGATTTCTGATTCGGCGAATACTGATAGGCACTGTCGACGGTTATCTCACCTGAGCGGACAAGTTCCGCAAGCGAACGGTTGATATCAATCATACCGTGGTCCATACCGGTCTCGATAACGGTGCTGATTTCATGCGTCCGCCCTTCGCGAATGAGGTTTGAAACGGCTGAATTGGCAACCAATAGTTCGAACGCAGGGACAAGACCGCCCGAAACACGCGGGATAAGACGCTGGGAAAAGATACCGAGCAAGCTCCCGGAAAGCTGAAGTTTGACCTGTTCCTGCTGTTCTGCCGGAAACGAGTCGATAATACGGTCGATGGTCTGCGCCGCGTTGTTGGTATGAAGCGTCGAGAACACAAGGTGACCGGTTTCTGCAGCCGTCACTGCCGTACGCATCGTTTCGGCACCGCGCATTTCTCCAATCATAACCACATCAACATCCTGGCGGAGCATGTTCACAAGTCCCGATTCAAAATCTCTCGTATCGGTTCGGACTTCACGTTGGTCAATGATGCACTTCTTTGGCTCGAACATATATTCGATAGGGTCCTCAACGGTAATGATATGTTCAGCGCGCTCAGAATTGATGAGGTCAATAAGCGCGGCAAGTGTTGTTGTCTTTCCGTGGCCAACGGGACCTACCACAAGGAAAAATCCTTGCTGACGCCGAGTAAAATCCTCAAGAATGACAGGTAAATTGAGCTCTTTAAGACTTCGAATGTGGTTTGAGATGAGACGGAGAGCGATTGAGAGTTTCCCCATTCGATAGTAGGCATTGCCACGAAACCTGACTCCGTTCTTAAACATGTATGAAAAATCAACTTCTCTCTCTTTCTCGAAGAGCTTCTTATTCTCCTCCTCAAGCATCACAGAAACAAATCCATCTACCGCCTCCCCTGTCAACACGGTCTTTTTCACGAGTGGCACTAAAGCGCCTGACACGCGAACGATTGGATACCGTCCCTCTGATATGTGTAAATCCGAACCATTCTCCCGCATCAGGACTTCAACCAGCGATTCGAGTTCGTGACGATAATCCATTGCCATAATTAGTTCTTAATTCCCTTCTCGATACATCTGATAACTTCGTTATACACTTCTGATGGGATAGTACTCGCTTTCACAATATACCCGGCCGCACCAAGCCCTTTGGCTCGGTCGATATCAGATGATTGCCCTTGATTAGTGAGAAACAGAACAACCGCATTCGGTGCAAGTTTTTCTTTTCGAATCTTTTCTAAGACCTCGAAGCCGTCCATCCCCGGCATAACAATATCAAGCACAATAGCATCGGGACTTAAGCCCTCGTGCAATTTCTGTATTGCCGCATCTCCATTTGTCGACGTGATAACTTCCAACCCACTCTTGGAGAACTTTATCGAGTACATGCTCAGTAAGAACTCATCGTCATCAACGATTAACACTTTGTATTTTTTCGCTTCAGCCATAGGTCTTGTTAGTATAGCAAATTATAAAGCAGACACGGAGCTAAAGACTACTGATTTCTTCAAACGGAATAAGTCCTTTCGCCGCTTTAATCATAGCGTCTTCTTTCATGGTCAGCATTCCTTGCTTACGCGCCAGTTTCATAAGCTCAACTTCAGAAGCACCTCTGAGAACAGCAGTCTCAATCTCGGGGGTCATTGAAAGCACTTCAAAAACCGCGACACGACCGGAAACACCTTTAGGACATTCAGGTGTCGGCTTCGGCTTGAACACATTCTTAAATTGTGAATATTCCTTGCGGAACTCCTCAGGAACATTCATGAATTGTTCGTCATACATAACCTTGATACTTCCCTCAATCGGCATCGGGTCTCCTCCCTTATCACACAACTTTACCGCAAGACGTTGCGCGGCCGCCAAGATAAGAGTCGGCGGAATGAGGTACGGGTCGACACCCATGTCGATGAGGCGCGGAATCGCACCAAGCGCATTGTTGGTGTGAATCGTCGAGAGCACAAGGTGGCCGGTAAGCGCCGCCTGCACGGCAAGCTGTGCTGTTTCCTTATCTCGAATTTCACCAACCATGATGACATCGGGGTCTTGACGCAGTGTGGTACGGAGACCGTTTGCAAATGTATAACCGATTTCAGGACGGACTTGCGACTGACTAATGCCTGCAATGCTATATTCGACCGGGTCTTCAAGGGAAAGTACGTTCTTCCTATCACGGTCTACTTCTTCAAGCATCGAGTAGAGTGTTGTTGATTTACCTGAACCCGTAGGACCTGAAATAAGCACCATGCCGTACGGACGCTGGATGGCATCGCGTAACAATTGAAGATTGCGTGACGAGAGCTCGAGCTCATCAAGTTTCTTTACCCCTTTCTCGGAATCGAGAATACGCATCACGAGCTTTTCGCCGTAATACGTCGGAAAAGTTGAAACACGGAAGTCGACTTTTCGCTTATCCATCGTCGCAGAAAAACGTCCGTCTTGTGGTTTCCGACGTTCATCAAGGCGCATGTTTGAAAGAATCTTGATACGCGCAACGACCGCCTGGTGTACTTTCTTAGGAAGAATAAGACTGGTGGTCAACACACCGTCAACGCGGAACCTGACACGAACCCTATCAGCCATCGGCTCCACATGGATATCGGACGCCTGTCCTTCGGTAGCATAGTGCAAAATGGTCGCTACAATCTTCGTGACTGGCGCATCCTCAATGATGCGCGTTTCTCCCTCTTGTTTTCCTTCAAGAAAATCTTCTTTATCGTCTTTCTTCTGACCCACTGAAAGCTCTTGTTCAAGTTCGGAAAGCGCCTTTCCCACTTCTCCCGACAAACTCTTATACAACTGCATCACACGCTGATAATCAGCTTCCGAGATGAGGTACACCTGGTAATCGAGCTTATTCTTCGAGACGATAAAATTAAGAGCATCGAACGCGTCGAGGTTGTCCGGGTCGATAATGCCAACTTCAAGCACATTTTCCTTGAGTCCAAGCGGAACGAAATGGTAATACACCGCCGACTCTTCGGGTATCTGCTTCATAACCTCAAAAGGAATTTTCCTATTCCCCAATTGAAGCGTCGGGATACCAACCGATTCACCTTTAGCCCTCAAGATATCATCAGAATTGACGCCACGTTTGACGAGGATAGCTTCCATCCTCGCGCCGGGGACGCTCAACTCTTTTCTGATTTCCGGGACATCCGTCTTCGCGACAACCCCGTTCTTTACTAAGACTTCTAAAATACCCATGGTAGTTCGTTATCCATCATCTTCTTCCGATTCAAAAGGAAGTGGTGAAAATGGGTCGGGACGACCGAGTGGCTCAGTCGTAGTCGCCACCGTGTAATCGACAAGACTTCGAAACACCGCACTCTCAAAAACGCTTTCATCTATCTGAAGTGAACGTAAGTCGTTAAGAACCGACAAAATCTCCTGACCGACGGCTGATGTCTGAGAAGGAAGACCGAATTCATCGTACGTGAGCGTCGGGTCAATAAATTCAGTACTGCCCTCCCCTCCACTCAAAAGTAAATATCCGCCGACAGCAACCATAAGCACAACTACCCCCGTTGCGATTCCTTTGTATTTTTTTATAAACGTTCCTACATCAAGATTCATAGTATTATTCGACCCAATAGGTGTCGACAACTAAATCAAAACTATACGTCTGGTCCAAACTAAGCGCTCCATCGTCCACCTCTGTGTCCTGAGAAGTGTCACTACCTCCGTCCCGAGACAAAGAAATACTACGCACGTCAGCAAGTCCAAGACTTCGCTCGAGCTCAAACAGAAAACGAAGGAAATTCGCGTAATCGGTAGAAAACGAGAAAGAAAGTTGGAGCGTTTTGCTGGTAATGGGCATGGTTGGTATAAACCCCGCACCACCAAACCCCAGGTCCGGGCTAACCCCATCTACCACCTCAGATTCTCCTCCGCCGATACCAGTAGGACCCGCTCCCAATCCCCCACCAAACGGGTCAGTACTCTGACCTCCCACCTCTTCGAAATCAAAACTCTCAAGGGTAATATTGAATATCGATGCGATATTGCTGACATCTCGCGCAAGCTCAACTCCCTGCGGCCTGTCTGGAAGCATGATGGTCAATCGTTTCCAATCGTTTGGAGAAAAAGAGCTGTACGTCTCAAGTAGCCGGCTCCGAAGCGCTCGCACCTCATTCGCATTCTTGATTGCCTCATCATACTCCTCCTTCTCAGCCTGAAGGTCTTTAATCTCGGCATATTGAGGACGCACAAACCACAGAAGCCCCCATACGGAAGCGACGAGCATAAGAATCGGTATGATGTTTCGAGTTGCTGAAGGCATTAGGGTTCAGTGATATAACGTTTATAAGAAACCGTGCCTGAATCAACTACGGCATTGAAGGTAAACGAAACGTTGCCTTCTTCATCCAAACTGAAATTGCTAAACAGCGGGTCTTGAAGGAATGCCAGATTATCGAAAAGATTCTGCTGAAGTATTAAAGAATTGAATCCGCCCGCCCGCCCCACAAGGGTCACCTCAACCGAGCCGTCAGTCGCGGACTCAGCTTCAAAAGAAGAGAAGGCGACGTTCGTATAGGTCGTTTCATTAAGACGTTCAAAGAATTTCGAGACCGCAAGATGTTTATCCAAGAGCGTGTTTGCAATACTCGTACGCGCACTTACTTTTTTTAACTCTTCAATGGTTGAGAGCTCGAAGGATGCCTTAGCATTAACCAAATCCTGGTCGAGTGCCGTAATCTCTCTTTCAAGTGTGCGCTTCGTAATGAAAATCGCACCGACCAACCCGAGTACAACGATAAAAACAATGGACGCGACAACATAAAGCACGCTTATCGTCCCGGTTCGTCCTTGAGAGAACTGCGCGAGCGGAGCTTTGGGTATAAATGATGGTTGAAATCTTGCGTCCATTGAGCTTGGTATTGATACACTACGTGAAAGAATTGACTCTATCTATTATACATGAGCACTCTTGCCTCGCTAAGGCATTTCCTGCAGTCGTCGAAGCGCTAATCCAATTGCCACCGCGAATTCAGGGCCCGCTTTCTGTAAAATTGGCCTGAGAAACGCAGGGGCCTCGACACGGCCGAATGGGTCAGCGAGTTGTACTTCGGTTTCAAAAAAACTCTGCGCAAACTCCTGGAAACCCTTGAGTAGAGAACCGCCTCCGGCAAGTACAATCTTTCCAAGACGCTGGCCGGTGTGCTTTTCGTAGCTCAACACCACTCGGCTCGCCTCGGACAGGATGTAGGAGAGGGTGGTAGACGAAAGGTCGTGGACTTCCCTCCGTTCTCCTGTAATTTCAAGCCCGTTATTGCGCTTCAAAAGCTCGGCTTCCTTGTCAGTGAGGTTGAGTCCTCTCGCGAGAGCGAGGGTAATGTCCTGAGAACCTCGGTTGACCATATGCGAATCCTTCACCACTCCTCGGTCTGCCACATAAAGCTTTGTGGTCGCCGCTCCCATATCAAAAATGAGTACGGGGCTCTTTTCTTGTACGAGTGATGAACGAATCGTGCTAAATATCTCAACTTCATAAAATGAAGAATTCAGACCTGCGGACTTTACGATATCCTGGTAATTCCTGACCGCATCATTATGCACAACCGCAAGAAGCACATCGACAAGTCTGCCGGCTTGAACCTCATCACTACGCACTCCATTACCGGACCCCGTCTGTCCTTCCTGGAAAGGAGACGATGCTCCCCCTATTTCTTTCGGAAGAATCCACCAATCAAGCGCGACTTCGGTAATCGGAACCGGAATGTATTTTCGCGCCTCAAGCGGAATCATCTGGGCGAATTGTTTCTCGTCGACAAGTGGCAACTCAATAGTAGTGACAAGACTCGAAGAAATCGGTATAGCCACACCACATTCTCTGCCGTTGGTTTTTGCCTCTCTCAAGACATCAACGAGCGCCTCGGTCATTTTCTCAATCGGAAGCTTGACCGCACGCCCAATCTCAGACTTCCCATACGGCCCTACCGAGAGTTCTCCATACGTCTCAAGAACAGCGTGACCTTTTTGTTTGCGCAGTTGGACTACTTTTATCGCCGAAGAGCCGATATCTATGCCGAGTGCGCTCGACCCTCCGCCTTTAAATATATTCAAAATGCCTGCGAGTAAATTCATCGCGTATTTCTTGTGCGATAATTATATCATTCCATGCACATACGACCTGACTACGTCATCCACACACTAAAAGGTATTTTGGGGAACGTACTCGATTTCATCGTACCTCGCTCGCCAGTTGTCCTCTCACTTGAACGTATGGGACCTGCTGGATTCAGAACTGCCGTACCTCAATCTCACGACCAAATTCCCAACATCACATCACTTTTTGAATATCGACACCCACTCACGAAAGAGCTTATACGTCAGATAAAATTCAAAGGAAACGAATCTCTAGCCCGCCTTGCGGGGACTCTCCTTTACGAACACCTCATAGCAGAACTTTCGGAAAAGGCACTTTTTGGCGACCTTGGGAAAACTATTATTGTGCCCGTGCCACTGGCGCTTGAGCGCCTCAAAGAACGCGGATTTAACCAAAGTGAACGAATGGCTCGAAGCATCATAGAACTCGACCACCATGACTACTTCAAACTTTCAAATGCGGTACTAAGAAACAGAGAAACAAAAAGTCAGACAAAAACCAAAAATCGAGATGAGCGCCTCCATAATCTGCACGGCGCATTCTCAGTCGTACACCCTGATGAGATACGCGGACACCGAGTAATCATCGTGGATGACGTCGTCACTACCGGAAGCACGCTATCGGAAATAAGGAGTGAAGTGCTTCGTGCAGGAGCACGTTCAGCAGAAGGACTAGCATTTGCGCACTAAGAATCGACAGTGTAATGTTACACGCATTGGAGGAGTGCGAGAGTGGTTAATCGAACAGGTTGCTAACCTGTGACGGTCAAAAGCCGTCCGTGGGTTCGAATCCCACCTCCTCCGTTTTTAGATAAATCCCCTGCGCAAGCAGGGTGATTTTCTTAACGGAGGAGAGCAGGCATGTTATGCCTGCGTGTGGGATTCGAAGCCCGGAGGCCGACGGGCCGAGGGCGGGCTGTCTGATTTTTCAGCAGAAAAATACAGGTAGCCGAATCCCTAAAATTGCGAGGTGGGATTCGAAAACCTCTTGAAACTTCCGAATCCGAAATGGGAAGGGGGTCCGCGCATACGTCTTTTCATTGAACAGGTGGGGAATAATACGCTACAATAACCTTATGGAAAAAGACCAGAAAAATATGGGCGATACGAATGCAGGCTTCACACTCATCGAACTCCTGGTGGTTATCTCCATCATTAGCGCGCTTTCAAGTATCGTGTTTGCAAGTCTCAATGCTACCCGAGATAAAGCACGGATTGCTCACGTCAAAGAGGAATTGCATTCTATCTACAATGCTATTCAGCTACTTGAGAGTGACTCTGGAAAACGACCGGGAGGGTATGATGCCAGCCTCTGTTATGGCCCTCCGAGCCCGCCCGTCGCAGGAAACGGAACGTTCATAAACAACCCGAACGTAGGATTACTGCAAAACGGACCTCCTATCTTTCCGAACTGGCAAGGGCCTTATCTCCCGACACCTGTCCTTGACCCTTGGGGAAGAGAATATATTTATGACTCGTACTACACCTGTTCAGGAGGGCTTTATGATTGCTCAAATCCCGGACTCGTGGCCGCTATTCACTCAGGAGGACCGAACATGAGCCCGCCGAATCAAACCGATACAGACAATATCGCGCTCGTACTCTGTGAGCACTGATGACAGTTTCGCAAAACAATGTATTGGAAGCAGGTCTTATCAAAGATATAATCTGGTAGCATGATTAGGCGCATAAAAAATACCGCTTTCGGCTTCACCCTCATCGAACTACTAGTCGTGATTTCCATCATCAGCGCGCTTTCAAGTATCGTCTTTGCCAGTTTGCAGGAGGCGCGCGTCAGCGCCCGAGACGCTAAACGCCTTTCTGACATCAAACAAATTATGACGGCGCTTGAGCTCTATTACGACCAAAATGGATTTTATCCACTTTGTAGTGCTAATAACGTATGTTCAACAAACGGATATGCGGGGCCCATGTCCACCCTACCCATAACTGCATACCTATCGGTAATTCCAAATGACCCCGTAAATACCAGCACACTGTACGGATATTATTACGCCCGAGGTTATTACGCTTCGGGAGTCAGCACATTCGTCCTTACAGGGAGCGCTTCGCACTACATTATCGCCACTCGACTCGAGAAAGGTAACGGACCAGTTTTCGCTGGGTGGAATAATTTCAACCTGAATTATCTTAGAGGAGTCGGACCATAAAAATATACTTGAATGCGTAAATGGAAAAAAATTGAGGTTATATTAGAACTGCTCATTTTTGGCATCGTCGTCGGCGTCATTGAAGACTTGGTCGCCATTTATTTCGCTACCGGCGAGACTATTACATGGAGCATTGTTGGGATAGCCATCCTTGTCACCGTACCCTTCGCCATACTTGGAGAAGTCATATTTGATAACATCGACTTTGCTAGCATACTTGAGCGACTATTTAGCCGAAAAAAAAACAAAGAGAAGGAAGGGAGTTAAAAGCGCGTTTCGCGCTTTTTTCGGCTACAATACTCCCATGAACACCGATGGCGCCCTTATAGCTTCGCTTACTCGTCTGTCCGACGGACATCGAAAAGCCCTGAAACGTCTCGGGCTTGAAACGGTCGAAAATCTGCTGTATCACTTTCCAACGCGCTACGAATCAATCGCCGATACAAAAACGATTGCTTCACTCCACGTAGGAGATAGTGCTGTTGTATTCGGCACCGTCCACGCACTGAAAGCCGTGAAAACGTTCCGAAAGAAGGTAACGATGGCAGAAGCGGTACTCCGCGACGCGCAATCGACCATCAAACTGGTGTGGTTCAACCAGCCCTATCTCGCCAAAATGGTCCACGAGGGAGCGCGCGTTCGTGTCGAAGGCAAAGTCGCACAACGTAAAGAAGTGCTCTATTTCTCAAACCCAAAAATAGAACGTGTCGATGAAATACCTAACGCACAAGACGGACTCTTTACATCGGAAACAGATACACATGCGCTCCACCCGGTCTATCCAGAAACTCGGGGCGTCACCTCAAACTGGTTTAGACATGTCATAGCTCGTGCCGTCACCTCGGGGCACCTCGACACGCTCCAAGACCCGCTTCCCGAATCAATTTTGAAAAAACTCCACCTCCCTTCTCTGAAAACAGCACTCATCTGGATTCATGCCCCCCAAAGCGCACGCGACGCCGAAGTGGCGAGAAAACGATTTGCCTTCGAAGAAGTATTCTTGATACAGCTCGACCGACAGCAAATGAAGAGTCGTCATAGTCACGAACGCTCATTTTCCATTGTCCGAGACCAAAAGGCAGAAAAAGAATTCTGGTCCCGATTCCCCTTCACGCCGACAAAAGCTCAGAAGCATGCTATCGACGCTATTCATGACGATTTCAAACGACCACACCCCATGGCACGACTCCTCGAAGGCGATGTCGGCTCAGGAAAAACCTTTGTCGCGGCCACCACCGCGTATACGGTAGTCACCAGCCGTCCCGTTGGCCAAGCGTTCGGCAATCTTCAGGTCGCCTACATGGCACCCACTGAAGTACTTGCTCGGCAACAATTTGAATCGTTTATCGAATACTTCGCACATCTCGGTATCAATGTCGGCCTCATGACCGGTAGCGGATGTCAAAAATTTCCATCAAAAGTGGACCCACATCAAGCGACTGACATCTCCCGAGCGCAATTCCTGAAGTGGGTTGCAAACGGCGAGATTCCTATTGTCGTCGGAACACACGCACTTATACAGAAAAGTGTCGTATTCAAACACCTCGCCTATGTTGTGATAGACGAGCAACATCGGTTTGGCACCGGCCAACGCCACGCACTCGCAAGTAAATCTGAAATTAAACCTCACTTGCTCTCTATGACAGCAACACCAATACCGAGAACTCTCGCGCTCACCCTCTATGGCGACCTCGACCTGACCGTACTCGATGAAATGCCTGCCGGACGCAAACCAATTATTACCGAAGTAGTCAGCCCTGAGAAACGCGAGAGGACCTATGAAGCAATCAGGCACCAACTCAAAACAGGGCGACAGGCCTATGTTATCTGTCCGCGTATCGACGAACCCGACCCGACAAAAGCACTTGCTCTCAATGCAAAATCTGCAAAAGAAGAGGCGACTCGTCTAAAAAAAGAGATTTTCCCCGAATACGAAATTGGGCTCATGCATAGCAAGCTGAAACAAGGTGATAAAGAGGGTGTCATGGAGCGTTTAAAAGACGGCTCAATTCAAATACTTGTCTCAACCTCAGTCATCGAAGTCGGCGTCAATGTACCAAACGCAACCATTATCCTCATTGAAGGTGCCGAACGATTCGGACTCGCACAGCTTCATCAACTCCGCGGTCGAGTCGTACGCTCAAACGAACAGGCGTATTGTTATGTATTCACCGACTCTCGTTCAAAAACTTCACGTGAGCGACTAAAGGCCCTTAGTACCGCAAAGAACGGGTTCGAACTCGCCGAACTCGACCTCACGCTCCGAGGTAGTGGCGAGCTTTACGGGCGGAAGCAATGGGGCGTCTCTGATGTCGGTATGGAAGCTCTCAAGAATATTAAAATGGTGGAAGCGGCGCGCGATGAAGCACGAGACCTCATTGAACACGATTCGGAACTCTCACAATTTCCCCTACTCGCAAAGCGCCTCGCACAAAAAACACCGATACATTTCGAGTAATTTAAACTGGGAATTTATTCCGCCTGCTTGGACTCCCGATGCTTATCGGGCATCGGCCGGAGTTTTACGGTCAGAAGACAGCGCAAAACCCTTCTCATCCAAACGCGAGCAAAGCAGTTTGCTCGCTTCAGTCGTCACTTCGTTCCGCCTGCTTGGACTCGAACCAAGGTCACGGGTATTCGCCCGCTGGCGAATCCCGCGACCCCGTCTCGTTCGCCTTCGCGAACTCCGACCTTGCGAAGCTCCAAGTGTTCGCTTCTCACCCCCAAGGTATATCTATGATATAGAAGGTTCACTCGATTCAACTGCAAATATATGTCCGCCCTCTTGGATTCGAACCAAGGACCCCGGAGGTATAAGCTCCGTGCTCTAACCAACTGAGCTAAGGGCGGACACATATTTTCAATGACCACTCGTTGCCTTCTATAACCTTGGTGCTCTAACCATTGAGCTACAGGCGGTTTAGGTACAGTGTAATCGAACACAGACAAAAAGAAAGCGCGGTTCGGGGGACCGAACCGCGCTTAGCCTTCTCGATATCAAGGCATACTGAGAACGACAAGAGTCGCCACAAAGCCGAAAAATACAAGTACCCCGGCGAGCCCAAGAGCGCTCACAGCACTCCAATCAAGTACGGCACTGACAGACCTGTGCCTGAAAGTTCGCGCCAACAGCGGATAGAGAAATGCAACGTACGCAAACAGGGCGACTGAAAGCGTAAACGAACCCATCAAAACAAAGAAAACGATATCTGATTGGTCAATAAGCATAGCAAAGGACTGGTTGAGGTTAGAAACTGAATCCAAAGAGAAAATAGCATGAAAACACGTTGAAGTCAACGTATATATGCATTAACAACTTGTGACAACCTCGCAACTCCCAGAAACTATTTATTTCACTACCTCGAGTTCCGGATTTTTCTTAGGCGTAATACCGTTTGCAATAAGAAGCTTTTCAAATTCTTCTCGCTCGATTGTTTCTACTGTAATGAGTTCGCGCGCGATAGCGTCAAGAGCTTTTCTATACTTTAGCACAACCTCTCGGGCCTTCTTCAGGGCTCCACTAATGATTTTTGATACTTCCGCATCTATTTCTGCTCCGACGTGCTCTGAATACTCTCTCTCTCCACCGGCGCGACCGTACAGAGGCATTCCTGCCGACGTCTCAAGTGCAACCGGTCCGATTTTCTCCGACATGCCGTACTTCGTTACCATCTCGCGTGCAAGTGCCGTCGAAACCTGTAAGTCCCCCGACGGTCCGGTGGTAATGTCACCAAAAATAAGTTCTTCGGCTGCATACCCTCCAAGTGACATCGCGATATCGTCCAAAAATTCCCGTCGAGACTGCAAACGCCTATCCTGAAACGGAAGTTTGAGTGTGTATCCGCCTGCTCGTCCGCGCGCAATAATAGATATCTTATGCACCGGGTCGGCGTCCGGAAGCACCGATGCCACGAGTGCATGCCCTGCCTCATGGTATGCCGTGATTTCTTTCTCTTTCTTTGAGAGAAGATGACTCTTTCGCTCGGGTCCGAGCATTACTTTCTCGATAGCACGAATAAGGTCGTATTGAGCAACCTTATTGCGTCCTTCGCGCGCCGCAAAAATAGCGCCCTCGTTCATGAGACTGTAGAGGTCGGCTCCCGAAAACCCAGGGGTACGCTCGGCAATGACGGAGAGCTTCACATCTTCGGCAAACGGTTTTTTACGGGAATGAATCTTGAGAATGGCCTCGCGGTCTTGGCGGTCAGGCAAATCGAGAACGACTCTCCGGTCAAAACGTCCCGGGCGAGAAAGTGCGGGGTCGAGGACATCCGGACGATTCGTCGCCGCCATGACGATAACCTTCTCGGTCGGTTCAAATCCGTCCATCTCTACAAGAATCTGGTTGAGGGTCTGCTCGCGCTCATCATTACCACCGCCGACACCAGTGCCACGCACACGCCCCACGGCGTCTATTTCGTCGATAAATATAATGGCGGGTGATGTTTGCTTTGCCAGTTTAAAGAGGTCACGTACACGCGATGCGCCAACACCAACAAACATCTCGACGAATTCAGAACCTGAAATAGAAAAGAATGCGACACCTGCTTCGCCTGCAACGGCGCGAGCCAGCAATGTTTTTCCTGTTCCCGGCGCTCCCATCAAGAGGATACCTTTTGGAATGCGCGCCCCGATATCAAAAAACTTGCGTGGATTCTTGAGAAAATCAACGACTTCCGAGAGCTCCTCTTTTGCTTCTTTAACACCGGCAATATCTTTGAAGGTGATACGTTGGCGCTTATCATCGGGCGCAACAACGCGGGCCTTTGATTGGCCGAACGAAAACGCTTGCATACCGGCGCCCCGAACTTGACGCGTCAAAAACCAAATGAAAACTAAAATAAAAACGAGTGGCAGAATAAACGGTGCGAGGTTGAGTAGCCAGAATCCAAGCCCGGACGGTGATGTCACGTCAATGCTCACTTTTGAAAGCGCTTCTTGATTGACGTCGAAATATGAGAACGTCTCAGTAAACGATAACTGGTCCTCCTTACGCGTTTTTTTAATTACGGGCTCAGTTTGTTCTTCCCCTTCAGGTGCACGATAGGTGGCTTCTATTTCATTTCCTGTCACAAGTAGACTCTCGACAATACCTGCGTTGATATCGGCGACAAGTTCAGAAAGAGTGATGTCTTCGGACGGCACCTGTCGCTCCGCAATAAGCGAATAGGCAAATGCCAAAAGAATAAAAATCAAAAATACTGAGGTGATATTGAGAAATATTCTTGGTTTTTTTGGAGTTCGAGATGACATAGAAGTGAAAACTATTATACACAACGAGCGAAGAAATGGAACGGAAAGAGAAGGCCCGGTCCGCTAGCGCGGACCGGGCTAATAGAGTGGTCGTCTCTTTGCATTTGTCGCTGAAGCCCCCAAAAGACGACGTAGAGGAACATTGCAATAAATACCGCCAGAACGAAGGCAACCCCCTTTCCAATCAACTTGAGTGCATTCATGGTGAGGTCCTTTCACGTAAAAGAGTACTCCGTGTCCTGAAATCGTCAAGTAATACCGATTCTGCTAGACTGTTTGTGATGTCGAATTTCGCCGAAAACCGAAAAGCGCGCTTCAACTATGAGTTCATGGAGCAATTCGAGGCAGGGATAGAACTGCTCGGTTTTGAAGTGCGCGCCGTGCGCACCGGCAAAGCGTCTCTTGAAGGGGCGCACGTCACCATGCGTGGCGGAGAAGCGTATATTCTCGGCATGACCATCGCACCCTACCAACCGGGCAACACGCCTGAAAGCTACAATCAGACCCGAAACCGACGCTTGCTCTTAACAAAGGACGAAATCGAGAAACTCACAAAAGCCGAACGTACGAAAGGGTTGACAGTAGTACCAATTTCAGTGTATAGTTCTAAACGTCGCATCAAGGTCGCCCTTGCAATCGCCCGCGGAAAGAAACAATTTGATAAACGGGAGACCATCAAGAAGCGTGATGACGAACGGGAGATGCGTCGAGAACTGAAAGGTCGTTGACAATTTTCATACGGGGATGATCGGCCTAGACAAAGGGCACGGTCGCTAAGTTGCGTAATGGAGCTCCAATAACTCCTTAAACGGTTGGAACCTATAACTGCCAAATCAGCAGTTGCAAAGGCACAGGCCGTACTCTCACCATATTTTGGTGTTAACGACCTTGCTTTCGTCCACGCATAATACGTAGACGTGTTCGCCCTCACCTCTCCTGAAGGCGGGACGCGGGCATGATATTTTCAGGATAGCGTAGGCGCTCGTTTCGGCGCACACGCGAACCTTAGAAACTAGACGGGAACGTGTTTTGTGTATCTTCTAGCGCTTTCGTCGAAAAACAAAAGATACCCTAGATTACGTAGACGCTTGGTTTCCTACTCTTTGCACGGCGGTTCGATTCCGCCCATCTCCACATCTAGGGAGTTTTTACTGACAAAATCCTCAAAGAGCCTTATGGCACTTGAGGATTTTTCAGTTCGATAACCAGAGACTTGGTTATATCGTAATTTCTCCTCAAAAACGAAGTAGTAAAGACTGTGTTGCTCAACAACATTGAGGTTTTGCCATATCTTATATGGGCTTTTAAGTAATCCGGTTGCTTTATCAAGGGCAGTTCGATAAGGAATAGCTAGGTCTGTTGGAACTAATGGCGATCGGGACTTGATTTCGTTGATCTCATCAGCAGTAGTTTCTATTTGTTGCTCATAAACAGCTTTTACCTGTGCAGATTTTGCATTCAAGGCGGCATCGGTAAGTTGTAATACCTTATCTTGAAGCATTCTAATCTCACCCTCTTGATTCAAGACCTCTACTTTCATGGTATTAATTTCCTGCGCCCAAACTCTCTCAAAGACAAGTCCGACAACAGTACCAATTTCGGGCTTCAAAGTGTTTTGCTGAAGTAATATGTCAAACTGGCCTTCAATATCATCCCGGCGAATAGATTTGCCGTAGCGTTCACATTCCTTTGTATGACAGATGTAATACGGGAATGTCTTCTTTGACCAGGCAGCTGTGAGATGATTGCCACAATGGTCACAAAGAATTAAACCCCTCAAACGAAACTCTGGCGAAATATCCCAACGGATACGCTTCAATGTAGTTTCTCGCCTTATTAGCTTTTGAATTCGCTCAAAAGTATCCTTGGTGATAATTCCCACATGTTTTGCTGTCCTGCGTTTTACTTGCCATGCGGGATACTCCATATCCCCGCAGTAAAAAGGATCCTGCAGTATGTGTGATACCTTATCGATATATCTCTCTGGTTTCTGACCAGTCCAGAATCCCTTCTCGACCAAGAAACGGGCAACGTCAACCTTACGCAAGAGTGTCCTGTTCTCAAACAGAGCTAATGCTTCAGCCAATATTTCCCCTCCTGCGTTTGGTTTACATATCTTTCCATGAAGAGGGTCTTTTACTGATGTGTAACCCTTCCTAGCGGCAAATGGCCAATACCCTAACTCCATTCGAGCTTTTTGTTTTTGCATCACCTGTCTCCGGTTTTGTTTTCGTTCTAGCTCACCCTGCGCAGCCATTACTGTTTCTATAAAACCCCCTTCCGGTGTATCTTCGAAATTAAAGTTCAGACATGCTGGTGTAATACCTCTAGCACTAAACTCCGTTCGTAGCTTCCAGTGAAATTGGATGTCCCTCGCAAATCGTTTGAGATCGTCGAAAATAACCGTGAATCTTTCAGTCGGATGTGCATCAACGTATTCCAAAAGTTCTCTCATGGCCGGACGTTGCCAAAAATCGCCTCCGCCAGTATGAGAATCACGAAAGACTTTTACCATCTCTAGTCCCTTTTGTTCAGCAAATGTTCGACAACGATGCTCTTGGCTATCTAGACCATGTCCATCCGTAGCTTGAGTTAAAGACGATACCCTGCAATAGCCAAGCGCTTTTGTGTTAGCTGGCTCTACTTCTCCGGTTAAAACTTTCCTTCCACCACGTTGGCGCTTAGGTGGACGCCTGATGCGCCCCTGATTTGGTAACGACATATGTTTTTATTTCAGGTTTAATAATATTTCTGCAGAAAGCCTCGAGATACCTCAGACGATCTGTGATGCGTTCGTCTGTACTTTGGTAATCACCAAGAAGCTTCCTATATTCAGCAACAGATACGACTAATCCGTTACTCTCTTTCGCCCTTGAAGTCGTAATCCGGTAGATAAACAACTCCAAGACCACGATTGCATCCGATACCGAAATGGATTCATGTACCACGATTGAAAGTGGCTCTATTTGGGTTATTTTTATGTTCATACTCTCTGGACTACGTGATTACTAATTGGTGATGCCGTAAGGACAAAATTACCCTCAATTCCTGTCGTCCTCGGAGGGTTTGAAATCGAGTCGAGGTGTGCGAATAGAGCTCTTTTATCTGATCGAGAATAATCATCTTTATCGACCAAAAGATTGAACCAACGATGAATGGTCTTAGGGGTAAAGTGACCATCCTTCACTGCACCAGCGAAATTCATATAACCGCTCAAGCCAGGTCGTGACTCCTGAAGCTTGGCAAACCTTCTTTCTATGCTTTTCATATGGGTAACAATAAAACCCGAAGAGGGATAGCGATCGGCCTCATGTTGGTACACGGAAGCTTCGCTGCCCCTCTTCGGGCTGTATTACTTATAATGCCGATAACGCTACCATGTACCATGACTCAACGATATCTAAGTGCCACCGATACCTGGCAAGGGGTAACGAGCTGTGGATATCACTTTTCAAGTCGTATCCGGGGTGGTTTGTTTACCTTCAAGTTTGCAATGGTAGATGGTGGGTAGGCTACTTGCATGGGGCGAGAGTGGTTTTACTTGTATCTCAGTCTAGGTAGGGGTAATGCAATGTACTATGGCACTGTAGGTCAATTAGCTAACGTCTATCTACAGACGTAAACCAGTGAATGTGGCCGGAATTCTTGTATTAATTCGGAAATTGGTAATAAGATATCTCTATGGCATTTTATTTCGGAGAAAAAGAAGGTGATTCACTAATGACGAAGATAAACCTGCGAGACATTAATTCTCGTGCTAAGCAATGGGATCATCCTGTAAAGGGATTGCTTAAATATGCCGAATCTATGGTTAACAATGGCAAAGATATTCTTAAGCTGCCCAAAAAGGACAGGGAACGTTATTGCGTTTCTATGGTTGCCATGGCATTGAAAGACGATTCTCACGTTGACTGGTGGATGAATATGCCAAATCCAGACCCACCAGACGGGCTCGTTATAACTTTTAAAGAAGATAAGCCTGGTGCACATAGGGGCTACTTACGTGAGGTTGAGGTTGTAGAACATCGGGAAGAGCCCAATAAACTTTTTGAGACAATTCGAGACAAAATGATTGAAAATACATACGAACCAAACACTATTTTGGTTTGCCTAGTCTTAACGCCATCCTTATATGATTTCCGTACACTTGCCACAAAACTAGCCGATATTAAATCGACCATCAAGCATGTCTTCGTGGTATTTACTGGCATCTTCCTGACAGGAAAAATTCCTACTAGAGAAGAAGTGCAGACCTCTTACACGCTGGTTCAACTACTCCCAATTTTTGAGCATGGAACAGTCGACTCACGACCCCACCTCACTGACTTCAAAGAAAGATACGAGAAAGGACAAGAATCCCGACTCATCGAGGGTAATGAAATTCACTTTGGTACGACAAATAAAAAGGCTATTACTTTACCTCCTCAACCTCTTTCGTAGCTGAGCGGAAAGTGAGATATCCAATTAATGGGAAGCAGACGGGCACAATCCAAATTAAATGGAGCTTGCTGACCGACGGAGAGAATAAAAGGAATAACGACGCCACCCCGATGAATATCCCCTGATACAAAGTTGCCTTCATTACTGGCTGTTTTGCCATCAATCGTCTTACAGCACCGTAAGTGAGACTCAAAGCTATAAATATTGCAATTCCCCAAACAATCCATTCAAAAATTTCTAGCATTTTTTTAGTCGGTTAATGCATAATACAAATCCCAGAGACCTGACGTTCGTGGGACTGCTGTTTCTAGGCAATTCTCTCGCTCAAAATAGGCATCAGCATCTACGACATAATTTTTCTCGGGTTTATAGCAGAGATGCGACTGGTTGGCATAACGGTATCTTTCGAGGTGGATTATCACGCCAGCAAACCAGATTACGACTACTCCAAATACGACGCAGGTCACTAATAAAGGTTTATTCGATGGACGGTTCATAGAGATTATTTTTATAGCAGTGTCCGTTTACCCTAGAAGATAAAGATATTGAATTGGGCAAGCACGATTGAAAGGACAGTCCAAAGAATCATCATCCCTGCTCCAATTACTATTGGTGCGTCGAAGAATACGACCTGTTTTTCTGCACGCTTTTGGTTGTTTAAGAATCCCCACCACCATTTTGCCCACCAAGCTCGTGTCTTTTTATCGAGTATTATCTTAATTCCCAAGTATATGGAACTAACTCCAACGGCAATCATGGGAAGTAGAATAAAAAAGAAAAATTGAATTTCCTCTTTCGTCATGGACTGATTATACTCTATACCCTACTCCTGTATAACCTCTTTGCGTTTAGCTAAGCCGTAGCAAGCAATTTCTGAAGGTTTTGACTCCCTTGGTAATACGCCCAAAATTTTGTGAGGTAGGTTTTTAAGGAGTTCGATGTATTACCAGCCACTTCCATTCGTAAAAACATTAGCGCCTTCGGGCGCTTTTGTTTTTTGAATGGAGTGGAGCACGTGAACTGCTTCACGTGCGTGCGGAATCGAACCGAGAGAGGGGTCGGGAGAACGGGAGTTCTCCCGTGGCGGAGAGCGACCCGCCGAAGGCGAGGTGTTGAGAACGGAGGAGCGACTAATTTTTCTTAACGGTCTTCCGTTTTAGAAAAATGAAGTACTCTTGTAGTGTTCTCAAAGAGTCCTGAGTTTACGAGAGACGAGTTCGATAGCGAAGCGTCCGCCCATCTCCAAAATTTAAAACTAACGCAAGAAAATCGAATAAATATCATCCTGACTGTCCCTGCCGTCTGCCCAAACCAACAAATCTCCATAAAGGTTCGTCTGCTTTTCTTCTGTCGGGAGAGAGGTCAATCTGTTTATTACTCCGGAGGCTAGATTGTACACAAAGACATCTCTATCGCGCGACCATGAAATCCACTTGTCAGAAATCGATAGATCTATAGGTTGACTACCATTTTCTGGAGTGATTCTCGTCTCTTCATTGGTAACCAAATCAAACATATATACGTTCCAATCACCTGCGCCTGCCCCACTCCTTCGGTCTGCGAAAACAATCTTACCTTCACGAGAGACTTTGGGGGCAAACTGATCACCTGAGTGGTTGGTGATCAAACGCGTGACCTTGGTCTGCAAATTATACGTGTATGTTTTGTAAATCCCGCCTTGACCATTTGCCCAGACCACGAAATCACCAGCCATATGTGGTTGTGTAATACTTGGTCCATTCGCAACAAGCTCCTTTGAATGAGTCAACATATCATAGACGAACAAAACCCTATCTCCACTTAAACTATGGTCCAAATAAGAGACTTTGCTCCCCCATATCGTGGGCGCAGATTGGAATTTTGAATCGCCAATCAGAGGACTAGTGACGCTGTTCTGTAAATCAGAAAGATATATCTGAATTGTGTCATGCCCAGGATTTGAAAGGTCTGGCTGTCTATCTATATAAACTAATTGATTTCCGAAAATTGACGGGCGTATTTCGTCACCAATGCTTGAAGTTATGCGACTCTCAATCCCTGTAGTCAAATTGTAACCGTAGATGTCTATGTTTCCGTTCCTTCTGTCTTCCCAAACTATATTTTCGCCGTAAACTGAAGGATAATTCTGATTTGCTGTATTTGACGTAATACGCTGTTCACCTTCGGGTGGTGGCGGTGGCGACACCACTACTTTCTCAAGATAATTCTCTACACTCCATCCATCAGTTCCGGAATCAAAATCAACATTCCACCAATAATAATTGTCAGCACTTAGCGAACCACCGGTAATCAGCCCCAAAGAACTTGATGCCTGAACACCGAGAAGGGTGCCGGACAATGAAGGCGTGTCGCGAACATTTAGATTGATAGTTGCGTATACCCTATCTCCCACTATAAATTTTGTAGAAGTAGCTGTCGGCGGTGTAGTGGTCGAAGGAGGCTGTATCGCTGGAGGTGTCGTCGTTGAAATTGGCGGCGTCGTCGTTGCTGGCGGGGGAATAATTGGCGGCGTCGGTGGAGGAGGAGGTGAAACTAATACATGGTCTGGAACGGCTGGTGTCGCGGGCGTTGCGGGAGTTGCAGGTCCTCCACCAGGAGATGGTGTCGCGGGCGTTGCGGGAGTTGCAGGGGTGGCCGGCGACGCGTTGTCAGATCGGTGGGCATTGCCCGACTCTGACGCCGCAGCCAACATCCACGTATTAATTGCCAACCGCGTAATTGGACCAACAGTGCCCGCAGTTTCTATCCCCACTAATTGTTGGAATCTTTTGACCGCGTTCTGTGTCAGACTCCCAAAATAGCCCGTAATAAGTCCTTCCGGGTAAATACCTCCGATCCTTTTAAGAAAGTTCTGTAAAATTGAAACGTCATGGTTTTCGCTTCCCAATGAAAGATTATTAGTGATTTTTGGAACGTCGAAAAATGCCTGCTGGTCGGGACCAACATTCTGGGCATAAGTAAAATCAGCGCTTATAACGGAACTTAAAATGATAAGCGCTGATATAATAACGTATTTGTACATAGACATGTATTTATGTTAGCACCGTTTCTCCTCCATAAATCGCGTGTGTGGATAAATTATCCCCCGACCGATTCCGCCCATCTCCACAGATTCCATACTACGGCTTCTTGAATTCCAAGATATCTCCGGGCTGGCACTCGAGCGCTTTACAAATTGCCTCTAGCGTCGAGAACCGAACCGATTTTGCCTTGCCGTTCTTCAACACGGAAATATTTGCCATGGTGATACCGACTTTCTCTGCAAGTTCGGTGACACTCATCTTTCTTTTGGCCAGCATTACGTCGATATTGATTATGATTGCCATGGTTTTATTTATAGCTTGTCGAACTAAACCGTTAAGTCGTTCTCTGATTTCATTCTTCGGTCTCCACCACGTTGAATCGTATCGGTAACTCCAACAATTTTGAGCACGCTATTAGATTCTAACAATCCGATATAGTTCGACGTGATAGTGCGTGAGAAGACTTGCGGTCTTGTAGAAGCGGGCGTATAAACAAGAGTGTCCGGTTCGCGACACATGCCGTACCAGCATGTTTTTATTTTTTCACATACCCATCGTCTCCATATGAAATTTTCATTTATTTCGCTCTCGGCCCTTCTTCAAGCAAATTGGAAATCAGGTCTTACGGTTGCACTTATTTCTGTGCCACTTTCCATTGCCCTCTCAGTCGCCTCTGGCGCAGGTCCCCTGCCTGGAGTCATTACCGGCATCTGGGCTACCGTGATTGCAGGATTCTTCGGGGGGAATAACTACAACATCATTGGAACGGCTGGCGCACTTACCACCGTACTTTTTGCGGCAACACTTGCAGCCCCTGCAGGGTTAGGTGCCGCCGTGTTACCACTTATCGCAATGGCATCAGGATTGATTATCCTCTTTATCTGGCTCATCCGCGCAGAGAGGTTCTTGTACTACATTCCCTCAAGCATCATGTACGGATTTGCCGGTGGCGTGGCATTTTTAATTGCCGTTTCACAACTATTTGATGCGACGGGCCTTTCTGCACTAAAACGTACCGGCACCTTTATTGGAGACATCGCACTCTATGTTGCCCATGCATCAGAGACAAGTATCGCATCCGTATCAGTATTTGTAGGATTTCTTGCATTCATTCTTGTCTGGAAACATTTCATTAAAAAACTCCCCGCAGTGATTCCTGCTGCAGGGTTGGGTATCGCACTTGGCTATACTGTAGAGATATTCTTTTCTCACCTTGAACTCATTACCCTTGGTGATAAATTTGGTTCATTTGCAGCAACATTGGCACTGCCCGTTACCTGGAATACAATTCCAACATTAATTGGGAATAGTGACGCACTTGGCTGGCTCCTTGCTACTGCAGGCACCGTTGCGCTTATTAGTGTGCTCGAAACTCTCATCACCGCTCAAATTGCGGACAAAATCACCCGCACGCAATCATCTCCACGCAAAGAACTACTCGGCCTTGCCTTGGCAAATATTGGCTCGGGCGCTATGGGTGGTCTGCCGGCAACCGGTGTCTTTATTCGTACTGGTGCGAATATCAAAGCCGGCGCAACACATAAAACATCAGCGATTATTACATCTGCCTTCACCGCCGTCATCGCACTCGTTGTACTACCCTTCTTCATTTATATTCCTATGGCAGTCATTGCAGCAATCTTAGTAAACACAGCGCTTGGCCTTATTGAAACAAAAAAATTTGTAGAGTTCTACAAGCGTGAAAAACTCTCATTCTTCATCGCTATCTTAGTTCTTAGTATTACCGTTCTCGAGGATGCCGGACTTGCGGTAGTTATTGGCGCAATACTTTCACTTTTATTCTTTGCCGACAATGTCAGCCACGGATACTTTGATATTGTTTTTAATTTCAAAGATGGAACAAAGCATGAACAGCGTCGTGCGAAAGTGCTACATATGACCGATGAACCTCTTGCCTTTGTGACCTACAGCATTGCCGGATTCTTGGGATATATCGATGCGCCACGTCACGCCGCAAACTTTCGACATCTTGCGCACACAAATAATGTCCCTACGGTTATTATTCGATTGCGCAACTTATTCTCGGTAGACTACGAGGGCGAAGACACGATTGTTGAAGCAGTAGAAAACTTAGAGAAAAGTGGCAAACGCGTCTATCTTACTTCATGCAGTGCCGACATCATTGACGGATTAATGAAATTCGCCACAATAGAAAAGATGAAAAGGGGAAACCGCATCTTTACACGCTCAGAAGAAGCCATTCGCGCGATAGAACCGGGCTGGAAAAAATCTTAACCTCGCGTACCTATTTAGGTTAAACAAAAGCGCCTGTAAAGGCGCTTTTGTTCTTTTAAGAAGCCGCCATCATTTATTGACAAATTACCTCCAAGGTATAGCGTACAACAAGACAACAGAAAGGCTCACTATGAAATCATACTGTCTACTCCTGCTCGTCGTCAGCGTGCTTGCCTTCACGGGCTGTAAAAGCACCTCATCACAACCAACAGCATCCATTCAAGAAACCGGTGTAGCGTTCCGCGCTCTCCACATTGAAAGCTCTGAATGGAACCGAACGAAGGCCACGGTGGCCTTACGGAAACTACTCACCAAAATCAAGAATGATACGAGCCCATCCTACGATGACCGTAACCCACTCACACTACTGCCAGTGATACACCGCTCCGTACGCTCAGCCGGTTACTCCATCGACTCAAAGAAGGTGAGAACGTTCGGCGATGCGCTCGGTGCACGAACATTGGACTGTTCGGATTTGACTCTGCTGTATCTTGAAGTGCTCGACCAACTCAAGATAACCGCGTACCCGATGTTTGCGAGAAATCATGTATTTATCGTCCTGCCGACAGAAACCGGCCCCCTCTTCTATGAGACAACCCTCGGCCAGACGGTAACTCTCGAGTCGATACTGGAGAGAGACAATATTGCCACCGAAAGCGTGGAACTAAAAGCGTACATGGTTCCGGAACCTGCAACAAAAATCCTCAGCGGAGTTTACCTTGAAATGGGTCTGAAGATGGGGAGGACCCGGTCACAAACCGAAAAAGCGGAGGAATTTTTTCGCAAGGCAATCGAAATTCATCCTCAACTGGTTTCCGGATATACGTCCTTAGCGGCTCACCTGTGCAGACAAGAGAAGTTTAGTGAGGCAGAACCGCTACTCAAAGAAGCAATGCGTCTGGACCCTACGTCCCCCGAACTCTGCGACTTTGCTTCAGCGTTATATGAAAGCATTGGTGACACCGCACGGGCTATTGAAATGTGCGAAAAAGCATTCGTGCTTGGCACAGAAAACGAGGAAACATTGAACAGGTTCTTCAGAATATCCGTAGCGGAAATGCTCGACGTCTTTTCAAGACAATGAAGCTCTACCGGCAACCACCTTGTGGTTGCCGGTTTTTTCAGACTAGTCCAGCCAATCTCTGCTTACTATGCACACCCCCTCTTGCGCCCCGTTGACAGAGGTATACTATCGAGGTAGAAACCGTTCATAGGAGGCAGTCATGAACTTACTACTAAAGAGACTGCAGACTCACATTCGTCTGCGGAGACATAATCGCCAAATTCAGGCGATAGCGCACTCCGGCCTCAATAAGTGGGGTACTGGAGAAACGATTGGTCGTTCACCCGACCCAAACTCACGAGAAGGGAGGAATCAACTCGTTCTGCACCTCATCGAAACCGGAGCCATCGACCGGCTCCAAAAACAAGGAATAGTCATGATTATTGCGACCTAAACCGCACCCATGCCCCACGGCGACACATCTTGTGCCGCCGTCCTTTTTATTTTCCCGTTCGTATGCTATCCTAGTGCGACAGCTACCATATCCTCGTGCAGCACCGTATCAGAATCAACAAGGCGATAAACGCCAAAGAACTCCGTGTCGTTGGCGAAGAAGGCGAGAACTTCGGTGTATTGAGTTTGGCTGACGCGCTCGCAAAAGCTCAAGAGGCGGGACTGGACCTCATTGAAATTTCACCGACCGCCACCCCCCCGGTTGCAAAAATCATGGAATATGGTAAATTCCAGTACGCTGAAAAGAAGAAGCAGAAAGAGGCGAAATCCAAGGTTCAGAACGCAGAAACCAAGGCCATTCAGCTAACCATCGGCACCGGAGAGCATGACCTCTCCCTGAAGGCAAAAAAGGCAGGGGAATGGCTTATTGAAGGACATCGCATCAAAATTGAACTCTACCTCAGAGGACGGGCCAAATATATGGACCAAAAATTCCTCAAGGAACGGCTCGAACGGATTTTAAAGTTCATCCCCGGAGATTTTAAAGTTGTCGATGAAGCGAAAAAGAGTTTGAAAGGACTGACACTCGTCATCGAACGAGCATAACCGGAATTTCCTCTCGGTATCACACAAAAGTATGAAAACGAATAAATCATTTACCAAACGATTAAAAATAACCCGAAACGGGAAGATAAAGGCGCGTACGAAGGGGCAAAACCACTTCAATGCGAAAGCAAGCCGACGCAAACAGGCCACGAAGCGTCGTAAGGTTGATTTTGTGATAACAAACAAATCCGCATCCCGTTATTTAATCCACTACTAATATGAGCAGAGTCAAAAAAGGAGTCAATGCGCTGAAAACGCGCCGAAATGTATTGAGACGGGTGAAAGGATACCGTAACGCTCGTTCAACCAAAGAACGCCAGGCCTATGAGGCCATCGTCCATGCTGGCTCACATGCCTTTGCACACCGACGCGACAAAAAAGGGGTGTATCGCCGTCTCTGGAATGTTCGAATCAACGCTGGCCTTGAAGGAAATGAACTCTCATACAGCAGATTCATCGACGCGCTCAAGAAAAAGAACGTCGGTATCGACCGAAAAATACTCGCCACACTTGCCGAACACTATCCCGAGAGTTTCAAACGCGTCGTTGCTCACGCATCGAAATAATAAAAACCCTCCGCCACGGCGGAGGGTTTTTTAAAACTCTATCTCATGCCGAGACCCGAGCTCCGGGTACACAGCTTTTATACCAAACTCATTCGAAATCCTCTGGGCCAGAAAAAGTGACGCTTTAGGTTCCCCCATCGCCACAAACACCTGCTTGAGCGTCTCAGCTGAATCTCCAACAAACTCAACGAGATGGTCAGAGTCTTTATGCGATGAGTAACCCGTTACCGACATAATAGTAGCTCTGACCTCAACCGTTTTATCCCGAATAACTACTTTTTTTGCGCCCTCAAGCAGAGCGCGACCGAGCGTCCCCGCGGCCTGATGACCCACCAGAAGAACGGTATTGCGGGCATCAGGAAGATAGCTTTGCTCATGCCCAATCACACGACCTCCTTCCGACATACCGCCTCCGGCAATGATAATCTTTGGATTCTCAACAAGGTCAATTTGTCGTGATTCCTGCGCCGTCTCGGTAAAAGAAAGTTTTGGAAATTTGAAAATATCGTCCCCTGACGCAATCTCATCACGTACTTCTTGCTTCATCTCTCGCCTCATCTCTCGGTAAATCTTCGTCACCTTTATCGCAAGTGGAGAATCAAGAAATACCGGTACGGATGGCACTTCCCCGTCTTCAACCATATTGTTCAACTCATAGAGAATCATCTGACTCCGCTCCAATGAAAATGCTGGGATGACAAGAACTCCTTTCTCGGCAATAGACCTCTCCACGGCGGCCTTAAGAACCTTTCGGCGTGAATCACGGTCTTCGTGATTCCGGTCACCATACACGCTCTCAATAACAAGATATGATGCTCCTGAGAGCGGTTCTGTATCTCTAACGAGAAGTGACGGGGTATTACCTAGGTCGCCAGAAAAAACTACTTTCTTCCCGTTACGCTCGAACTCAAAAAACGCCGAACCGAGAATGTGGCCTGCGTCCTTGGCAACAACGGTCACTCCGTCCTTGAGCGGAAGTGGTGTGTGGTAGGGCATATCGTTCCACTGGCCAAATACTCTAGCCACATCATGGTCTTCATACAAAGGCTCCTGCTTAGCGTCATGAGCTTCGTAGCGCATAATCTTGAGTGCATCCTGGAGCATGAGCTCAGCAATCGAGCGCGTCTGCGGGGTCGAGTAAATCGGACCGTGGTACCCATTCCTCACCAAAATCGGTATTCTCCCGATATGGTCCATGTGCGCATGGGTAATGAAAAGCGCCTGAACGGAAGCGGGGTCGTAGGCAAAAGCTTTTCGGTTTTCTTCAGTGGCATATTGCTCACCCTGAAACAAACCGCAATCAACGAGCACGCGCTGCGACTTATCGCCACCAATTTCAAAAAGAAAATTGGCACCCGTCGGCCCCCGAACCCCTCCAAAAAAAGTGATTGATGACGAAATCATGTTGTTATAGTCGTCGGCGCATAATGCGCATATAACCATACCACAAGCCAAGCACCGAAAATATCCACTACGAGGTCCTTCGCTGTATCAAACCCGTACGTGGTGAAGACTGGATATGTGATGTCATAGATATACTCAAAGAGTTCCCACCCAACCCCTATCAAGAGCACAAAGCAGAGCACAAGAAGATTTGTGGGAACTGCTGACAGGAGTCTCACGTATCTCTTGAGAAAGAGGGAAAACCATAAAAAGAGCGCTCCGAGAGCAAGACCCCCGAGGAAATGCATCATCGAATCAAACCACGGGAGCATGAAATATAGTGAATACGCGCCCGCCAACTTATGTAAGAAGAAAAGGAGTGTTGAGAGAAGAAGTGAGCTGAAAAGCAGGATTTTTTGCATATACGAGGATTATAACAAGAAAGAATAGTTTACCCACAAAAAAGCATCCGCTTGTCGCAGACGCTCTTTTGTAGGGTTATGAAGTATTTCACCCTAAGCTATGCTTAGGTGGGTGTCCTCAGTCGCTTTCGATCAGAATCTTGCGTAGCAAGTTTCAATCACGGTGCGACGATATCGGACTCCCTAATGTTTGTTATAGAGCTAATACTTCGAATAACCCTGCCTATACTATACGCCGAGATATGCCTCAATCATACGTGGATAGCACACCCCGACACATGGCTCGTGACGGTGCAACGTGAATAAGAAAAAACCATTGAGAAACAAGAACGAAAGAGAGTTCCACGAAAAAACCAACTCCCCCGTGAGGGGGAGTTGGTTTAGAAAGGTCGTTAGACGTGTTGCCAGCTTATTTTTATTTTTTACCTTTCCGTCATCAACCGGTCAGAACGCGTTGCGCTCATCGAGGTGAGGCGAGTAAAGGTTTGAATTTATTTTTTGTTTTATATATCTGGGCACGAATAACAATCCTAGTATTCAGTGTAGGACGATGAGACGCAAAGTAAATAGCACAGAAATAGTCTTTAAAACACTAATTCGCGCTTTTCGCGCGAATCCATGAACAACTTATAAACAGGTTTTCAACAAAAACCTACTCCAGAAGTCCGTCGAGGTTCACATCGTACATAATTTTCTCTTGGACAAGACGGTAGTCGGTGAATTCTTTCGGCGCAAACCAGTGTTTGAGCTCATTCTGCGCCTCACCCGGAGAGCCAGACGCGTGGATAAGATTTCGTACCGCACGATTATCGGTATCAGACATTTGGTATGAATCAAGCACAAAATCCCCTCGTATGGTTCCTACATCTGACGTCAACGGCTCCGTTCCCCCAATGAGTTTACGCACGATACCCACCGCGTGGGCACCCTGCCAACACATGGCAATAACCGGGCCGGAAGTCATATACGTCTTAAGATTCTTGAGAATACGAGCGGTTATCTCAAGTGGGTCCTCCGAGGGCGGTGTAAGTCCTTTCGCCTGATATCCTTTGATAGTCTTCTCGCCTGTAATGCGCCGCCACTCTGGGTCAAGCGTGTAATGCTTTTCAATATGCTCTTGAGTCGGCACCATCATTTTCATCGCCACAAGCTTTAGACCGACACTTTCAAAACGTCCCACAATTTCACCGACAAGTGAGCGCTGTACGCCGTCAGGTTTGATGATTACGAGCGTCCTTTCGAACTTAGGATGATTCATAGAGGTGAATACCGACTATCTTATCAGAAAAACACGCGCATGCAATGCATCAGTCCGTGAGCACTTCCGGAGCGCCTGCGGTAACGAGTACGGTGTGTTCAAAATGCGCACTACGTTTTCCATCTTTCGTGCGAAACGTAAATCCGTCCTCATCCAAGACAATGTCGTCTCCCCCTTCGTTTACCATAGGTTCGATAGCGAGCACCATACCTGTCTTGAGAAGGACTCCTGTATTCGGTTCTCCGTAATTTGGAATAAAAGGCTCTTCATGCACGGCATACCCTACTCCATGACCCGCAAGCTCTCGTACAATACCGAAGCGGTATGGTTTAATCACCTTCTCTATGGCGTACCCAATATCACCCGTGCGCCTGCCTGCGCGCACCTGCTTGATACCTGCACGGAGAGATTCTTCTGTAACACGAATCAATTTCTCCGCAACGGGGTCCACCTTTCCGGCCCCAATGGTCACCGCTGAATCCACATACATACCTTGGTGGATAAGACCCATATCAAGTGACACGACATCACCATCACGTATAATCTCATGCTCGCTCGGAAGCCCATGCACCACACGGTCGTTTATGGAAATACAGAGACTCGCGGGATACCTCTTCTTCGAACCTCGCGCCTTGTAATTGAGAAACGAGGGGGTATCGCCACCCTCACGAACCAACTTCTCCGCAAGAACATTAAGCGACTGAGCTGACGCCCCGGGAACAGAGGCCTTCACGAGCGTACGCAAAATAGCGCCGAGACGTTTGCCTCCTTCGCGTAAACGAGCTATTTCGTCTTTGGTTTTGACCGTTACCATACTAACCACCTTATCAAAACCAAAGAAATAAAAACAGGCCGTTCGCCACAGCGAACGGCCTGTTTTCTCCCTATCTTATTCCTTTTCAAAGCCAAGCTTTTTGATGATTTCCTCGTGAACTTCTTCGATTGTCTTTTCCCCGCTGACCTCCAGAAAGGTAAACCCTTCCTTATCTCTAAAATAATTCGCCGCCGGAATCGTGTTTTTCTCATACCAACTGAAACGTCTTTCTATATCATCATTGTCATCATCGTACCGGCCCCTCCCCTGAAGTCTCTCTTTCGCCCATGCGCGCGAAGTCTCAAGAAGAACGACCGTCGTAGTATCAAACCCATAGAATCGGAGCGCACCTTCAAGAATTGGACTCTCATGAGGTCGGCGAGCGGCCCCATCAATGACCAGCGTTTCCTTTCCCGTATAACGAGTCACCAAAAGATGCGACCATAGCCACACCGGAACGAATTCAGGAAGTAATCCTCCATGGTTGAGAACATCTTTCACCATATCTCTTGTATAGCCGGCATTATCTTCAATGAACTCACGAATACGAGCCCCCGTTTCTATATAAATGACCTCGTGCTCGGGGTCATGTTTCTTCAAATATTCAATAAGCAATTTCGCCTGGGTCCCTTTCCCCGACCCTGAAATGCCGTAAAAAATGAATGCCCGACGTTTTTTATTCATATACTCTAGTATACGGCATGACACCATCAAAACATACTTGCGCACGCAGAAAAAAAGTTGGCAAGTATTCAAAAATCCTCCGCCGAGGCGGAGGATTTTTGAACTTTAGTACTCGCGCATGCTTATCTGCGCATCAATCTTCTTCACAAGGTCAAGAACCACTGATACCACGATGAGGAGAGCTGTGCCGCCGATGGCAAGAGACGCGATACCGGTAATCTCACGCATCGCAAGCGGGAGAATAGCGACCACACCAAGGAATAGAGCTCCGACAAGCGTAATGCGGGTGAGGATACGAGAGATATACGCAGCAGTCGATTGTCCGGGACGAACACCTGGAATAAAGGCTCCGTTCTTCTGCAAATTCGTCGCGAGTGTGTGCGGGTCGAACGTAACCGCTGTGTAAAAATACGTAAACAGTACGACGAGTGCGAAATAGACGCCTGAATAAATCCATGCGTTATTCAAAAAGGCGAGCGCGATGGTAGAAATCGTCTGAAGAACTGCGCTACTTGACGCTGCGAGAATGTTCACCAACATCTGCGGGAAGAGGAGTATCGAAAGCGCAAAGATAATCGGAATGACGCCGGCCTGATTGAGACGAAGTGGAAGATACGTCGACGTGCCACCATACACTTTCATACCGCGCACACGACGAGCATAGGTAACCGGTATGGGTCGCTCCGCCTCCGTCACCACAACGACACCAAGAACAACGAGAAGCGCCGAGACCAAGAATCCGAGGTAGAGCGGGATTTGAGACGGGTCGAACGTGAACAAAAGTTGGCTCACGGTCGAAGGAACGCTCGCAACGATTCCGCCGAATATGATGAGTGAGACGCCGTTACCAATACCAAACTCGGTGATGATTTCCCCAAGCCACATGAGAAATACCGAACCGGCAGTGATAATAATAAGGCTGATGAGAATATCGAAACCGCTCAATTGTGGGAATACCCCCTGGCTTTGAAGCAATGCAATGAAGCTGTACCCTTGGATAAGCGCGAGTGGGACCGTGAGCAAACGCGAATATTGTGAAAACTTCATACGGCCCGCCTCACCTTCTTCCTGATACAGTGCTTTAAGCTTCGGAAAAATCATCGTCATCAACTGCATGATAATAGTCGCCGTAATATACGGACCGACACCAAGCATAACGATAGAAAGATTTGAAAGGCCTCCGCCTGAGAACACATTTAATAGACCTAGGAATTGATTCCCGGCAAAAATACTTTGGAGCGCGGCTGTATCGATACCCGGGACCGGAATTGCCGCAAGAGCCCTGAACAAGACGAGAATGCCAAGCGTAAAGAAAAGACGCTTGCGCAACACGCTGTCACTGACTATCATTTTCAGTTTTTGGAAAAAGTTCTGCATGACTCCTCGTTATGCGACAGACCCGCCGGCCTTCTCAATGGCCAATTTTGCCGAAGCAGAAATTGCACACTGCGCTACAGCAAACTTTTTGGTGACCGTGCCGTCCGTAAGAATCTTAATCCGAGGGAGACTTCTGCCTGAGACTTTAAGAAGGCCTTTCTCAACAAGCGTCTTCGGATTAATCGAATCACCTGACGCGAAATGCTTTTCAAGTGCCGAGGTCTTTATGATGAGAGCGACATCAACGATACTCGTGTTGCTATTCTTTCCTCGTCCACGAAGCTTTGGGAATTTCTTGATGGTATCGCGAATCTCCGGGCGCAACTTTCTTCCCGAGCGAGCTTTCTGTCCTTTCGTTCCTCGCCCTGATGTCTTGCCACGACGCCCACCTCGCCCAACTGAGCGAGCATACTTTCGTGCGGTATTCCTCTGTAATTCGTTCAATTGCATATACTTATGATTGTTTTTCCTCACCCTTAACCTCAGGACGTGCTATGTTCCGAACTCGAAGTTGTGAAAGCGCCTTCAGTGCGGCTCGGGCAATATTCAAAGTATTCTTACTCGGTGAGAAAATCTTCGCTGTGATGTCTTTCACACCTGCAAGCTCAAGTACGCTTCGCACGGCACTTCCCGCAACCACACCACGTCCCGGAGCCGGAATGAGAGCGATGCGACCACTTGAATACTTCGCATCAACACGGTGAGCGATTGAAGAAGTGTCGGTCAAAGAAACGGTAATCATATTTTTCTTCGCGTCTCTAGTTGCCTTGTCAATGGCAAGTGCCGTATCGGTTCCTTTGCCGGTACCAACACCAACTGAACCCTTTCGGTTTCCGATAATCATAGCAACGCTGAAACTGAAGCGACGGCCACCTGAGGAAACACGCGCCACGCGACGGATATTTATCATCTTCTGGTCATACTCAGAACGAACACGGGGTTCTCGTCCCGAACGGCGAATATTTTTTCTTCGAAGCATTGAACCTTCTCCGCCAAATCGAGAATTTCTCTGAGGAGTGTTCTCATTCGAAACGGGGCCCTGTTCTGTTTTCTTAACTGTTTCTTCCTGCATGATTTTAGAATATTAAACCTCCTTCACGGGCAGCATCAGCAATCGCCTTCACGCGACCGGTGTACACATAGCCCCCTCTATCAAAAACGATTGTGGTAATTTTCTTCCCTTTTCCAAGTTCTGCAATCTTTTTCCCAAGTCCCCCGGCTTTTGCAAGCATCGTCTTCTCTTTCATATCCTTGGTCGATGCGGCAGCAAGCGTCTTTCCGGTGACATCATCAATAAGCTGAACGTAGAGAAATTTATTTGATTTAAACACTGAGAGTCGCGGGCGTTCGGCGGTACCATGAATACGCGAACGAATACGGCCATGACGTCGTGCTCGCTGTATAACTTTCCTGTTTTTTGTCTTCAGTTTTATCATGATTACGCAGATGCCGTTGTTCTCTTACCGGCCTTTCGTTTAACGATTTCATTCTCATACCGAATACCTTTCCCTTTATACGGTTCAGGCTTTTTGAGAGCGCGAACCTGTGATGCAAAACTACCAACCATCTCCTTATCGACGCCGGTTATCGTCACTAATCCTTTTTCAGAAGTTATGGTAAGGCCTTTCGGAATCGGTTTAATGATTTGGTGAGAAAACCCGAGACTCAACACAAGGTCAGCTCCTTTCACATCCGCCTTATAGCCGATTCCTTCGATAATAAGCTTCTTCACAAACGGCTTGTTGGCGCCCGCAAGCATGTTCTTAATATGCGACGCGTACGTGCCCCACAGCGCGCGCGCCTCTTTTGAGGTTGACTTGATGTCGAGAGTTATCGATTCGGGAGTTGCCTCGATAGAAATAATCGGACGAAACGTGCGGGAAAGCTCTCCTTTCGGACCCTTAACGGAAACTACGCCGTTTGACACTGCCACCGTAGTGCCCTTAGGTATAAGAATCGGTTTTTTTGCGAGACGTGACATGTGATTACCAAATCTTAAAAAGCAATTCTCCACCAAGATGCTGTTTACGTGCGGAGCCACCGGTCATAACGCCCTTTGAGGTAGACAGTATGATGCGACCGAGACCTCCGAGCACGGGAAACAGCTGGTGTGATTTTCCATACACGCGTCGGGAAGGTTTTGAAATGCGAGCGATACCGTTTATCTTTGGCTTCTCATCCTCTGAATACGAAAGGGTGACTTCTAAGAGTTTTGACATCTTCTTACCCTTACGCTCGATTGCTGATATATAACCTTCTTTCTGAAGCACTTCGGCGACTGACACAATCATTTTTGAATACGGGAAAACAACGGACAACTTCCCGGCATACGCCGCGTTCTTAAGCTTCGCCAAAAAATCTGAAATATTGTCTTTTACCATGATGATTTCTTAACACCAGGAATCATGCCTTCGTTAGCGAATTCGCGGAAACAAATACGGCACAAACCGAAATCGCGCATGAAGCCATGACGACGGCCACAACGGAAACAACGCCTAACCACACGACTTTTGAATTTCGGCTTCTTGAGAGACCGGACGTATGTTGAAGTTTTGGACATTCTCGTTAAAGAAAATAATAGCTGGTTCGGTGGGTATCCGGCGCTTTATCTAGTACTTCAGGTGTGCCAAAGCGCGGATTCCAACAGGGCCAACTATTCAAAAACGCTCCTTAGAGCGTTTCGCCATACTAGCAAAGGGAAGGTGGGGTGTCAAACGTTATAACCCGACATCGAGAGTTCCGAAAATACTACTCTGCAAAGAGTTATTTGATTGGTACCAGACAAGGTAATACCTGTCTTCGCCATCCGAGATATACACGAAACGATAGTCTTCATTCTCCAAAGGAAGTAGGAAACCTCCTCTATCATCCAGAAACGAGTGCGACACTTCAAATTCATACGCCCGTCTTCCGAGTAACACCGATTCCTTAAGTGGTCCGATATTTTTCTGACCCGCAAGGGTCACGCTGTCAGCGCTGTTTCGATTCCACACATCAGTGACATAATCACTCAAACTTGTTGCGGCCTCAGGTAGGGAACGTTCATTGATATTGAATATTTGTGTATTTTCGATTTCAGAATATACCGTTACCCAACTCGCCACAGAAGAATTAGTCACCCCATAATCATTCGAGGAAACACGCGCAGAAGGCGGGTATTTAAATTTAAAACCAAATCTTGTATTTTGATAGAACTCCCAATCCTCTGTATCCATAACTTCCAGAGAAGTGGTCCCGGTCATGGACGAACCCTCCATCATCATAGGGTCGTTAGGTATCTCTTCACCAACCATAGGTATATCGAAGAATTCCGGAGGAAGCACTTCTTCTTCAACGGGACCGAAAAACTTTTCCCATTGAAGAATTATCTGGGGAAGGAAAAAATAAACACCAGCACCGAACAACAGCACAATAAGAACGGTTACGTAGAAACCCTTTCGGCTATGCTTTTTCTGCACTTGTTGAGTTGGCATTTGAGTCGAAGGAGAAACTACCGAACCCGCAGGGGCCCTTGTTTGAGTACTTTGAAAAGGATTCTGAAGTATGGGTTGCGGAGGAAGTTCCTGTCTTTTTGGTGGAACAGCTACGTCCACGTCGGAAACGCCCCATCCTACCCTTAAAAGTTCCGACCGTATTTGGTCATCAGAAAGACCGGCTTGGCGGGCCTGAGTAATATACTGTATGAGTTCAGGAGTAACGGGCATACCTCTGTATTGTAACAAACACCCCGCTCGCTTTCGCGAACAGGGTGTTGAAAACTATTTAGTGAACGGAGATTTTATTCTTTCCTGAACGGAAATCCGAGTTGGGTGAAAAATGCCCGCGCCGCTTCTTTAGACGTTGCTGTCGAAACAACGGTTACGGCAAGTCCGAATACGTCTTTCAGCTCTTCATCAGCGGCCTCCGGAAAAATACTGTGCTCTTTAATACCAATGGTGAGGTTCCCCATCTCGTCTACCGATGATGTCGAAATACCCTTAAAGTCCTTTGTTCGCGGTAGCGCCGTGTTCAAGAGACGGTCAAGAAAATCACGCATGCGCTTACCCCGAAGCGTTACTTGATAACCAACCGGCTCGCCTTGGCGGAGTTTAAATGAAGCAATCGATTTCTTTGCTCCCCGTGGAGACGCTTTCTGGCCGGTAATCTTCATCAACCTATCCTCAACAACTTCATTCTTTTTCTTATCCTTAAATGAACCTGTTCCAACAGAAACCACCGCTTTTACCAAGCGCGGAGACTCCATAATATTCGAGAGTCCGAGACTTTCTTTCAAGACACCGAATGCTTTATTCTGTTTTTCAATAACGGTTTGCATATGCGTAGATAGTAGATATTAGGCCTTAGGTTTTATCGGACGCTTAGCCGATTTCTTTTTTGGTGCGCCGGATTCAGGGACCACATTTGAGACGTGAATAGGCATCGCCTTCTCCACAATCTGTCCTTTCTGATTTGCTCTGCGAGGACGGCTGTGGCGCTTCCGCATATTCACCCCCTCAACGATAACCTGATTGCTCGACGGAATGGCAAGAACTACCTTACCGGTTTTTCCTCGGCTCGCTCCGGCGATAATCGTCACCGTATCCCCTTTTTTTACATGCATCGAATTCATACCTCTGTGTTATATAACCTCGGGAGCAAGTGATGCTATCTTCTGGTAACCCATGTCGGCAATTTCTCGTGGAATCGGGCCGAACACACGTCCCGCAATCGGCTCCATCTTGCCTTTGTCCAAAATCACCACTGCATTTTCATCAAAACGGATATACGAACCGTCCTTGCGTCGGTACGCATTTCGCTGGCGGACCACAACGGCCTGAAGCACATCTTTCTTCTTAATGGCCTTGCGCGGTTCTGCTTTCTGAACCGAAAGAACAACCTTGTCGCCAAGTTGTGCATAGCGCTTACGGCTTCCTCCAAGAACTTTGAAAATTCTCCCGATGCGAGCTCCGGAATTATCCGTAATTTTTACAATTGAACGTGGTTGTATCATGGTTTTTTATTTGGCTTCAGGCTCAACCATATCGCCCTCTTCAATTACGCTTGTCTTCGACAACCGCTCAAGCACGATAAAGTTCTTATCTTTTGATATCGGTTTCGTCTCTTTGATAAGGACGATATCACCCATCGCGCACGTGTTGCCCGCATCATGAGCTTTGATGCGCTTCGTTCGAACGAGGTATTTGCCGTACTTCGGATGCTTACTATAACGAACCACCGACACAACGACAGTGTCTTTCATTTTATTAGAAACAACCGTTCCCTTGAGCGGATTCTTCGTCGTCTTAATAGTGTTGTTCGTCTGGGTAGTCATAATTATTATTTCTGAACCGGTCGACTCGCCATAGCAGTCATAATGCGAGCGATGTCTCGGCGGAGCGTCTGACCCTCCTTCACGTTGCGGACCTTACTTCCCGATGCCCCGAAACGAAAATTCCAGAGGTCCTTACGCTTCCCTTCGAGAAGCTGGCTCAATTCCTTTTCACTCTTCTTTTGTAAATCAGCTGATTTCAACATGGCGCTATACGATATCACGGCTTACAATCTTTGTCTTGAGCGGGAGTTTTGTACTCGCTTTACGCAACGACTCCTTCGCATCTGTGTCACCGAGGCCGTCTACCTCAAAAAGTACTCGTCCGGGATACACTTCAGCGCAATAACCTTGCGGGTCTCCTTTCCCAGAACCCATACCTACCTCAGCTGCCTTTGCGGTATACGGTCGGTCGGGAAAAATCCTAATCCACATCTTCCCGGTCTTCCCCATTGAGCGAGACATTGCCTTACGGGCCGCCTCAATCTGTTCCGACTTGATGCGTGCCGGAGCAATGGCCTTCAAACCAAATGAGCCGAACACCACTGATGAGCCACGAACATCAACACGTCCCTTTTTCGGATTCTGGCGCTTGGTCTGCCACTTTCGATATTTTACTTTCTTTGGAAACAACATGGTTGTAGGTACACTGAAAATTACGTGCGCTTCTTGTTTACGAATATCTCACCGCGGTACACCCACACCTTAATACCGAGGTCTCCGTAGGTCATATGGGCCTTATCGCGGGCGAAATCAATATCGGCACGAATCGTCTGGAGCGGAATTTGCCCCTTCTTAAGTTCTTCAGAACGGGCCATTTCAGCGCCACCGAGACGGCCTCCGCAATAAATCTTCACCCCTTTCACATCCCGGTTCGCCATTGCTTTGTCGAGCGTTTGCTTCATCACACGACGAAACGGAAGACGTTTCTCAAGACCTTCAGCAATCATGCGCGCGAGAATGGCCGCATTCGACTCAGGAGAACGAACTTCTTCAATATCAATTTTAATTTCTATACCGGTCGGAAGCTTCCAGCGACGCAACTGCTTCTCGATTTCATTTTTGAGCTTTACCACACCCTCTCCGCTCTTACCGATAAGCATACCCGGGCGAGCTGTCTTAATGATGATACGAAACTGTCGCTCATTGCGTTCAATCTCAACAATACTTACATAAAAATCACGGAGGTGTTTCGCAAGATATTCACGAAGAAGAATGTCTCCCTTGAGATTCTCCTGGTATTTTCCACGTACTCCAAACCATCGAGACTTCCAGTCGCGAATATAACCGAGCCGGTGCGCATACGGGTGTACGGAGTGAGACATAATGCTATTCTTCTGATGATTCTTTCTGTTCTAATTCGACAGCCGGCTGAGATTTCCTTGAAACTATTTCGTGACCTTTCGTGTCGAGTGACACGAAAATGTTACTCGTACGCTTACGTATCTGAAAGGCCGAACCGCGCGCGCGGGGCATATATCGCTTCAACACAATACCCTCATCAACTCGAATCTCTTTGACATAGAGACGGTCAGGATTCATTTTGAGATTATTGGTCGCATTGGCGACAGCGCTTTGAATCGCGCCACGGATAGGGTCTGAAGCTTTTTTATTGAGCACGCTCAACACGGTAAGTGCGTGATTGACCTTCTTGCCACGGACAAGGTCGGCGACAAGTCGAACTTTTCGCGGTGACTGTCTATGATTTTTTACTAACGTGCGTGCCATGGTCTTCTATTTATTTAGCAGCCGGAGCAGCTTTTGCGGTCTGCGCTGCGGTAATTTCCGCCTGTTTCTTAGCCGCTTCAAGTTCCTTCTGCATCTTACCGCCGTGTTTCGTAAACTTACGAGTAGGCGAGAATTCACCGAGGCGGTGTCCAACCATTTCCTCGGTGACTAATACTGGCAAATGTTCTCTTCCATTGTGAACACCAAACGTGAATCCAACCATCTCAGGAGAGATAACGCTGAAACGTGCCCATGTCCGAACAACTCCGGCTTCAGCAGGTTTCTTACCCGCAATCTTCTTCAAGAGTTTCGGGTAGACGTATGGTCCTTTGTATATTGAACGAGACATAAAAAGAAAAACGAGCTCCCTTAAGAGCGTTGTGGCATACTAGCACAAGGCGAATTCATGTCAAATAGAGCTCTGTTCATAAGAATGGGGAAATCTTGTTGATAAGAAAGCCCCGTCTGCTGTGCAGAACGGGGCTTTTTCTAATCGCTTTTTCGGTTCTTACCAACTTTTCTTCGAGAGACAATGAAGACATTTGAGTACTTCTTCGCTCGACGTGATTTCTGGCCCTTGCCGACAGGTTTTCCAGTCCTCGTAATAGCACGACGACGACCACGACCCTGGCGCTGTTCGCCTCCTCCGTACGGGTGGTCTACGGCATTCATTGCGGTACCGCGAACTTTCGGGCGAATGCCGAGCCATCGAGAACGGCCGGCCTTACCAAGATTCACCAAATGTTGTTCTTCGTTTGAAACCGAGCCGATACACGCCCACGCATTTGCGTTCACCTTTCTCACTTCCGTAGAAGGAAGCTTGATTTGCGCCCAATCACCTTCAATGGCGATAAGTTGCGCGAAATTTCCTGCGGAGCGGGCAAGGACGGCACCGCCATTCTCCCTGAGCTCAACGTTATAAACAAACGTACCCACTGGTATTTTTCGGAGCGGTAAACGATTCCCGGTCTCAAGAGGTGCCTTTTCTGAGACGATAAACGTGTTGCCGACAGAAAGCCCTTTCGGGAGAAGTACGTAACGGCGTTCACCGTCAGGATAGATAACTTGCCCGATGAAACCGGTTCGATTCGGGTCGTACTCAACCGATTCAACTTTCGCCGGAATATCTTTCTTATTGTATTTAAAATCGATATCTCGATACAAACGCTTGTTTCCTCCCCCACGACGAATCATCGTAATTCGACCATGCGCATTGCGCCCGTAATGACGTCTAAATCCCTTTGTTAAAGACTTACGTGGCTCCGACTCAGTCAACACGCCTCGGTAGGTAACAACCGAAAAGTGACGACGTGATTTTGTTGTTGGTTTAAATGTTTTCATGTGACTCTTATGCAATCTCAATCTTCTCTCCCTGTCTCAGGTACACATACGCTTTATACCCGCCTTTCTTCACCCCCCGCTTCCCGCGCACAAAGACATTCTTCGACGGGGTTTGGACGACTCGAACCTTTTCGACATGCACCTTATACAATTTCTCGATGGCATCCGAAACTGAACCCTTTGTGGCCTGAGGGCTGACATTAAAGGTATAAGCGCCACCATCTTCAGCCAAAAACGAAGCTTTTTCCGTAATTCGAGGACCGAGAAGTGATGTCGAAGAACCTTCTATCGCACTGACAGCTCGAGCAACCGGCTGAACCTGAGTTTCGCTCTCTTGAAGCGCCCGTGAAGGCTGTTTCGGCTCTTTCTTATCTTTTTTTCCAAATCCAAAAAAACCCATGATGTTATTTCTTAACGGCCTTTACCACTTTCTGCTTCGAGACCCTCCCCACAATCGTCTCAATAGACGACTCCGGATTGCTGATAACAAGGTACTTCGACGACAGAACTTCAACCGGATTTAAATTTCGCGCTTCCAAAACCGAAATGTTCGGGAAATTACGCAACCCGCGCTCGGTTGCCTCATCTCTCTCCGGAATGGTGACGAGGGCGGCATTGTTCTTCTTTTCGATGAGTTTTTCAAAACCCTTGATACCGGAAAATGTCTGAAGCATCGTCTTTGCGTCTTTTGTCTTACCACTGACCACTGAAACATCTTTTACGAAAAGAACCTCTCCATCTTTAAATTTTCGAGAAAGTACGATGAAAAGAGCTTTGGAGCGCATTTTTTTGTTGATTTTGCGCGCATACACTTTATCCGGATTCGGGCCGTGGGTCACACCTCCACCTACCCAAATAGGAGAACGGTTTGAACCGTGTCGGGCGCGTCCCGTACCCTTCTGTCTCCACGGCTTACGTCCGCCTCCGGCAACCTCACTTCGGTCTTTCACCTTCGCCACGTGAGGACGGGCATTGGCCTGCATAGAAACAACCACCTGATGCACCAAATCCCCGTTCCACTTCACACCGAATACGGCTTCAGGGAGGGTTACCTTGCCCGACTCTTTGCCTGACTGGTTGTAAACAACAGCTTCCATGATTATTTATTCACTATTTCAACAAGCGTACCGCGACGTCCGGGAACAGCTCCACGAACAAGAAGAAGCTTCCCGACAGGGTCGACGTCCGCGATAACAAGATTCTTTACCGTGACACGGTCACTGCCCATACGGCCTGCCATGCGCATACCTTTCGCTACACGGCCCCCAGCTCGTCCTCCGCCTCCAATAGAGCCCGCTTCACGCTCAGAGTGCTTCTGACCGTGCGTTCGACGTCCGCCACCGAAACCGTGGCGCTTCACCACGCCCTGGAATCCCTTTCCTTTCGAAGTCGCAATGACCTCAACCGTATCACCTGTCGCAAAGGTGGAGACATCAATAGTATCCCCAACTTTAAGACCTGCGTCCGTGCCACGAAACTCTTTAAGATATGAATATCGCTTAGCCACCGACTTTTCCGTTTCATTCGCTTTTGTTGGGAGAAACCCAACCTGTACCGCCTCGTAGCCGTCCGTTTCCTTATTCTTCACCTGGGTAACCGTAACAGGACCCGCAGAAATAACCGTCACCGGAACAACCGTTCCGTCTTCGGTAAAAATTTGAGTCATATTCACTTTTTTACCCAAAATAAATTTCACGGTAGAGTATCACGACCCGACTAAAAAGAGCCCTACGGCTCATTTGTGATTCCGATACGGTAGCAAAACCCGAGGGAAATGTAAAGCCCTGCTCGATTTCATCGAGCAGGGCTTTTGAGTGCCTATAAGAAGAGGGGGTGCGCTCAGTTGAGGAACAAGTCTGTCTGGAGAGCTGCTGTCCGCTCTCCATCAAGCCAATCTTCAATGGCACGCGCGTGCCTAGCCCGCACATAAAAAACGTAGGCCTCCTTGCTAATCTCTTCGTAAGAAGGGGGGCGACCGAACTTAGTCAGTAGCGTTACAGCTTTATTCCAATCATCCTGCCTTCGGGACAACTCACGCAATTGATAGAGTTCTCGAGCCTTCACACGCGTTCTCCGTCCATGTTCCTCCAGGTCGATGATTTTGTTTCGTACCAGGACAATGAGCTCTTCGGTGATTACACAGCTTTCACGAACCGACCGGTCAAGTAACACGAGGGCGGGTAAATGGATACCGCACGAACCAACTTTCACCTGTATCCAGTTAGGTTCGTCTGTGCGGTAGTCAAGTCGCGCACCGTACCTGAACGCCCTCACGATGAGCTCTCCTGATTCCTTAGTACGCACAAACGCCGCAATATTGTGAAGTAAACCATGCGTTGGTCTTGTGTCACATATAAAGCAATTTAATCCGTAATCCGTACCCAGACCGCGAGAATTGAAATACTCCCCTTTGAGAGAAGGGCTAGATACTGCATTTTCTGATGTGTTCATAAGGTTCCTTTCTAAACAAGAAGGTTACGGGAAACCCTATCTTTGTCAAACAAAAAATCGCCCGCCGAAGCGGACGATTTTTCCTTAAGCCATCTTGACGTCTATGTTCACTCCAGAGGGAAGTGAGAGATTCGTCAGCGCTTCAATAAGTTTTGGCGCCGGAGAAAGAATATCAATCAATCGCTTGTGCACCCGCATCTCGAACTGCTCTCGTGCATTCTTGTGTACGAATGATGAACGATTGACCGTGTACTTCTTAATCTCCGTCGGGAGAGGAATCGGACCCTGAATTTCGGCGTCATAACGCATCGCCGTATCCATAATCTGTTTCACTGACGTATCGAGCACCTTATGCTCATACGCACGAACCCGAATACGTAGCTTGGATATACCCGCCGTCTTTGCCACAGCCCGAGGCGCCTTCTTTGCAGACGGCTTCTTCTGGGCGGATTTTGTTGTCTTTGCTGTTGCTGACATGATGAACGGCTGTTTAATTAGAGCTTATGCAATGACTTTGGTAACCACACCGGCACCAACCGTCTTGCCTCCTTCACGAATCGCGAAGCGCTGTTGCTCTTCAAGAGCAATCGGCGCAACGAGCTTCACCTTGAAAGTAACCGTATCACCCGGCATAACCATTTCAACTTTCTCCGGAAGCGTTACTTCACCGGTCACATCCGTCGTACGAATGTAGAACTGAGGCTTGTACCCAGCGAAGAACGGTGTGTGGCGACCCCCCTCCTCCTTCTTAAGAATGTAGACTTCTGATTCGAATTCCGTGTGCGGAGTCACGGTTCCTGTCTTGGAGAGAACCTGACCTCGGTGCACATCTTCTTTTTTCGTACCGCGCAAGAGAATACCTGCGTTGTCTCCGGCCTGGCCTTCGTTAAGTTGCTTGTTGAACATTTCGATACCGGTGACCGTCGTCTTACTCGTCGGCTTGATACCCACAATTTCGACTTCTTCACCGACCTTCACGACACCTCGTTCAATACGGCCTGTAACGACAGTACCACGTCCTTCAATCGAGAAAATGTCTTCAATCGGCATGAGGAACGGCTTAACAACATCGCGCTCAGGTGTCGGAATGTAAGTGTCGAGAGTATTCGTGAGTTCAAGAACTTTTTTAACCCACTCATCATCAACACTCGGTGCCTCAAGTGCCTTAAGAGCAGAACCGCGGATAACCGGGGCGCTTTTTCCGTCAAATCCCTGCTTATCCAAGAGTTCGCGAACTTCCTCCTCGACGAGGTCAATAAGTTCCGCATCACCAACCATGTCACACTTATTGAGGAACACGATTATCTTCGGAACGCCAACTTGCTTTGCGAGAAGCACGTGTTCGCGCGTCTGGGGCATAACGCCGTCAGTCGCCGCAACCACAAGAATAGCGCCGTCCATTTGGGCTGCACCCGTAATCATGTTTTTAATGTAGTCAGCGTGACCCGGCGCATCAATGTGCGCATAGTGACGATTTACGGTCGAGTATTCATTGTGAGAAAGGGCAATGGTTATCCCGCGAGCTTTCTCTTCGGGGGCATTGTCAATCTCATCAACCCTCTTCTGCTTGACTTCCTGGCCCGCAAGCGCCAATGAGTGGAGCAAGGCGGCCGTCAAAGTCGTTTTGCCGTGGTCAACGTGCCCAATGGTTCCGACGTTGACGTGTGGCTTTGAACGATCAAAAGTAGCCATAATATCTATTGTTAAATTTTATGTAACTGTTCGGGTTTGGGGCACGAGAGTATCCCAGACTCGAACCGCTACACGGACTAATAACCCACTCCGCCCGAAAGAGCGGTAACGGACCCGCCTTAGAATAAGGCGAGCGTACGTCATAAAGCGGTAAAGAGAATCATAACAGAACAGCCCATGAAGTCAATGATACAGCCTCCACAAAAGCAAAAGTCTCCCAGTAGGGAGACTTTTGTGGTTTTGTTTCTTCAAACTTCACGCTTCCAGAGACCGAGCATGGAGCCGGGAGCAGAAGAAACATCTCTGGAGGGCTTAATAATCTCATTTCATTGCGGTTAGATGAATAACCTAATAATGAGTACTCTACTATTATGAGCCGTCGACAGTTGTGGTTGTCGGAAGGTCAGACGCGCAACGGAACTCTGCATAATCGCTTCGCCCGTCGAGTGTCGTGTATGACCGATTGCTGTTACATGAACTCTGCCACAGCAACACCGTACCTGAATACCCTTTTACTTCAGCAACGCAACGTCCCACGCCACTACATGAAAAGGTGGCATCGAGCCGTTCTGAACGTCCAACACATTTCTGTTCGGTCGTCGCTCCATGGAATACACACTTCACCTGTTCAGTCACAATCGGACGATTGGTGGCCTCACCAGTAGTCGTGGTGCTAGTCGAAGGTTTACCACTCGTCGATGTGCCTTCAAGTGAACTCTGACATCGATAGAGTAGGTTGAGTTTTGAGCGGGTAGCAGACCCGACATACCCTGTACCCCGACTTAGCTGATGCGGAGTGAGGACTTCGTCTTTATATTTTTCTTGGAATTGCACTACAGCAGATGCGGTAGGTTCATCGAAATCACCTGATTCAGAAGTTGGGAATCCTCCCTCGCGCAACGCTTTTTGTAGCGCAGAGACATCTTCCCCACTATCGCCGACCCGAAGGTCTCGGGCAAACGCATGACAAAATCGTACGGCAGCAACGGCTGCGGGCTTATGACCTCGCAGTGCCGCATTGACGTTATTGACGAGCGCATCATCGGCATTGAACGATTTGAGCAATCCGAGTATCGACGTAATCTGCTCTTCGGTGAGCGCACTTGCTGAAATGGCCTTCACCGACGTCTCAGTCGATGACATCGCAAGCGCTGCCGGTGTCGAACTTTTATCGACATAAGGCACTGCAAGCGAAAGCATGAACATGAGCATCAAAACCGAAACAGCCGATATGCTCGCCTCTTCCATGTGGCGAGGATGTATCTCCTCATTAAGACCGTTGAAAAGGTCTCGAGCGCTTTTTGAAAGCGCATCTCCCATTTCATCGATTTCGGTACTGACTTCTTTGTCAAAAAGAGACATTGTTTTTAAATTAATTGATAACTGATAAAGGATTTCGTTAGAGGTGACGAGACTCCAACAGAAACAAAAAACCCGACGGGCACTTTGGGCCCAATCGGACTTTTATTCTGAGAAGTCGCAGGCGGTTCTCCTGCACTGATAATTATACCCTCTCAAAGAATCCCGACAACTGAGTTATCCACAGAAGCTTTCATTGTGGATAACATTGTCGATTCTTAATTAAAAAGCCCCCGTTCGCTGAAGCGGACGGGGGCTTTTTCCTATTTCCTGGCTTCAATTATGGTCTGCGCCACATTTCCCGGCACAATCTCGTACCGTTCAAATTCCATGTTAAAGCTACCACGGCCTTCAGTCATTGAACGAAGGTTGGTGATATAGCCGAACATTTCAGCAAGCGGAACCGTTGCATTGACGACTTTATTCATACCGCGCTCATCCATACCCTCAATCTGTCCTCGTCGCGAACTCAAGTCCCCCGTCACATCACCCATGAATTTTTCAGGAACAACAACTTCAACCTTCATAACCGGTTCAAGCAACACGGGCCTTGCTCGCATTGCTGCATCTTGAAATGCTTGTACTGCCGCAATCTTGTAGGCAATTTCCGATGAGTCGACGTCGTGGTAAGAACCGAATGTTAGCTCGGTAGAAATATCTACCAGTTTATAGCCTGCGACAATACCACGGTCCATTGCTTCACGAACTCCCTTTTCAACCGCAGGAATAAACTCTTGCGGAATCACACCTCCTTTAATGGAGTCGATGAATTCGAAATGGTCTTCACGTGTTACGTTCTTCGGTATCTTCGCTCCCTCCACAAGAGGCTTCATCGGACGAATTGAAAGTTTTACGTGACCATACTGACCACGACCGCCGGACTGCTTGATGTATTTATGTTCCGCATCAGCGGTCCCCGTGACGGTCTCACGGTAGGCAACTTGTGGCTTACCAACATTTGCTTCTACCTTGAACTCTCGCTTCATACGGTCAACCATAATTTCAAGCTGAAGCTCTCCCATGCCCCACATAACCGTCTCACCAGTTTCCGAATCTGACGTAATCTTAAAGGTCGGGTCCTCATCGGAGAGACGTTTGAGCGCAAAGCCCATTTTTTCCTGGTCTTGTTTTGTTTTCGGCTCAACGCGAAGTGAGATAACCGGCTCGGCAAATTGGATAGGGTCAAGAATAATCGGATGCTTCTCATCGCAGAGCGTGTGCGAAGTCTTTGAATCCTTGAGACCAACCGCTGCGGCAATTTCACCGGCAAAGACTTTCTTCACCTCCTCTCGCTTATCAGCTTGCAGACGAACGATTCGAGAGAGGCGCTCTTTCTGTCTCGTCGTGGAATTATAAATATAGCTTCCCGCCTCTACCGTTCCTGAGTAGACACGGAAGAAAGAGAGCTGGCCAACGAATGGGTCGGTTTGTAATTTAAAGACGAGTGCTGAAAATGGTTCCGAATCAGACGCCTTGCGATAAATTGTCTCGCCACTTACCGGATGAATTCCGTGGATATCAGGGACATCGAGCGGAGACGGCAGATAATCGACGACAGCATCGAGTACTGGCTGGACACCCTTATTCTTAAGGGCTGAACCACAAAAAACCGGAAAGAGTTTATTTGCAATTACTCCTTTACGAGTCGCCTTTACAAGCGCTTCAACTGAAATTTCTTTCCCTTCCAAGTACTCATTCATAAGCACCTCATCGTGTTCGACCACTTTCTCAACAAGTTCATTGTGATACTTCTTCGCTTCTTCCAAAAACTCCGCAGGAATTTCTTCCATCTTCACAATCTCTCCCATTTTCCCATCGAACGTAAATGCTTTCATCTTGAGAAGGTCGATAACGCCTCTATAGTCTTCCTCAAGCCCCATCGGAATCTGGAACCGCACCGCGCTCTTTGAAAGTCTGTCGAGAATTGAAGCGTACGATTTTTCAAATGACGCGCCCATACGGTCGAGTTTGTTGATGAAGCAAACGCGCGGAACGAGACCTTCTTCAGCGTACCGCCAGTTGGTTTCGGACTGGGGTTCAACACCGGCAACACCGTCGAAGACGACAATGGCGCCGTCGAGCACACGCATTGAGCGCTTCACTTCGGCCGTAAAATCGATGTGCCCCGGGGTATCTATAATATTGAAACGATGTTTCTGTGAGTCATCTTTACTCGAAGCGCCAACAATACCACCTTCGCCAACTCGAGCATACGTCGGCGTCCAGAAACACGTGATAGCGGCGGCGGTAATAGTGATACCCCGTTCACGTTCCTGTTCCATCCAGTCAGTAACCGTCTCTCCTTCATGCACCTCGCCAATCTTGTGCGATGAGCCGGTATAGAAAAGAATGCGCTCCGATGTGGTTGTTTTACCTGCATCGATGTGCGCAATGATGCCGAAGTTGCGTGTTCTGTCTAAGGGGTAATCTCTGTTCATGGTGTTGTTATGTTATAACAAAAAAAGCGCCGAAGCGTGCGCATACAATATCGCAGAGAATCTCAAAACACAAGTGCCTACCACGCGAAGTGGGCGAAGGCCTTGTTGGCTTCGGCCATCTTGTGTACGTTCTCGCGCTTGCGCACAGCTTCTCCTTCGTTTTTTGACGCCGCGATAATTTCCTCGGCAAGTTTCACATGCATCGGTTTCCCCTTCTTCGAGCGAGCGGCATCGATAATCCACTTCATAGAAAGCGCGATTCGGCGAGCCGGACGAACTTCAACGGGAATTTGGTAGTTTGCACCACCAACACGACGAGAGCGTACCTCCATATTCGGAGAGGTGTTACGTAGTGCCGCATCGAGAATCTCAAGCGGGGACGCCTTCGATTTTTCTTTCACCGTCTCAAGCGCCGCATACACAACGCGACGGGCGGTATTCTTTTTCCCACTCTCCATGAGATAGTTTACGAATTTCGAAACCTCTTGCGTGTGGTGCACGAGGTCGGCGGTAACGCTATGCTTCTCCCTCTCTTTAAGTTTGCGTCGCATATAGTAGATTAAACGGCTTTCGCCTTCTTAGCACCGTACTGACTGCGTCCCTTCTTGCGTCCCTCAACCCCGCCAGCATCAAGCTTGCCTCGGACAATTTGATAGCGGAGTCCAACGTCTTTCACGCGACCACCGCGCAAAAGTACAAGTGAGTGCTCCTGAAGATTATGCCCCATACCCGGAATATACGCGGTCACTTCCATGCCGTTCGTCAAACGAACGCGAGCAATCTTACGAACTGCCGAGTTTGGTTTCTTTGGCGTCTTTGTGGTTACTTTGGTGCACACACCACGCTTAAATGGCGAAGGGAAAAAACGGGGTCGATTTTTCAACGCATTAAAACTGCGTCGTAACGCAACAGATTTTGACTTGCGCTTGAGCGACTTTCGACTCTTCTTTATGAGCTGATTGATGGTAGCCATCGTTGTAAAAAATAACTGCCTGTGGCAGATAGCAGGTACTGTAATACGGAGGCAAAGAAAATGCAAGTGTCGCCCGCCTGAACACTAACCCCCTATCAAAAGAACAAAAACCCAGAGAATAAGTGGTAGGAAAAGGCGCCAGAGAAAGAGAATAAAGATGAGGACTAGGAACAAAGAGTATCGTTCCAGAAAATCCCTTATTTTGCCTAGGTGTATCGGCAAAAGACTGAAAAGAACCTTGGAACCGTCGAGGGGCGGAATGGGCACAAGGTTGAAAAAAGCGAGAACGAGATTGATGAGAACTATGGACGAGCAAATCGCCACAAACGACTCAGGCAACGTGCTACCTCCAAACCGAATAACGGCGGAAAATGCCAAAGCCAGCACGATATTAGAGAGGGGGCCGGCTGCAGCAACCCAGAACTCACCCCATCGCTGGGGGCGGAGGTTGTAGGGATTGACCGGAACAGGCTTCGCCCATCCGAATATAAAACCGCCCATTGAGGTAATGAGTGGCACGATAACCGAGCCAATCGGGTCCAAGTGCTTTATCGGATTGAGGGTCAACCGGCCTGCATACCGCGCTGTCTGGTCACCGAGTAAGCTTGCTACATAGCCGTGAGCCACTTCGTGGACAACCACGGACATGATGAGGACGACTATTGAAAAAAGCATGTCTACTCCTTGCATCCCGTTAGAAGCAGGAACCGAACCAACCGGTTCTGCGAGAAACCTTACCCTTGGTAATGTGGCTGTGATGAGTCATATCCATTATTGAAATTACATCTTACGTTCGTGTTCCGCAGCTTCTAACGGGATTGCGTATTTACCTGTGTATGATAGCATAGTGAATCGTTAGACCAAGTATATGGCATATATCTGTCCAGTTTCAAAAAAGGGCTCGCGTGTCGGCGGAGGATACTCCAACCGGACTCGCGCAACCCAATTCAATCCGACCGGCATGGTCAGGAAATATTCGAATTTGCAAAAAAAACGCATCTACGTGCCTGAGCTTAAGAAATTCATAAATATTAAAATTTCAACGAACGGTTTGAAGACTATCCAGAAAAGAGGTGCATACGCAACTCTCAAGAAAGCCGGCGTGATTTAAATCACCAAACTTATAGAACCTACTCGATAACGGCTCAGGCCGTTTTTTGCTTCTCAAAATCCATCCTACGTAGAAAAGTGTTACTTCACCCAAAGTTGCCTTCCATCTGTTTCAAAGGTTATCGTTCCCAGCTCATCGGTTCGTAAAACTTCTGCGTGCGCATCGTTAAATATGTCGAGCACTTCAGAATGCGGATGCCCGTATTTATTATCCTTCCCCGCAGAGATAACCGAATACTTAGGAGAGACAACGGTGACAAACTCAAGAGATGACGATGTCTTTGAGCCGTGATGACCGACCTTGAGCACAGCGCACCTGAGCGAATCGCTATATACGTCAATGAGATAACGCTCAACCGCAATCGGCGAATCACCAGTGAAAATGAAGCACACCTCACCGTAGGAGAGTCGCGCCACGATAGAACCGGTATTTGTCTCAAATCCCGATGCGTCACGGTCAGGAAAGAGTATGTCGAGCACGATGTTGCGCCCCTCATCAAGAATAACCATGTCCCCGGCATGCACGATTCGCGAATCAGCGCGCTCATTGTCCGTTCCCCGCTCAAACGCTCGATAGGCCGATGTGTCGGATGTCGTTCCTCCTTGAATAACTGTGGCAACCGCAAAGCGACTGAGAACGTCTGACAATCCGCCGATGTGGTCTTGGTCTGCATGGGTTGCAAGTAGCACATCTATTGAGCGGTCATAGAACGGCGTCACTTCCGACAAAGCACGCAACACAGACGCATTCGACCCTCCATCTATGAGAAGCTGTATTCCGTTGGGGGACTCAATAAAAACAGAGTCTCCTTGTCCGACATCGAGAAACGCGACGGTAAGTATTTCGCGTCGGTCTTCGTGCAGAAGCACAAACCATATGAACAGGTCGAAGACCAGCACGGATACGAGCATGAGGAACGCCAACCGTTCTCTCCATGATTTCATCAAAGCATTGTAACACCGCAAAGACCCTAATTTGCTATACTGGCGTTATACTCAACTAATGTTATAGACCATGTTTAAAGAGACGACGTTTACTATTCCCCCGCTTAAAGGACTATCATCGAACACGCTAGAGGAACACCTGAAACTCTATGCCGGCTACGTGAAGCATTCAAATCTCATCCTCGACCATATCGCCGAGCTTGCGAACAACGGCGAGAAGTATGCCTATGAGCTCGGTGAACTGCAACGCCGATTCTCGTTCGAATTCTGTGGCATGCGCAACCACGAATACTATTTCAAAGGATTCGAAGGAGGCGCGCATCCACTATCCGAAGGGGGAGCGCTTGCAAAAGCACTCACAGGCACATTCGGTTCAATCGAAGCATTCCTCGCGCGATTCAAAGCAGTCGCCCTGACACGAGGCATCGGCTGGGCCATGCTCTACTATGATTCCGCAACAGAAAAACTTCTGACGCAGTGGGTGGATGAGCAACATATCGGACAGCTTGCTACCTGTAACATTATTCTCGCGCTCGACATGTGGGAACACTCATTTGTCGCCGATTACCAGCCCTCCGGAAAAAAACAGTATGTTGAGGACTTCTTCATAAATCTAAATTGGAACGTGATAGAAAAAAATTACGAAAGCGTAGTGAAATAAAAAAACGCCCCCTCCAAAGAGGGGGCGTTGCTTAGAGCGTCTGTCGCCAAGAAGCGGACGCTTGCATGTAAACCTCGGCGACACCTGCATGAAGCAGTGTCGTGAATTGTACTTCGCAGTCAGGACACTGGAACACCATGACGCCGACAATATCCTTGCCCATCAGCTGGGATTTAAACCCGATAACGGAGTTCCGCCATCGTCCTATCCGCGTAGGGTCGCCTCCCGGGCCGCAGAACGCGGAGATGTGGAGACAGGGAGAGGTGTAATTTTCTACCTGAGGCATGTCAGGTCTGGGTTGAATGCCCCATGAGTGCACGTGGATTTGAGGTATATCAAAGAGAGAAGCAGGCATAAGGTAAGTGGGAAAGAAGTTCTCCTTTCATAGTGAACTCGAGACGCTTCTCTGTCAAACACGCCTTGCGCGAATAAGTGTATATCCGAGTCCAATATAGAGAAGCACCGCGAACCACACAGGGAAAAACGGAATCAAGACTGATGCGAACGGCACATTACCGATACCCTCTGCTATAAGCATCACATAATGAAGTAGCGCATACGCTATATATCCAAAAGGAAGCGCGAGGGCAGTGTGCACAAGACCGAAAGCCCCGGTTGCGGCACCAAACAACATGGTCGCCGGAATGAACGGGAGCACGATGATATTCGAAAATACCCCGACCAATGACACGGAACCTGAGAGCACAATGAGTCGAGGAAGAACGAATAGTTGTGTTGCGAGTGTCGCCGAGACAATTTCACGGAATCCAAAACGTCCAGGTATCCATTTAAAGACACGTGCGAACACGGGAGAAAGATAAATAATTCCAAGCGTCGCAAGAAATGAGAGTTGAAAGGAGGGGTCGAAAACAAGTATCTTCGGATTGTGGACAATCATCGCAAATCCGGCAAGGGCAAGCGCACGACGAATATCATAATCACGTTTAAGAACGAGCGCGAGTATGACGAGCAGTGCCATAAGTGCTGCACGAACCGCCGTCGCTGAAGCGCCGGCCATAACCGTGAATCCAAGTATGCCCAAAACACCAAGGGACGAATTAAGTCCTTTCGGAAGACGTCTGAATAACCACATAATCGCATAGGCGACGATGGTCATGTTATAACCGGAGAGCACAATGATATGTACGAGCCCTGAACGACGGAACGATTCAGTCGCTTCGTCGCCAAGCGAATGTTTCTCGCCAAGTAACAGCCCACCGAGAAGCGAACTTTCAGGTTCCGGTATTACCTTTCCTATCACCTCAAGGAATAACGCCTTGAACGAAAGCAGAAATGAAATAACAAAATTACCTTCCCCGCTTCCGATAACCTCGACATGAGGCCGATACATCTCGTGGTAAATACCATCTTTAGCAAGGTACGAAGGATAGTCGAATACGCGCCCCGCATCAGTCTCAAAAGGTTCCGGCTTATCAAGAAAACCTTCAACCTTAATCCGGTCGCCATATTGGACAGGTTCGAGTCTATCAACGCTCACGCGCACAAGTTCGGAAACAGGTCGTATTTCGTCGTCCAAAATATAATCAACCCGAACGGTGAGATACGACGCACTATCTCGCCTATCGGGGACACGAACCACAATCCCCTCAAAAACTATTTCCTCACCGGTATACCTATCAAGTACAAGAGGGTCCGGTAGCGCAAGCTCGTACCGCACAATGCCAAGCATGAGTGCGGCAGACAAAAAAGGAATGAGCCAGAGCCATGCGGTTCTAAGGGTACGTATATGCGCATACCCTAAGAGGGTCGCTGAAGCGATGAGAAAAACAAGGAGCACAGGAAACGGAACCTCGATAAAAGAGCGTAGAGATACGCCAAGTGCGAAACTGATAACGAACATGACGAGTACGTTCCTCTGCATATCACTTTATGGTACCATCCGTCCGGAGGTGATAATAATGACCGTACTCATTGCAACACTCCTATGGCTTGGACCGCCGGCTCTACTCTTCTTCTTCCAATGGAAATTGGTTCGTACTCAGGAGAAATACCTTAGTCGTATGGCAGACTTCCATGAGGCATGGCGTTGGGCCAGAAGACGACGATTGGAATGGAGAGAGAAGTATTCGTTTTTAGGGACTTCGAATCCCGAGTACGAAACGCTCTGGCTACAAGAGATTGGCGCGGAAGAGCTCTATTATATACACTTCGGAGAGATACAACGCATCAGCTACGAAGAATACTGCGAGGAAAAACAGCGTACCGCAGAATGAACACCGCCTCGTCCTGAATAAAGGACGAGGCGTTTTATTTTGAAAATTCCTCGATGAGCGCGATTTCTTCTTCGGCGGAAAATACTTTCCGAAACTTCGCCTCTTTCCCTTTTACGCGAGCCTCACATTCTTTCCAGGTCTTATGCGTCTGCACCACTCCGCCAACAAGCGAGACGTACGAATAGACCTTACCACCAGAGCGTCCACCTTCCATTCTCCCGACCACCGAGAGATTAATCGGGTAACGGTCCTGCGAGCCCGAATACAAATGTGACTTATCACCGTCACCGTACGCACTGGCAATTTCATCGGCGCGTGTATTGCCGGGCGTATCAGCATGCCCCGCTACTCTTTTCCACGAAATCATACGTTTAGAAACGATATCATCGAGTCTTTCCCAAAGGTCACGATTGAGTACCTCTTCTTTTTGCTTCGTCAGCCAGCCGTTCTGTTTCCAGCCATGAACCCATTTCGTAATACCATTCACCACATATGCTGAATCTGAATGGACAACCACTTCACCCGTTTGCTCTTTCACGTACGAAAGAGCTTCGATGACAGCGACTAACTCCATACGATTATTCGTTGTTTTTAATTCGCTTCCGCCAAGTTCAGTAATTTCTCCGCTGTGCGCCACGACGGCCCCCCAACCGCCCGGACCGGGATTACCCTTCGATGCGCCATCAGTAAATATAGATATCTTTTTATTCTGAGACATGCTCTAGAGTATAGCAATGATTCTGAGACGAAGCTCAACCCGACCCGCAAATGTCGAGCGTTCAAGCGACGCGGTAAACGAAATCGGAGCATCATGTCTCGGCAACACGGGGGGTTCGGCAAAAAAACGTATTGCCTTGAGAGGGGTTGCCCCGCGACGCGTAAGAAGTACCTCGAGATGATTGCGTTCCTTACCGAAAAGTTTTGCACTCTGCACACGCACGCCGTCAAAAAAGAAAACTGGCTTCTCATTCCCCTGTCCAAACGGTGCGAGACGCGAGATAAGTGTATAGAGGTCTGAGGTCACTTCTTCTGGAGACAATCGCATATCTACCATAGCGTCAGAATCCAACGCGGGAGTAGACACTACTTTCTGCTTTGCACGCGCAAGCATCTCTTCAAGCGTGTGTACCTTCTCCTGCGAAACGGTAAAACCCCCCGAAAAAGCGTGTCCGCCGAATTCTTCGAATGCCTTGGTTGCAACACTCATAAGCTCCATAACATTGGTGCGTCCGTCAGAACGACACGAACCCTTGAGTACACCATCGCCGTCGCGACCCCACAAAAAAACCGGACAGGCGCGCTCTCGTGAAATAGTCTGCGCTGCAAGACCAAGAAGCGCCGGGCGCCACGAAGGATTCCCGATGACAATGATATCCGGCTCGATATACCGCTCTGCAACAATCTTTTTTATTTCTCGCACCAGACTTCCTACGATACCTTTACGTTCGTTATTCAATCGTTCGAGCTCTCTCGACGCTTCATCGGCCTCGTCCTCGTCATCAGTTGAAAGAAGTTTGAAGGCGACATCCGCCGAACCAAGACGCGACGCCGCATTGAGCTTCGGGGAAATCGAAAACGAAACATCGTCTTCCGTCAAAAATCTCTGGTTTACACCCGCTCGCCTCAAAAGCTTCTGTAGTCCAGGGCGAGGCGACTTACGAAGAACTAACAGGCCATATTTGGCAAACACACGATTTTCACCGACCAGTGGCACCATATCAGAAAGTGTGGCAAGTCCGACCATATCAAGAAGCCATTTTTCCCAACCCTCAGGAAAACCGAATTTCCCGCGCGCCACAAGCCCTTGCACCAATTTGTAAGCAACCCCAGAGCCACACAACTCTTTAAAGGGGTAGTTGCATTCTTTTTGTTTCGGGTCGAGCACGGCAAACGCATCGGGGACTCCTCCGTCGGACGGCTCATGGTGGTCAGTGACAATCGTATCTATCTTGAGCGTTCGAGCGAGGGCAATTTCTTCTTTGTCGGCAATACCGCAGTCGACGGTAATAAGGAGCCCTACCCCCTCTTTTCCAAACTGTTCTATCGCCTCATGATTGAGGCCAAATCCTTCATCGTGCCGATGGGGAATATAATTGGTAACATTTTCGAATCCGATTTTCTTGAAAAAATCACGGAGCACCACACCTCCGGGCACACCATCAGCGTCGTAGTCGCTGTAAATGACTATTTTTTCTTTTTGCGTGATTGCGCCAAGAACACGCTCGACGGCCCTTTCCATATCCTTCATCAGAAACGGGTCGTGCGTATGCGCCGAATATTCAGGGTCAAGAAACGCACGTGCCGAATCGGCATCAATGATGCCCCGATAAAAAAGGAGTTTGCGTACAAGCCCCGGATAGTCCGACAAAGCATTTTCTGCAACCTGAGACAACTCTTCACGCACAGCGGTCATACGAAAGCATTGTAGCATGGGGACCGCTTGACCTCTTGAGCATTCGTAGGCAAAATGCCCAAAGACACGAACCTCAACACTATCTATAATCTATGAGTACTAACACGCTTACAACCCTCACCCTCCCCGACAACGAATTCGTCCAGCAAGCCATCAAACGTCTCAAGGAAGAGCGCGCGCTCAGTGAACTACGTGCCAAAGAAGAACGTCAAGAAACGCGCCGGGCTTTGGCGGGGAAAAAAGTGGTCATCGACACGCACCTGAAGAATCTGTCCTTTCTTATCGCCACCATCGTATCGTCGGCACCCATTCTCGAGATGTATATCAGGTCACGGATGCAATACAGCTGTCACGGGAACGAAAAGGTCGCCGTGGTAGTCCTTCTCAAAAATGTGGCCAACAATGACCCTTATGAAGTCTCGCTTTGCCTCACCCACGACTCAAGTGAAGGAGCCGAGGAGTGGGGTGCGATGTTACTTGAAAGATTCTGGAGAGACGGCTCTCCTTGGATTCAAAAAAGTCTACCCGAACATTATTACGGCAAACTCCCGGACGAATTCGAAGAACGTCTCAAGGCGCTCATGGACCCGTATCTGCTCGTGAACACGCTCGTACGGGCGCTCCACCTCGTCTGAACGTCCTCCCACCCCCTCGGCACCGCCGAGGGGTTTTTTTATTTGACACCAATTAAAAGACCGAGCACAATGCCTGAAGAACCGAACCTTACCACAATAACCCTACTCCTGTACCTATCCTATGGATACTTCTGAACATACAACAACACCTACTGAAGAACGTCTTCATCGGGCCCTTAAAAAAGAAAGGGAACTTCGAGAAGAAAAGATGAGGCACTCAGAACAGGCAATCAAAGAAATCGTTGCAGCACTTACCCAACGGAAAGATTCCGTGACTTCGTTACTTCAACGGTGTTCTGAGACAGTTGGACAGATTTTCAAAAATTCTCAGACTTTGCGGAGCTTAGTCACGTCCCAAATAAGCGATAGGGCGGAGGATAACGAACATGCGCTTGCCTTGCCCATCGGACAAATTTGGCATGCAGACGAACTAAACGCTGTTCGCCTTTGTCTGGTTTGGAAAGCCGATGGCGTATGGGAATTTCGTCTTCTCCAAAAAAACACGCGGGACAGAATAGAATGTGCAACGTTATGGTGGCATTCACCACATGACCGTGTTTACCCAGGCCTACCACCAAAATTCGAGGAATTCCTTTTGGACCTTACTGACGAGCAGAAATGCATTGAACGTATTGTGAGTTCACTCGACAATCTCAGTATCGACTAGCTCCCCACCCCCTCGGCACCGCCGAGGGGTTTTTGTTATGTTACAATCGTGAACATGGAAGATTGTATTTTCTGCAAGATAGTCAACGGCGAAATCCCAAGCCATAAAGTCTATGAGGATGACGTATTCCTCGCCTTTCTCGATATCAACCCCGAATCACCTGGCCACGTTCAAGTCATTCCAAAAACCCATTATCGTTGGGTTTGGGATGTCCCAAATGCAGGTGCGTACTTCGAAGTCGCAAAAAAAATAGCGCGTGCACAGAAAAAAGCATTCAACACCGACTTAGTACTCTCACGAATCGTCGGCGACGAAGTCCCGCACGCACACATCTGGGTATTTCCTTCAAGTGCAACTCGGGGCAACAAAAAAGACTTTGAGACAAACGCCATCAAGATACGAGAGAATCTTAGCGCTTAAGCGCTTCAATGCCGGGCAAGGTCTCCTTCGAGAGATATTCAAGCATCGCACCGCCACCCGTTGAAACAAAATCGAACTCATCAAGCTTGCCGATGCGCTCTACGGCGGCAATCGTATCGCCACCACCTATAATTGATTTTGCCCTGCTACGAGAAACTGTTTTCGCAAATTGTTCAGTCGCTACCGTAAACCCTTCCTGATAGACGCCAAGCGGGCCGTTCCAGAGAACAAAATCCGATTGAGCCACAAACTCTTCAAGGAGCATAACTGTCTTAAGTCCGGCATCGACAATACGGTCCGAGACACTAAGTGCCTCCGGAGGCTCTGTGTGCGTTTTGCCGTCACGCTCAATAAGCACATCGAGCGGAACTCGCAGTTTAGGATTGTTCACCATGGTCGTAAGGTCTGGAGCAATGGTGCTCACCAGTGATGTACCGACCTCAAGACCCATGGCATGGAATATATCATTGGCGAGCGCACCACCGACAAAAACACGTTCATAGCGGTCTAGAAATTTGAGTAGGAGCGGAAGCTTCGTCTCAAACTTTGCACCGCCGAGGACAAAAAGCGCATGCGTTCCTACCTGAAGCGCGGGCGTAAGTTCGCGTATCTCTTCTTCAAGAAGAAACCCTGCAAACGAAGGGAGAAGTTTGGGAACGCCGACCACTGAAGCATGCTCGCGATGAGACACACCAAAAGCGTCATTGACGTAATACTCTCCGAGCCCCGCGAGCCGTCTCGAGAGCACTTCGTCGTTCTCAACTTCCCCTTTTTCACGGCGGATATTTTCAACAAGGAGAAACCCCCCTTCAGGAATATCATTCACCATCGATTCGGCTAACGAGAGCGAAGGGGCAAAAGAGACCTGATGTGTTTTTTCAAGATATCGCGCTACCGGTTCGAGCGTAGTCCCTGATTCATCATCTAAATGACTAATGATAAGCGTGCGACATCCGCGCTTCGACAAAAAATCAAGTGTCGGTAATGCACGCTTGATGCGAAAATCATTCGACACGCTTCCGTCCTCGCATAGCACGTTGAGGTCAAGTCGGAGAATTATTCTCGTTCCCCGAGCAAAATCAGAATCCTTGAGAAAAAAAAGTTTATCGCCTGCCACGATGTAAATCTACGTTGAGTAAAAGCTCCGTGAAGTCCGCTGAATTCAAACTCGTGCGCCCGACGAGTAAACCGTCAACTGCCCCGTCATGAACAATTGCTTCGGCATTATCCGGACTCACCGAACCGCCATAGAGCACCGGCACCGTCTCAGCGATATTCCTGCCGTACATATCGTGAAGAATCTTTCGTACAAAAATAGACGTCTCATGCACTTCCATCGGTTTCATTGCTTTAAGGTCGGCGCGCCCAATCTCCCAAACAGGTTCATACGCAAGAATAAGTGAGGAGGAGACGAACTCCGCGGGAACGCGAGCAAGCGATGAAGTAATCTGTCCTCTCAGCTCGCTGAAAAAATTACCATCCTTATCACGCTCCTGTTCCCCGACACAGAGAATGCCGAACAATTTATCACGAACGATAGCCTCAAGTTTGAGGGCGACTTGTTCATTCGTCTCGCCAAGTTTGCGCTTTTCAGAGTGGCCCACCAGCGCGTATTTTGCCCCAACATTCCGGGCCATCGCCGGAGAAATCTGACCTGTGAAAAAACCTTGGTCCTCCCAAAAGACATTCTGAACGCCGAGTGAGAGCTTGCTTCGCCCCGAAAGTTTCGCGAGCGTCGCAAGATGCAAATCCGAAGGACAAATAACCACTTCCGTCTTCCGCAAACGAGAAACCGTGCGTTTTATCTTTGAAAAGATGGTTTTCGCCTCCTCAAGAGTTTGAGGGTTCATCTTCCAATTCCCCACAATGAGTTTCTTTTTTCTGGTCATACAGAGATTATAGCATCCCTGCTATTCTATCTCTCGCCAGTCGAGAATTTCATATCCACCGCTTGGACCCGAGGTGAAATGAACATCAGCAAGCCCACTTTTATAGATAACTTTGGCGCTATTTCTGAGTGTAAGCTTGTATGCGGTTACCTCGCGCAAATCCACAGAGTTGTTCATAGTTACATTACCTTGAGGGGCATATAACAGCAGTTCCCCGCTCACGCTATTAGCAAGCGTAATTGCGTCCACCGCACCTCCCTGCGAAGCACTTTCATTGCGGGAAACGAGCAAGAGGTAAGAATTATTTCCGCTTCCCTGGAAAAACGTATTGTTGTCAAGAAGAATACTGCTTGAGGTAAGGCGATTAGACGGGTTGTCCGCAATAATGGGGATGGTGACGTCAGTATAGGCCGGACTCACTCGAACAACCGGCTGGTTTACAACATGTATATTACCCGTCACCCAAATTGCTCCGTTGATGGTGATTGTTGGATTACTCTCGATTCGAAGGTCGCACGGAACCTTCTTAGGTCCGAAAGTTGTATCGGCATCAATTAAATACTCACCATTTGTACAGGTAACGCTACCGCCGGCTACTGCATCTGCCTCCCAATCATCAATAAGACTTTCATCAAGCGGAAGTGACGTTGTCGCCTGGTCGGGACTCCCTGGATACTGATTCCCCCCAACCGTCGTACCGGTTAGTACTTGGAAATAAGCATCTTTATCGATAACGGAATTTTGTATGGTATGCGCATACGCAGAACTTGTAGCGTGAATCTTTGAAATAATGCCACCGGTGCCTGATGAAAGTACATCACCTCGAATATAATTGTAATTACTTTGCGTGGAGTTATTACCGGTTACCGGTCCGCTTGAGTGAATATTCCCAATAACCTCCGATGTGTTGTACATATCAAGACCCCCCTGTCCGACCTGCACGCCGTAGAAGAACGAGCCACCGCTCCCAAACGTCATACGCATTCTTGTTTTGCGTACCAAATCATCCCAATCGGCCGTCGAGATAATTTCTTTTGTACCCGGACCGTCAATTATCAGCGCGGAAGCCGTCTGTCCGTTGAGACTGAGCGTTGCACTGAACCCAACAGGGTACGCATGCATAATGCGATATACCGTGTCTTCCGCTAACGCCTCTGAAAGAAAATAGCCCTCGCGTGAGTCGCTAAAATCAATCGCCGTCTTAAGCTGGTGAAAAACTGAGCGGCTAATACCAAAAACAATAATTGAGGAGATAAACAGAAAAAGTAATACGGTCCCGAACAGCACTTGTCCCCGCTCACGATTTGCATAGTTTCTGTGGGTCATCAATGTCATGTGGTTATGGAGAATTCCTGAGTGTTACCATGGTCCGGAACGATTCGACTCGCGTTTCATCGCCACGTGTAGCCTCAAGAGTCATGTCGATTGAGAGTGCTTCGGACGTTCCGTTGTCATAGAAATGGAGAAAGAGAGAGGTCGTACTCGCACTCAGAGTAGTAAGCCGACCGGTCAATACGCCGTTCTCGTAAAGTACGACGGCTCCATCCTCAAGCGCAAACAAAACCGTCCCAACCACGCCATTTGCATCGGTCGTATGTAGTACGACGCGCCCGAAATCAGAATCGAACACACTGCCAACCGGGTCAATATCGCTTGCTGTACGAAGTTCGCGTGTCATACGCTCCATAGAAACACTTGCTGAATGTGAGAGGACACGCGCGAGCGTCAGTTTCCGATAAGAACCGGAAATAGAGACGAGCGTGTCAATGATAAGCACCATAAAAAGCGCTGTTAAAGCGAGATAAATGATGGACTCGACGACGGAAAATCCTTTTTCTCGAGAGTACTTCATCAGTTCAAGAATAGGTTAGTGAGATAGGTCGTAAATGTTTTTGTGGTCGTCCCATTCTGAGTAAGCCATGACACGCTCACATCAATACGCCTGCTTCCGTCATCGACCGTACCTCCCGTATCAACAATGATACCGTCAGAATTCCGTAGAACGGCCGACAGTACAAATGTCCGGTAAAACTTATTGAGCGAAACTTGTTCGGTTGTCGTAGCCTCATAAGTCGTACTCGTCGCATAAAAGTAGTACGTCGTATCAAGTGCAAGTGGCGCAATATTCGTATCCCAACTTCCATCACGCAGAAACTTGAGAGCTTCAATGCCTTCCTCTACAAGCAGAGTAGACTGTATTCGTTCAGGGACAGCGAGCCCGGCGCGCAAGTGCAAAATAAATGCCGAAATGAGACTGAGCGACACTATAGCGACAATAGCTGCCGCAACAACGACTTCAGCAAGACTAACACCACGCTGTCGGATGTGTTTACGATTCATTGGATTTCAACTAGACCCGTCGCCCCGACCGAGACGGTAAAGAAAAGTAACGGGTCACTCTTCAATGATACCGTAATTGTCCCTGTTTGCGCGGTCTCTCCCGTCAATCGGTCAAACACAATATCCGCACCTCCTCCTGCAATGACATATCCCGTTATCTCAACTTTAGTATTTAGTGTCTCGATAACATTATCTGGTACACCCGCGCTATAGGTAGCACCCTTAAACAAGGTGACATCATCAGATTCGATGTGCACACCATATCGGCTACCTTCGTATGAAGAAAGGGTAAGCGAGCGGGCTCGTTCAATAAGTGAGGTAATCCGAGCCACATCTTTCTCGAGCGCCTGAGCACTCCCGGCATTCACAAAAGTAGACAGCACGATAGTTGCGGCAATGGCAAAAATGGCAATAACGATGAGTACTTCTACGATTGAAAATCCCAGCCGGCTATCTTTCTTTCGCGTCATACTAGATGACATCGACGAGTGAATACATCGGCTGCAACATAGAAAGCGCGAAAAAGCCGACAGCGATACCGACAACAATCATAAGCGCCGGTTCAATGATAGTCGAAAGGTCTTTAGTTTTTTGCGCCACCTCTTCTTCATAGTAATCCGCAACGTTTGAAAGCATTTCTCCAAGCTTCCCTGTCTCTTCTCCGATACTTATCATTTCCGCGACAAATACCGGGTAAAGGTCGGGTCTCTCACCGAATACCGCCGAGAGCGTTTCACCTTTTGTCACTTTTTGCTTCGCAGAATCGAGCACCTCTTTGAAGAGCGTGTGTGGTACAACATCCGTGGTGATTTCTATCGCCTGCACGACTTCAACACCGCTTGAGAGAAGTGAGGAAAGTGTGCGAGCGGTTCGGGCGGAATTGGATTCACGTACAAGAGTCTTAATGACGGGAATCCGAAGAAGCATTTTGTCGATAAACCGTTTACCGAACGGTTTCTTCCGAAACCACACCAATCCGCCGGCAAACGAGGCGAAAATCGCAAACGCAAGCAATGTGTTGTTCTGGATAAAATCGCTTAAACCGATGACGATGCGAGTATTGAGAGGTAGTTCAACGTCGAGTTCTGCAAAGGTAGCCGTCAATGTCGGTACCACATACACAAGCATGAGCGTGGCGATGACAATAATGACACAAATGATAATGGCCGGGTAAATCATCGCCCCGCGTATCTTCTTCTGAAGCGTGTAGGTGTTCATCATCTGAACCGAAACCGATTTAAGGGAGGATGGGAGACTGCCACTCTCCTCTCCCGCCCGAACCATGGACACGAATAGTTTCGAGAACACGTTTGGGAAGAGTTTGAGCGATTCGCTAAGCTGTTGGCCACGATTGATTTCAGATTCAATCTTCTGCACCACTGTCTTGAGTCCTTTCTTAGTCGTCTGACGCTCAATGACTGAGAGCGCACGGCCGAGAGAGAGTCCCGCCTCAAGCATGTTCCCGAGATTGCGCGCAAGCAAAATCCGGTCATGCATCGAAACGCCGACCAGCAAACTATTCAAAAATGGAATTGAAAAACCTCCTGACTTTTTCTTTTTTACCTCTTCGGTAGAGACAACCGTATCTCCCTCGCGCCTCAAGTCGCTATACAGCGTAAACTTATCGGGAGCTTCCCGCATTCCCTCATACGCATCTCCATTTTGCTTTTCTGCTTTGAATTTGAAAAACGGCATACACCCTCTTATTCAGTTACCACACGGAGTACCTCCTCAAGAGTCGTGAGTCCTTGCACCGCCTTGAACACGCCGTCTTCGAGCATGGTCATCATTCCTTCCTGTCGCGCCTGCGCCTCTATCTCATCAGAGACCGCGCCTTTGATGATAAGGTTCCTGATTGTTGACGTCACGCGAAGTACCTCATGGATAACCAATCGTCCCTGATAACCGTCGTCTTCTTTGGAGCTAGTCGGTTTATAGAACGGTATCTTTTCCCATCCCTGGTCCTTGTCGACTATCTTCTCTTCCTTGAGAAACGTGAGGACGCGGTCAAGGTCAACCGTTTTAGAAAGTGTTTCCAATTCCTCTTTTCCCAAGAAACGCTTTTCTCTACCCGAATCGGACAAACGACGAACGAGCCGTTGGCCGATAACGACATTCAATGTAGAGACGAGAAGAAAAGGCTCAACTTTCATATCCAAAAGACGTGGAATGGCGCCGGCGGCACTGTTGGTATGAATCGTCGAGAGCACAAGGTGACCCGTAAGCGCCGCGTTGATAGCAAGCCCTGCCGTCTCATTGTCTCGAATTTCACCGACCATAATAATGTCGGGGTCTTGGCGCACAAGCGAACGCAATCCGGAGGCAAAGGTAAAACCAATTTCTGGTTTGACCTGTGACTGATTCACGCGAGCCATTTGATACTCAACCGGGTCTTCTATCGTCGAAATATTTACATCAGGAGTATTTAAAATATCGAGTGTCGTGTACAGCGTCGTCGTCTTTCCCGACCCTGTCGGACCCGAAGTAAGAATAATTCCTGTCGTGCTTTTCAGGGCACCGTGGATTGACTCGAGAGCGTGACCATGAAATCCGAGGCCTTCAAGCGTGAATCCTTTTGCATTTTCCTTTAGGAGACGCATGACTATCTTCTCCCCAAAGTAGGTCGGAAGAATCGACACGCGAAACGAAACCTTATCGGCCTCTGTCTCCACCTTAAATCGTCCGTCTTGCGGGAGACGTTTCTCATCAAGGCGCAAGTTCGAGAGTACTTTGATTCGGGCAACGAGGGATGGGCCGACATGTTTCGGGAGCACCATGGTATCGTGCAAAATACCGTCAATCCGGTAGCGCACCACAACCTCCTTCTCCATCTGTTCGATATGGATATCCGAAGCGTTCTGTATAATGGCATGCTTCAGAAGCGTATCGACAATGCGCACCACCGGCAGGTCTTCAGCCATCTTCTTCAAATCTTTCTCCGATACATTCTCGGCAAGCTCAGAAATGGTCTTAATGGAGGCGGATTCTTTTTTGATAATGTCCCCGAACTCCGCCTTGAGCGATTTCTGATACTGCAAGAGGGCATGTTTAATGGAATCCGTATTCGTCAGTCGCGGTAAAATCTTCAAGTCAACCTTTTTCTTCACGAAGTCGATTGCTCCCAAATCCGATGTATCGAGCATCGCCACCTCAAGACCTTTGTCCGTCTTGCGGAACGCCACGATATTGTTGGAACGTGCAATAGGTTCCGGAATAAGAGAAAGGGTCTCAAAATCTATCTTATTGCTTCGGAGGTCGACAAAAGGAATGCCGAGCACATAGGCCTGCATTCGCCGAAGGTCGTCTTCGGAGATTTTTCCCTCGCGCACAAGCTCTTCCTCGAGCGGAATACCGCCTTTTTCCGATTCCTTCTCGGCTTTCGCAAAATCCGTTTGCGAGACGAGACCTGAATCGAGCACGAAATCTTTTAGTTGTTTCTTTTCTATGTACATCTCAGAAGAAACGGGCGCATTCGATGACGTTCTTACCTATTAGTATAACAGTATTGTGCTCGTTTCTTACTGTGCGTAACAAACGACGACTTATAAAACTTCCTTTAGACAACTAACGTTTATCCGCACCACACGCTCTTATTTTCCAAACTAAGAAAAAGTGCATTTCAAGGGGAAAAATTGTGGAAAAGTCTTATCTTCACACGTAGATTAGCCATATTTCGGCCTTGACAGACCTTTTCAAAGTATTTTTCTTGTGGTAGTGTTGAACTAGAAACAGGACCTCAAAATTAAATACAAAGAGTGGCTGGGCTACTCGCAACTAAGAAAGGATTTGTATGAAAACAGAAGTCTTGTGCCTTTGCACAATTCTCCTCTCTCTTGCGGTGGCCTCTAGTGCCGTCCCGCAAGAACGACCTACCTCGCTACCCTTCTTAGGGTCTCGCGAGAACATCGAACGTAGCTGGGACGAAAATGTCTACCGCGTTACCGTCATCCTCAAACGGAAAGACGTTCCCGACGTAGAATTCACCAAATCGGCTCCACATGAACGTGGGTCGGGCACACTTGTTACTACCCTGAAATCGCTCTTCACTGAGCTCTTCACGGAAGTCGTGACAAGCGCCGACGCAGGGAAAGAATTCTATGCGACTATCGGCTTCCGATGGGAAGTTCCTCTGCCTGTAGGTACGCGCAGACTTGGGATTGAGTGCGGAAAACCGTCCTTCACCGTCGAACTCGACGAAAACGGAGTGCCGATTCCTCCAACCGATTCGGTAATCTCTTGGCAGTATAACAACTTCCTCATTGCTCCGATGCCACAAGGCGTCAAGTATATCCGTCACCTTCGTTGGGACGCGAATGGCAATCTTGCAGACGACATCTGGACCACGAATGGTTCAGACTCGCTCTGGCAAGACGAGCCTTATGCACTTGTGGTGAGGGTGTACCAAATCGACGCCGACCGAATGCGTTTTTATGGACAGACGGGATTTATGCGTCTCTACTACGACGAGACAAAAACGCTCTACGACGAGTATGACGTCCTGACCGGACAACTATCCGGCTCATCGATTGTCTCTGTCGAAATGCAGACCCTTCCGGGCGAGAAATCGCCCCTTCCTCAAATCGAGAGCGAAAACGCCTCCCTTCCGACGGCCTACGCCATCATTCACGGATTTCCAGGCACCCGAGTTGTACCTGAAACGTCACCATCCTTGCTTCACCGCTGGATTGACTACGGACCGATGCTTACCATCGGCTCTGACGGGACAGTAAGTACTCCTCTGCCGGACCAAAATCCGCTCTTTGTGAGGGTTCGAGTGGAACCCTAATCACCCCCTTTGCACGACAGTGCGAAGGGGTTTTTTAATATTCATCAAATACCGGCGTCAGCTTGAGGTCGGGCCCTTGAGTAACACTAAGCGCGCAAATATCTACTTCGCCTTCTGAATCGGTTGTCGTAATGACGAGAGACTTCTTTCCTACGCGTGAATAAACTCTGGTGAGCGTTTGCTCACTTCCATAAACTTCCGTTTGAGTAAAATCAAGACCGTCACTGTCCTGCCACCGCACCGTATATGGTTCTGTACCGCCTGTAATATAGGCCTGAAACTCCAAAGGTCTTCCAACGACAGGAAGTGTTGTCGAATTAGCCGGTGAAAACGTGCATGAAAGGGCAACAAGGTCGTTAGGAGTACAAATGGTCTCAGGAACAACCGCAACAGAAACCCCGCTTACCGCATTCCCACCGGCATGGATTGCCGTCACAAAGATATCATAGGTACCGGCTATCGTAATATTGGGAATTGTATGAATTAGAGACGTACCTACGTTGACTGGGTATCCTGAGAGCGACACGCCAAGTCTCTTTACATCAACTTCATAACTCGTTGGTGCGGGTGTTGGAGGGTCCCATTCAACTACAATCCTCGCAATAATCAAACTCTCATCTTGACACTGAGGCACTCCGGTCACACTCTGTGGCGCCGGAAAGTTTCCATACTTGAACACGAACTTGGTAATGTAACCGAGGTAATGACTCGGAACGGGATGAGTAAATGAAGAACGCAGGTACGTGCCAAGGTCGGTTATAGGCGCGGTAAATGCCGGTGTGCAATCTCCATCACGCGGATGCGCGCACACTCCGGCAACAACCGATTGTCCGGTTAGTTCAGTCACGTCAACCGTATGAGTCGTCTCAGAAATATTGATAAAGACTTTAGGGTTATCGGTACCGAGGTCAAAATCAAAAACATCAGTGCTATCGAGACGTGTCTTCGTTCCTCCTATAGGAGACAGCGAATTATCGACACGGTGCACCTCCAAACAATTATCCGGCGCGGCTTGGTAAACCGTATTTGCCGGCGGGAATTCTTCTCCTCCTCCGACAATCGACACCGAGTAAGAGTAGATTCCTCCTGGGTTTAGACCACGGTCGGTGTAGGTAACCGTCGAACCGCTCGGCGGATTAGCAACGAAGAACTTCGCTGACTGACTACCGCCAGACCTCATCACATAATACCCCTCGACAGGAATTGTCTGGCCAACATCATTTTCAAAGGTGGCAACACGGTCCCATGAAAGACTCATGGTCGTCGGCAACATCGGTATCGTGTAGCTTGCGGAAACCGAAGGAATGGAATTATTGCCACTAAGGAATTTATACATCCTATACACACGTGTACCTGTTGGAGGCGATTGTGAAATCGGCGAACCGAGGTCGATAGTCTGTTGAGCGTAACCGCTTCCCGCCACAGGCAGTGGTTGAGGAACCGCCGAACCGCTATTTAGACCAAACATGGTTCGCCAGGTGGTTCCGCCGTCATCGGTATACTGAATGGTATACGAGTAACCCGCCTCGCTCGTCCACTTCAAGATGGTTTGATTTGAGCTACTCTGATACTCGAGTGCTCCTATCGTCACAAGTGCAGACCCGGATGGAAGGGACGGCTCCGACAAACTCGCAACCGCCAAGACAGAATACGACGGGAGCGGGAGTGACGCGGACTGTATAAGGACGCGGAAGGTCACCGACGCACCATGTGGTACCGCATAGTTATGTTGCAGGAAGTTATAGGTTCCGTCATTTCCGGAAGGATTCCAGAGGGTACCTGACGTCAAATTGGTTACTCGTAATCGAATACCGGGAAGTGCACTGCCGGTGTTATTAGAAACGGTCACATCCTGCGAGTACAGGCCTGTAAGTGAGTTATAGGTAACAGGACTTGCCGATTCGATGAAGAGAAGCGCATTTACTTCAGATTGAGTCGCATCCCCGATGTCACATACACCCGGCACCACCGAGAGCTCGGTGGTCGGACCATTACACGCAAGTGGAGGGAAAATACCACCGGCACCTGACCCTCCGAAATCACCTGTTGTCGGAAGTAAATAGACTTGATACTCACGAACACTTGCAGGAGACGGGAGCGATTTTGTATGAGGAGCTCCTCGGTCAAGCCAAAAACCAGAACTTCCACTACCAAACAACATCGCGGAACCGCTGTTCCGTCCAAACGCCGTATGCCATGAGTCAGTGGGGCCGTCGCGATACTGAATTGCATACCATCTGCCACTTAATGTCGTGAATGCCACTGAAACATATCCGCTTCCTACCGTTACCGTTGATGCCACAGGGATTGCACTAGGAGAAAGTTCGGGTTCCGGAATAGCACTGGCAGGGTCAAGTGTGTAGACAACCACGCTCGGCCCTCCACCCACCGGATGAGAAAATTGTGCGTCGAATGTCACTGACTCGCCTGGGGCAAGCGGGTAATTATGCTGAAAGTACACACGGCCGACATTGTCGGTACCGCTATTATTCCACGGCGTAACATTGTACACATTCGGCGCTGTCACATTTAACACCGGGTTATATGAAATACGAACTGCCGGCGCCGTCGCATAGGTATTGTTCGTCACCGTAACTTGCTGATGTGACCTCTGCGTAGAAAATGATTCGAGGACAACGCCACCGGACGACGCGAGGAGTTCACAATCACTGACGCAATTTAACCAGCCGATAACGTCGCTTCCCCATGCCCATCCGGTAAGTGCGTTAACTCCCGCAAGATAGGACATCGCGTACCCATCTCCCTCCAAACTAATCCAGCCATCCCATCCGTCCGCGCGAGAAATATCATCGACAGAATCGCATTGAAATTTCGTGTATCCAAGCGTTGTATACCCTGAGGAAGAGCACACCGATGGTGCAATTTCACTGAAAGAATTGGAAATGGGGAGATACCACCACTGCCCGAAATCATAATATTCAAGACACGCCCCTTCGTCCGTCGTAACACACTCATACTGCGAATCGGTCAGGTAATTTGACGCATCGAGCGTAAACGGAGCAGTCTTACAACCGACATACACGTGGTGAAACGATGCGTTCGGTTGGGGACTGTATTTATCGCAGTAATATATCTGCCCTTCAGGATTACACTGTCCAGAAACGGGAGTGAACCCTGAGAGAGAATTTTCATATAAAGTTTCCGCATCGAGAGCGGAAAGAACCCTATCATAGATACGCACCTCATCAAGAGAACCGTCGAATCCGCTCCCTCCTGCGTAATTCGTCCCAATCAGAAACGGTTCGTTAGAATTATCGACTGGATTCCCAACACCACTAGACCCGAAACTAAACGGCTGTTGCACCCCATTACGATATAACCTTACCCCTGCCGCCGATGTGTTATTCCCATTCCACGTAATGACAAAATGATTCCATTGACCGGCTATGAGCTGATTATCGAACCGCTCATTGAGCACACCACCTCCATCATGAGGAACTTCAAAACCAAGTCGTCCCGCAGCATTCGTATATATATCCCATTCAGTATCAGAACCTTGTCCAAGAGACATAATTCCAACGCTTCCAAGCACATCAGGCTTTATCCAAAATGAGACGGACATACCGCCCCCTCCATTATTATAAATTCTATCGAGCGACGCGCTCTGTACAACACTGACATAATCATTTACGCCATCAAATGAGACTGCGGTACCTTGATATCCAGCACCCCACGTTACGCCGTTCTGGAGCGTCGCCGTATTCTCATAAAAACTTGAATCTGTAGCCGTTAAACCACTGCCCTCATCAAAATCCCATGAAGCAATCGCATCATCTTGGGAATCAGTCCCTGCGCACGCACGCGCCCAACCGTGCACCACGCCAGCGCCGTCCACATACGCGTTCTCACTCTCAGTTCCCGGACCAACAGGAAAATCAGAAAGCCCACCGAATTTTATCCACCCAAGATTGTCGGCCCATGCCCATCCGGTGATACTACCGTCAGACTGCTTGAACACACCCCCGCCGTCCGGTTCAAAATCCATCCACCCGGACGTGTCAGACCATCCCCAGCACGAGAGTGCCGACTGCGCACTTGCACTAATCGGAAAGAGACTACAAAGAAATGAAAAAACTAAAGACGCAAAAGCGATTTTGTACGATATGTTTTTGGTTGTGTTTTGTAACACATTCACAATTGTGAGACCTCAAAATCACTGGGCATCATTCGGTAACGCAGAGAAAGTGGTGACCTTCCGGCTCCACTGTTGTCAAAAGATAGTCACCTTGTAATCCGGTGTACACCAGTCTTGCGCCAGACAAACAATTGTACTGAAACGGAAATGTCGCATTGCACACGATGGACCCCCAGTACAAATTTGGCTGTGGGGCAGTGGGCGAACCACACCACCATCCGATATATGAATTTCCTACCCATCTTTTAACAAGTGTCCCGCCCCCTACCACTCTCCCTGAAATATTAGCGACACCCCCAGCCGGCTGGCTACTCAGACAAACCGTTGCACCAGTCCCTCCCGGAGCCGTTGTGCAAATATCGCCCGTCTTCGTTTGGTTATTGTTTCCAATATTTAACGGTGCCGGCACGTTATCGGTCGGAGGAAGCGCACCGGGAGTGGTGTATCCCGGGCCGGTCCATGCAAAAAGGTAGGAAACGCCAAACGAAATTGCGAGCGCAATTGCCGCAACCTGTATCCCGTCTAATAATCTTTTTTTGAACTCCTTCATATACGATTTATTACCTGGTAATTAAAAATTATTGATTGTTGAGCGCACGGAGGATTGCCGCCTTCTCTTCCGCTGAAAGGTTATAGAATGCCGTCTTCTCACCGCCAAACTCACGTAAGATATCAGTCTTTTCCTGTGGCGTCAGAGGTCTCTCTTCAGCTTCAGTGACAATGCCTGACAATGTCTCTTTCTGCTCTAGAGTAGTAGCGCCCGGCGTAAAAATCGGCTCGAAAACCGTACCTGAAGGTAGCGTAGGAACACTTCCGCTCTTAAGCGTTATCAAAATCAGAATAAAGGCGACCACAAGCGCCGAACCAATCAAAAATACGCGCGTATGCATTCTCTGAGTGCTTTCCTCCATGCTCTCTATTATATGACATCTTCGTCACAATGGTCGAGTGCTATCGACGTATCCGTGGATAGCACACACGCGCTTGACAACTGACTTCTTTCAGGTATACTAGCACTGTGAAAGTTCGCCTTACCGGCGGGCTTATTTTTTTAAAAACCCAAACCATACACTACAATGCTATTCGACCTAAAAGTCATTAAATCAGTCCTCGACCAACTCGAAGAAGAGCGGGGTATCCCTAAGGATAAGGTTCTTGAAGCTGTTGCCATGGCTCTCGCAACCGCCTATAAAAAGGAGTACGGCAAACGCGGGCAAATTGTCCGAGCAACGTTTGACCCTGATACCGGAAAAACCGACTTTTTCCAAGTAAAAACGGTTGTTGACCCTGAAAACGTCATTATGGAAGACGCGGACGGTGCCGAAAGCGACGTCCCAGAAAGCCCTGAAGGTAACGAGAAAGTGCGATTCAACCCTGAACATCACATCCTGCTCGACGACGCCAAAAAAATAAAGGCGAATACGCAAGTGAACGATGAGATTGTCTTTCCTCTTGAAGAAAAGTCGGATTACGGCCGTATTGCGGCCCAAACCGCCAAACAGGTTATCATCCAGAAAATCCGCGAAGCCGAGAAAGTGAGCGTCCTTGAAGAGTACGGCAAGAGAGAGGGTGACATTGTTTCAGGAACCGTCCAGCGTATCGAACGAGGTAATATTTACGTGGATATGGGTCGTACGAGTGCCATTCTTCCGTACGAGGAACAAATTCCCGGAGAGCGCTACAAACAAGGCGAGCGTATTCGCGCCTACCTCTATAAAGTAGACGAAACACCGAAAGGCATCTTCCTCAAACTCTCCCGTTCACACCCGAAGTTTCTTCAGAAGCTTTTTGCGATTGAAACTCCTGAAATAGCGACCGGTGTTGTGGAAATTAAAGCGGTTGCACGCGAAGCCGGTTCACGTTCGAAAGTCGCCGTCGTCTCACACGATTCTCATGTAGACCCCGTTGGTTCGCTCGTCGGACAACGAGGAGTCCGCGTTTCAACGGTCATGTCCGAGCTCGGTGGCGAAAAAATTGACATCATCGAGTGGTCCGGAGACCAGAAACAGTTTATTGAAGACGCGCTCTCTCCGGCACGGGTACTTTCTGTCGAGATTCTTGACGAAGCCGAAAAGCAAGCTAGAGTGAGCGTAGCCACAGACCAGCAGTCGCTTGCTATCGGTAAAGGAGGACAAAACGTCCGCCTCGCTGCGAAACTTACCGGCTGGCGCATCGACATTCAATCGAAAGAAGAGGAGGGAGAGTCTGAAGGAGAAGGAGCTTCTGAGAAACCGGGAAAACCAGCGGAAGCAGAAACTCCGAAGGTCGTGAAAGAAGAAACGGCCGAAGAGAAATCCTCAGAATAAAAATAATTAGTAATTTTTAGGAACTATGAATTCATACATTCTGTTTGCATTATTCAGCTCGGCATTAGCTATTGGTTACGGATTTATCCTGGCTCGTTCTATACTCAAAAAAAGTTCGGGTAACGAAAAGATGCAAGAAATCGCGGACGCGATACGTCAGGGGGCAAAAGCTTACCTCAACCGCCAATATAAAACTATCGCGGCTATCGCGGCTATTTTGTTTGTCATATTGTGGGCAGGGCTCGGCATTGCCACCGCGCTCGGCTTCCTCGTTGGAGCTCTTTTCTCGGCGCTTGCGGGGTATATCGGCATGAATATTTCTGTTCGCGCAAACGTACGCACCACCGAAGCAGCGCGGGGAGGACTGTCCCCGGCTCTCGCGCTCGCCTTTCGCGGAGGGTCAGTAACCGGATTATTCGTTGTCGGACTTGCTCTTCTTGGCACCGCAGGATTTTACTGGATTACCCGCGACCTTCACGCGCTCATCGGCCTTGCCTTTGGAGCTTCGCTCATTTCAGTCTTTGCTCGCTTGGGTGGAGGTATCTTTACCAAAGCCGCTGACGTAGGCACCGACCTCGTCGGTAAAGTTGAGGCCGGCATTCCCGAAGATGACCCGAGAAATCCAGGAGTTATCGCCGATAACGTTGGAGACAACGTGAGCGACTGCGCAGGTATGGCAGCCGACCTGTTTGAAACCTACGCGGTAACCACGATTGCCGCCATGTTATTGGGTTCGAGCATTTTCAAAGATTTTGAAGGTGCGCTTATCTATCCACTCGCTTTAGGAGGTGTCGCCATAATCGCCTCAATTATTGGAACGTGGTTCGTGCGCATGGGCAAAAGCAAAAACATCATGGGGGCTATGTATAAAGGACTTGCCGTCTCGGGAATCCTTGCCGGAATCGCTTTCTATCCCGTCACCAAAATGATTATGGGCACGAACGGTATCTACAGCACCTTAAACCTTTTCTTTTGCACCTTAGTCGGCCTTGTGGTCACCGCACTTCTCGTCCTTATTACCGAATACTACACATCAACCAAATACAATCCTGTTAAATCAATAGCGCAAGCATCTCGTTCCGGACATGGAACCAACATCATCCAAGGTCTCGCTATTTCCATGAAATCAACCGCATGGCCACTGCTTACGATTGTCGTCGGCATCATGGCTTCATATCACTTTGGAGGTCTGTACGGAATAGCCGTAGCCGCTATGTCCATGCTTTCCATGGCCGGCATCATTGTGGCGATTGATTCTTACGGCCCTATCACCGACAATGCCGGAGGAATCGCTGAAATGGCAGGTCTCCCGAAAGAAGTGCGCGATGTCACCGACCCGCTCGACGCAGTCGGTAATACAACTAAAGCAGTCACCAAGGGCTATGCTATCGGTTCTGCCGGTCTCGCCGCGCTGGTCCTTTTTGCGGAGTACACAAACCTTGTTCCGAATCTGACGTTTAGCTTGAGTGACCCACTCGTCATAGTCGGCCTCTTTATCGGAGGTCTTCTCCCCTACTATTTTGCGGCTCTCTCAATGGAAGCTGTCGGAAAAGCCGCAGGTAAAGTGGTCGAGGAAGTACGTCGTCAATTCCGCGAGATTCCCGGAATTATGCAGGGAACCTCAAAGCCTGACTATGCACGTTGCGTAGATATCGTAACCTCTGATGCTCTTAAAAAAATGGTTGTTCCGGCGCTCATTCCGGTCGTCGCCCCGATTCTCGTGGGCTTCACCCTCGGCCCAGTCGCACTCGGAGGACTCCTCGTAGGTTCAATCGTCACCGGACTCTTCGTTGCCATCTCAATGACATCGGGAGGCGGTGCATGGGATAACGCCAAGAAATACATCGAACTCGGAAACTTTGGGGGTAAAGGTTCGGACGCCCACAAGGCCGCAGTCACCGGAGACACCGTGGGCGACCCATATAAAGACACGGCGGGACCGGCTATCAACCCGATGATTAAAATCCTCAACATCGTCGCACTGCTCATCGTCAGCATGATTGCCTAACGACTCTCCCCAAAAAACACCCTCCATCCGTCACAGCGGATGGAGGGTGTTTTTCTTTTAGAGACCAGAACACATTCTTCCCATGTAACAAGTCTTGTCCTTGCATCGTCTCATTCAGTATAATGCCCTCATAATCAAGAGGGATATTACAAGCATTAACAAACAACGTATGAAATCATTTAATGTTGTCACAGGAACAGGAGTGATAGTGATGATGGCACTTTCAAACATTGCCTTCGCAGAAGAAGCAACTCCTACCCTGTATGGAAACGCTGAAAACGCGCGCACTCAAGTACAAGAGAGACGCGAAGCGCTCAAATTACAACTTGAAGAAAATCGCGCGGTGCGAGCAGAGAAGCGCGAAGAAAATCAACAGAAAATTGCCGACCATCGAAAGCAAACAATACGCGACCATGTTGCACGCATCGTCACACGTCTAAGTGATGCCGTTACACGAATGGAAAATATTGCGGAACGCATCGAAACCAGACTTGATAAAGTCGAAGCGGACGGAGGTGATGTGGACGACATGCGAACACAGCTTAGCGAAGCACGTATTGCCATTACCGAAGCGGGCACTGCCGTACTAGGCGTCGAAACAGCTATCGAAACCGCGCTTAATGCAGAAGACCCTAAAGAGGCTTTCGAAGGAGTTCGTGAGGCGATTGCGACAACACGAGATACCCTTAAGGCGGCTCACGCCAGTCTTGTTGACGTCATCAATTCAATCAAACCGGGGACGCGCACCAATAATGCAACGTCAACGAATACCACAGATTCTGAGTAATCTTTTACTAACTACTAAGACATAAGAAACCATGGATGAAGCAAACCAGATACCACCTATGCAGACACAGAAGAAATCGTCTGTCGGTGCGATTATCGGCATCGTTATTATCATCATCGTACTCGCCATCGGAGGACTTTATTTCTGGGGAGCCGAGCTCAACAATGACGCGAATCCTTTAGAAAATCAGGAAATCCAACCGCTCAGTGCTTCTGATACAGTTCAGGATATCAGTGCAGACCTCTCGGCCACCCTAATCGGAGACATCGACACTGAACTCGGTGCTATTGAAACGGAACTTGATGCCGCACTTGCGGAATAACGAGTAACGACAAGCCACTCGAAACATCCGTCCGCCACCGTGGCAGACGGATGTTTTCATTTGACGCGACACTCGACAACGGATAAACTACGGAAACTTATGACATCAACACGCTACACGATTCTCTCTGAAAAAGAAGCGGGAAAATCGACAAAGGAGTTTTCGATTGAGATAGGTGCCGAGGAGTTGACTCGATACCACGGACAGGCACTCCGAGAAATCACGGCCGAAACCGAACTCCCGGGATTCAGAAAAGGGAAGGTGCCGGAAAAACTCGTGCTCGAAAAAGTTGGCTCTATGCACGTGCTCGAACGCGCAGCCGAAAAAGCCGTCAATGAAAGTGTGGTGAGCATTCTCGCCGAAAGACAGTTTAGCTTTATCGGCCAACCCTCCATTTCCATCACCAAACTTGCCCTCGGCAATCCGCTCCAATTCACCATGCGCGTATCGCTTGTCCCTGACATCGAACTCCCCGACTACAAAGCAATCGCCACAGAAAAAAACGGAGGAAAACCCGCTGCCCTGAACGTTTCCGACAAGGAACTTGAAGAAGCACTAACTCACATCCAAAAGATACTGGGACAACAGAAACAGGCCGGCGGAAAATCGGACCAGACGAATTTTGAGCTCACGAACGAGACCGTAAAACAACTTGGCGCCTTTGACTCACTCGCCGCGTTCAAAGAAAAACTGAAGAACGACTTACTCGCTGACAAGCAAAAACGCGAAGAGGAAAAAGTACTGCTCGATATCGTCGAAGCGGTCGTATCAAAAACAAAGACTGATATCCCCGATGCACTCGTCGAGCACGAGCTCGACCGAATGGAAACCGAATTTGCGCGCGACATCGAACGCATGGGCATGAAACAAGAAGACTACCTTCAAAAGATAAAGAAAACTCAGGAAGAGCTCCGTAGCGAATGGCGAAAGAATGCGGAAAAACGCGCAACCTTCGAACTCATCATCCCAAAAATCGCAAAGACTGAAAATATCCAAATCTCGGATGAAGAGATAAATCACGAAACCGAACACCTCCTCGAGCACCATAAAGACGCCGACAAAGAATCAGCGAGGCATTATGTGGAGAAGGCGCTGATGAGGCAAAAAGTGCTCGACCTGTTCAGAAAGAAGTAAAAAACACGCGACTCGTTAGTCGCGTGTTTTTTACAAAAGGATAAGCGACGAAATGGCTATGGCCGCGGTCTCGCTTCGCAAGATAAGAGGACTGAACGAGAAAACCGGAACATTTTTATTCTTGAAGAGGTCCATTTCCCGGTCACTCCACCCCCCTTCCGGGCCAATGAAAACCGCTAGATGCTTATCAGCGATAAAATCCCGCTTATCAAACCGTGGCGCATCCGGATGAAACACAATCGATTTCGCATCATAGAGACCAAATGACTCTTCGAGCTTCATGCCCTCATAAAGCTTCGGAAGTCTCCCTCTCCCGCACTGCTCACTTGCCTCAACGATAATTTTCTTACTTCGCTCAAAATTGATAGCTTTCTTTTCGCTCCGGTCGGCCAGAATAGGCATAAACCGCGACACGCCAAGCTCGGTACCTTTTTGAAGTACCCACTCGAACTTGTCGCTCTTGATGAGCGACTGAAACAAAAACACTTCTTGGGCCGGAACTTTCGTATTCTCCCGGACCTGATTGATTTGAAGGGTCGCCGCCCCGGGCGTAATGGCACTGAATTCCGCCTCAAACTCAAGACCTGTATCATCAAGGAGAACTACTTTATCACCTGGACCAAACCGAAACACGCGGAGCCACTGATGGATTCGTTCAGGGTCGGCAACAAGCACTTCCCCACTTGTCGCGTCTTTCAAACGCTGTTCGATAAAAAAATGGTGTAACCTCATGAGGTTATTGTATATGAGAAAATAAGTCGCAACAACACAGCACCCCTGCGCAAGAAAGAAAGAGGTGACATGAAATATATATATTGTCAAATAACTTTCTTTTTGCTATACTTCTTTGTGCTACTGTAAACCAATAAATAAAAATAGTATGAAAAATCCTTCATCACAGATTCTGATTCCAACCGTTATCGAAAAAACGAGCGCAGGCGAGCGCGCATTTGATATCTACTCACGTCTCTTGAAAGAGAGAATCATCTTTTTGGGTGGCCCTATCGACGACCACGTTGCAAACCTCATCATTGCCCAACTCCTCTTTCTCGCCTCGGAAGACGCAAAGAAGGACATCTTCCTCTACGTCAACACTCCCGGCGGACAGGTGACCTCAGGACTCGCTATTGTCGACACCATGAATCATATTAAACCTGACGTAGCCACGGTCTGTGTTGGCATGGCCGCCTCAATGGGGGCCGTCATTCTCTCTTCAGGCGCCAAAGGTAAGCGATACGCCCTTCCAAACGCGGAAATTATGATTCACCAGCCACATGGCGGAGCAGAAGGCCAAGCCACTGATATCGAGATTAGCGCACGCCGAATTCTCAAGAACCGCGAAGTGCTCAACAAAATACTTGCGCATATGACCGGCCAACCGCTTTCAAAAATTGAGAAGGACGTAGACAGAGACTTCTTCCTGGACGCGGACGAAGCTAAAAAGTATGGAATCATCGACCATATTCATAAAACAAAACCTGAAAATAAGTAGAAAAAAACGGGCAAACGCCCGTTTTTTTCTTGGCCGTAAAACTAGACAAAATCGATTCTTTCCAGTATGATAGGGATGTTAGGAATTTAACATTGAAGATTTCACCTCTACAGCACCAGCTCCGAATCTCCACTATGACTGAACGTTTTTCTTTCATGACAATCCCTCGAATTCAGCTCGGACTCGCGGCCTAAGCGGGAAATCTTTTCGAAATACATGTCGCTTAAAATAGTACTCCTCCTCGCGGGGCTTGGTACCCTCGCAGGAGTTGCTCTTGGGTACTATCTGCGTTTGATCATTTCCCTTGGAAAAAAAGGTTCCATGGAACTGGAGATCAAGCAGATGATGCTTGAAGCGAA
>CAYGFK010000001.1:0-95470 GCA_964349135.1 uncultured Candidatus Saccharibacteria bacterium | reverse complement strand
TTCGGGGTACCCGGTAATGCTCCGGGGCCTCACGCACCCCATGCGTGTATACTGCTTTTATACTATACCCCGTAAGGGGTTATTGTAGCCCGAGTTTTTAAAAATTACCACGGAATTGCAAACGAAGAGAATTCGGGCAAGAAATTCTTTCCATAGAACAGTCTTGAAAATGCCTCAGCTTCATACTTTGCGCCGTTTAAACCATTATGAGGACGAGGCTCGGTCGGCAATCCGCAATATCGCAAGATAATACTCATTGAGAGAGCTGAGTGGTTGCGAATCTCGGGAATGCGCTCTTTTCGTTGAACCATGTGGAGATAGGCAACGGAGTGAAGGTCAATCGTATGGTGTGCAAACTCCCAATTGATATGGTGTCGGTACGCAGCCGCACGAAGAAAATCTCGGTCAAGTGACGGATTCTGCCCCGCTATAGTTTTTTCCGGACACTGCCCCGCCCACGCGATAAATTTTTCTATAAGCTCTTTATCGGTTTGTTTGGTCGGCTCATGAGCATCGACTTCCGTAAAGCCGTTTACGGCAAGCGCTTGAGGGTCGATATGTGCACCTTCCCACAATCGACACTCCTCATAAAACTGATTATTTGGATTCGAAAAATCAACGGCGCCAACAGAAAGTAGACCGTGCGTTGCGGGCTCAAGACCGCTTGATTCCATATCAACAACAATCATGTCTCAATTCTACCGTGCAATGATGCTCAGTGCTAACCGCAACGTATATCGACATGCGTTACGGTTCCAACCCCTTACAATTTAAAGCCCCTTCATAGCCGGCTTGTCGGGCCTCTTTTGCAGAATCGAACCAAAGCTTATTTTCTTCGCTTATACTCTGAGCTCCGGCACACCAGGGAAAATGGTAGCGAGTCCCCTTCTCTGAAGCAACCACACTCGCCTGGAGGAGATTTTTCTGCTCTATACGAAAACTGCCTTCCGGAAGAGCCGAAAAACGTCCGAGCGCGAAAGCTCCACAGGCAGTCATGACAATGATAAAAGGTGCCCAGAGCCCTCCCCTTAGGTCCTGAAAGAGGGCCTTGATTATTCCCTTGATTCCGGTTATACTCATTCCGTTATATCGATATTGTAACTTACAGCCATGGCACATACAAAAGCAGGCGGAACAGCAAAAAACCTAACAGATTCAAAACCGAAATTCCTCGGCATAAAGCTTTATGATGGCGAAAAAGCAAGAATCGGAGCTATTATCGTACGCCAACGCGGAACCCGAATTCTCCCTGGGAAAAATGTTGGTGTGGGAACAGACCACACTCTCTACGCCCTCAAGGACGGTACGGTTGAGTTCTCACGAAAACGCAAAACCAATTTCGACAACAAGACCGTCGTCAAGAAAGTAGCAAACATTCTCACCGCATAAAACCTCCCATTCGGGAGGTTTTCTCTTTGGCCACATTTATAAGATAATAAAAAGAAGAGCACCTCCGCGACGAATCGGGAGGTGCCTAGTGCGTGTGTCCAAGCTATCGCACTGTTGTTGTGTGGTCACGTCGTCATACAACAGGCTTTTTACGTTGTAGCTAAGCCCAGACCCTCCCCTAACGGTTATTTTCACGCAAAGCGGGATAAACCAATTCTAACAAGAATACGTTTCAGAAGATATTCTATTTAGCTTTGACGTTGAGTGTAAACGTAGCGTGCTTATCATGAACTCTCACTTCGATAGTGTGCTCTCCTATTGATTTGAGTGGTTCTTTGAGCTTGATGAATTCCGGAAGCACTTCAACACGCAATTCTTCTTTTAGCTTGTTCGCTATCTCTTTCTCGTGGATGGCCGCAAAAAGATGACCTTTTTCGTTAGCGTTCTCGGAGATATGAATTGACTTACCTTCAAGGGCTGACAGATTCTTTACAAGGAGGTCTTCATGAATCTTGCGTTCCGCCTCAAGCCGGGCCCTCTCGGCTTCAGCCTTCTTTAGCGACCCCTTGGTGGCTTCCCGGACAAGTCCTTTCGGGATGAGAAGGTTGAGCGCGTAGCCATCGGCCACGTTCTTTACATCGAGCTTCTTCCCCACTCCCGACACATCTTGTAGCAAAATTACTTTCATAGTGTGAAAAGTTAACAGTATGAAATACTACACGAAAAAAGGTGTTTTGCCAAGTAGCTTCCCGCTATCTATAATCCAAGCAACACGTCGAGCGCTTTATCGAATTGAGGGTCATCACCTTCGCTAAGGTCATCGGGAGAAACTTCAACAATGTGGTCGGGTGTCAATCCCTCATCAGAAATATTTTTGTCTGACGGAGTCAACCACCTGGCAACCGTAACCTTGAGAGATGTCTCCGGAGTGACTGACACGAGCTCCTGAACAGAACCTTTGCCGAAGGTCTTCGTACCGACAAGTTCGGCAATATCGTACTCACGAAGTGCACCGGCGAGAATTTCCGAGGCTGACGCCGAACCCTCGTTCACCAATATCACCATACGCAACGTATCGCTGAAGATATCGTACCCCTTACTTCGATAGATTCTGACGTCGTCTTTTGCATACTCTTCTTTGACAACCACTTTCCCGGCCGGCAAGAACCAACTTGCCATATCAACGGCGGCCTCAAGATACCCCCCCGGATTTGCACGGAGGTCGAGTAAAAGCTTATTCGAGCCTGAGAGAACGAACTCCCTGAGCGCATCCCTAAAGAGGTTTGGCGACTGGGCTGTAAAACTGTAGAGTTTGATGACAAACACTCCGTCATCGCGCAATCCCACCTTCTTATCCGGCGATGTCGTCCCGTCAGAAAGCTTCACTTGAGTATCGATGACCGGAATGACGATGACGTCTCGAACAACAGGCAACACAAACGGCTCAGCTCTCCCCTCTCTAACAATAGTCAATTTCACTTCCGTCCCTCGAGGGCCTCGAATCTTTCGAACAGCGATATCCGTACTCAATCCGTCAGATGATACTCCGTCAATCATAATAATTTTGTCTCCCGCTTTGATGCCGGCACGATACGCCGGTGTATCCTTAAGTGGCGCCACAACGGTAAGCACTCCGTCCTTGACGCCAATCTCCATACCAACACCTTCAAAGGTTCCCGATATCTCACTTTCAAATAGTTTGTGCTCCTCCGGTGGGAAGAAAACGGTATACGGGTCCTTGAGAGACCCGGCGAGACCTTCAATGGCTCCCCACACTTTCTCCTGATTTCCTACAATGCCGTTATCTTCTGTCGTCGTCGAAACCCGAGTCGGAACATATTTTTCACTGATGATTTGCCATGCTTGCCAGAACGCTGAAAAATCAACTGCTTCGGGCATTCCCTCCTGCATATGCTCAAGTCCGGCCACTTTGTAGTACGCCGGTGCTTTTTCAATTCCATACGAATACCCGGCATAAAAAACAACAGCGAACATCACGAGGACGAACACCGCACCGACGACTTTCCCTTTTGGAAGAGGATTCATTATGTGCGATTCATTATCACAGAAAGGACGGAGAGGGTCAAACAACTATGTCGGATAGAAACCTTTGTATAGCTTGCAGGTGCGATATAATACTAACTATGATAAACCGGTATGCATATCGATCCGTAGAATGGATTGACCTCGTTTCACCGACCTACGAAGAAATTATCTCCGTGGCAAAAGAATTCGGGCTCAACCGCGTGCTCGCCGAAGAACTTGCCGAACCTTCGCCAAAACCGAAAGTTGACCTCTACCACGAATACCTCTTCCTCATTCTCCACTTCCCCGCCATCCGGCACACCCACAACGGCAGTGGAAAACAAGAAATCGATTTCATCATTGGAGAAAATTTCATCATTACGGCCCACTACGAAACCATCGACCCAATCCACGAATTCTCAAAAGTGTTTGAAGTCAACGCCATTCTCGACCGAAGTGATATGGGAGAACATGCAGGATTCGTGTTCTACCACATGTTGCGACATATTTATAAAGCAACCGGAAATGAAATTGAGAGCCTTAAGGAACGACTCGGCACTATCCAGACAGGAACGTTCTCGGGGAAAGAGAGGGAGATGGTAACCAGTATCTCAAGCCTCGGGCGCGATTTACTCACCATCAAAGGCATTCTCCGCACCCACCGACAGGCACTCGACTCTATCTCCGCGGCCTCAGTGAGATTCTTCGGTGAAGATTTCACCTATCCAATGCGGTCCATCACAAACGAATATTATCGTATTGAAAACGAAATATTGCATGCTAACGAACTACTCGCCGAACTCCGCGAAACAAACAATTCACTGCTCTCAACTCGACAAAACGAAGTTATGAAAACGCTCACCATCATGGCATTCGTCATGTTTCCGCTCTCACTCATCGCAACTATTTTCGGCATGAATACTTCATACCTGCCGATTATCGGCCACAAGTTCGATTTCTGGATTATCATGGCCATCATGGCAGGTCTAACTGGACTCTTCTTTTTACATTTCAAATTTAAAAAATGGCTGTAAGCTTCCTCAACAAGCTCTTCCGCCGAAAAAACCCCGCACCCGAACAAACGGTTATTTCTTTCTACAACACGCTTTCGGGAAACAAAGAAAACTTCACACCTATCAAACGTGGAACCGTTTCGCTTTATCATTGCGGTCCAACGGTCTACAACTACCAACATATCGGCAATTACCGAGCCTACATTTTTGCTGACCTCCTCAAGCGACTTTTTCTTCGGGCAGGATTCTCAGTCAAACAAATTATCAATATTACTGATGTCGGGCATCTTACCTCTGACGCCGATGAAGGCACCGATAAGATGGAGGAGGGTGCGAGACGCGAACACAAAAGCCCTGCCGAAATTGCAAAAATCTATACCGATGATTTTCTAGAAAACCTTACCGCACTCAACATAGACCTTAGCGGGACACTGTTCCCAAGAGCCAGCGAACATGTCGGTGAACAAATCGCCTTCATCAAGACATTGGAAGAAAAAGGGTACACGTATCAGACATCGGACGGCGTTTATTACGACACCTCCCGATTCCCTGACTACGGGAAACTCGGCCACATAGACCTCAAAGGACTTCAGGAAGGAACACGTGTTGAAGCAAATCCGGAAAAGAGACACCCGACCGATTTTGCGCTCTGGAAATTTTCAAAAAAAGATGAGAAACGCAAACAGGAATGGGAAAGCCCGTGGGGAACGGGATTTCCCGGCTGGCACATCGAATGTTCGGCGATGTCGAGTAAATACCTGGGTCACCACTTTGACATTCATACGGGAGGCATCGACCATATCCCAACACACCATCAAAACGAAATTGCGCAATCCGAAGCGGCATTCGGAAAGAAATCAGTAAATTACTGGCTTCATGTCGCACACCTCATGATTGACGGAAAGAAGATATCGAAATCTCTTGGCAACGTGATTCTACCGAAGCACGTCAGCGACAAAACCATACCCTTACTTTCATATCGCTACTGGCTCCTCACCGCACACTACCGAACCCAGACAAATTTCACGTGGGAAGCACTTGAAGGAGCGAAAACAGCATTTCTCAAACTACAGCGTTATTTCGTTGATGAACTCGGGAAGAAGAAAGGGGTAATCAGCAAATCCTACCGTACCGAGTTTGATACGGCGATACATGATGACCTCGACACCCCAAAAGCAATCGCTGTCCTCTGGAAACTTGTCAAAGATACTACGGTATCGAACACTGATAAAAAAGCGACTCTCCTTGATTTTGACCGTGTGCTCGGCTTAAACCTCGCCGAAGCACAAGCGTTTGTCGAGCAACAAACAAAAGGGGTTAGCCTAAAGAGTATACCGTCTGTAATACAAGAACTTATCGAGGAACGCGAAACGGCGCGAAAAGACAAGGATTTCAAGAAATCGGACGAACTTCGGGAGAAAATACGAGAAGCCGGATACGAAATTATTGACTCAGAATCAGGCCCAAAGCTCAAGAAAACGAGTTCCTAGTCTCTATCCCCATCTTGGTCACAGGTTTAAGCCCAAGGCTAGACTTGCCACGCAAACGCGCGTGGTACAATCCTCTGTAATGGCAAAAACAGCAATCGACCCATTACGCATCCCACCTCAGAATCTTGAAGCCGAGCAGGCCCTGCTCGGCTCCATAATCCTCCGTCAGGATGCACTCAACGACATTGTTGACCTGGTCACGCCACGCTCATTTTACGCAGAAAAGCACTGCCTCATCTTCGAAGTGATGCTTGAACTCTTTGGAAAAGGAACGCCTATCGACCTCCTATCCCTCACCTCACGCCTTGAAGAAAAAAAACTCCTCGAACGCGCCGGCGGCGCCCAGTATATCGCCGAGCTTGCCGGCTCAGTCCCCTCCTCAGTCAATGCAAAACACTACGCTGAGATTGTACAGAAAAAGAATTCGATGCGAGAGCTCATCGAAGCGGCCGAACACATACGGCACCTTGGACACAATGAAGAAGATGAGCTTGAACAGATACTCGATAGTGCTGAAAAAAAGCTTTTTGATGTAACGAATACCTCGGGTAAACACCGTTTCGTCGAATTACGTGAAATGCTCGGTGACGCATGGGAACGCCTTGACCGACTCCATAAATCAAAAGATGAGCTTCGTGGTATTCCAACCGGATTCAAAGAGCTCGATAATCTCCTAGCCGGATTCCAAAAAGCTGACCTCATTATCCTCGCGGCGCGCCCGTCAATGGGAAAGACCACGCTTGCACTCGATATTGCTCGCCAAACGGCCATCCAACACAACACGTCAGTCGCCATCTTTTCACTTGAAATGAGTTCTCAACAGCTCGTCGACCGTATGCTTGCGGCACAGTCGCGTGTCAACGCATGGGCACTACGTACCGGCCACGTATCCTCTAGTAATGACTTTGACCGTATTCGCGATGCACTCGATACGCTCGCGAAAGCACCTATATATATTGACGACCAGCCGGGACAATCAATGATTAAGATGCGCTCCGTCGCACGAAAACTTACTCGGGAGAAAAATCTAGGACTCATCGTTATCGACTATCTCCAACTCATGCTCTCTGGGATGCGTGGTGGCTCTGATTCGTTCTACCAGCAAGTCACTGAAATCTCACGTTCGCTCAAACAGCTTGCTCGCGAACTCAATGTGCCTGTCCTCGCGCTCTCTCAGCTTTCTCGTGCCGTCGAACAACGTGGAGGTCGTCCGCGTCTCTCAGACCTCCGCGACTCAGGCTCAATCGAGCAAGACGCAGATGTCGTTATGTTCATCCACCGTGAGGATAAATATAAAGAAGACTCGGATAAGCCCAACATTGCCGAGATTATGGTCGAAAAGCACCGCAATGGCCCTACCGGCAAAGTAGAACTTTATTTCGATGATAAAAAGGGAACATTCCTCTCTATCGAGAAAGCAGGTTTTAAAGACTTTGATTCGCCGGCCCAAAACGGCACTCCTGATTTAGGTGCCTTTTAAGTATTGAGTATGCCCGACATTATAGAATCACTCATCGAAGAGTTCTCACGACTTCCCGGCGTTGGTCCGCGACAAGCGCGCCGATTCGCTTTTTACATGCTCACGCGCAGTCAAAAGCAGGTTGCTTCTCTTTCAGAACTTCTGCTCCAAGCAAAGCGAGCGGTTTCGCACTGCACCTCATGCGGTAAGCTCTTTGTGGGCGCCACATCGAAGAAAAAACAGTGTGTGCTGTGTGCTGACGCCAGTCGAGATAACGGACTCCTCATGATTGTCGGACACGATGTAGATATCGAATCTATTGAAAAAAGTGGCGGATATCACGGTCATTATTTCGTACTCGGTGGCACCATCCCCCTCATTGATGAGAAACCTGAAGCGCATATCCGAATCACACCACTCCGTACGTACGTACTCGAGAAAAAGAAAGTCGGATTGAAAGAAATTATTCTTGCACTTGACGCAAACCCTGAGGGAGAACACACCTCGATGTATGTGCGCTCGCTCCTTACTCCCCTCGTCGGGAAAGAGGTACGCATCAGTGTACTCGGTCGAGGTCTCTCAACCGGTACCGAACTGCAATATTCCGACCCTGAGACGATAACAAGCGCTCTCAAGAATAGAACGTAAGAAAACCTCCCGGATGGGAGGTTTTTACTTGATTGAGGTTATCTTGACCTGAAAGAAATGTTGGCGATGGCCTCGACGGACAAAGTAACGGCTCTTCTGTTTGTATTTGATGACTTCCACTTTCTTGGAACGTCCGGCCTTCAGAAGAGTGCCGGTCACTTTTGCCCCTGCAATATAAGGCGTACCGATAGTCGTATCAGCGCCGTTATCAACGATAAGCACTTTATCGAACGTTACAGTATCTCCCTCCTTATGCTCCCCCGAAAGTTTCTCAATTTTAATACTCTGCCCCTCCGAGACGACGTATTGCTTACCACCCGTAGCTATGACGGCAAACTCATCACCTCCCGCAGACTTCGTAGACGCCTTTGCGGGCGTCTCAGGGCTCTTCTGTGCGGTTTTCTTCGCTACGATAGCCATAAATTAGATTAGTGCCTCATTCTACATGAAAAACCTCCTATTGCAAGCCTATCCTTCCACCTCAGAAGGCTTCTCAAGCGACTGTACCTCATAGCGGAATGTAGAGCCGTCAGTCACCCGTTTTACGTCTTTCTGGAGGAGTCCAAAGGCCTTCCCGCTGGCATTATAGTGGTTTACCACAGTGCCGAGCGCATTTCCAAGCTTCTCATGATAGGTTCCATAGTTCTCAAAGTGCTTCACCATTTTTTCAACCGCCACACGAAGCTCTTTCGCCTTCTCCTCTATCTCCATCCCCTTCAGACCCTGTAAAACCGTCTGGAGATACGCAAGAAAAGAAGTTGGCGAAACAATGATGACGTGATATTTACCGGCCGCGCGCTGAATGAGATTCTCCTCAGAAAGGAGCCCTACTTTTCCTACCAAAAGGTCGTAATAAATCGCCTCATGAGGAATAAACATAAACGCGAAATCGGTTGTTCCCTCTTCCGGCTTGATGTATTTAGAGGTCTCAAGTATCCGATTCTTAAGGTCATTCTCGAACACTTTGTGAAGACGTTCTTTCTCGGCGGGTTCACGAGCTTCGGAAAGACGATTATAGTTCTCAAGCGAAAACTTCGAATCAATAGGAACCACTCGGTCCTTCACAAACACCGCCGCATCAACAATGGTCCCGTCAGAAAAAGCATACTGCATCTGATAATTCCCGACAGGAAGAATATTCTTTAATAGTGTCTCTAAGTAATATTCACCCAAAACTCCGCGTTGTTTTGGATTCTTGAGTACGTCTTGGAGATTCTGCAATTGGTCTGCGAATGAAATTACTTGCTTATTCGTTTCGTCTAATTTAGTCAATCCTTCTGTGACATCCTTAATGAGCTTCTGAGACTCACCAAACTGGTGACGAAGTGCGCTTGCCACCTCTTTTGTGGTCTCGCCCATCTTTGAGTCAACGGTTCGAGAGAGTTCATTCATTTGCTCCAAGAGGAGCTTGAATCCTGTTTCATCCTGCTTCGGCACGTGCCGGCGTGAAAAAAGATACCCGACAAGGATGTTGACGGCAATAATGGCTACGAGAGCGATAATAACGGTCATAAAATCCATACGCTTCATTATACCATTTCATCCTTCTTGGCTTCCTCATAAAAAAGCTCTAGAATGAACCTATGTCATTACATAAAGATATCTCAGCAGAAATAAAAGAGGCCATGAAAGCGAAGGATGCGGTTCGTCTTACCACCATCCGCGGGCTCGTTACCGCATTTGTAAACGAACTTGTCGCTAAGGGCAAAAAGCCGGACGGAGAACTCGGTGATGAAGAAGCGTTGGTTGTTATCAAACGTGCCGTAAAACAGCGTAAAGATTCCATCGAGCAATATCAAAAAGGCGGACGGCAAGACCTTGCCGATGCGGAAAGCGCCGAACTTACAATCCTTGAAAAATTCATGCCCGCACAAATGAGTCCTGACGCTATCAAACCTCTTGCCGAAGCAAAAAAGAAAGAGCTCGGCATCACAGAGAAAAAAGACGCCGGAAAACTCATGGCATCACTCATGAAAGACTTGCGGGGACAGGCGGACGGTGGCGATGTGAAAGCCGTTGTTGATGCCCTCTTCTCATAAGAAAAGCGTCCGCCAAGGCGGACGCTTTGTATAAAGCATGACGTTACCACTCGACCATCGACGAGCTCTGTCCCGTGTATGGTAATCGTTGTGGCGACGCAATTCGCATCTGTCGTATCAATTCACGAATTCGACTATTCTCAGCGATTAGGCCGGGCTTAGCCGCTTGTTGCTCTGTTGTGGAATCCGGAACCTTAGAGGTCCGGTCGTCTAGTGTGGGTGTATTGACTTCTTTCATAGTGAAAAGAACAAAGAAGCCATTCTAACAGGAATATTCCTCCTGTCAACGTACCTCCATGCGATAGTTGACATGATGACATATAGTATGATATAATTGCCATTAGATATGCACTCCAAAATACCGTTTGAACTGAAGGAACGCTCGAAAGGTCTCTTCAGAAAAATGCGTGTTGCCGTCGACACCGCGACACTCACCCCCGCCCCTCGACCTGAAGATGTCACGGGGTATACTCCTCGAAGCACTCGAGAAATGCACACGGCGATTGCAAAGATGATGACTCGCCGATAATCACAACCCCTCGCCCGTGGCGAGGGGTTCACTGTCCCCTCTCCCTCTTGCAATACGGTGCGCACTGCCGTACTATTTCTCCCGGTATCTGGACGGCAAAAGTATGTCGTCCATCGTTCACAACAAAAAAACAAAAGGTACTATCCTATGCAGCAACCATATCAGGCGATTCCTATCGCGAACTCGACTCGGCCTCTCTTCACCTCATCTCTCCGACGACAACCCGAACCGCCACACTCTACTTCAGATTTTGGCAACAAGGGAATGGAGCGGCCCGAACCTCCTCGCCGGAAACCGGTCAATCGCACCGCCCCCGAAAATCGTGGGACCGTGAAGATGCGACCGATGAACTTCCACTAAACCTCCTGATGTGTAGCCTCGCGCGTTCCGCGCGAGGCTTTTTTTATTCACCAGCGCAAAGAGAAAGTGCGCCGTACAAACCCGAGGAATCTCCGAGTTTAGCTTTCTTTATTTCAGGCAGGTCCGGATAGATGGTGAGAAGTTGTTTCAGTCGTTTGAGTACGATATCAAATGGAATAGCCGGGTCCTTCAAAACCATAGACCCTCCGAGCACAATGGTATCGGGAGACCAATAAACAATCGCATTGTGAATGCCTGCCGCGAGCACATTCGCCGCTTGCTCCCACGCGTACGCAGGTGCACTCTTAGTAAAATCTTTTCCGTACCGTTTTATAAAATACGCTCCCGAAATAAGCGACTCAAGCGTTACCGCGTCAGACGGCAAAAACAGTTGATGGCCTGGCTCAAAATTATGAACGCCTGAATCTGCAAGACCGTTGACGATACGAGCGCCACCAACTCCTGTACCAACCGTCAGGTATCCAAGTATGGCGGACTCTTGTCCGGCACCGTATATCGCCTCGCCCATACCACCTAATACCGCATCGTTATAAAAAGAAACGGGGGCATCGAAAACCGAAGAAAACGTCTTTCGAAGCGGTTTCCCTATCCACTCCGGAAGATTTGGTGACCGCACAAGTTCCGAACGTTCCCTGTTGAGCACACCGGCAATGCATCCATACGCATGCGCAATGTCTTTGAAATGCTCACTCGCTTCCTCGAGATGTTTTTCGACAGCACTCCATTTTTTAGGAGTAGGTATAATAAAAGGAGTCTCAAACGTCTTTCCATCTTTCGAGAGCGTAAAACGCATCTTCGTACCGCCGATATCAAAGAGGAGAAAATTCCTTTTCATGACTAGCGTGCTATCCTTCTCTTGAATTCTTCGACCACCGGCACTCCGGCAGGGTCAACGTTATACATGAGCGCCAAGTGATACGCCGTGAAATCAGCGACGAGCAATGAGCGCATCGCACGCTCAATTCGAGTTGTGCCGAGAAGCTTTGTCGATACCATACCCATCGCCTCGCTTGAATACAAATCAGCCGTTACCTGCATTCGCTTTCTAAGGTGCCCCGAGTCTTCCATGCTCTCAAGATACAAAAGCTTAAAGGGAGCTTTCGGGCCTTTGCCAGAAAATCCGGTCATTTCATTGTGGTTAAGTTCGGGAAAGAGATTCATGAATGCAGGGGTTTTTGCGGTCTCATTCATTTTTATCTTCCAGATATACGCGAGTGCCTCATGTTCTGATGCTGTATAGATGAGAGGGATGTGGCCATGCAATGCTTCGGCAAGGGCCTTCCCTTCCCGCTCCTGTGCTACCGGGTCAAGCGTTTTACCAAGCTTCTCAAGTTCCTTAAGAAGTGCATGCTGTCCGGAGACTGTGGCGAGGGCGATAAGACTCACGCCAAGCGCGACTCGTGGTTGAATAATGTCATCCGGAAGGACGATGAACGGAAGACGTTCTTCTTCTGCAAGTGCGATGAGTTTTCCGCCTGAGGCAATGACCACCGGCCGAAGTCCCCTTCCAAGCGCCTCGTGAACAAAATCAATAGTTTCCTCGGTATTTCCTGAATATGAACTTGCGATGAGGAGCGCGCTACGTAGTACCTCTTCGTGTAACTTGGGCAAACCATAGGTGCGGTGAATATAAATCTCCAGAGTCGGGTCGTAATATTTCAAGAGTCCGCTCGAGAGATTTGACCCTCCCATACCCGAGACGATGATAGGACCGCCGTGATAGGCAACGGGGCCGTGTTCAAGTTTCGGCTTGAACGAGAGTTGATTCGCGAACTGGATAATCGCTTCATGCATGTATGTATTATACTGTTCTGCGTGTTCCTTCGCCAAGAATAAGAAAACCCGGAAGTGTAAAACTTCCGGGTTTGTGCCAAGGAGCACTAGGGCGATGGAAAGATGTCGTCGTAGACATCAAGCATCGCCTGATGAACCTTCTCGTCGACGAGGCGCTCTCGACTAAACCGTTGAACGCCGAATTCAGTGTTGTACTCCTCCGGCTTCAAACTCTCGGCAATGCTGTTGAGCTCCTTGTCGTCAACCTGGAGATTGAACGTAACGGCAAGATTCTTGCCTGGGAACTCCCCTTGTCTTGTCCGCACCCATGAATACAGGTGTGGAGCGCTAACGAGGGTGAATCGTTCGGGCGCAAAATGCTGTCCCGTCTCAATCTCAACGCATCGCGCAATAGAATCGTGGAGCGTGTGGTCGTTGAACCAAATTCGACCTCCAAGACACCAGACTCCTTTCATCGGGTAGACACTGCGCTCAACGAGGTAAAGCGCCTTGTCTCCCTTAAGAGTAAGCACTGCGTCTGTACAAGGTATGGGCGTCTTCTCCACCATCTCGGCATACGATGCCGAACTGATGAATGGGTCTCGCGTCTGTGCCACCTTCCCGGGGGCAAGTGGGTCACGGTAGTACCGAATTTTCATATTTATCCTCTCGGTTGAGTGTTTTTTGGTGAACTGCAGAACTAAGAGAATGATAGCATAATTCAGATAAGATGTCAATCTAACACTCCTGTCTCTTTTTTAGAATCGAATTCTATGGTATAAATTGTCTCGTTCGCTGTAACCGGTCATTTTGAAAGCCGACCTGGTTTGCGAAGCAATTATGGACCTATCGGACTGACATCGTAGATGTCAGAATAGTGAGTATCGGCGGTGGCCGATTCCTTTCCGACATGGCCGACCTGGTTTGCGAAGCAATCGGCCCTATTGGCCATCCGCGCAAGCGGATGAACAGACGAACGCCCGGTGGGGCGTTCCGTACCAACAGGGACATCCCGGTAAATGGCCCTATCGTCTAGCCTGGTCTAGGACGCCAGGTTCTCATCCTGGAAACTCGGGTTCGAATCCCGATAGGGTCAGTGGTTATAAAAATGAGCGCTCTTTATGGGCGCCATTTTTATTCACTGAACCTATAGTGAGCAAATTTATTTACTCACGGCGGGATTCGAAAGGCGGAAGTATGTTTCGTCAGCAGGCGAAACTACTGAGCCAGGGTCGTGGAATTCAGCTTGCGACAGCAAGATGAATATCCCTGACCAAATCCCGATAGGGTCAAAATACGTAAAAAATCGGTACGATTTTTAGTATTTTGAAAGCGCAGGTATATTTTTGTTTTCGCCGAAGGCGGAAGGCAAAAATACCGAGCTGGGGTCGCGAAATTTTTCCGTCAGGGAAAATATTTGTGACCATACAGATTACGTACGCGAAGCGTCCAATATCACTGAAAATTTACTCATGACCGACCCCCGTAGGATCATCGCTTAGGTTCTCTTAGTGTCACATACAACAAAATGAGTACCATTGCCGTTCCATTGATCACTGAATTAAGTGTTTCGTATGGTTCAGGAATAACAATGAAATTGTGAGAAATATATGTCCAGCATGTAATTGCTAGTCCTACAGCGCTTACTATGAACCACCATCTTGCGTTCCAGTACTTACTGGTCAGCCACGCATGAAGGTGAGAGAGCGTCAAAAACAGGAAACCAACAACAAAAATCAGGCGGATGTAGTCTATCTCGTTCATATAAAGTAATTATAGCGTGGATTTGACATAGCGTTTACAGCTTTACCGAATTCATACCATTGATATAATTCTTGCACCAATTGGTTCCAATTCCATCCCACTTGAGGTCAAAATCTAAACATGGACGATGCGAAGAAAAAAGAACTTGAGGAAAAACTAAGGAAATACCTTAAAGATTTTTCTCTTATAACAAAAAGAAACCTTGAATCAAAAGGGGAAATCTTGAATGAAAAAATTAGAGGGCATATCGATTTATACTCTAACTCAATAAGAAACCTCGGTATTATTTCTGGAGTCGTTGCCCCTTTTTCACTCACATTACTAAATGTTGATCGTCTCGATGTAAATATTGTCTTTCTAATTACTGGTTTTGTATTACTCATAACAAATATAGCATTCTCAGAGATGTTTCTACGGACTAAATTGGAGAATGAAAATTTCAAATTAAATAAGGCGAACCTTGAGTGGATTTTCGCTTCTGTTCACAAAGATACAATTAGTGATGAAAAAATGGATTTTCAAAAGAGAATGGATAGCATGGACGAGTATACGAAAAGCACAAGAGCTTTGGACAAATTACTTGGCTTAGAATCGTTAGATATAGAAAAGGCAAAGATTATCAACGACTTAAAAAAGTCTTATAAATGGATGAATCTAATATTCCTCTTAGGATGTGCTTGTATTGTAGCTTCGACTTTCTTTAACCCCTTGATTATTCCTTTATTCAAAAGCTAGTTCCAAACCGGTCCCACCTAAATCCACGCAAACTAAAAACACCGGCCTTGTGCCGGTGTTTTACTGTCTCTCCCTCCACTCCGTTTCCTGTCGTGCAAGAAGTCTCCCCCGCTCTTCAGGATGAGCCATAATTCTTTCAACAATTCGCTCCATGCGCATCCCCTGTGAACCTTTCACGAGGATTACGTCATTTGGTTTTATGATTTGTTCAAGTGCCCTCCCTGCCGAACTCGCATCCTCAAACTGAAGTACATTCGAGGAATCCATTCCTGCAGACAATGCCTCAAGCGCGCTGTCTTTAGAACGCACACCGATTACCACAAGCGTATCAACACACTCTTTGGCGTATACCCCAATACTCTTGTGCTCCTGTACTGAAAATCTCCCGAGCTCAAGCATGTCTCCAAGCACGGCAATCGTACGTCCCTTTGTCGTCACCTCTTTGAGCGTATCGAGCGCATTACGCACCGCAACCGGGGAAGAATTATAGGTGTCGTCAATAATCATGCTGTGTTTCACTCCTTCGATAAGTCTCATTCGTCCTGGAGGAGCACTAAACCCCGAGAGACCTTGGTTGATGGATTCAAACGAATACCCGAGCGCCGACGCGACCGCAATCCCCGAAAGCGCGGCGGACACGCTCTGCTTTCCCACCGTTCCCGCTATTTTCATCTCGCCATTCTGTTCTCCTGTACGCACCATAAATCGAACACCCACCGGGTGACGTTTTTCACCTCGTCCCTCGTAACGCACGCCGATTTTTGAAGCAGACACATCGGCCCCTCGAGAGAATCCGAACGCGACGACACGTGCGCCTTTCGGCGCGAGCCTTGCGAGCGCGAGCACTCGCTCGTCATCGGCATTGAGCGCGAGCACACCGCCCTCTTTCAACACTTTGACAAGCTCCGCCTTCTCTTTAACAACATCATCGGGAGATTCAAAAAACTCAACGTGGACAGGAACCTCAGGAATCCTGGTCACCACAACCACATCGGGCTTTAGCCAGTGTGCCACACTGCGTATGTCGCCTGGTCTATCAGCTCCTATCTCAAGTACAAGCTTTTCAGGATACGGGTGTTTCCCGATAAGTAGTGAAAGGCCGGAAAATATATTGGCAAGCCACGACACGGGATTTGACCACGCATTCGGCCGACCCAGAATGGAGAGCGGGACGCCGATTTCAGAATTAAAACTCTTCTCACTCTTACGCACAAATCCTTTCGACGACAATGCCGAAAAAATAGCGTCTTTCGACGTTGTCTTGCCGACACTTCCGGTAATCGCGATGACTTGTGGATGGTATCGCTCGATAACGAGTTTGGCTAAGGTGGTGATGAGTACTATGACAATACGTTTGAATGCATGTTTCAACATAGGGACTTTTATTCGAGTAGAAAACCTTATCGGTCAGGTGGGATGTTGTAATAGTTGATGAGGAACTTCGTGGTGTCAACAAACGGCATGGTCAGCGTCTGTGACGCATAAAATACTTCCCGAGGGTTCACCATGTAGAAAAAGACGAGAAACTGCGGGTCGTACGCGGGGAAATAACCAAAGAAGGAATGGAGGTATCTGTCCTCATAGTACCCTCCCCCTTCTTCCTTGGCAATTTGAGCCGTACCGGTCTTTGCAGCGATACTATAGTTCTCCATCTTGACGCTTCCGTTCAACAGAGCGTCATCATACACAACAGAAAGCATTCGAGAAATCTCTTCTGATGTCTGACGGCTTATGACACGCGTCTTATTCTCCGGAGCTACTGAGCGCGTCACCCCGCTCTCATACCGTATCTGCTTCACGAGATGCGGAGTAACCAGCCACCCGCCGTTCCCGAGCGCTGAGAGCGCGCGCACGGTGGCAATAGGCGTCAGCGCAATTCCTTGCCCATACGATGCCGTCGCATATTCAATGGTTCGAGGGCTATCCAGGTTATTGATAAGACCGTGCGTCTCTCCCGGCAAGTCGATACCGGTTTCTTCCCCAAAGCCGAACAAACGCATGTATTCCGCAAACCGTTTATTTCCAACCCTCTGTTCCACAAATGCCACTCCTGTATTCAACGACTGATTCAATACTTCCTGCATTGACACCACACCTCTCCCTTTCCCGTCAAAGTTTGCGATACGTTTAGTGTCTAACACAAGATACCCTTCATCATTATAGGTCGTCGTCGCCGACACACTCCCCGTATCAAGCCCGATTGCCATCGTTATTGGTTTGATAATGGAACCCATTTCATAAACGTTCTCTACAAACGGATTTGCAAACACGAACACCTCCTCTTCATTCGAAAACGAATTAGGGTCAAAATCAGGATACGTCGCGAGTCCGTATATGGCTCCGGTCTTCGGGTCGATAATAATCCCGCCAAGCGCCTCAGGTCCCCACTCATTCTTCAGACCTTGAAGCGTTTGCTCAAGTGACCGCTGTACATTTGGTTCGATGGTCGAGATAATATCGCCCTTCAACCCATCTCGAATGGCACCCTTTGCTTTCGAGAAAATCTCGGTAAAGAAATTCCTATACACATCACTCTGTGAACGCGAGAGTGCATCTTCATAATATCGTTCAAGACCATATCTACCGGAAAATTCATCACCCTGGTATCCGACAAGACCGAGTACATTTGAAGCCAGTCGTCCTCCGGGATAAAATCTCCACTTCTCGCGTACAAGAATGGACCACGGCGCATCGAGTGCCTCAATAGATGAGGCCTGCTCGTCGGTGAGACGATGGGCTATCTCTTCGTACGTATCATCGGACTTCAGAAGGCGCGCTTTAGTGCTCGTCGAGAATCCTCCCGGGATAGATTTCTCAAGCACCTGTTCAACCGATGCAGGGTCTTCAATGAGCGATGGGTTGACGGCAAGTAAATATCCGGAGCGCAATGATGCCGCGGCAATGAGCCCACCATCACGTTCTGAGAAATAAATGGAACCTCGATTGTACACTCTCCCCGAGACACTGCCATATTGCCTGCTCGCTTCATCGGCATACGTCTCATGATTGATGACCTGAAGCCAGTACAACCTGCCCACATACACAGAAACGACAAGAGCTGTCGCTATCCAGAGTATTCTGATGCGAACACTTTTAGATTCCATCTCCTCGCGAGAGGGCTCCGAGAGAACGGCGCGAGATAAAATACCTCTCTCCTGCCTCGCTCAAACCGAACGAATGCGCATTTTCAAGAGTCGTCTCTTCCTGAAGAGAGAGGTACTCCGCCTCTAGGACATTGAGATTTGAAAGGATTACCGACGATTCCTGGGAGAGTTGGCGACTCTCATAGGTTCGAAAAATTGATTGGCTTATGAAATACGAATAAATGATGGCGCACAATATGCAGGATACGAGCAAGGTCCAGGCAGTGAAAGCCCGGAGTAGTCTAAGGTCTATGATGTTTTCGATAGTTTGTCGCATGAGTGAGTGTGTGATAGTTAAGATTATTTCTTCTCAAGAACTCGAAACTTGGCGCTTCTGGAGCGAGGATTTTCTGCGAGCTCCTGCGCGGATGCTTCGAGCGGTTTTTTAGTGTGTAGAATGGCTTTCCCTTCTCGGGCCCGGTCTCGGAAGAAATTCTTCACAATCCGGTCCTCAATACTGTGAAATGAAATGACGACGATGCGACCTGATGGTGCCAGTGCGGAAAATGCCTGCGTGAGTCCTTCGGTAAGTGCCTTTAGTTCATCGTTGACGGCAATGCGAAGCGCTTGGAACGTTCGTGTCGCCGGGTGAATGCGTCCGCGTTCATAAGACCTCGGAAGCGCTCGCGTGAGCACCCCTACCAGGTCCCCCACCGTCTTGAGCGGAGCTTGAGCCCTCGCCTCAACAATGGTGCGAGCAATGCGTCGAGAGTATCGCTCGTCTCCGTATTCGTAGATGATGTTTGCTAGCTCTTCCTCGTCGTAATGATTCACTATTTCACGAGCTGTCAGACAATCGGATGAAGGAGCGCCAAATGTCATGAGGAGGGGTTCGTCTTCGTTTAAGAACGAAAATCCTTTTCCGGAACCCGAAAGCTGTTCGCTATTGAGTCCGAGGTCAAAGAGAACTGCGGACACCTCTTCTACCCCGGCAGAGGCAAGCACCTTCTCAAGATTTCGAAAATTCTCATTGAAAACATCGGCACGACATCCGTGAGAGGCGAAAGAGTCTTTGATGAACGTGACTCGCTCAGGGTCGGCATCGAGCACGATGATACGTACCCTATCTCCGTGCCTCTTGAAAACTTCGAGTGCGTGACCTCCGCTTCCACCGGTTACATCAACAAAAACAGCTCCGTCGTGAAGGTTTAACCAATCTATGGATTCATGTAAAAGAACTGAAACGTGCTGGCTCATGACTTATCAGTAGATGCCAGCGGATGCGAGTTTCTCCGCCATCACATCAGCCTTCTTCTCGAAGGCACTGCGATAGCTCTTCCACTGCTCCGCATCCCAGATTTCCACGCGATTCATGACCCCAATGATGACTGCCCGAGTCTTGAGCTTCGCATGGTCGCGGAGATGGTCTGGAACCAAAATTCGACCTATCGAATCTATCTCCGCTTCAATCGCTCGACCAATGACGAGACGATTGAAATTTCTGTTGTCCGATTGCAAAACCGATGAGGATGAATCAGGGCGAGAAAGACGCTCGGCAAACTGCTTCCATTCCTTGGCGGTAAAGACGAACAGACAACCGTCTATTCCCGGTGTGATCACGACCCGTGAGCCCATTTCTTTTCTGAATTTTGCCGGAAGCGAAATGCGACTCTTCTCATCGAATGTATGTGCGTATTCTCCAATGAGCATGACCAAGAATAGATTTCCTACTATTTCCCACTCGTCTACCATTTTATAACACTTTGGATAACCTGCCCAACACACTTATCCACATAAAAACCGTTCGCCTCGGCGAACGGTTTGTAACCCCCAAAAATCCTTTCAGCTAGTCCTTTTTAGGACGTAGGAGCGGAAATAGTTGCGTCTCACGGACTGGCTTTCCTTCAAAAAGAGCGAAAACCCGCTCACCGAAGCCAAATCCGCACGTGGGTGGCATACCATGCTCAAGCATTTCGACAAACTCCCAGTCGGGCATCATGGCCTCTTCATCTCCCTCATCCAATAATTTTTGCTGGTCTTCAAAACGCTTCCTCTGGTCAAGAGGGTCATTGAGCTCCGAATAGCCACGTCCCGCTTCGCTCCCCGCGAGAAGCGGTTGAAACATTTCAGTCTTCCCCTCCTCTCCCTCTTTGAGCTTCGCGAGCGGGGCCACGATAACCGGATGACCCACAAGAAATGCGGGGCCGCTGATTTGTTTGCGACAATATTTCCAAAGCGTATCGATAAGCCGTTCTCGGCTTTTTCCGGAATACTCGACACCGAGCTCTCTGAGTTTCGTCTTCATTTCTTCCTCACTCGAAGAGAGCACATTGATACCGGCCATCTCTTGTACGGTGGTGACATAATCAAGCCGTTTCCACTCATCCGCAAGGTCGAACTCATGACCTCGCGCAGAAAATTTCGTCTTTCCATAAACGGCTTTCGCGAGAGTGCGATACAACTCCTCGACAAGCTTCATACCCTCCTCGGCGCTTGCGTAGCCCCAATAAAATTCCATATTCGTAAACTCCTGAAGATGTTCCGGACTTGACCCTTCATTCCGATACAGGCGTCCGACCTCAAACGTCTTAGGAAATCCGGCCGCCATCAAACGCTTCTGCCAGAGCTCTCCGACCGAGATGCGAAGAAATAAATCGATATCATAATCGTTGTGATGTGTCTTGAACGGTCTTGCTTCGGCACCGCCGGTCGTCACCTCAAGCGTCGGGGTCTCAACTTCAAGAAACCCTCTCTCTTTCATAAACGACCTCGTCGCATCCCAAAACTTCTGCTTACGAACAAACGTATCCCTCGACTCGGCATTCATCAATAAGTCGAGATATCGAAGACGATACCGCTCTTCGGGGTCAGTGATGCCGTGCCATTTCTCAGGAAGTGGTAAAAGCGATTTAGATGCCATCGTCCATTTCGACACCAGCATCGTCTTTTCACCGCGCTTCGTCTCGAACAACGTGCCGGTCATTGATATAAAATCACCTATATCGACAGTCTCTGAAAATAAGTTGATGACGTCTTTGGGCGTCTCTTCATCTTTGAGCAATCCCTGAAACACTGCGGTTCCATCGGTGATGTTGAGGAAGGTGAGTCCACCCTGAGGACGGAGGGCCATCACACGTCCTGCAAGCGAAAGTTCTTTTCCGCCCTTCGAGAGCGCATCAAATTCATGAATCGCTTGTGCAATCGACATGTCTCGAGGAACTGACACAGGATAAACCGGCATCCCCGCCTTCTTCAGGCGTTCCAACTTCTCAAGGCGTGTATTCCTGAGTTCTTCTTGTGAAGCCATTCTCTACGTTACCTCGACAACGGTATAGCGCATAGTTCCCCGAGGTGACAGGAACTCCGCAACATCTCCTTTTCGTTTCCCGATAAGTGCCGAACCAAGTGGTGAATGAACCGATATTTTTCCACTCTGGACATCTACTTCTTCGGAACCAACAAGATGAAACGATTGTTTATCTCCACCCTCTCTCTTAACGGTCACCGATGAACCAATGCTGACCGTTCCGCCATGACTGTCGGACACAATCTGAGCCGATTGCAGAAGCGCGTCGAGTTTTTCAATACGGTCCTCAAGCGTCGCTTGGGCTTCACGAGCTTCATGGTATTCCGCATTCTCTGAGAGGTCGCCGAGTCCTTTGGCATATTCAAGACTCTCCGCAATCTCCTTTCGTTTATCCGTCTTGAGATACGAGAGCTCTTTTGTTAATTCCTCAAACTTTGCCTTCGTTAAATATTCGCTTTCGTGAGACATAATTTATGTTGATATAGCTTGCAACAGAGCGATGATAGCACAAAACACCTCCTCTGGCTATTTGAGATATTCAGGGGCCTCAATGCTTAGCCAGTCGATAAACTGTCTCATGACGAAAAGGGCACCCACCGTGTTGTCATGAGGTCCTCGCTCCATAAGTACGACAAAAGCGTATCGAGGGTCGTCATAGGGAAAGAATCCTTCAATCCACGAATTGACATAAAGCTTCCGACTCCCGATTTCGGCAGTTCCGGTTTTCGCCGCCACCTCAACTCCGCCAACCCCAAGACCTGATGCCGTACCGAAGAGCACGGCATCTCGCATACCTTCCTGAACCACCTTGAGAACGCTTTCCGGTATATCAAGCTTCTTTTCGTGCACACGACCACGATTCCCGCCGACCATGAGAGTCGGCTCGATAAGACGCCCGCCATTTGTAAGTGCGGCTGTCGCCCGAAGCACCTGCATAAGGGTCACCTGCGTTCCATACTGCCCGATTGATGTGTTATACGTATCTCCAATGCGCCATGGTTCTCCTTCAAAGGTCTCCGCTTTCCATTTCGGGTCCGGAATAGTGCCTGATACCTGAAGTAGTTCGTTGTCAGAATTACGGTCACCAAAACCGAATAGCATGAGGTATTTCTTTATGCGCTCAATGCCAAGCCCTTGTTGGTCTTCAAATCCTCCTCCAATTTCATAGAAATAAACATCTGACGATACGGCAAGCGCTTCTCGCATATCGACAAGACCGTGCGCCTTCCAGTCCCGAAACACGGAAACGCTCGAAGGGTTGTATGGATTCGGAATAGAAATGGAACCCGTGCTCAAGATTTGTTTGTCGGGGGAAATGACCCCTTCAATGAGGGCACCTACCGCTATGAACGGCTTCATAATTGAGCCGGGCGCATAGAGACCGTCAACGCTTCGATTAAGGAAGACTTGGCGTTCGTCGGTGAGAAAATCAGAGATTGCTTCAGGGTCGCTTCCCTCGGACATGATATTCGAATCATATTCGGGGAAACTCGTGAGCACTAAGAGTTCTCCGGTTTCAATGTCCATGATACCCGCCGCACCTCCCACAAACCCTCGGTCAGACGCAGTCGACTTGATGAGTTCATAAAGCTTCTGCTGTAAACGCTTATCAACCGAGAGCGTGAGGTTGAGTCCATATCGGGGGAGCTGGATAACGCTCTCCGACTCGACATCTCCCCGCGCATTCTCTTCGCTAATCTGGAGACCATTCTCTCCCTTAAGAACCGCGTTGTAGAGATACTCGACACCTTCTTTTCCAACGTATTCCGTACGAAAATAAACACCTGAGGAGTCGGTTTTTGGATACTCGATATACCCTAGTAAGTGACTGAAACCGCCTCCGGTCACGTATTCTCTCGAGGGATAATGAGGATGTTCTTCGTTCGCTTTATTCACGGCAAGCGGTTCCCCATTCCTGTCTTCGATAAGACCGCGGGGAGCGAAGATAACCGAACTGCGCAAACGATTCTTCTGCGCCAACTCTGCGTATGACTCACCTCGTGCAATCTGTAATACCCAGGTCCGGCCAAGAAGAATCAGTCCGCACAAGAGAAAGGCGAAGCCCCAAAACGTAACTGTCTTGGCCGAAATCGCTTTTTCGAGCCGGCCCTCAAATTGGTATTTGTCGAATTGAGGTAAATTACTTGAATCAAGGAAAATCTCGTCCGGCTCTATTTCATGCTCAGCCGAACTCTCCCTCAGTCTCTTTTTCCTAAATGAAAAAAACTTCATAAAAACTATGCGTCGCCCGAGCGCCAAAAGACAAGTTGTCGTTTAAAACGCGGGACAAGAAAACTAAGAATGACTGCCGAGACAAGAAATGGAAACGGAAAGAATGCGGACGTTATCGAACCATAATATACATCCATACCAAACCCGAGGGTAAGCGATACTGCCGGAGAGCGAAACACGAAAAAAGACATGAGCGCCACAATCGAAGTCCCCCACCACGGGAGCGCGATAAGCGAAAACACCCACACGAGTACAAAAAATATTTTAGATTGTGTCTTAGTTTCCATTCTCACCTTCACCGTTAGTAGGTTCTGTCTCCACCAAAACATAACGAAGTGTATTCATGTTCACGGGAATACGAAATGAAACAAGTTGGAGGAAATCAACGTCCTGATACGTGACCGAACCAACTTCGCCGATAATTGACGGGAGAAGGTCCGGAAAGGCAACCGGGTCTCCGACATGTATCTCGAGTTCGCGCGGGAGAAGCAACTGAAACTCTCCATTGCCAATACCAATCGCCTGCACCTGAGTCTGCGATTCACCAATGCGCACCCCAATCTCATTCCCCGGAGAAGAGAAGAGGGTCACTCGAGAAAAGTCTCTAAACGTTTCTGTAATGGTACCAAGCGCGACACCTTCCATACTGTGCACAAGTGCTCCGATGGTCGCGCCGTCTCTTGCGCCGGCGTCGATAACGAGTGTGTCATACGGGGAGCGCGGTGGCGCGCTTAAGACACCTGACACAATGCTACTCTTCGGTCGCTCATCGGCAAGAAATGTTTTTAGACGGGCAACGTCGGGCGCAAGCGATGTAAATAACAAAAGTTCAAGCTGTGCCGAACGCAAATCCTGAGAAAGCTTTTCGTTCTCACGTTCAAGAACTGTTTTTGATTCAAAATACACAAGCACTTCTCTGCTCTTCGATTCAATATAGAGCCACGAACGCGAAAACGGTACGGATATCGTGTAGACCACATTGGATATCACAGACGGCTTCCAAAAAGAGAGTATAGCAACAAGAACGAGCACCAGAGTGAATACAAAGGACACCTTGTGGCGCGGTCCGCGCGCTGACCTAGCCAGCCCTATCATCCTCTTCATAGTGAATCAGAGTATCTCTATAACGGTCCATATCCTCAAGAATAATGCCTGCCCCACGGGCAACGGCCGTCAGCGGGTCATCAGCAACATGAATCGGAATTCGCAAATTCTGTTCGAGGAATTTGGCAAGACCTTTGAGGAGCGCGCCCCCGCCGACAAGAAAGATACCTTTTTGCATAATGTCCGACACCAGCTCGGGCGGTGTCTTTTCAAGAACTTCTCGTGTCGCCTCAACGATGGTGTCCACCGATTGACCAATCGCCTCTCGAACATCCGCATCAGTCACCACCACTTCTCGAGGCAGACCTGTCACCAAATCACGGCCTTTCACAACCGCTTCCATCGACTCCCCTTCATGCATTGCCGAACCGATAGCAATCTTAATCTGCTCTGCCGTCTTCTCACCAATCAGTATTTTAAACTCATTTCTGATGTACGACACGATATCGTTATTGAAATGGTCACCAGCAGTCTTTAGATTTCGAGAACGAACGGTTCCGCCAAGCGACAAAACGGCAATATCGGTAGTTCCACCGCCGATATCGATAATCATATTCCCCACCGGGTCCTTGACCGGAAGTCTGATGCCGATTGCCGCAGCCATTGGCTGTTCCACAATGTACACTTCGCGTGCCCCACTATTCTTTGTTGCATCACGCACGGCGCGCGACTCGACGTTCGTCACCCCGGACGGCACACCAACCACAACGCGAGGACCGAAATACTTGCGCCCCCCTTCCTGCGCGCGATTCATAAGGTACGAAATCATTTCTTCCGTCACTTCGAAATCCGAGATGACACCCTCAACAAGCGGTCTAATCGCGCTGATATGAGGCGGTGTCCTGCCGAGCATGGCTTTGGCCTGATTGCCGACAGCAACCACCTGTCCGGTTTTCTGATTGAGCGCAACAACCGAAGGTTCATTGACCACAATGCCCCTCCCCCGTACGTAGACAAGCGTATTTGCCGTACCAAGGTCAATTCCTAAGTCGTGCGAAAAAAGCCGGTAGAGTTTTTCGATTTGTTCCTCAAAGATGTTCATGCAGATACCCTTTTATTTTCTTCGCCGGCACATGGGAGACATCCCCACCCCGACGGTTTACTACTTCTATAGCGTCCTCTTTGAGCGTACGTTCACTCACGACAAGACGAAGCGGAATACCAATGAGGTCTGCGTCCGCGAACTTCTCTCCTGCACGCGAAGGCCTGTCATCAAAGAGAACGTCGATGCCATCAGCGGATAGTTCATTGTAGAGGATTTCCGCCTGCGTACGCGCTTTTTCATTGTCCGTATCAAGAAGCAAGAGGTGTACCGAGAAAGGAGCGATACTCTTCGGGAAGAGAATGCTCTTTTCATCAGAAAACAATTCAACAATGGTACCAATCAATCGTCCCGGACCAATACCGTAACTGCCCATCACGGCAGGCTTTGATTCATTCCGTTCATCCACATACACAAGCCCGAGTGCTTCAGAAAAGCGAGTACCGAGCGAAAATATATTACCTACCTCAACCGCCTTCTTTTCAACAAGCGCTTCGCTCTTACACTGAGGGCACGTGTTCTGTTCGCTGTGTATTTCCTCATTCACCGCCACGCCACAGTCCCGGCAGAGATGAATGGTGTCTTCCCCGGCCTCACAAAGCGTCTGAAACTCGTGAGAATATTTGCTAAACGAACCGCCTGACGCATAGGTAAGATGCGTAAACGGGCCAATGCCAAGACGTTCAAACACCTTTTTATACGCCAGAGTTATCGTCTCATAGAAACGCTCATGCTCTTTGGTATCTCGAGAAATTGAATAGAGGTCTTTCATTAAAAATTCACGGGTTCGCATAAGCCCTGACTTCGCGCGCTCCTCATTCCTAAACTTCATTTGAAATTGGTATGGGTATACCGGTAGGTCGCGAAAACTACGCACATGCTCCCGCATCATTCGTGTCATAGGCTCTTCATGCGTAAAACCAAGACCGATTTCGCCACCAGAGCGCAGTGATGTCTTAAACCACGTATCGACTGATTTGTCGTCCCATCGTCCGGTTGCTTCCCACGCTTCCTTACTTTGAAGTGTCGACAAGTGCACCTCCTGCCCGCCAACGGCGTTCATCTCTTCACGAATCACATTCACTACCTTATCGAGCACGCGCAATCCAAGCGGAAGAAACGAGTACACACCCGCCATTTCCTTATGAATAAATCCTCCACGGATAAGAAGCTTCGCATTCTTGGATAATTCATCCTTTGGGGCCTCTTTTCGTGTTTTAGTGAATAGCTCTGACTGGCGCATAGAAACGCTTAAACGTTAAAGAATATCACCTATAGTAACGTAAAACTCATATAACCGCGATAGTTGACAAACCCCATTCGCGTGATAGCGTCAGCCCGAAATTTTCGCTCTGCACGCTCCCCTTGAGAAGCTCACCGATACCACGTCTCGTAGGAAAAGCACTAGAACAACTTCGCAATGTCCTTGTAGGTGATGAAAAGAATGAGACCAATGAGCAAGAAGAAACCAACCGTATTTAATGTCTTGATGAAGTTCACCGGTAGAGGTCGACGAATGACGGATTCGATGAGCACAAAGAAAAGACGTCCTCCGTCAAGTGCCGGAAATGGAATGAGATTGAGTACGGCAAGATTGAGCGAGATGATGGCCGTAAACGAGAGGAGATAGAAAAGTCCGAGAGATTGCGCGTCGCCAACAAGTATGGCAATACCAACCGGACCTGCGACCTCAGAAAAATCAGCCTGGAATAAAAAGAGTTCATAGAGGAAACCTCCCAATCCTTGCACCGTAAGGACAAGCAACGTTGACGTCCGGCGCATACCCTCAATGAGTGAACCAACTATCGAGAGGCGTAAGGTGCCGACCTGCTCCATACTGATTCCAACGCCTGCCTGCCCCTCCACAACACCCTCCTTAGGGATTGCGGAAATAAGAGAGGGCACCCCGCTCCTCTCAATATCAAAGACTACCTCTCGAGCATCGTGGTCAGCTACAAACTGCTGTACCACGGTCACCGAAGGCATGGAAATAGTCTCTGACTCATCGCGTATGCCACGGACCACATCACCCTCTTGAAGTCCGGCTTCAAAGGCCGGAGAATCAGGGAGCACAGAAACAACAAGCAACCGCTCGTCAATGAGAGTACGATTCGGATAATCGTCCGAGACAACGGTCGCCCCAAAAAGAAACCCTGCCGACAAGAGAAGCCATGCAAAGATGACATTCATTGAAACACCTCCCACAAGCACCATTGCCTGCTTAAAGCGATTCTGTGCGGAGAAACTACGCGACTTATCCGGGTCACTCGATGGAATAGCGGTCATATCCTCGCCAAATATCTTCACATAACCGCCAAACGGTAGGAGATTGAGCGCGTAGCGCGTCTCACCCACCACTCGAGAAAATAACCGAGGCGGAAATCCGAGAGCAAATTCATCAACACGAATACCAAAGAGTTTTGCCAACAAAAAATGACCGAGTTCATGAACAAATATGAGCGCGCCCAGTATGACAATGAAAAGCAGGACGGTCACGGACTAAGCGTTTATCTCCTTTTCTTTTCGTTCAAGGTGTCCTTCGATTTTTGAACTGGCGGCATCGATAATCTTCTGCATCTCGTCTTTCAGACGGAATTTCTCGTCTTCACGAATAGTGCCTTCTCGTTCACGCTCCTGGATATCCTTCCACACTTCATCACGCGCAACACGAAGTTTTTTTCGGGCTTCTTCGAGCTTCTCTTTAGCAATCTTTAAATATGACGCTCGGCGCTCGGCGGTTAAATCAGGAAATGTGATTCGCAAACCTTTGTCGTCGATTGCCACTGAAAGTCCTAAATTTGATTGCGCAATAGCTTTTTCTATCCCCTTCGCTTGTTCCATATCATACGGCGTGATACGAAGGACTTTCAATCCTTCTATGCCGACTGATGCGAGCTGTTGAATACTCATTTTCGAACCGTATGATTCGACAAACACGCCATCAAGCACAGCCGGAGTTGCCTGACCCGTACGGATGGATGAGTATTCCTTGGAAAGCCATTGTTCGGCGTCTCCTGTTTTTTCTTTCAATGATTTGAAATCGTATGCCATAGTAATGTGGGTTTAGTACTTGTATCTTATAGGTTCAGCACTGGTAGTGCAACTGCCAAATGCTCAAGCAACATCTTCACCGACGATGCTCGGTCGCCAAGATAATTCCTGCACAGTGCGACATCCTCAAGCGCCTGATAGTGGAGCGATTTCTTATCGGATGAAGCGAGAAGTGCTTCAATATCGCCAACGAAGTCGATAACCGCCTGCCGTTCAATTTTTTCATCCGATACAGAATCAGCCAAGGTTTTCGCAATCTCAAGTCTTACCTGAAGAGATGCTTGGAGGAACTCTTTTGCTTTCGAATGTACAGGGCGCGGACGTCGTTCCCCGACCTCTACCACAAAAACACGCGACTGCACGGTGGGCAACAGCACCTCAAGACTCGGCACGATGAGAAAGAAGTGTGTATGCGCCGTCGGTTCTTCAAGTACTTTGAGGAGAGCATTTTGCGCGTCCGATGTTGCCGTATTGAATGCGGCCACAATAATTTTCCTATCCTTAAACGCCCTCTTTTGCTGTATATCTTTCAAGCGCCGGCTATCATCTATCGAAAGCGAATCAAATGCGCTGATATGAATATCGGGATTACCCCTCATGTCGAGCTTAAAGGCCTCCTGAAGAAAGAGGTACACGTCATCAAGAACGGCTTTTCGCTCGCCAACGAGAGCATAGGCGTGATGCAATTCAAGTGGCTTCTTCCCCACCCCTTGCCAGATAGTATCTCGTGCCATCTCGATTATTATACTACCGCTTGGCGACGATGGCTTTCTTGTAGCTTTCGAGATGCGCTAGAGCAACACCGGTACCGCGCGCAACACAAAAGAGCGCATCTTTCGCCAGTTTACAAGGCACACCCGTGCGACGGAAAATAAGTTCCGGCAAATTGCGTAATTGAGAAGTTCCTCCGGTCATAATAATGCCACGCTCAATGATGTCTGCCGCAAGCTCCGGAGGTGTCTCCTGAAGCACTTCGCGTATTGCCTTCACCATTTCGCGTAATTCACGACCGATGGCTTTGACAACCTCATTCGTCTTGAACTCTGTCGAACGAGGAAGGCCGGTAACAAAATCTCTCCCCTTCACCATCATTGAAAGCTCTTCCTCGAGAGGAAGCGCCGAACCGATTTGTATTTTGATATCTTCCGCCATTTTGTCTCCGATAGCGAGATTGTACGTTTTCTTAAGATAGTCAGCGATTGCCGAATCAATTCGATTTCCGGCGCATTTCACGGATGTCGATGCCACGATGCCACCGAGTGAAATGACAGCAACGTCAGTGGTACCACCTCCGATATCCACGACCATGTGGCCAACCGGTTCATGAATAGGAATACCCGCGCCGATAGCGGCAAGAATCGGCTCTTTGACCACATACGCATTTTTCGCGCCGGCACGAATAGCCGCTTCAATAACGGCACGGCGTTCTGTTGACGTGATACCTGCCGGCACGGAAATCATTACTTCCGGCTTCATAATATTCCAGCGACCGAGTGCTTTTTGTATAAAATAACGAAGCATCGTCTCCGTCACTCGGTAGTCGGCAATCACACCGTCCTTCATGGGTCGGTACGCGATAATGCTCTCCGGCGTCTTGCCAATCATGCGCTTCGCTTCAACACCAACCGCAAGTATTCGTCGGTCCGGTTCGGAAAGTGCGACTACCGACGGTTCATTGAGAATGACTCCTTTGCCGGGAACAAATACGAGGGTGTTTGCCGTACCAAGGTCAATACCTAATTTTTTTGAGAAAAACGCCATAGAGTAGCTTCTAGCTTATAGCTTTTAGTGAAGTGCGTCCAGTTACCAAAAAATAAAAAGAGGCCGGTGTCACACACGGTATGGTGCGGACAGCGTCGGCCTCAATGTACCTCGTCTGGTTATCGCATTGGATTAAACTCAGGAGACATTGGCGTGACGAACCAATAATGTGAATTTCGGGTTATGACCATTCGAGAGCTCTACTAGGTTCTGACCCGACTATATGCAATAATAACATGATACGGTGTTACTGTCAATCTACCTCCAGATTCCAGATATGCAAGATATAGCATCTATGCTATAATGTCTTGATGCCTACTAAACCTAACAAACAGCTCTCTGTGCTGGGTTCCTTGATTAAAAATCTCCGCGAAGAGCGTGGTGTCACTCAAGACGCGTTTGCAAAGCGTCTGGGTACGACACAGAGCGCTGTCGCTCGCATCGAGAGTGGAACGCAAAACGTCAGCGCCTCCCTCCTCTCCCGCATCAGCAACATTCTCAATAAAGACATCATTCATATCGGCGATGGTGCCATCAATCTCGAAATCGAAGGCGGACACCCACTCTCAGGAACTATCACCACAAAGACATCGAAAAATGCCGCGATGGGTCTTATTTGCGCCGCACTCCTCAACAAAGGAGAAACAACGCTCGTAAGCGTGCCGAGAATAGAAGAGGTGTATCGCATGATTGAAGTTCTGCAATCTATCGGTGTTTCAGTTCGATGGGTAAACAGCGACCTTATCATCAAACCGCCGTCTAAACTCTCACTTTCTACAATCAATGTGGCATCAGCGCAAAAAACACGGAGTGTCATCATGCTCATCGGGCCTTTGATGCATATCGCAAAAAGCTTCTTTCTTCCGCAATCGGGAGGTTGTAAGCTTGGCAAACGCACAGTGCGCCCGCATTTCTACGCTCTTGAAAACCTTGGCGTTTCTATTAAAACCTCTGGTGCCGGTCACCGAGTCACGGTCGGCAAACCAAAGAGTCGTGAAATCATTCTCTACGAATCAGGCGATACGGTAACCGAAAACGTCCTGATGGCGGCCGCACGGTTTAAAGGAACCACAACCATCAAATACGCATCGGCGAACTATCAAATTCAGGACCTCTGTTTCTTCCTTCATGAGCTCGGCGTACAGGTAGACGGAATAGGCACAACCACGCTCGTGGTGCACGGCAAACCGGATATTGAGGTGAAGGCGCGCTACCACCTAAGCGAAGACCCTATTGAATCCATGTTCATGCTTGCGGTTGCTATCGTGACCAAATCAAACCTGACCATAAAACGCTGTCCGATACATTTTCTTGAGCTTGAGCTCCTGAAACTCAAGAAGATGGGATTTCGATTCAAAAAGAGCAAACCGTATATGTCTGAGAACGGACAGACCGCGCTTGTCGACATTGAGACATTTCCTTCAAAACTCACCGCACTCGACGAAAAAATCGAAGCTCGACCATACCCCGGTCTGAACATAGACAACCTTCCCTTCTTCGCCATCATCGCAACTCAAGCGAAAGGACAAACCTTCATTCATGATTGGGTCTACGAAGCGCGCGCTATTCATTACAAAGAACTTGACCGCCTCGGTGCCGACATTATTCTCGCCGACCCTCACCGCGTCTTTATCAACGGTCCGACAAAACTCAAAGCAAATGAGATAATCTGCCCTCCGGCGCTCCGCCCCGCAGCCATCGTACTCATCGGTATGCTCGGTGCAGAAGGGACATCGATTCTCAGAAATATCTATTCCATCAATCGCGGTTACGAAGACATCGCCGAGCGACTCGCAAAGCTTGGTGCGAAAATTAAGATTTTGCGAGAGCTCTAATGCATATTATAGAGGTCATCCCGCTCGAGAAAAGCGTGTGGGCCGACACCCTCACGTATTTCAGCGCGCAGGAAATACCTATCGGCAGTCTTGTGCATATCCCTCTTCGCTCGAAGAGCGTGACAGGACTCGTTATCGGGGCAAAAAAGGCCCGTGAAGAAAAGACGTCAATTAAATCGTCGTCATTCTCAATGAAGAAAGTTGGGAAAATCATCTCTCCGCGTTTCTCAAGCGACGCCTTCATTACCGCAGCCCGGGAGACCTCTCGATTCTATGCGGCTCCGTTCGGAGCGACACTTACCGCGCTTCTTCCGCTCAATCTCATCAAAAAAATCCCGGAAGCCCGTCATGAGCCGGCGCCTACTGCCCGTCCGACCCTGCAGGCAATCCAAAACGACAGTGAGGAGAGGTTCAGCCAATACCGCTCTCTCATCCGCGAAGCATTCAGGCATAAAGAGTCTGTGCTCTTCCTCGTCCCGACGATACAAGAAGCAGAAACGGCTCTCGAAAAACTCTCAAAAGGTATCGAAGAGTATTCGCTCCTGCTGCACAGCAAAAAGACACTACGCGCACTGACACTTGATATCGAACGAATATATAAAGAAACGCATCCGCTCCTTATGGTCTCAACTCCCGGATTCATCGGCATTGCCGCAGACCGCGCCGGGACCATTATCGTAGAGCGCGAGAATTCTGCGTCATATAAACAACGAAACCGACCTTTCATCGATTTCCGTTTCTTCATACGTACGTACGCCCGGCACGCCCATGCACGCCTCATTTTCGGAGATACCATTTTATCAAGCGCGCTTATTGAACGGTACTACGAGCATGAAATCGATGAACTCGTCCCGCTGAAATGGAGACGTAGCACCAAATCTCGAGTCTCCCTTATCGACATGAAGCCGTATAAACCAAGTCTGAAAGGTGTGCCTCGCGCACTCTCGGATGAACTCATTGAAAAGATACGTACCGCTCGAGCCTCTGCAGACCGTGTCATTGTATTTGCCGGGAGAAAAGGGCTCGCCCCAACAACCATATGCGGAGATTGTGGCACCCTGCTTTCCTGTAGCGTATGTGGTCACCCGACCGTACTTCACGGAACTTCTGAAAAAAACCGGTTTTTCCTCTGTCACCGGTGCGGAGAAAAAATAGATGCGTCGATTAGGTGCGCCTCCTGCAACAGTTGGAAACTCGCCACGTTCGGCATCGGGACTGAACTCGTCGAACGAGAACTCCATGAGGTCTTCGACGACCTTGTCGTCATCAGAATGGATTCTGAATCGGTAACCAACAGAAAACAGGCGAAAGCGCTTATCGAGAAATTTTATAACTCCCCCGGAAGTGTTCTTGTTGGAACCGAATTCATGCTCCCGTATCTCTTAGCTCCCGTGGGTACAGTTGCTATCGCCTCGATTGACGAACTCTTCTCAATACCTGATTTTCGCATAAACGAACGTGTCAGCTATCTCCTTGGAAACTTAATTGAATTCGCGGAACGAGAATTTATCATTCAAACACGAACAGAAAACTCTCATGCGCTTGCAAGTTTTGCGGAAGGAAGCCTGAGCTCGTTCTTTCAGGGCGAATTGGCACTACGCAAAACACTACTCTATCCCCCATTTTCCGTGCCGATAAAGATAACCCTTTCCGGCCAGAAAGAGGTAATCAGTAAAGAGATGCACGCACTTGTCCAAGCGCTTGCACCTCAAGAAATAGACATCTTCCCGGTCTTTCTTAAACAAGCAAAGAACAAATCTGGTCTATCCGGCGTCATGAAGATACCCGCAAAAGAGTGGCCCAATGAACGAATTCTCTCAATACTCCGCTCACTTCCCCCATCGGCAGAATTATCGGTAGACCCGGAGAGCTTTACATAAAAATCATCTTCAATAGACTATATAATGAACCTATGTCGAATATTGTCGGAAAAGACCATCATGCCTTGCGAGAGGTATCCAAAGAAGTCCCTATCGAAGAGATAGGGTCTCCACGCCTGCAACGCATTATCTCGGAGATGAAGAAGGCCGTTGAGGAACAACCGGACGGCGTTGCCATTGCCGCTCCGCAGATAGGAGAAACATTGCGAATCTTCGTTGTGTCGAAGAGAGTCTTCGACATAGAGGACGAACTCAGGAACAGTAAAAAAAGCGAGGTCTTCTCGGAACCATCAACGTCGAAAGATATGGTATTCATCAATCCTCGCATTACACGGCTTTCAAAGAAAAAAACGTGGATGGAGGAAGGATGTCTCTCGGTACGATGGCTCTACGGTAAGGTGGAACGCGCAACCAAGACAACCATTGAAGCGTACGACGAGAACGGAGAACGGTTCACCCGAGGAGCCTCGGGCCTACTTGCTCAAGTATTCCAGCATGAAACCGACCACCTCAACGGTATATTATTTATTGATAAAGCCCGAGATATCCAGGAAGTTCATCCTGAGGATTTCGAAAAATAATATGACCTCAATGATATTTTTTGGTACCGCAGACTTCGCTGTCACCGTTCTTGAGACACTCAAAGCACGCGGAATACTCCCGACACTCGTTGTCACCGAAACCGACAAGCCGAAAGGTCGGGGGCACGCACTCACTTCTCCTCCCGTAAAAATATGGGCAACACAGCATGCCATCCCCTCTCTCCAACCCGAAACCCTGAGAGATGAGAGCGTGGAAAAAACATTGCGTGAAGTGGGGGCGGACGTCTTTCTGGTCGCAGAATACGGGAAACTCCTCCCGCCACACATTCTCGATATCCCGCCACATGGTGTTCTCAATATTCACCCGTCACTCCTCCCAAAATATCGAGGAGCGTCCCCTATCAGGACAGCCATCAGAGAAGGGGGCGAACTCGGTGTTTGTGTCATGAAGCTCGACCATAAGATGGACCACGGACCAACCCTTGGATGCAAAGCGATAGCGTTCGAAAACACCCCTGATGCAGATGAGGCTGAATCCGTACTCGCGATAACAGGAGCGCAACTGTATGCAGACCTTCTGCCAAAATGGATTGAGGGAACCCTTCGCGCAGAAGAGCAAGAACATGAACAGGCAACCTTCACAAAGAAAATAACTAAGGAGGACGGCTTCATCGACCTCACTATGGACGCAAACGAAAACTGGAGGCGTTTTAAGGCGTACCGGTCATCGCCCGGCGTCTATTTCATCGCAACACGAAAAGGGCGGGACCTGCGAGTAAAAATCACTGATGCCAAACTCACGACAGAAGGAGGGTTCGAGCCACAGAGCGTTATACCTGAAAACAAAAGAGAAATGCCTTATCAGGATTTTCTCCGGGGAAATCTTTCATCCTAACTCTTACCGCAAGAGCGTACTTGAAGCACGCGCCGACTGGCCGTAACTCACCACTTCACCCTGAGATGCCATAATGTCCTCAATGAAGTCGTTGGTATGTGCGGCAACCGAAAAGAGCCATGCGGTACCGAGCGATAGCATTAAGAGCATCACAAGCGACGAGAGAGACGAGAACTGGCGATTGAGCATTCCTCCCATATAGTTATGTGTTATTTCTCCACCATGGTAAACGGCGCATCAATGCCTTTATCTTCTGCCCGCCGCGCCGTGCGAGAGAGATTCGTTTCCCTTTGAATGAACGGAGCTCTCCGAGCATCTGGTCTTTAGCCACGTCAATCGATGTGAAAAGGTCCTCAGTTTCCTGTACGGCCCGAAAGACCGTTTTACCGATTGTAACATTTATTTCCGCTCGATAGATATCCCCAGATTGATGGTGGCGGGTTGTCTGCCCGACTTCAACATCAACAATTACCTCTTCTTCATGGTGGACCGTAAGCTTGTCGAGCGCAGAGAGACGTCTTTCGAGGTACTCAGTGAGCTCGGGAGTGGACGGGATATTCGTTGTTTTTATATGTAATCGCATAGTCCTTCCAGTATATCAAATCCTCCTTTCTCCTGCCTCAAGAGATACAATCTTCCCGGGCTTATGGTGTCCGGAGACAATGCGCATCAAAGTTCCAGACCCGAAGTATTGCCTAAGAAGGTGGAGTACTCGCCGATTAGCCTGTCCCGCTTCAGCAGGCGCCCGAACTGAGACGGTATATGAATCAGGCGAACGAACAACTACCGACTCCTTACGAGCGTCTGAAACAACTTTTACTTTAATAAGGCGTCTCATTGCAATCGGTTTTCAATCATCAGAAGTTCGAGCATAGGTGCCCATAAGTTCACCGTAGCCGATAATGTGTCCTTCCATTGCCACAAGCAAGTCCGATTTCGATGCGCCTTTCTTGAGAGAAATCCTTTTATTCAACGCGTACACCTTGAAGAAGTATCGGTGCACACCGTCTCCAGGGCACGGACCTCCCCAATCTGTTCTACCCCAACTGTTTGTTCCGTAAATTCCTTCCGGCACCATACCTTCAGCAAAAACGGCATCCGGTTTTATATTGAAGAGAATGACGTGGTCCCACGTGCCACTCGGCGAATCCGGGTCATCCATAACAAGCGCGAGAGTTACCACGCCCTCCGGAAGCGAACGAATCTCAAGCGGAGGAAAAACATCATTTCCGTCACACGTATACGAAGGCGGGATAGCGCCACCTGCGCTGAATACCTTACTTGAGACATGAATAGGGTCTATCAACATAGGTTGTCTTGATTATGTAAATGTGGTTACCAAAATATACGCCGAAAAGCTTATGTAAAAAAGGGATGCGAGAACGAGCATTGCGTTGCTGAAAAATCCCGGCCTCACTTCTTTTGGCAGACGTCGATTATTCAGATACAAAAGCATCGGCGTATAGACAGCCATGGTAAGCCCCCCAAGTACAGCGCTCGTCGTCAGAAGTACGAGCGGTTGCTCAAAAGAAAGCAGAAGCGTGCTCGCAAGGACAATCCCGACAATGAGCGTATAGTAGAGCGTGCTAAGCGGAACACGAGAAAGCCATGATAGACGTGAATAAAATGGGCCGGTTCGCGCGTTTACATAAAGAATGTCGGAGACAATACGTGTGAATGCATCAACCACCGTCCACATAACCGAAAAAAGCATGAGAAACGCCATGACCAAAAACAGGTCGAAACCGAATCGCCCCCAATTGGCGCCAAAAATCTCCGCTTGCACGACAGCAACCTGCAATCCTTCGGGAACTAAACCAAGTGGCGTCAGTACCACATAGGCGTTTAAACTCAAAAGGACCAGTGTAATCAATCCTAAGAACCAAAAGATGACTCCCTGGTCGATTCGTACAAAAGACATCCATTTCTTCCATCGGGAAAGATTTTCTTCAGTTGGTTCAAACCTATATCCCTCAAAAGAAGCTGACACCGTTTTCCCTGTAATCGGGTTGAGAATGCGACCCGCGTACGCACCCATACCAATTTGTTTATCTCGATACCAAAGTGATACACAAAGGTTTAAGAGGCCGCCGGCTCCGGCAAAAACAATGGCACCGAGAAGCACAGACATATCAATATCTTCTGGGAAATGACCGAAATTCAGCAACCCAGAGAAGGCCTCCTGGATATCAGAGAAGGAAAGCGTCAAAAAGCTCGTAATGACAAGTAAGACGAAAAAGACGGGTACGACAATCTTGAGTGTCCTCTCAAGGACGGTGTACGCGGCCCGACCGGTGAAGGTAAGAATTAAAATCAGCGCCAAGCTGGCCGTGGCCCATCCAAGATAGTGCCCAAACCCGAACAACTCTTTAAGCGTCGTACCAAGTGCGGCCGCCCACCCCGGCCAAATATAGAGTAGGACGGCTGAACCGAGCCAAAAAGGCGGAAGCCACCCTACGACACGTGAACTTGAAGTGAAAAAACTTTCCCCAGTCGCCAGTGCATGCCTCGCCACTTCTTGATTGATGAAATATTGGAACGTAATACCGACGAGCGCGGCCCACAGAAGAGAGAGTCCATGCTTTGCAATAAGGTGAGGCCAGAGAATAAGCTCACCGGTTCCGATTGCAAGCCCCATGACGACAATACCCACACCAAGCGCCTTACTCCAGTGTGGTGGGCTCGGCAATTCTCGTGTAATAAATTTACCGTACGAATCCATCGTGCTTTAGTGTACCACGTCTAAAAATGTAGAGAAAACGTTGTCGGCCCAGTCACATCAGTGCGTTGCAAATACACTCAGGAAAGACATGAGGGCGGCTCCGGTTAAGAACCAGAGCGCGTGCCGGAGATAACTCTTCGTCTTGCGTGACTGCCGGACAGAATGAGGGATGAGGTCATGAAATACGACAACCACAAACGCGCCGGCTGAAATGCCGAGAAGCATTGTCTCGACTCCTTCGAAATTCTCAAGCAAGAAAAAAGAACCGAGTGCTCCGATAAGTATCGTCCCCGAAACGATAAAATTCATAAAAAGGGCCTTCTTTGTGGAATAACCTGCTTCTTTGAGCACAAAAAACTCTGATATCTCTTGAAGTATCTCATGAATAAAAACACTTGATGTAGTCAATATACCAAGCCGAGTGTCTACAGCGAATGCAGCGGAAAGCAAAATGCCGTCACCGATATTATGCATGCCGTCGCTCAAAAGAATCCTCCGTGCATCAAGCGAGGTGTGCGCATGTTCTTGTTCGTCATGTCCGCTATGGTGATGGTGGAACTGCGGTAAAAACTTGAAGAGAATGAGTAACCCCCCGATACCAACGGTAATCCATACAAGTCCGCCTGCCAGGCCGGTAGCATGCTCAAACGTCTCCTCCAGAAGCTCGTACGCAACAATGAGAAATACCCCTGAAGAGAAACTCACCAAAAAGCTTAGGTTCCGTGCGATGACATTACCCATCTTCCCCCATAATGAAATAACCCCGATGAGCGAGGTGAGCATGATGACACATGACGCGAAGATAACTGAAAGCATTGGCGTGTTCGATTATCTTACCAGAAAGTGACAATAGTATATAATGGACTTATGTTTGGGCATGCCTAAGCTACCCACATCCCCCATCAATGTCACAATGGTTTAAAAAACACTGGGGATTTTGGCTTCTCGTTCTCTTTCTTGTTGCGTGGACGCTCTTTTTCGTTTTCATACCCCCGTCAATCTTCATCGACAACATCGGTGTACATAACACCTACCTCATTGCCTTCTTACTCGCCGTATTCGGCGGACTTTCAACGCTTACCGGAGCTCCTTTTTTTGTCTCTATCGCCACGTTCGGGGCTGGAGGTGCCAACCCCTTACTCCTTGGGATTTTTGGCGGTCTCGGAATATTCCTAAGCGACTCCATCTTCTTTCTTATCGCGCGACGTGGTGTACGGGTACTTGAAGCTCGCTCAATTCCAAATATCCAAAAATTCTCCGAGAAAATAGCGAAACTCCCTCCGTGGATTATGTATACGTTCGTCCTCTGCTATATCGGCTTCACGCCATTTCCAAACGACCTCTTGATGCTCGCGCTCGCGCTCGCAGGTATAAGGTACCTCCATCTGGCTCCTGTCCTCATGGTCGGTAGTTTCAGCATTGTCACCCTCACGGCATCGCTCGGACACACACTGTTCTAGGCCACTTACTCAAAAAGCCTGACTAGATACGCGTCTATCTCGCGCTGGTCAAGGTCGTAGAAATGTTTGTCTGAATTATAAAGTTCAGTTGCCAATGCCACACCTACATATCGCCAATGCCACGGCTCGAAGATATAAAAACTGTTGCCTTTGGGATACGAAAGTGTGAACCCGTAGAGATGTGCGTGTGACGTAAGCCACGCGTAGGCCCCGGTCGTATCGAACCCGTCCAACGTACCTCCTATTCCTGTCGTCATGAAGTCGACGGCTGTACCAAGTTGGTGTTCCGAATAGCCCTGGTCCGCAGAGAATTGATTTGCCGTTCCTGCTCCGTACACCACCGTATAATCAGATTTCAAGTTCTGTTGCTCATCAAACGAACGATACGCGGAGAGTATATAGAGATTGATACCGGCGGACTTCGCGACACTAAGCAGTGTTCCAAGATAGGGTGCGACGTGCGCATGAATGACTTCCGGATTTTTCTCGTAATACAAAAACTCTGACGGAATGCCCACTACTCGTTCCGGCGTATAGTGCTCATTGAGAAAAAAGACTTTGGAATATTTCTGGAGAAGTTCCGGGTCGGTCTTTGAGAGTTTCTCAAGTGTCGTCACCGAGCCGGTCACTTGGCCGAGTGTTTCTGTAACACTGCCGACCTGAGATTGCACGTTTTGTATGTTCGCTTGGGTATTCTGCAAACCGACAGCGGTAGCAGAAAGTACATCTGAGAGACCTTGCGACTTTTCGTTGAGAGTAGCTACGCCGGCCTCAAGCTGATTGGCCTGAGACGTAAGTGAGGCAAGCTGTTCATCGATACGACTAAGTCGCGTTGAAAGTGAAAAATACACGAGAGCAAACAGAGCAAGAATGACCATACCGGCTACGCTCAGTAAGGTCTTCTGGTCTATGTTCTTTTTATGCTCATGTTGAGGGTCCATAGGGATTTATTATACTCTAAGACGTGCTATGACGGCAGGGTGTGACAAAAAACTGCCGACCTTGGTCGGCAGTAATTGTTATACGGCTTCAGCTGTAGCCGCTTCCTGTTGAAGACGCGCGGCAATCTTATACACATCACGCAATGAAGGGTTTCCTGTTGCGGGATATTCCTCTACAACCTCCTTACCATCACGAATACGTTCGAGTGCATCCCTGATGAAATCCATCATTACGAGCGGGTCCCCTCTCATCTTGGCTGCTACGGCCACTACATTAGCAAGCGAATTTATTGAATCCATAATCTTCCTTTCTCCGGCAAAGACCGGAATTTATTCTCTCGAGAGTATAGAACAAAAGACAGAAAAGAAAAGTTTAAATGTTCAAACACCTCCATTTCAAGGTCGGACCTTGAAATACTGTAAGAAAAACGCCCCGATGAACATCGGGGCGTTTTGAGCACGACTCCTAGGAGTCGTCAGTAATTCGTATGGAATCCCCCGTCTTTCGAGCGCGACCAAGCGCGCAAAAAGAGAAGAGGCCAACAATTACGTACACCACAACAAAGAGCAGAATCTCCATAAGTTTCCTTTCGTTCTGACTATATGATACGACGATACCTACGAATGTCAAGTGACATCTTAGACGAGTGCGTACGCGTACAGTGCGAGCACTAATGCGCCACTAAAGAAAAGTGCTCCTACAAAACACTTCGAGCGAAACGGGCTCTGATGCAGTCCAACTGAGCACGTATCGCATTCGTTCTTGATTACTTTATAAAATTGGTACCACGCGTACGTGGTGCCGAGCGCAAGTACAACAACGAGCACTAAGAGAACGGTGACTAATTCCATAATAATTTGGCGGGTTTTCTATAGCGTCTGTTAAACTCCCCTACTCTTTATCACACCGATGATACCGCCAATGACGGCAAGTAGTCCAAGTCCTTGCGCGCCGGGACTATCGTCGTATCCACCGTACACAACCATGAATACTCCGAATAGTATGGCGAGTACGGAAAATAGAATTCTGCTTTTCTTCATATCACCATAATACAACAGTTCTCAAAAGAAAAAACCGAACGCGCGAGCATTCGATTTTCACAGACGGTTATTCGCACGCCTGTATTGGCTGATAGACACCTTGACTTGGACTTACGTTCTGCAGGGAAACTCCCAAGTCGGAATCGCTGATGTAACCCTGGAAGTGCTGGAGAACCAAGGGGTGGCATACTCCTTCTTTCCAACCGACTACTCGGACGCCGGACCCGAACTGCTCAAGCACAAGTAAGCTAAAGATGAATTTCCCCGGCCGAAGCTCTGGGTACCCCAAGCGCGTCTGGAGGTCAAAAAACATTCCTGTCGCCGGGATAATTCCCTCCTGTGTGGCAATAAGCCAGACAATTTCTGTGGCGGAATGTCTGGTTGAAGGACATTCCACCTTGAGACCGGTAAATATAATCTGCTGTCCAAATACTTTGTAGATGACTGGATACTGACGACGACCAGACGAACCCGCGTAGTGGATTTTGCCGACCCTAACACTTTGCATGTCCATAGATGTCTCTTTCGTTGAAGGTTCAGATTGACTCCAGAGGAGAGTACCATGGTTGTAGAAATACGTCAATTCTACGGCGAGGTCGGACCTTGCAGAGGAGGGCTAACTCCTCGTAAAGCACCTGACGCATTTTGTCTGACTGGGGCGAGTCTTTAGATATTTAGAGCCACAAGAACATACCAAAATCGGCGACAAGGTCTTCTTGTAGACCCAGCCGTGACCGTACGATTTCTTTTGTGGATGTGAATGTTTCATTATTGAATGAAGGTAAGCGCTTTGCCCTTTTTGTCTCCTCGGCCAGTGCGTCCAATACGGTGCACATAATCATCGTACGTTGCCGGCAAATCATAATTGATGACATGACTGACTCCATCGATATCTAACCCACGGGCCGCCACGTCAGTCGCAACAAGGACCTGCACTTCCCCCTTTCTGAAACTACCAAGCGCCTGTTGTCGTTTGATATGGCTCTTGTTGCCATGAATCGAGGTTGCTTTAAAACCCCTCTGAATTAGGTCTTTAGATAACCGCTCAGCAGCATGCTTCGTTCTCAAAAAGACGAGTACTTTCTTGAAATCTTTTTCAATCAAAAGGTCATGCAAACGTTCCAGTTTTTTACTTGGGTCCGTAACTTTTACAACGTCTTGCTCAACATTCTTTGACGTATCTCCGGTCTTCACCGACACTCGTACCGGCTCACGTACAAATTCACTTATGAGTTTCTCAATTGACGACGAAACGGTTGCCGAAAAGAACATGGTCTGCCTGTCTTTGGGCATCAGTGACACCACAAAGCGCATGTCGCCGACAAATCCCATGTCGAGCATTCGGTCTGCCTCATCCAACACCAACGTCTTGAACTCGGAAAGTCGTATACATTTTCTATTGATGAGGTCTTTGATACGTCCGGGGGTGCCGATAATGAAGTTATACGGTCTCCGCAAATCAGATATCTGTTTCCCCATACTGGTTCCGCCAACACATACCACCGAATGTATCCGAGATGTCTTGGTGAACGACTTGAGTTCTGTGTCTATCTGAAGAGCAAGCTCCCGCGTAGGAACAATAACCAAAATCTTCTCTGTTCGTTTTCGGAGAACCTTATCAATGGCGGGTACAAGAAATGCTCCGGTTTTGCCGGTTCCGGTATTTGCAATTCCCACGACGTCAAGATTTCTGAGGATGTGTGGAATAGTGCGGTCCTGAATAGGAGTAGGCACAATATACCCTCGAGCAACAATCGCCTGTTTAAGCTCCTCAGCTATCTCAAAATCAGTGAACTGGTGTTCAGGTATAAAATGCTCCGCAACTTCGGTTATCGCAACTTTGTTGACGAAAACCGCAGGGTCGATGTACTGCGTTCCGGGAAGACGCCGACTTGGACGAGCGTGATGAGACCTACCCCTGCCATGACTAAAATGCCCCGTCCTACTTGGAAATCGCCCTTTAGTGCCACCTGAATGACCTCTTGTTCTGTTATACATACATGATGTTAGAAAAATAAAAAACACTCCCGAGCGCCGATGCTTTTATCGCAATCGAGTCTCGCGAGTTTTTCAGATAAAGCTTTAGAGCTTTGAAGGAATCGGTATTCCCTGAACAAAAACCAGTGAGAGTGTCAGAGCTACATAATACACTTGTCTTCACATTTTGTCAATCTGATGCGAAATACTAGAAATACCCGACCCAATAGATGAATCTTGCAAGGACCTGTTGCTATCTCTGGCATAAAAAAGCCCCGCCAGTTCACTGGCGGGGCTTGCGTTCAGGGTTAATCAAACTCCCCTGCTTTCACGCCCTTAATAAAGGCGTTCCACTCCTTACGACTGAAGTAAAGAGTTTGTTTTGCTTGGTCTTTACTGTCACGCACCGCTACACCCTGTCGCTTTCGAGCGACCTGTACACAAAGCGGTTTGAATCGTTTGTTTGACCAAGAGGATGTCTGAAAATCAGAATCCTTCACACTAAAAGTGGTACTTTTAATACTAATTCACCTCCCTTCTTTTATAGAACTCTATTACGATTTATATAACATAATCACGGAAAAATCAAATTAGAACTCTTTATATCTCTCATCTTTCACTATGTCCCTACCTCCCCGGGAACAAGACTCGGTCACGAATTACTAAGTACTCTCGACAATAAGAATCGGCTACGGAATGAGCGTTGTGGGAAGCGGAGGAGGCGTTGTGTCTAGAGTAAACGTATTTTTCAAGATGTTCACGAGGCCCCAAATGGAAAAAAGGAGAAATACACCTATAAGCGTCCATATGATGTGCATCAATCCTTGCTTCCGTTTCTCCGAGTCCCCTGCGTTTATAATGAAGCTAAATATCGCCCACGCTATCATGAATACGGCGAGAGCCGTAAGTGCCGGAAATATTGTGTTAATGATTCCGGAAACGGCAGATACCATGCCTTCGATTGTGGAGATATCGTAATTTTGTGCGGAGACTGACAGGGGTGCAATGATGCCGGTGCCAATCGTTATGTATCTGGTAGTCCGATGCATTGAATGTAAGACGTTATAAGAGAAAAGTGTATTACATTTTTCACTTTATGAAAAGAAAGAGCCCGAGACCATAGGTCTCGGGCTTGTTCGTAACAGGTTCAAAATCGATATCTGAGCGATACCGTCCCACCAACCGAGTGGCCAAACTGAACGCCTACCTCCATGAGAAAGTGTTCATTAACCCAGTAACCAATTTTTGGTCCAATAGACGGAACCCATTCTGTACTCGAATGAACTCTCTCATCCGAATTAAAACGGTCCCATCCGCTTTCGACAAAGATTCCGGCAACCTGTCCCTCGATGCCAACGTAACAACGTTTGGTGACATCATACGACAAGCCGACCGTCGCGAATACGCCAAAATTTGCTTCAGAATATACGAATGCGCCATTTTCTGCCGGGCGCGTATCGTTATCATTTTGATGCTCATCCCGGTTTGGGATAAATAAACCGCCAGCTCCTATGGCGACGGTCCATGACTTACCCAGTGGCACGTCATACGTCAGGCCAACGGCCAAGAAGTGCAACGGGTCATCGAGTTTGGTTTCCCCTGCTGAGCCCGGTTGCCCTGAATTCATCAGGAAAGGGTCGTTGGGGTGCGTATCATGGCTGAACGTGTAGCCATCGAGTCCGACGCCTTTGTAGCCCAAGAGTATTCCTGGACTTGAAACTCTGTCGGAATCGTCGCCAAACAACAACGACACTGACAGCGCAAGCACTAACGATATGTATGTTTTCAAGGATACTTCCTTTCTTTGAGGTTTTGAGTGACTCTGGAACTAGCAATATAGTACTACATCTAGAACTTTTGGTCAATACGTTGACTGTATTCTCCGTCTTTCGAATCCTGCCCCGCAGAGAGATAAGTAAATCCCCATTGCTCTCGCAACGGGGCTAAACTTACTCTAACTCCGGGAGCAGGAGAATTCTCGACTACCGTCGCAGGTGGTCGTATCCCATTCGCTTCACGAACGGGAACCCAACGACCCTTTCGAATCCTGACGGACGCAAAGACTTTTGCGTCCTCTCCTCGGAGTTGCAACAAAATTAAAACGCCCCTTGCGGGGCATATTAATTTTGGCAACTCCGGGAGCAGGATTCGAACCTGCGACCAATCGCTTACACGTTATCCATTGTTACCAATGGCGTGGACTATATCACCACCATAGTTATGAAAACCTTAGGTGCTTCGGTATCTAGTCTCTACGGCGCCCCCAACTAATTAATTAGTAAGGGTTCCCACGGTATTACCCCAGAGGGGCTCCACCGTTATCCCGAAGTTTTTCAATCCACCTTTCGGTGAAAAGCTGCAAATATGTTTACAGGCGACTGCTCTACCGCTGAGCTATCCCGGAATATAACGAACACAACAATTCTATTCCAGAGTATCAATGAAGTCCAGTGCCTACAGATGCTTAACACCAAGTGTTATAATTTGCGCATGATTAAACATTGTCGACATCACGGGAAATCATCTCATTTTCCAAGGAAAGATGGGACCTATCGATGCGGAAAGTGCGCGTCCGAATGGGTTATTAATAACAGGAGAAAAAAGAAAGAAAGACTTGTCAGTTTGTTCGGAGGGGAATGTCAAATTTGTGGTTACAAAAAATATGCAGGCGCCCTTGATTTCCATCACTTAAACCGAAAACAGAAAGAATTTTCTTTGAGTGTGAAGGGGTTGAGTTATTCGTGGAAAAGCATTCTCAAAGAAGCACGAAAATGCATTCTTCTCTGTAAGAATTGCCATATTGAAGTTGAAAGAGGAATATCCAAGCTTACTAACAAATAGTAAGATTTTTACACTTAAAAGAGTTATATTAGAGCCATGGAGCATAAAAATGATTTAATCAGACGTGCGGCGTTACATGCCGGTGCCACTGCTATTTACGTTACCTTAGTCGCCGTTTTTATGTCTTATGTGGAGAAATTCTTCGGAGGGAAACCGGACACATTCGCTGCACCGCTTGCCATGTTGCTTCTCTTTGTTACATCCGCCGCCATTACCGGGTCACTGGTACTCGGTAAACCAACCATGCTCTTCTTTGAAAAGAAACCGGCTGAAGCCGTACAAATGTTTGCCTACACCATCGCCTTTCTAGCCCTTTTTACTTTCATCATCTTCGTAACTATCGCTCTATAATATTCTTGACGAAAAGACACCTTCAGAGTACTCTCTCTCTTACAGGGAACGCACATCGCACGCAAGCAACTCGTTCCCTTACCTGGCCGGTACGTTCTCTTCTCGAGGCTGTAGCACCCCCCCTCACACCTCAGGAACGTATCGGCCTTCTTTAATCCCATGATGTGGAAACGAATTCTTTTTCTCATCCTATCCCCCATCTATATTCCCGCAGCGGTGTTGCTTTTTCTCACGTTTGATTGGTGGACCGACCTCTGGAACGGATAAATAAAAACTCCGCCTATGCGGAGATTCTTCTTTCTTATGTCCAGTGGACGTCTTTAAGCGATTTGCGATTCTACGAATGTTCTGCTTTCCTGACGTGGCATCTTTATAATTGAATACATACAGTAGCTTGAAACGGCGATAAAGATAATAAAGAGGGTCTGCATGAGTAGCTCGGTATGCATCGCGGCAGAAAACACGTACTGTACGAGCGACAAAAACGATTCGGTGGCACGCGCATTAGCAACCACATCTTCAAAGGAAACAAGCACTACAAATGCCCCGACACAGGCGGAAAGCGAAATGACCTCAGCCACAAGTGGCGTGACCAGTGTGCGAACAAGATAGATGAACCGAACTCGGCGCATCACCAATTCTCCTAATTCTGCTTTTGGCATCACAATAATCATATCGTATCTATCATTCAATGGTTACCCGCACTTTCTCAAACGCTTTTCTGGCACGATGCAAGCGAGTTCGAATTGCACCGACACTTACCCCCTCTTCCGAGGCGACATCTGCCGGACTCCGTCCTAATACCACAAGTTTCTGTAAGAGCGCAGAGAATTGAACCGGAAGACGCGATACGACAGCGAGAAATGCATCATACGACAAGCGTGATTCCGTACGCGCCTCGTCGGCATAATCAGCAAGTACCTCTTCAAGTTCTTCGGAGCTCACGAGTCGAGCTCGAGCCCGTTTTCGATACAGGGTCAAACACGTGTTGATGAGCACTCGATATGCCCATGAACTAAAGGTAGCACCGGGTACGGGCTTAAACGAGCGACCTTTTGCATATATCTTTACGAGTGCGTCCTGAACCGCATCTTCGGCATCCCCTTCGTTCTTAAGGATGGAATTCGCCTTCCTCAAAAACGCATGACGATACCGTTCTACAATCTCGGAAAATAGCTCTGGGTCCTTCGTGAGCGCACGTGAAAACACTTCTTCGTCAGTGAGTTTTGTCCTGACAAGCGACTGTTCGTCTGGTTTTGTTTCCAAATACGCCATACGTCCACAAAGTATACCCCCCTAAAGGGAGGCGGCAAGGAGTAGCAACTTGCCGCCATCGTTTTTTAAAAAATATCGACCTGTTCACTTATACAACGCACGAAAGGGGTATGATGTTACAAACGAAAAAGCGCGCAATGGATTCCAGAGGGAATCATTGCGCGCATTAGCACTTGGGAAACTTCTCCTGGCCATGGAAGACAAAACCTTCCAATGTGGACACCTTGATGCCTCGGCGCTTGCGCCGTGGCATAGGTATCTCTCGGTCAAGGTCATTTCCCAAAAGTGCGAGAACCTCATGCGCCTGTGCAGTGGATAGTGGCGTATCCCTGTTTATTTCCGGTACCGGCACATGAGTGACCTGACTCGTCGCGTACTTAACCATTCCGCGTATACGTCGCCGGGAGACCTTCTCCGGCTCGGGATATTTAATCTCCATGAGTTGCCTTTCTCGGGCTATGCCCGGTTGTTCTGACCCCATAGTACTCGTCAGAATAACGCCGTCAAGCAAAACAAAAACGCCCGCGAGAGCGGGCGTTTTTGTGCGAGAGTTAGAACTCCCGGCGAGCTGGTCGCTCGGCGAGCGGCTTCGCTTCATTGACACGAATGTTTCGGCCATCAAGATCCTTGCCATCAAGCATCTCAATCGCTTTCTGAGCATCCGCATCTTCCATTTCGACGAATCCGAATCCACGTGAGCGGCCCGTCATTCGGTCCTTGAGGACCTGAGCGGACAACACGGAACCGGCTTCAGCGAAGGCGCTGCGCAAGCTGTCATCGTCAGTACCCCATGAGAGGTTACCGACATACAATTTCTTAGCCATGAGTATTCTTTGTTGTAACTTTCATAGCACGACCTCCTCAAACTCGTGCGTGAAAACTCACAGCCGACATTCGAGAAATACTACGACGCAAGGAGTATAGCATACATTAAAATATAATGCAAGTTCCACGTTGCGAAACGACTCTAGGCACGCTACAATTGCCCTATGTCAGAAAAAGTAAATAAACTTTCTACAGAGCCCTATAAAGGCGTTAGGGATTTTTACCCCGAGGATATGGCAGTCCAAAACTATATCTTCTCTACGTGGCGAAAAACGGTCGAAAAAGCCGGTTACGCTGAGTACAGCTCATCGATTCTTGAGTACGCCGAACTTTACCGACGCAAGGGAAGCGACGAAATCGTCAACGACCAAATGTACCTCTTCCGCGATAAAGGAGACCGTGAGGTGGCCTTGAGACCTGAAATGACTCCGAGTCTTGCTCGTATGGTCGCCGCCAAACGACGAGAACTCCAAAGAGAGTTCCCTCTTCGCTGGTTCACCATCGCCAATTGTTTCCGGTACGAGAGGCCTCAACGCGGCCGACGTCGTGAACACTGGCAACTCAACTGCGACCTCATGGGAATCGCAGGGACAGAAGCCGACGTTGAAATCATAAAGCTCGCCTACGACCTTATGAAAGCGTTTGGTGCCAAGGAGCAGGATTTTCAAATCAAGATTAATAACCGCGCACACAGCGAAAAGGAGATATCGGGACTTCTCAAGGACCCGCTAACCCTACCCGAAGCGATGCGACTCATAGATAAGAAGAACAAAATCACCGACGAGGAATTCACCGCGGAATGGACAAAGTTCTCCAACAAAGAGTTCGTGCTCAGTGCAAGCAACGGACCAACGGATGTCCTTGAAGCACTCACCTCCGCAGGTATCACTAACGTCATCTATGAACCGACCCTTGTTCGAGGATTCGACTACTATACCGGTATGGTATTCGAAGTATTCGACACCCATGAAGAAAACCGTCGCTCACTCTTCGGAGGGGGTCGGTATGACAACCTCATGGAACTATTTGACGCTGAGCCAGTTCCCACCGTCGGCTTCGGCATGGGCGACGTAACCCTTCGGGATTTCCTGGTAACTCACGCTCTACCTCTCAAGTAACTAGCGTAGACTATACAAACCATGCGAAAGGTAGTTTTTGATATCGAAACAAAAAACATCTTCACCGATGTCGGCTCAAACAATCCGGCCGACCTCGACATGTCCATCGTCTGCATCTACGATTCAGAATCAGATACCTATTCAAGTTACCTAGAAGAGGAACTCGAGAACCTGTGGCCTATTCTTGAAAAAGCTGACCTGCTTATCGGTTTCAATTCTGACCACTTTGATATCCCCTGTCTGAATAAATACTATCGTGGAGACCTGACAAAGATACGAAGTCTCGACCTCCTCAAAGAAGTGCGCCACTCGCTCGGACGACGCATTAAACTCGATACGCTCGCCGAGGCAACACTCGGCAAGAAGAAAATCGGACACGGCCTTGATGCTATCAAGTGGTGGAACGAGGGCCAGATAGAGAAATTACGAAAATACTGCATTGAAGACGTGCGCATCACTAAAGAACTGTATGACTATGCTCGCAAAAACGGCAAACTTAGCTATCTCGACAACGGGACCGTTAAAGATTTCAAACTCGACACCTCGTCATGGGAGGCACCATCTGCCAACAAGACAGGGGCTTTGTTTTAGAGAAATACGAGAATGAGAACGGCTAGCGCTACACGGTAGAATACAAAGACACTGAGACCGTGCCGTTTTAGATACGAGACAAGGAAATGGATGGCGGCAAGTCCTGATACAAACGCGGCAATTGAGCCAATAACAAGAGATGCGCCGAGAGTGTCGAGCGCCCCCGCGCTAAGCAACTCAAGGAGTTTTTTTATACCCGAACCGAAAAGAATCGGAAATCCAAGAAGGAAACTGAATCGAATTGCATTCTCCCGATTCAGACCGGCAAAGAGACCTCCAGAGATAGTGGCCCCTGAACGCGAGATTCCCGGCACAAGCGCGAGGACTTGAAATAGACCTACAAAGAAACCCTTCCTAACCGTGAGTCCGTCTTTTTGCGACCCTATGCGGTCTGCCGAATACATGAGCACGGCACCGACAATGAGCGTCCACGCAACGAGCGTGCTGGAACGGAAGAGTGTCTCCATCGAATCTTCGAGTAAGAGTCCTGCGAGTACAGCAGGAATCGTGCCAAGTACAAGTGAAAGAAAGAGCACGCGATATTCCTCGTCCACATGGTGTCCTTGAAGTTTGCGCCCAAACGCCAAGAGCAAGTTGATGAGGTCTTTCCTGAAATACCAAGCCACAGATATTGCCGTGGCTAACTGAAGTACGGCATCAAAGGCGAGGTCGGCAGGAGTAGCGACAATACCAAAGAAATCGCGCACGAGAATAAGGTGACCCGAAGAAGAGACCGGGATGAACTCCGTAACTCCCTGAACAAGTCCTAATACGAGCGCTTGAAGTATAGAATCCATTATCTGAGCACTATACCGCAAAACCACGGCTCTACACAACAAAACAAATACTCGTTGCATGAGCTCTCAGGGTCAGGTACACTAGGGCGGTTACTCTTTAACGTAAAAGATATGGAATCCAACAACTCAAACGCATTGACGCTTCCCGTAGCTATTGTAATCGCTGGTGCCCTTATTGGAGGTGCCGTACTTATCGCCAACAACGGAGGTGGCACCACAACTGAAGAAAAGCCCGCGGCGCAACAAATTAAACCGCAGACGACAAGTGATGTTACGATTGCACCTATTAGCGGCGATGACTGGATACTTGGAAGCCCGGAAGCACCGATTACTATCGTTGAATACTCAGACACCGAATGTCCTTTCTGCAAGAACTTCCATACAACCATGCAGAGCGTGATAGATTCCTACGGTAAGAATGGAGAGGTTAGTTGGGTATATCGACATTTTCCTCTCACCCAACTGCATCCACGAGCACCTAAAGAAGGCGAGGCGCTTGAATGTGCCGGCGAACTTGGCGGGAACAAAGGTTTCTGGGATTACACAAATAGACTTTATGAAATAACACCTGCCAATAACGGACTTGACCCTGCGCGTCTGCCAGAAATTGCCGGAGATGTTGGACTCGATAAAGATGCCTTTGCCACTTGCCTTTCAAGTAGCAAATATGCGGACACTGTACAGAGCGAGTATGACGACGCGACCCGTGGTGGTGGTCGCGGGACTCCGTTCTCGGTGTTTGTCTCAAAGGACGGATTCTCTGACTCGGGAGTTGCGTACATCGAAAAGCTCAATAACGACTTCATCGCGCAAGGCCAAGGACAGGTATTCGTCATCTCAAATGACCGAAAACGAATCAGTATGTCAGGCGCACTTCCCTTGGGTATCGTAAGTCAGATTATCGACGCCCTGCTCGACTAATCACAGTTGTCGCCGTAGCCGGCACCACGGGCAAGAACGGTCGTCGCAAAAACGTTCCCAAAAAGAGAGCTCGAGAATTTCACGGGCAGCGTGTCGTATTTCTTCTGCAACAACTTTCTCGTCACCATCTGCAACATCGAACGTCTCGCTGTGGTAACTTCCTTTCTTATCCGGCTTGATAAAATCAATGGTACCGGCCTTCATCTTCCACTCCCCGTCCTTGTATTGGTCTAACAACAGCTTATAAAACAGAAGTTGACGATGGTAATTTCCGTCTGAATTCTTTGTTTTACCAAGTATGTCATTCCGACTTTTTGGGGTTCCGGTTTTATAATCGATGACGTGAACCGACGAACCCTCCATCATTTCAACTTTGTCGAGTATTCCGGTAAGTACAATCTCCGTATCCCCGATTGAAAACGGCACCCCTGAAATGCGCATTTCATTAAAAATGGCTCGAGAAAAATGGCGAGACTGGAGATACCCTTGGACCTCCTTTTTACCTTCTCGAGCGTGTTGCTTGAAATCTTTGTCTGAAAGCGCACTACGCCATAAAAGATTTTCAATGAAGGAAGCCACTTGAGACACGGTTACATCCTCTTCACGCGCGTAGGCATCAAAGTAATATTTCAATGCGCCGTGCATTGCAAGACCGTAGATTGCCGAGGATTCTAAAGGTTTTGGTACGCGAAGCAAATCGACAAAGAAATATCTCCACGGACATGATAGATAGTTATTGAGATGCGTAACTGAAAATCCTCGTTCAAGAAACAGTCCGTTCAAATAGGATTTGTCGAACGCTCCCGTCTTCGGGCCGGGCGTCGGCTTCACCGCTGATTCGAGAGAAATGGGTTCGACCAGTTTACGTTGCACATGTTCGAGCGCGAGCTCGGCGACAAACTGCGACGGACTCTTTTCTTTACCGTCCTCGGTATGTTCAAAAAACGAGAGCGTTACCGACTGTCGAGCTCGTGTGAGAGCCACATAAAAAAGACGGCGTTCATCCTCAATATCAGACCCGAGAGAACCTACGCCACGAATAGAAAAAGCGCTTCGAGATTTCCGGCCTCCCCATATCCCATCAAGAACATGCACGATAAAGACATGGTCAAACTCAAGTCCTTTCGAACCGTGCGCCGTCAGAAGCTGTACACCTTCAGGTGGCAGTGGAGAAACAGCAATCGTGTGTCCATGAGCCCGAGCACTCTCAAGGCGTCTCATGAAATCAGCTAGGGTCGCTTTTTTATCTCGCTCCGCGTGCCGAACCACGGCGTCAAGAAGGCCGGCATAGAGCGGAAGGAGTTCATGTGAACGAGTGTGAGCAACAAGAAAATCAATGAATCCCGATTCGAGTGCAATGCGTTCGAATGCCTCAACGAGCGGTTCGCGATGTGCGAGCTCGGCAAACAAACGAAAATGCGCGGCAAATGCTTTAGTCTCTTGGTGTTTGGCAAGGAGTTCAAGCAAAGGTTCTCCACGCAATCGGCGCGAGAGAATTCGTGACAAGGCAATCGGGTCAACCTTCAGAAATCCGACGAAAGCAGCGCGTATAAATATCGACTCATCAGCCGGGGTCGACACGGCCTGCATCAGTGTCAAAAAGCCATCGAGGTACGGGTGACCGAGCACATCCGCACTCGCAAGCCGAGCGACACTGATACCGTGACGACGGAGCTCATGTTCCACCGGTCCGGCATGCGCGTTATCCCGAACCAAAATCGCCATTTCTTTAAGGGGAACCCCTTTTGACCGGAGCTCAGTAATCCTTTCTGCGATATAGAAGAGCTCTGAGAGACGGTCGGGTGCCTCTGCCACAACAAGCTTCTCGGGCGCGATACTCCGAACAGATTTCAGCTCAGTTCGGAGAGAACGGTCATCTACCGTATTATGCTCAATGAGAGCGTGGGCTGCATCGAGTATAATTTGATGCGAACGAAAGTTCTCGTCGAGTACAATAAGTTTTGTCGTCGGGAATCGACTCTTAAAGTACAAAAAATTCTCGAGTGAGGCGCCTTGAAAACGAAATATCGCCTGTTTTTCGTCCCCTACGACGAATAAATTGGGGTTCTCATGGAATGAGCTTAGCAACTCAAGGAAAAGATTCTGCGATTTGTTGGCATCCTGGTGTTCATCAGCCAAGACATACTGATACTCTTCCTGAAGCCGGAGTCGCAAATCCGAATCACTTTCAAGCGCCTTGACGACCTCTGAAATCATATCTTCATAATCGTAGAGACGCGATTTCTCGAGAAGTAACTCATAGTCACGGTACGCTTGAACAAGCTCTTTATTCTTTGCGATTGACTCGAGACGTTCACGATAGGCCCCCTTCATCTCACCCGCGTACCGACCCGATTCGTGTCGCAAATCGTGCGCCGAGAGAATTTCCTGCTCCTCCAGGGAGACCCTTTTTTCAAGCGCATCGGGCAAAATCCCGTCCTTCTTCAAGTTCTTCACCACATCGATAATCTTACGCACATAGTAGAGCGGGTCTCCTTTAGGTCTCAGATATTCGTATTCCCCTTTCCCGAGAAGTTCGTCAACAAGTCGTATCTGCTCAAGGTCTTCGATGTGCTCAGACCCGATAATACGCGGAAATTTGTCGGGATACGTCTTGATAATTTCATTGGCAAGACCGTGGAACGTGTGTACGTGAACGCGATACGCTCGTGGTCCGATGACCTCAAGAAGTTTCTTTCGCATCGAACGGACCCCTGATTCGGTAAAGGTCAGCGCCAAAATAGCGTCCGGAGGCGAGTCGGTTTTCCGTAGAATATTCGCAATGCGCAGAGAAAGAATGGTCGTCTTGCCCGTTCCCGGACCAGCAATAACCATAACCGGCCCGTCAATGGCGTCTACGGCCTCCCGCTGTTTTTGATTGAGTTTTCGGTACGCCTCTGCAAATTTATCAGTCTTCATCGAATCCAGTATATACCAACTTGCCTATCGATGAGACAGGTTCTATACTGACGGGCAGAATGAAAAAACAATTTAGCACCCTACGTGATTATCGAACGGGATTACCGCTCACCATAGAAACACCGAAGCGAACATCCAGAACATTCCCCATCACCGGCCGCCCCCTCCGTAAGGGTGAGTCTATCGAAACAGACGCCAGAAAAAGCGCTGAAAGGCTTATCATGGCGCTTAGAAGTGACGACCCGTCCGTCATGATTTAATACACAACGGCGCTCCTTCTGGAGCGCCGTTTTTTTAGTAGTTTTTGAGCTTCATTGCCTTCTCATGCTGGCGAATCTTTTCATGCGCCTTCGCTTCAATCTGGCGAATACGTTCGCGGGTCACACCAAACTTCTGGCCGACTTCTTCAAGTGTATGGGTAATTCCCTGCCACTCGCCTAGCCCATGTCGCATCTCAAGAATACGCCGTTCTTTCTCGGAGAGCTCTCTTAAGATTTCTTTTACTTGGTCAGAGAGAATGCGTCGTGACGATTCCTGGTCAGGCGACAGTATCTTATCATCGGAGACAAAATCTCCGAGCGTTGATTTTCCGTCATCGCCGTCATCCCCTACAGGGCTTTCAAGCGAAACGGTATCCTGGTCAATTTTTTCAATCTGATACACTTTCTGCACCTCAATACCCATCTCGATAGCGACCTCTTCCGGAAGCGGGTCGCGCCCAAGGTCCTGTGATAATCGGCGGACAACCTGCTTATACTTTGCAATAGTCTCTACCATGTGCACCGGCACGCGAATCGTGCGAGACTGGTCAGCGAGCGCGCGGGTAATCGCCTGTCGAATCCACCACGTGGCGTACGTCGAAAATTTGTACCCTTTTGTCCAATCGAATTTATCAACGGCCTTAAAAAGGCCGAGGTTCCCTTCCTGAATGAGGTCGAGGAGTGTGAGGTCAGGAGAACGTCCTACATATTTCTTGGCGATAGACACGACAAGACGCAAGTTTGCACGAGCGAGGAGATTCTTCGCCTCTTCGTCCCCCTGTTCGATACGTCTCGCGAGTTCACGTTCCATAGCGGCACTGATAAGAGGATACTGTCCAATCTCTTTGAGGTACATTTGGATGGAATCGTAGGAAGAATCCGACCGCCCGTAACCGGACCGCTTCGCAACTATCTCATCGACATGCGGGTCGAGCATGCCACCACCCTCAAGCACATCGATACCCGCTTCATTAAAACGAACATAGAGGTCTTCAAGGAAAATAATATCATTCTCAATGGTCGGGAATTCTTTCAAAATTTCGTCATAGGTCACGAATCCCTTCTCCTTTCCACGAGCAAGGAGCTTTTCGACTTTTGTCTCAAGAAGACGTGATTTCTTGGATACTTTCGGGAGATTCGATTTACCTGAAACTGCTCCTTTCTTAGCTTTCTTGACATGCGTCTTCGATGCAGACCGAACTGACTTCCTCTTTGGATGCATCTTTGCACGTTTTGTACCACTTGTTTTCTTTTTCGAAACCGTCTTCTTTTTCTTCATATGGGCGTTATGGTTATCCTATAATATAAATAAGGGGCTTGTCTAACGCTTACCCCGCAACTCATCTCGACGGCGGGCAAGTTTTTGATAGGTTGTCTGCAAAGAGTGCGCCTCTTGGATATCTTTCTTCTGCTTTGCAAGCGCAAGTTCATGAAGCGTCGTTGTCATCTCGTCACTTAGGAAATCGTCTTCAAGCATCGAGAGAAGCTCATCAACCGCACGGCCAAGGTCGCGTGTGCCACCATAGTATGATTCGGCCTGATATACAAGCTCGTCACTTACCTGTTTCGCCTCCTCAAAAATCTCTCCACCCTTCTTTGTTCCAAGGATACGCTCAACTTCTTTCCTGAAAGTAGCGACATCAAGTTGTGGTTCCTTTTGCCCTGACTGCCAAAGCCAAATCCCGACTAATAGACGTTCTGAAAAGTTTCGGCGAGGAGAGAGTGAAACTGAAGGGCGCACCATTTCTTTCGTCTCGCGCACCACCTCGACACTCGACAAATCCTCTCTGATTGCGGCCTCGCGAATTCCGGTCTTTTCTGCGAGTCGTTTGATAAAATAATCACGCTCAACGCTCGATTCAAGGGCGGCAATATACGGAAAAAGTTTTATACGAAGTGCTCCGAGAAGCGACCGCTCATCGAGACCCTCCTTAAGAATGGCTTCGAGATAAAAATCGATAACGTGCTGAGAGCTCTTGAGTGCCTGCTTAAATCCTTCCTTATCTAGAACGATAAGTTCGGCAGGGTCTTTCCCTTCCGGAAGAGCGGCAACTTTAACCTCCATACCTTCCGCAAGGGCAAGAGAGGCACTCCGAACGCTCGCCGCAACACCCGCTTTATCTGCATCGTAAACCATCAAAAGTCGTTTCGAAAGTCTCTTGAGAATGGTAATCTGCTCTTCGGTAAACGACGTACCCGACGATGCAACGGCATTCTTGAAACCTGCCTGATGACACATCAAGAGGTCCATTTGTCCTTCAACAAGCATGGTGTAATCAAGTCTGCGAATTTCATTCTTTGCCCTGTCAAAACCATATAAGATACGTGACTTTGAGAACACCAGTGTTTCCGGGCTATTAAGATATTTAGGCGCCTTATCGTCTTTTTTACCAAAGAGTCGTCCGGAAAATGCAACGGGCCGTCCCGACGCATCAACTATCGGAAACATGACACGGGAACGAAATCGGTCATACGTCTTTCCTCCTTCGCGCTTGATAAGTCCGGCTTTTTCGAGCTCATCAAGTGAGAATCCTTTTGTGGTGCAGTAGTCAAGACACGACTGCCACTCGTCCTCAGCAAACCCTATCCTCCACGAGCGAACCGTCTCGTCAGAAAGGCCTCGTTTCGTAAGATACGCCCGTGCCTCCTTATTTTTATTCAGCTCAGCTTCAAAGAACGCTGTTGCTGTTTCAAGAAGCAGAAAAAGACGCTCTCGTCCGCTCCGAACCTTCGGGTCCTCAGGGGAAATCTCTACACCGGCCCGAGTGCCGAGTGATTTGAGCGCGCCCATGAAATCTAGACCCTCAAAGGCCTGCACAAATGAGAAGATATCCCCTTTCGCACCGCACCCAAAACAGTAATAACTGCCACGAGCCGGCGATACGAAGAATGACGGGGTCTTTTCGTTATGAAACGGACATTTCGCCTTAAGATTGGAGCCCGCCTTCTCCAGTTGAACATACGAGCCGATGACGTCAGTGACGCTCAGTCGCTCTTTAATGAGTTCAACTGGTGATGACATAGAATGGTTCGATGAATGGCTAAAGGGCAAGACGCGAAGTCCTGCACGAAGAAATCTGATGCGTAACGATTACGCTGAAACCGTCTCTTCGTCTCCGGACTTCTCTGCGGCCTCAGCTGCCTGCCGCTGCATTTCTTCCATCTCACGCTCACGTGCTACCTCCGCCTTTCGTTTCTGGATTTCTGCAACCATCGCGCGCTTCGGACTCCCAGGGAACCCTGTTCCGGCAGGAATCAAACGCCCGATGATGACATTCTCCATAAGACCTCGGAGGGTATCGACGGAACCGCGCACCGCACTTGAAATAAGAACTCGTGCCGTGTGTTGGAACGAAGCAGCTGCAAGGAAGCTTCGGCGCGTCAGTGACGCTTCGGTAATTCCCATTACGACCCGGTCAGCTTTCGCCTCCTCTTCACCACGTTCTCGCGCGGCGGTATTTTCAAGATACAATTCTCCGCTTGAAACGACGTCGCCCGCAGAGAACGGCGTGCCACCTGATTCCTTGATGCGGAACCGAGAAAACATCTGCTTCACAATCACGTCGATATGTTTACGCGAGACGGTTTCTCCTTGAAGTTCATACGGCTTGGTAACCTCGGAAATGATGTAATTTTGCGCTTTCTCGACGCCACCATATTTGTACAATTCATCAATATTCACTGAACCATCGGTGAGAATATCTCCTTTCTTGACGTTTCCACCCACTTTAACGAGTGGCATGCGTCGATAATGAACCGAGTACTCCTCCGCCTCAGTTCCCTTCTTCCCTTTACCCTTCGGTTTATGTTCGACAGTCGGAATCACCACAATAACTTTCTCTTTGCCCATATCACGAATCTCAGAGACTACACCGTCAACGTGCGACACAACTGCCGGATTCTTCGGTGCTCGCTTTTCAAAGAGTTCTTCAACGCGAGGGAGACCAGCGGTGATGTCGCCACCTACTGACGCGGTTCCTCCTGCATGGAAGGTACGCATGGTTAGCTGGGTGCCCGGTTCGCCGATTGCTTGCGCAGCAACCGTACCAACCGCTTCGCCAAGGTCAACGAGTTTATTCTTTCCAAGGTCGAGTCCGTAGCACTGAGCGCAAATGCCGTGCGAGGTTCGACACATGAGCGGAGAACGAACTTTCACTTCCGTGAAGCCGAGCTCCTCTATCTTCACCGCATCCTCTTTATTGAGAAGTGTTCCGCGCTTAAACGAAACTCCGTTCTTTTCAAGGTCTTCGGCAAGTACTCGGCCACGAAGGTGTTTTCCGATTGAGATATGTACGCCTGCGGTGCTTCCTGTCGTACTGATGACAATGAAATCTTTAGTTTTACAATCATCTTCGGTAATAACAACGTCTTGAGCAACCACGAAGAGTTTGCGCGTAAGATAACCCGCCTTCGCCGTATTAAGAGCGGTGTCAGTAAGACCTTTTCGTGAACCGTGCGTCGTAATGAAGTATTCGATTGGTGTAAGACCTTCCTTGCTACAAGAAAGAATAGGAAATTCGATGACTTCTCCCGACGTGCTGGCGATAAGACCTTTCATACCAGCCATCTGCGTCACCTGCGAAAGCGAACCTCGAGCTCCTGACTTCCACATGTCGTAGACCGAACCATCAGAATTCATTGCATCCGGAATAAGACGCTCCACTTCATTCTTAGCTTCATGCCAGATATCGATACTCTTACGGAAGCGCTCTTCTGATGAGAGAAGTCCTGTTTCGTACTGCATGAACACCTCTTCGGATTTCAGCTTGGCCTTCTTAATCACCTCCGCTTTTCCTTCGGGGATTTTAATATCATCGATTCCCCACGTCACTCCTGAACGGGTCGCGTAATGGAAACCGATTTGCTTTACACGGTCGAGGATAGGCGGAACATTCTCGATGCCGTACCGGTCGATAAGGTCGCTGACAATCTTCGACATATCTTTTCGTCCAACTTCCTGGTTGATGAACGGGTAGTCGTCCGGAAGCACTTCGTTGAAGATGATACGGCCTACGGTCGTCTCAAACATCTCGCCTTTAAACGCCTGGTATCGAGCCTCATGAGGCGCGAGAATTTTGACTGGCTCACGGAAGCTAAGCGCACCGAAATCGTACGCCTGGACAGCGCTCTTCGGAGAATCAAAATATTTTTGCTGTTCTTTTCGCTCGCTTGGAACATCTTTCGTCATCCAAAACGAACCGAGAACAATATCGAGCATCTTCGCACTGACCGTTGGGTCTCCAGAACCAGGCTTCAAGATGTTCTTATCGGCAGCCATAATATTGACCGCTTCAGCTTGCGCCTCCTGTGAGAGCGGTAGGTGAACGGCCATCTGGTCTCCGTCGAAGTCTGCGTTGAATGCCGTACAGACGAGCGGATGAACCTGAATAGCACTCCCTTCAATAAGCACGGGCTTGAATGCCTGAATACCGAGTCGGTGAAGCGTCGGTGCACGGTTCAACAACACATATTTATCTTTAATAACCTCTTCAAGAATGGCCCAGACTTCCGGCACATCGTCATCAATGAGACGGTTGGCGCCACGGATATTGTAGGCATACTCGTATTCAAGAATCTTGGCGATAACGAATGGACGGAAGAGTTCAAGGGCCATAAGCTTGGGGAGACCGCACTGGTGGATTTTGAGTTCAGGACCAACCACGATAACACTTCGGCCGGAGTAGTCGACACGTTTACCGAGCAGGTTTTGACGGAAAAGACCGCGTTTACCCTTCAGGTTGTCCGCGAGCGATTTAAGCGGACGTCGTTGCGCCTGCGAGAGGTTCGACATGATACTTGAACCGTGTCGGAGAGAGTTGTCGATGAGCGCATCAACCGCTTCCTGTAAAATACGCTTCTCGTTTCGCAAAATAACTTCCGGTGCGCTAATCTCCTTGAGTTTACGAAGTCGGTTGTTTCGGTTGATAACGCGTCGGTAGAGGTCGTTGACGTCTGATGTCGCATAACGGCCACCGTCGAGCGGAACCATCGGACGCAGTGCTGGCGGAATAACCGGTATGCGCGTAAGAAACATCCATTCCGGACGTGTACCTGCCGCAATCATTGCGCGAATGATGGAGAGGCGTTTATTGAGTCGCTCCTTTTCAACACTTGATGCCTTTTCGTAGGAAGCGGCAAGTCGCTCTTCAAGCTCCTTAAGGTCGAGGTCTCTGCAAATGTTATAAATAGCTTCAGCCCCAATACCCGCCTCAAAAAGCGTACTGTATTTGACTGAGTAGTTATGATACGCAACCTCGTCGAGTACGACACCCGGACGAATGCCTTCAATTTCCTTTTTCGTATTGGTGAACATCTCCTTGAGGGCCTCTTTCGTCTTTTCGTCATGAACCGCCTTCACTTTCGATTTAAATTCTGAATCAAGCTCCTTAAGAATTTCACTGCGCCCATTTTCGCTCACTGTCGTCACAATGTATCCGGCAAAGTAGATAACCTTTTCAAGGTCGTCCGCCGACATGCCGAGAATGAGACCTATTCGTGAAGGTGTACTGCGAAGAAACCAGATGTGGCTGACGGGGCTGGCAAGCTCGATATGTCCCATTCGTTCGCGTCTGACAATGGAGCGAGTTATTTCAACACCGCACTTCTCGCAAACGATGCCTTTATAGCGAATACCCCGATATTTACCGCAGTAACACTCATAATCCTTGTCAGGACCAAAAATCTTCTCATCGAAGAGTCCGCTCTTTTCGCTACGTTGAGTTCGGTAGTTGATAGTTTCCGGCTTGGTAACTTCGCCATAAGACCACTCCTTGATACGCTCCGGTGAAGCGACTTTGAGCATAATCGCATCAAAATTCTGCGAGGTATTATGTTTGTTGTTGTTTTTCATCATGGTAGTTTCGTGTGTTAGCGATTAAGAGCGTGGGGAGCGTCGTCGCGGACGCAATTCCCTCTCAGGAGCTGATTCGACCTGTTCTTTCGTATGTTGAAAATCAACATCAAGTGCGAGACCTCGCAGATTGTTGGTGAGCACGTTGAACGATGCTGGAATGTTTGTTTGACTGACATCCGAACCTCTCACAATGGAATCGAAAGCCGCCGCACGACCGACAATGTCGTCAGATTTCACCGTAAGCATTTCGCGAAGCGTATACGCGGAACCGTGACCCAAAAGCGCCCAGACTTCCATTTCTCCGAATCGCTGTCCTCCGCCCTGCGCCTTACCACCAAGCGGTTGCTGAGTGATAAGTGAGTACGGACCAATAGAGCGCATATGAATCTTATCTTCAACCATGTGGTGCAGTTTCAAGATATACATGTACCCAACAGCAATGTCGCGCTCAAACGCCTCTCCGGTGCGACCGTCCTTAAGACGAATCTTACCGCTTTCATTGAAACCGGCTTTTACCAGTTCCTCTTTAATCTCGGCGTCGGTTGCTCCGGCAAACGGAGGCACCACAGCCTGATAACCGAGTGTTTTAGCAGCCAAACCAAGATGTAATTCAAGAATCTGACCGAGGTTCATACGCGACGGAACGCCAAGTGGTGTGAGAATAACATCAATAGGACGTCCGTCCGGCATAAACGGCATGTCTGCCTCAGGAAGTATCTTTGAGATGACTCCTTTGTTCCCGTGGCGACCGGCAAGCTTGTCACCCACTGAGACATTTCGAATCTCCGAAACTTCGATATGAATGCGCTTGATAATACCTGATTCAAGCTTATCGCCCTTTTCACGGGAGAATACTTTCACTGAAAGAATGCGACCTCGCTTACCGTTCTCCATGCGCTTCGAAGTATCTTTAACATCGCGTGCTTTCTCACCGAAGAGCGACCGAAGAAGTCTCTCTTCCGGAGTGAGTTGCGTTTCTCCTTTCGGCGTAATCTTTCCGACAAGAATATCGCCCGGCCGTACTTCTGCACCGATACGGACAACACCGTCTTCGTCGAGATTTTTGAGTTTTCCTTCTCCGACGTTTGGAATATCGTGAGTGGTCACTTCCGGACCAAGTTTGGTATCACGGACGTTGACCACGAACTCTTCAATATGGATAGAGGCGAATCGGCTCTCTTTCACAAGACGCTCGGAGAGGATAATGGCGTCTTCGTAATTTGAACCGGACCATGACATAAACGCAACAAGTACGTTCTGACCGAGTGCCATCTCTCCGCCATCGCTTGACGATGTATCGGCGATGACATCACCCTTCTTGAGCTTGTCACCAACCGTTACCGACGGGCGCTGATGGAACGCCGTAAAACCATTCGTGCGCGAGAAACTCACGAGCGGGTACACGTGCTCCTTACCGGTTCGGTTTGCCTTCAGGGTAACCCCTCGAGCATCGGCGGCGACCACGGTGCCATCCTCCCCTGCAAGAATGACTCGTCCGGTATCAACGGCAGCTTTTCGCTCAATGCCGGTTGCCACAAGCGGTGCTTCCGGAATCAGACATGGGGTGGCCTGCTTTTGCATGTTTGAACCCATGAGCGCTCGGTTTGCGTCGTCATGATTCAAGAACGGAATCATAGAAGTCGCGATTGAAAATGCCTGATTGGTAGCCACGTCAAAATACTGAACATCTTCTTTCTTCACAATGCTCGGCTTCCCATTCTGTCGTACTTCGACTTCGTTCGTAAGGATATTTCCACGGTCGTCGGTCGTTGTTGCCGCATGGGCAATATTAAATCCTTCTTCTTCGAGGGCGTTGAGATAGACAATTTCTTCGGTCACACGACCCTTCTCTACTTTTGCATACGGTGTCTCAATCATGCCGAATTCGTTGATTTTCGCATACGTCGCCATGCGGAGAATAAGACCGATGTTTGGTCCTTCAGGAGTATGGATTGGACAAAGGCGCCCATAGTGCGACGGATGAACGTCACGGACTTCAAACCCCGCACGCTCGCGCGTGAGGCCTCCAGGACCAAGTGCCGAAAGCGTTCGGAGGTGTTCAATCTCAGCGAGGATATTTTCCTGCGCCATGAACTGTGAGAGCTGGTTTGTCGTGAAAAATTCTTTAATACGAGCCTGAAGTGGTTTCGGAGAAATGAACTGTACCGGAAGCGTCACATCGGCATCCACAGTCGACATACGGTCCTGGATATTACGTTTGATTTGGGACATACCAACACGAATCTTCTGCTGAAGAAGTTCGCCAACGAAACGAACACGTCGGCTCCCCAAATGGTCGATATCATCTTCCATTGCTCCGGGAGTGTTATTGAGATGCGCGATGTGGGCAATGGTTAAAATGAGGTCGTCGAATGACACGGTTCGGTTCTCAAGGGCCTTATCGGTGAGGGGCATGCCGAAACGCTTGTTAAATTTAAAACGTCCGACTTTCGAGAGGTCATAACGAGCCGGATTGAAGATGCCGTTGATGAACTCTTTGGCGTTCTCGACAGAGCCAATTTCACCATCACGAAGACGTTTATGAATCTCTATGTACGAATCGTCGATAGTTTTCGCATGGTCCTTTGCAAACGAAGCCTGTAAATAAGGAATGGCGTTCGGGTGCGCTTTGAATGCGGCGATAATTGCCTCGTCGGTTTTCTGCGAGAGGACACGAAGAAGTGATGAAATCGGGAACTTGCGTTTACGGTCAATGCGAACGTAGAGCACGCCGTCTGCCTCAGTTTCTATCTCAACCCACACGCCACGTGACGGGATAATCTTGCCACCAAAATGACGTTTGTCACGGAGTTCATTAACCGTAAAGAACACGCCGAATGAGCGTGCGAGCTGTGGCACGATGACGCGCTCGACACCTGAAATGATGAACGTCCCATGCGAGGTCATGAGAGGAAAATCAGCGAGAAAAATCTCTTGCTCTTTCGTGGTGCCGACCATCTTATTCTTAAGACGGACACGCATCTTTATCGGCGCCTCATAGGAGAGTTTATTGTCTTTCGCATAGTATTCATCATATTTCGCCTCGCTGATGGTGAAACCGATGATTTCAAACTCAAATTTCTTCTCCGAATAATCTTTTATCGGAGAAAATTCTTTGAACACTTCCTCGAGGCCACGCTCAATAAGCCACTTGAACGAGTCGAGCTGTGACTCCACAAAGTTCGGAAGTGGCGCGAGCGGCTTCTTAAATTTATTAAAATATTTCTTCGGTAGCTGAGCGACTGACTTTTCCTCGTGCGTAGTCTTCATAATTGATGCGCGTTGCTAATGCTTATAATCTCAATTCTCTGCTTCCGTCAAAAACAAAAAGAGTCCGCCTGGGCGGATTATTCTTCTTGGATTGTATTCTTAATTAGTCAGCAAGAATTCGGGGCTCTCTTAACGTAGTAAACGAGTCCGCGTCCGTAACTCAATCTTGCTTCGCGTAGGGAGAAAGTCTATACCACCCCTATTATTATGTCAAGGGTCAAAATAGGACCCTGTGGATTACCCTCCCATATCTGGACTTCGTAAGTCCAGATATGGGTTTAAGCGAGTGGGCTTATTTCCCTATCTCTTTCTGCTCTTTCTGCTCTTTCTGTCTCTTCCCCTGTTTCCAATCATCCATACGAGCGTGGTGACCAGAAAGCAGAACTTTCGGGACGTTATACTTCTTACCTTTATAGGTGAAAAACTCTGGCCGAGTATAAACTTCTGATGTAGAAATCCGTCGTTCCTCTACAGAATCGAAGTTCCCGAGCACACCCTTGATTTGACGCGAAACAGCATCAATAACAATCTCGGCCGGCAATTCACCTCCCGTGAGAATATACGGACCAACGGATACTTCAGTTGCTTTGAATATTTTCTTGACGCGCGCATCGATACCTTCGTAGCGACCACAAACTAAAATGATATCTCGCTTCCCACGAGAGAGTATTTTCGCATGTCCGTTCGTGAACTCCTTTCCGCTGGCTGAAAAGATGATAACTCGGGCGCGCCCCCCCGCTTTCTTCTGCGCCGCCTCTATGGCCTTCACGAACGCGGGTGCTTCAAGTACCATGCCTGGGCCACCGCCATACGGCTTACGGTCAACTCGAGCCCACTTATCAGTAGTGTAATCACGAGGATTATAGAACAATACGGCAATCTTTTTATCGCGAATAGCACGCGCAATAATAGACTCGCCTAGGTACGAGGTAAACGCCTTTGGAAATAACGTAATGACATGGAAAGTCATAGCTTGAGTATAATGCAATAGAAATAATAAAAACACAAAACCCGTTCCTGCATTGAGAAACGGGTTTTGTGTTTAAGATTCGCTTAGAAATTAGAGCTGAAGGTCTGCCATTGCCTCATCAACCGTCTTGGTGGCCTTCTCTTGTCGAGGAGCTGCCCCTTCCGGTTCATTGATTTTGAGGTTCACACGAGCATTATTCTTCATGCCAACAACGCGCAACAGGGTACGGATAGCTTTCGCGGTATTTCCCATGCGACCGATGACCTTGCCCATATCACTCGGATTGATGGAGAGCTTCAAAAGCACTCCCATCTCGTCGACCGTTCGCTCAATCTTCACATCACTCGGATTGTCTACTAATGCCTTGACGACGTAGTCCAGAAACTGCGAGTCCAATTCTTGCATTGGTTTATTCTATCAATTCTCTCGTAAATATAGTGCAGTACTCGACATGTGTGACTGCTCTCTAACTTATATCACAACGCGCAAACGGCGTCAAAAGACGCTTCGTTTTCTTTCCTACCCATACGAGGTGTGTTACACCGCAGGAGTCTCCGAAACCTTCTCCGGCTCTGCAGATGACGCATTCTCTGGAGAAGCAACCTCAACGGCAGGAGTTGTAGAGGCAGGAGGCGCATCACCTTCCTTCTTTATCGGACTTTTACGAGGCAAAACGTTCACCTTCTTTCCTGAGATTACTTTCTGGTCAACGAGAAAATTGTGGAGCGTCTCAGTCGGTTGAGCTCCAACTGAAATCCAGTGCTTCACACGGTCACCATCGACTGTTTTAACATTATTGATAGTGTCATACGTTCCAAGCACTTCCAAAAATCTTCCGCTCTTCGTGGAGTTCTTTGAATCGGTCAGCACAATGCGGAACGACGGGATATTTTTCTTTCCAACTCGCTGTAAACGTAATTTCAACATGCTCGCTATGCTAACAGAGGATGGGCTATACGTCAACTGTCTTATTTGGCAACTTTCACGGCCTCGTCGAAATGAATAGAGAGAAGCTTCGATATCCCGTCCTGCCCCATAGTCACTCCATAGAGCACGCTGGCACGAGACATCGTCTCGCGATTGTGGGTAATGAGCACGAGTTGAGAATAGCTCGAAAGGTTTTCAATCATATCGCCGTATTTCTTTGAGTTGGCTTCATCAAGCGCCGCGTCAGTTTCATCGAGAATAATAAACGGGGGCGGATTCACCTGTGAAATCGAGAATAGAAGGGCGATAGAGGTAAGTGCACGCTCACCACCCGAGAGGACTTCAAGCGAGCGAATCTTCTTGTGAGGCAAATTTACTCGTATCTCAATTCCCTCTTCAGTCTCCTCTTCATCCTGAGGGACCAGGGCGCCCGCCTCAGTCGCGAACAACTCATCCGCCATGCTTGAGCGTCGCTTCTCCGGACGAACAACCTCAAGCGAAGCGCTTCCGCCACCAAACATGAGCTTAAAGAATTCTTCAAATTGCACATTTATCTTCCTCACTCCCTCCTTGAATTCAATGTCGAGTCTGGCAGTTAAATCCTTGATGAGGACTTCGAGGGATTCCGCCGAACGATTCAGGTCGCCGACTTCACGTTCAAGAAACGCATCCCGTTGTGAGACTTCTTCAAACTCCTTCAATGTTTCTTCACTGGCTCCGCTTCCCGTCTCCTCAAGACGAATTTTCATCTTCTCAAGATTCCGACGACGTTCATGTTGTGTGGTGCGGTCAGAAAGCACAGACGGTACCTCCGCCTCATGCGAACGTCGAACGGTTTCCGGACCTACGAGGGCTACGGCTTCTTGTTCTTCTCGTTTATACTCTTCCCGCTCAAGCAAAAGAGACGCCTCTCGGCCCTTGATACTATTGAGAATGGCGCGTAGCTCATTCTGCTCGGCCATGATACGAAATATCTCCCGCTCGGCATCACGTCCTTCATCTTTCTCCTTTTCAATATCAGCTCGAAGCGCCTCGTACTTTCCATGCTCCTCGCGCTCACGCTCCTGTATCGCAATGACACGCCCGGACACCTCTTCTTTCTCTGTCTTGATACGTTCAATTCCCCGAACCGCATCTTCAAGCGCGCCGGTAGACGTAGCACTTTCAAAACGCTTGAGAAAACCTGAAAGCACTGTTTTCATCTCGGAAATGAATTGCCGAAACATCGACACATCAGACACTGCTTCAACCCGAGCGAGCCGGGACCCAATATCGCCGGCAAGTGCCCGAACTTCGGAAAGCGGGACTGTTTTGTGCGTATCGGCTTCGTTCTCATCCGTAAGTTTTTTCAATCGTCGGTCTTCGGCAGAAAGTTCTCCTTCAAGTCTCCCTACTTCCCGCAAAAGCTCATCTTTTTGATTCCGCAAATCCCTAAGCGCCTTCTCGCTTGCAAGTACCTGCGTGCTTTTATCATCTCCCGTCTTTGAGCGCTCAAGCATCTTCTTTGCGCGCGCAAGGTCATGCTCACGTTCGGCAAGTTTCTTGGTTGGCTCTTCCGATTCCCGAGAAAGCGTCTGTTCGGCCTCTCTAAGGTACGCGCGCTCAAGCGACAGATATTCGACGTAAAGTTCTGCAAGCGCTTTCTTAAGCTCTTTAGCCTTCTCTATCTTCTCAACCTGTTTCTTCAGAAACCGTAGATGTGGCGCAAGTTCGCGACGCAGTGACTCGACTTGTGTGATATTCTCACGCGTCCGCTCAAGCTTGCGTTCAGATTCGGTACGCTTGAATTGGTAAATCTTGAGTCCGAGAGCGTCCTCAACCATAAGTCGCCGTTCTTTAAGATTCGCGTTAAGAATTCGGTCTGCTTCACCCTGCGAAATGATGTGGTGTCCTGTCGGACCCATATGCGCCTGCGCCAAAAGCTCCAGAATATCTTTAAGACGAACCTGGCTACCGTTGATGAGATACTCATTATTATTGTCGCGATGCACGATACGCTCGATGGTCACCTCATCGAAATCAATGTCGAGCAGACGCTTTGAATTGTCGAGAGTAATCTTTACGGAAGCGCGATTTTGCCGACCAATGGTGCGTGAACCGTTAAAGATGAGGTCTTCACCACGTTTTCCACGAAGCGACTTGATGGATTGCTCGCCAAGAACAAACCTGAATGCTTCCGCCACATTTGATTTTCCCGAACCGTTCGGACCGACAATAGAAGTGATAGGCGAAGAAAAGCCAAGAGAAGTCTTCTTGGCAAACGACTTGAAACCGGAGAGCTCAAGGCCCTTCAGATACATAGGAAAATTGTAGCAGGAATTTAGACAACAAAAAAGCGGGCTGTTCGTCCCGCTTTTTACTCTCTCTAATCCCAGCCCTTAGCCTTCAGGCCCTCGCGTGCGGCGACCTGTTCAGCCTCTTGTTTCGATTTTCCCTTACCTAAAGCCACTTGCTCGTCACCAACAAAAACGCCAACGGTGAATATTTTATCGTGGTCCGGGCCTTCTTCTGAAAGCGTTTGATATGCAGGTGTTACCCCTGCGCGTTCTTGCGCTTCTTCTTGAAACGAACTCTTCGAGTCTGTCCATAAACCGTCCGCGACGATTTTTTCAAGCATCGGAAACAAATGTGCGGCAACAAAATCGCGTGAGGCATTGTATCCCTGGTCGAGGAACAGCGCACCGACAAACGCTTCAAAGGTATTCGCGAGAATATAACGTCGTGCGCGACCCTTATCTTTCGCTTCACCACGTGAGAGTAAAAGAAAATCATTCATGCCAACTTCTGTTGCAACTTCCGAAAGTGCATCGGCGTTTACCACGGAAGCGCGCAACGATGTCATATCGCCCTCCGGATAGTTTGGATATTTCGAAAAGAGATGTTCGGTCACCACTAGCTCAAGTACCGCATCGCCCAAAAACTCGAGGCGTTCATTGTGCTCGAGTCCTGAATTCTTGTGCTCGTTGAGGTATGAACGATGCGTAAATGCCTGCCTCAACAACGCCTGGTCGCGGAACGAAACATTCGCGCGACGCTCAAATTCTTTAAAATCCATACGTGTGGATCCGGAGAAGAAACGAACCGACACCCGAGAGGTGGCGAGGCCCTTTCTCTTCCAAATCAGATTACTTGGTAACGTTCTTCTTCCTCTTACCGCCTGTACCGACGGCAAGGAGCATAGTAACCGCCTTCGTCACAATTGGCAAGATATCATCGTAAAAATTGAGGTCCACGATATCGGCAAGCTTAAACCAACGCGCGTCATCGAGCCCCCCCTTCTCTTCAAGTTTAATGTCCTCGAATTTCGACTCAACAAGAAAGTACGAGACCTGTTTCAGTAGTTTCCCTTTTTCAGGATGGCTCGCCATATACTGGTTCTCGCCCAAACGGTCCTTCACCTTAAGATGCTTGAGACCGAGTTCCTGCTTGAGCTCGCGCACAACGCCCTTCTCCAAGTCTTCACCTTCTTCAACACCTCCCTTCGAAAGGGTCCAGTGTCCGAACACATCGTGCACCAAGGCAACGTACGTTGCTCCAGAGTGTTGCGCGTACACAATAGCACCCGCTAAACGCTGAAGCGTGATTTGATTCTTTTTATGCTTCGACTCTTCATCTTTTCCCGGCTCGCCAAGCTCTTTATAAACGCTACCGAGCACACCGTTGACAAACTTGCCACTGTTCTCGCCACCAAACGTCTTCGCAAGCTCAATCGCTTCATTGATAGCCACTTTAGCCGGGACTTCTTTTCTGTCCGAGAATAAAAGTTCCGCAAGCCCTATACGAAGGACGTTGCGGTCTACCGTTGAAATCTTTTCGAGCGGCCAATCGGGTGCCGCTTTTTGAATAATAGTATCGAGGTCGGTATGCTTCCCGAGCACGGTACTGATAAGTCTTTCTGCAAAATCAGAGTCGCCAAGACCCGGCGCGAACTCAATGATGTTGCGCTCCATAACGTTCTGCATATCACTCTCGAGAACATTCCTCGTATCCCACTCGAAGAGGGTCTGCAGTGCGACTGAACGTGAAAGGTGCCTGTTTGCCATTTACAAAAAAGTGCTCTTGGGAAGGACTGACTCAGCACGCAAAGGCGTGACTACTTCACCATTTCCTTCTCGCGCGCTTTCTGTTTCTTCAAGCGCTTCTCCGCATGGAGAGCGACATTGATGACTTCCCGGCCACGGTATTTACCGCAGTTCGGGCACACGCGATGGCGTACATGCGAAGTCCCACAGGAAGCGCACGCAGAAAGACGCGGCTCCTTGAGCGCATGATGACTCCGGCGATTGCCGGTGTGTCCACGGGTTGCTCGCATTCGTACTACCATTGGGAAAGAGTATACCTCACGAACGCTTATTCTGCAACAGTATGGTAAGAAAGCTTATCCGATGGAGTTTACATGGCCCATGCGCACGTATGGCATGGTAGTGCGCGGGTGTCCCATAGCCAACATGCGCATCAAAGCCATATTCGGGGAACCGTTTGGCGTGCCGCTTCATACGCCTGTCACGGTGCACCTTGGCAATAATGGACGCAAGCGCGATAAGTGGCACCTTCTCGTCACCTCGAACTATTGTTTTCTGATTTTTATAGACGACGGGCGCATACAAACTGCCGTCGAGAAAAATCTGTGCTTCGGACGGTTTACATTCAAGTCTCTTCAGCGCACTCGCGACCGATGCACGTAGCGCACTGGCAATCCCCCGTCGGTCAATGAAATTCGCGCTCCGTGATGCAACAGCAAACTGGAGGAACGCTTTCGTGCGTGCCTCACGTGCCTTCCGATACCACGCAAGCCGTGCCGTCTCAGTAAGTGCTTTTGAGTTACGTATACCGGTAAAGAATCCGCGCGGAAGAGAACGCCGGAGAATCACGGCGCACACCGTCACCGGCCCCGCAACAGGACCTCGACCCACTTCATCTACACCGACGAGCCTCATCATATGCCCATTATAACGTACTGCAGGTCCTGTGATGGATTCGGGTATAATGGAGGCAACGTGAAATTCACCCACCTACATACTCACTCCCATTACTCTCTACTCTCCGCCCTACCTAAGATAGGAGAGCTCATTGCCGCAGCAAAAAACAATGGCATGGAAGCGCTTGCGCTCACCGACCTCGGCAACCTCTACGGGGCGCTTGAGTTCTACAAATCCTGTAAAAAAGAAGGACTGAAACCAATCATCGGAGTCGAGGTCTATACCGCAGCCCGCTTACGAACCGACAAGCAAACAGGAGTTGATAATCGACGCGGTCGCCTTGTGCTCCTGGCTGAGAATAAAGCGGGCTACCAAAACCTTATCAAGCTCGTCACGGCTGCACATCTTGAAGGTTTCTACTACCGCCCGCGCGTAGACATGGAGCTCTTGGAGAGATACGCGGACGGCCTCATCGCCATCAGCCCTGCCTACTTCGGGGATATTGCACAGGCACTCAAAAACAAGGACCGAGCGAAAGCCAGAGAAAAACTCATGGGATTACGAGAAATCTTCGGCAAGAAAAATCTCTTTCTTGAGATTACCCGCCATCCCGAAGTCCCAAATTTTGATATCCCCGACCTTACTGATTTTGCAAAAGAAGAGGATGTCCCCCTCGTTGCAGGACATGATATCTACTACCTTACGCCTGACGATAAACGAGCGCACGAAACACTTCTCTCCGTACAGAATAATCCCGATTACGGAGAAATCTCCGTTCGAGACAACGGACTTGACCTATCGTTTTTAACGCAAGAGAAAATCGCTGAGCTCTTTAGTGATGTTCCGGACGCGCTCTCAAACAATCAAAAAATCGTCGACCGATGTTCGCTCTCGCTTGAACTCGGTACATGGGTCTTTCCTGACTACAAAACCGAAAAGGGAAAAAGTCATGACCAAGAACTCCGGGAAAAAACGTACGCAGGACTTACCGAACGAAAAATGGAGAAGACACCGGAAGTCGAAAAACGTATTGAATACGAACTTGATATCATTAAAAAGAAAGGGTACTCGCCTTATTTTCTTGTCGTCGCCGACCTTCTTGCCTATGCCCGAACGCACAATATCTTGAGCACCACGCGCGGAAGCGCCGGAGGGTCGCTCGTTTCCTATCTCACCTACATTACTACGGTCGACCCGCTTGCCTACAAACTCCCGTTCGAACGATTTCTCAACCCGGAACGCCCTTCGGCTCCCGATATCGACATGGATATCGCCGATAATAGACGAGACGATATGATTGCCTATGTACGCGAGAAATATGGCGCCGATAAAGTCGCCCAAATTGGGACCTTCGGCACCATGATGGCACGCGGAAGTGTGCGTGATGTTGCGCGTGCACTTGGCCATGACTACGCGAAAGGTGACCAAATTGCGAAACTTATTCCTTTCGGTTCGCAAGGATTCCCCATGTCCATCGAGCGCGCACTTGAAATGATTCCCGAACTCAAGAAGTTAGCGCAGAAAGATAAAGCCACAAAAGACATTATCGCGATGGCAAAAAAAGTGGAGGGATGCGCGCGACATATCAGCGTCCATGCGGCCGGTGTCGTCATTTCCCCAACGGCCATCACCGACTACGTTCCTCTGCAATACGACCCAAAAGGCGAAGGTAAAGTCATCACGCAATATGACATGCATGCAGTCGAAGATGCGGGACTTCTCAAGTTCGATTTTCTTGGCATCAAAAACCTCGCCATCCTCGCAGATGCCGTGCACCGCGTACAAGCCATTCTTGGCATAACGGTAGACATCGAAAACATACCGCTCGGCGACATAAAAACCTATGAAATGCTTGCGCGCGGAGAGACCATCGGCGTATTCCAACTCGGTGGCTCAGGCATGACTCGTTATCTCAAAGACCTGAAACCTTCAAGCATCTACGATATCAATGCCATGGTCGCGCTTTATCGTCCGGGCCCTATGGAGTCGATTCCCCGCTACATTGAACGCAAGCATAATCCACGCCTCGTTTCCTACCTTGACCCGCGCCTGGAAGATATCTTGTCTCAATCATTCGGCGTCATCACGTATCAAGACGACGTCATGCTTATCGCCATCAGACTCGCAGGCTACTCATGGCTTGAAGCCGACAAACTGCGCAAAGCAATGGGAAAGAAAATCCCGGCAGAAATGGCCGCCCAGAAAGAAAAACTCATTGAAGGGTTCCAAAAAAACGGCCTCTCATCCCAGAGAGCCGAGGAACTCTGGCATCTCATCGAACCATTCGCGGCCTACGGATTCAACAAAGCACATGCGGCAAGCTACGGACGAGTCGCCTACCAAACCGCCTACATGAAAGCAAACTATCCTGCTATTTATATGTCGGCGGTACTTACTGCCGATTCAGGCGACATCGAAAAGATAGGAGAGATTATCACCGAGTGTAAACGCATGGCCATCCCCGTACTCCCACCCCACATCAACGAAAGTTTCGCCGGATTCTCCGTGGTAAGAGCAGGAACAGGTACCGTAACGGTCGACACCATTCGCTTCGGCCTCACGACCATCAAAAATTTCGGCGAGGGCATCGCCAAGAGCATTATCGAGGAACGTAAGAAAGGAGGTGTGTATGCGTCGCTTGCTGACTTCCTCGAACGTGTCCAAGATAAAAATCTCAATAAGAAATCGCTCGAAGCACTCATTAAATCAGGTGCACTCGACCTCTTCGGGGAACGCGGGACGCTTATGGGTAACCTTGAAGCACTTCTCGCTTACCATAAAGAATACTCAAGCGGGGCACGCAACCAGAACTCTCTTTTCGGCGTAGATTCTTCACACAACCAACTTCGCCTCGTCAGCACACCGGAAACTCCGCTTGCCGAAAGACTTGCATGGGAAAAGGAGCTACTCGGTCTCTACATCTCAGGACACCCGCTCGATAAATTCAGAACCATCCTCGAAAAGCGCGAGGTGAATATTTCTCGAGTGAAGAGTGAGTATCGGGAAGGTATGCAGGTCGTGCTCGGTGGTATTATCGAAGATATACGGATGCTTTTCACCAAAAAGAACGACCAAATGGCTTTTATACGCCTCGGCGACCTCTCAGGTTCTGTGGAGTGCGTCATCTTCCCGAAAGGATTCGAGGAATATCAATCACTTATTCAACCTGAAGCTTGTATCGCTATCCGCGGACGAGTCTCGAACCGAAACGGCGAGACGTCCATCATCATCGAAAAAATGAAGACACTCGACATCCAGACACCAAAACCTGTGCAGTCTTAGTTTTATCACAGTGCTCTAAACAGTTTTTCTTGACATCAAAGCACTGAAGTATAATCTGATAGTAGACGTCCCCTGAAACCTCTAACGCAAAGGCCATGCATGAAAACAACTGTCGGATTGGTGGTCATTGTCGGAGACAATGTGCTCCGCGTCATTCCTAAGAAACAAAAAGGGGTATTTGAGATAGTACCTCTCGAACGAAATGTAAGATTTCAACGTGCGACCTCAAAACATGTCGCAAAGAAAGCCTGCCGGAAGGACTTGCTTCCACTACTGAAAGCATTCAGTCCCCTCCATTTCGATGTACAGACGGAGGGTCTCTCACTCCTCGTATCAGCAAAACGACTCCGATTCGATGAAGGAACCGGGCATTGGCATCAGGACGGACCGACCATTGTCCCAAGCAAAGTGAGCGCGTTTCTCTGCCTCTTTCACAACTGACTCAAAAAATACGAAGCGCGACCCCACGGGTCGCGCTTTTCTTTTTGCCCGAAAATGTCTATAGTTAGTGCCATGAAAAACAACTCGCTCGACCATAAACGCCACTCGCTTGCACACCTGCTCGCCGCTGCCGTACGTGAACTCTACCCTGACGCGATACCGACTATCGGTCCGGCAATCGACAATGGGTTCTATTACGACTTTGACAATCTTGCCGTCAGTGAAAAAGAACTACCGAAGATAGAGCAGAAAATGCGCGAACTTGTAAAAAAGTGGACGGGCTTTGAAGGTAAAGAGGTCACCGAAGACGAAGCGCGCCGGCACTTTGCGGGTAATCATTATAAACTCGAACTCATCGGCGACATCGTCAAAGACGGACAAAAACTCACCTTTTACACCTCAGGCGATTTCACTGATTTGTGCCGGGGGGGTCACGCTGACAATCCGTCGAAAGACATTGCATCAGGGTCATGGAATCTTGACCGTGTCGCCGGCGCCTACTGGCGCGGTGACGAAAACAATAAAATGCTCACCCGCATCTACGGACTTGCCTTTGAAAGCGCCAATGAACTCGAGAGCTACAAACACCAAGTGGAGGAAGCGAAAAAACGCGACCATAAAAAACTCGGGCAAGAACTCGACCTCTTTATATTCTCCGAACTTGTCGGTGCGGGACTCCCCCTCTGGACACCTCGAGGAACCCTTGTCCGCGACCTTCTTGAAGGTTTCGTCTGGGAGCTGCGAAAGGCACGTGGATACGTTCGCGTCGACATACCCCATATCACCAAAAAAGACCTTTACGAGAAAAGTGGTCACTGGGCAAAATTTCAGGACGAGCTATTCCGCATTACCACGCGCGAAGGTCATGAATTTGCCATGAAGCCGATGAATTGCCCGCATCACACACAAATTTACGCACGCAAACTCTGGAGCTACCGCGAACTTCCGCAACGATATGCAAACACGACAAAGGTCTACCGCGACGAACAATCTGGCGAAATGGCGGGACTCTCACGTGTCAGGTCAATCACTCAAGATGATGCACACGTCTTTTGTCGCTCCACACAAGTAAAAGACGAGGCCAGCGCCATCTGGGATATCATTTCGACATTCTACGGAGCATTCGGTTTTTCGCTTTCTTACCGACTTTCACTTCACGATAAGAACCAAATGGAAAAATATCTCGGTGACGAAAAGACCTGGACTCATGCCGAAAACGTTCTCCGTGAGATTGTGAGCGAAAAAGGGGCTGTCGCGGAAGAAGCTCCGGGCGAAGCCGCGTTCTACGGACCAAAAATCGACTTCCTTGGAAAAGATGCGCTCGGACGCGAACATCAAGTGGCTACTATCCAGCTCGACATGAACATGCCCGAACGTTTCGACCTGACCTGTATCAATGAAAAAGGAGAGAAGGAACGTATCGTCATGCTCCACGCCGCCATCATGGGCTCTATCGAACGATTTCTCGCCATCCTTATCGAGCATTATGCGGGAGTATTCCCACTCTGGCTCTCACCGGTGCAAGCGGTCATCTTACCCGTCAGCGAGAAACATGAAAGCGCGGCTCGCGAAGCGCTCACCGCTCTCTCCTCCTCCGGCATTCGTGCCGAACTCTCCGACCCGAACGAATCTCTCGGTAAACGCGTCCGCAACGTAAAACTCCAAAAAGCTCCTTACTGGCTTGTCATTGGCGATAAAGAAGCTGGCTCACATTCTGCCACGCTCGAATCTCGCTCGGGAGAAAAAGAGGAGCTCTCACTAGAGAAAATCACCGAGAAGCTCTCAAGAGAAAATATCGAAAAGAAATAGACCCTATTTCAAGGTCGGACCTTGAAATGAACTCCAGAAAAAAACTGCCGAACGGATTCGGCAGTTTTAAAATACTTACCACTTTTAGCGACACCCTCAAACACAACGTGGTCCAGCTTCAAGATAGACGGTCTTGACCGTAAACCCTAGAGTGAATTCAACCATTTCTGGCCATCTCTGAAGAACGGAGAGCACGCGCTCAATATCTTCCAGTGCCTTACGGACTATTTTCCGCTGGAAAGGTTGACCGACTGAAATGTCGACGTCTAATCGATAAGTGGCACCTTTGACCTCCACCCGTACAATGGCGTTGCAATCGAGTTGCTCGAACGCCTGAATGATTGCCTGGACTCCACCCATCTGCTGATGCTGTTTGAATCGTGACTCAACTGAACCCTTGGTGCCGTAATACACACTGGTGTCAGCCTTACGATTTGTTCGGTATTCAATACCGGACCGAAGTCTTCCGTTTCCGTCCATATGTGGTCGGAGTACAGAAGGTATTTCAACGCGTACTGTTTGCATATCTTTCCTTTCTTTTGTTGAGGTTCAAAACCTATTTATATAGTGTCACATAATACCACCTGTGTCAATGTATAAATCTGCAATGTCCGACATTGCAGTAAAAAACTCCGTAGTTAAGACGTAGTATAGAAAAACCGCCGGTTCGCTGTAGCGAATCGGCGGTTGGCGCGTATCATGCGGGTTGTACTCGTGAGCAATCAATCGCTCTTAGGATTTCAGTGTCGGATTCCTCCTCGGCAAACGTTGTGTGCATCGTAAACTCCACTTCGACTTTCGCCTGCGGGTGCATGCTCGACAACAAGAGCATATCAAACTCGATGTCATGAAATTCCTTGAGGGCGAATAATTTCTGTTCTTCGTTGGCAACTTTAAGGTCGCCTTCGATAATGCCATCACCTCCACCGATATATACCGTAATGGAACCTGTGCAATCCAACTCCACAAAGGCCCCTACGGCACCGACAATTCGTGCAATAATCTTGCTTTGCCTGAATTTCTCATCGTAGGTCCCATTCGTGGCAACCGATGTCTTGCGCTGACAATCCCGTTTATACGAACACGACATGTGAGGAACTATCTCGATGTCCACCTTCATAATCTTCCTTTCTGTTGAGGTTTGAATCTATCTTGATTCTAACACACTTCTCCGTATCGTCAATGTTTAGGAGGCCAGACGCCTTGCTATACTGTCCTGATGAAAAGCTGGCTCAAACTTGAATATGTCGCGCTGTTCGCATTCTCTATTTATCTTTACACCCTGCTCCCCTATCCGTGGTGGCTTTATCTCGCGCTCATCCTCACTCCTGATGCCGGCATGCTTGGCTACTTTATTAACGACCGTGTCGGTGCATACACCTATAACGTCACTCACTCACTCGCCACCGCCTTCGCCTGCATTATCACCGGCTCGCTTCTTTCTTCTCCATACCTCGGCATGGCCGGTATTATTCTTGTCGGACACATCGGACTTGACCGGCTTATCGGCTTCGGACTCAAATATCCGGATTCGTTCAAACACACGCACCTCGGCGATTTGTAAAATAAAATCAGCTCACCGCCTAAGCGATGAGCTGATAGTCTGAAGTTCAGATGAACTTCACGACTTCGCCGTCCGGCCCTTCGGCCATGGCGGACGTAATTTCACAACCGAACTTCTTCCAGAATTGACCGGTTTCAATCAGAACCTTCTCACACTCTTCCTTTGAAGAAAGAGAGTGTTCGTCGAGGCTACCGCCAACGAAGCTCTTGCTGTCGACCTTGCTTACGACTTGAAGCCTCCACGAGGTTCTTGTCTGCTCAGAATCTGGTTTACTCCAAGCACGAGGATTGATACTGCCTTTAGTGATACTAGTTTTGCTCATAAGAACTACCTTTGTTGAGGGTTTGAATCTGATGAAAAGTATAGCATATTTAGATATCATTGTCAACTATTTCCACGGCCTTACTGAGGGATAAAAAACACCCCCTCTACAGAGGGGGTGTGCTGTCTTCGGGAATAACCGAGACCTCGTCGATACCGGCATACGTTTGGCGCTGGTCATCGGTGAATTTCAGACTCACCGCGAGACCGAAACGGTACAGCCATCTTTGCTCGATAATATCAAGCACCATCGCCCGCCTTCCGTTCAAAGATGCGTAGTGCGAATCCGACGTCATGAACGTGACAAAGAGTGGTTTCATAGACACGCTCTTATTTCCATTAATCATGCCGAGGAGTGGCAAGCTTCTCTGAAGAAGCGCTTGGTCTCGAGCATTGATGCCGAGAACGCGAGATGCTCCTTCAAGTTGAATCTTACTTTCACTGAAGCGTTCCATGTCACTCTGTGACCATCGCCCCGTTTGGTTACACTCGGAAAAATGCCGGTGGTGCTCCCAAAACATTTTCAAAAACGCCTCAAAGACTTTGTCGAACGTATCAATCATAATCTTCCCTTTCTATTTAGATGTCGTCTGACCATAAAACTAGGCAACCCTAAGAACTGTTACCAGATACATCTGACCATACCTCCTCGCCCTGCAATATATTGACACGTAGATTATTTGTGGCAATCTTTTGGAGAGAACTCCATCAACGAAAGGAAACCGTATGCCCGCACGCTGGCACACCGTACTTATCAAATTCAGAGATGAGACGACGTTCATTAAAAGAGAGGAGGTGGCGGCAGAATTAAACGTCCTTGGCGCGGAATGTGGCGGAGTCAGTAAAGGACTTCTCTTCTGGATAGTAGGAAAAAATCTCGATACCAGAAAAGGTTACGAGCTCGTCCTCTTCTCAATGTTTCGAAGCGACCGAGACTTTGAACGTTATCAAAAACACCCGCTTCACGAGAAATTTGTATGTGGCTTGAGTGAAGTGGCTGACTGGATTGTCGGGGACGTACACGACCACGACTATCTCTCTATCTGAGGGAATACACGGAAGCCGGTGACACGTCACCGGCTTTTTCTTTTCTTTATCGTTACACCAATACGGTCGCGCCGACGACGGTGGAATGAGATGGCGAATCGGTGTGCTTCAGCATTCGCAAGCAGTATCCCCCGCTCGTAGGTATGCCTATACGTGCTATCACCCAACACCTCTCGTGGACGATGTCGTTCATCTTTCACAACAGAGACAAGCGGAATCGAAAGGCCTATAGTCGCCAATAGTTTCTGTGCGGCATTGAGCTGAGATTTTCCGCCATCAACAACCACAAGACCCGGCATACCCCACTCTGGATGACTAAATCGGCGACTCAACACTTCCCTGAGAGCTCCGACATCATCTCCGGCTTTTGCCCCCCTGATAAGGAACATGCGGTAACTTTTTTTGTCCGCAGACGCGCCGAAAACAACGGTCATCACACCAACGGTTTCATGACCGGATGTATGCGCTATGTCGAACGCTTCGATACGGACTGAACGGATTGGGTCAGAAGGAGCTGTCTCGGTGATAAGCGCGACGTCGGCGATATGTTGAAGTGAAAAAAGCTGACGTTTGATTTCTCCCGCCTTCTCAAATTCATGAAGCTTGGCACACTGCTTCATTTCAGCTCGCAAGACACGAATAATGGATGATTTCTTGCCTTCGAACAGTCGCTCGATGTTACAAACGGTCTTTTCGTAGTCCATCTTTGTAACCTCATTCATACAGACACCGGGACAGAGGCCTATCTGGCGATTGAAACAAGATTTGCCTGAATTCGGTACACATTTCCCGTCTCGGTACGGAAATATCTTGCGGATAATCTTGAGAGCGAGCTTGAGTTTACCGCCTTCAGTAAATGGACCGAAAACCTTTCGCGGAGACCCGAAAGTAAAACGGTCACCTTCTAACTCCTTCTTGCGCACCAGCACAATCTGCGGATACTCTTCATCCGTAATCACCACACAATTAAAGCTTTTATCGTCTTTGTCATCGGTGTTATACGGTGGTTTGAATTTCTTGATGAGGTCGGCTTCAAGCAGAATAGACTCAAGCACGGAGTCTGTCTTCTTGAAATCCACTCCTTTCGCTTCAGCAATCATCTTGGCGATAAGCGGGCTCCGCACTTCAGCGAGGTCATGGGTGAAATAGCTTCGCACACGGTCGCGCAATGACGTTGCACGGCCAATATAAAGTATTTTGCGACGAGCTCCGAGAAAGAAATAGACGCCCGGACTGTCAGGAAGTCTTTTGAGTAACCGTTCAGTATTCATGCCGGTAAAATTAGCACAAAAGAAAAGAGCCTGCGAGTCCGCCATCGGCGGGCTCGCAGGCTTTATCTACTATTGTTGCACGCGTGCATTCGCCACCGCTTCTGTAAGGCGACCCCACTCCGCTTTCGGCTTCCAGACGACGTTGCCAATAGATACATCGCGCTCCACATGCATATGCCCGACCTCATACTGGCTAAAGGGCTTATGAACGGCGTAGAGGATAGGCATATCGGGCCCATCCATACTCACCGATAATCGGTCAACCGTGCTAATCGACCGATTCAGGAAACAGATAATGCCAATGGGAAACGAACCGTAGATACGAAACAGGTCAACAAATTTCAATGTTGTCGAGAAGTTATTGCATACGTCTTCGACAATCCACCACCCACCTACAGGACGGGGCTCATGCCGGCCCCAGACAAGCTCCGATTGCTCACGTGAACTATCGGTCGCGAGAGCGGTAATCTTCTTTTCAGGAAAGATGTACTGCTTACCAGTGAGCACCGACAAAGCCTGCGCAAGCGCTTTACCACCTTCAGGGGCACCGCAAAAACCCGATGTCATGTCCATGCACTCATTATCGTGCGCAAGCATCTTGTCGAGCAGAAGAGAAGCGACTCTGGAGAGCGCTTTTGGATGTCGTTCGACCTTGGCGAAATTTACATACACTTCACCAACATACTGCCTGCCAAGAGAATCTCGGCCGGCATAGCCGACAAGCGGTCCGAGCCGTTTTCCATCAGTGTCCTTCGGACACTCGTAGAATCCGCCACATCGTGTGGCAAGCGTCAGTAAACCTTCGTTATCAAACGGAACTATTGTTTCTGTATTCATAATATCCTTTCAAAGAAAAAACGTGCACCATGCACGTTTACATCTTCCCGCATGCTATCACAGGCACATAACTCGTCAAAATATCACCAGGAGTTCGTTATTTCTTTCGGAGAGTCTTACGAAGATAGTTACCGGTATGCGTGTCGGTTTGCGCCACTTCTTCAGGTGTACCTTTTGCCACAACCTTGCCGCCGCCATCCCCTCCCTCGGGGCCGATATCAATGAGATAATCAGACGACTTGATAACCTCCATATTATGTTCAATGACCACCACCGTGTTTCCTCGGTCAACCAGTTTCTGCAATATCTCAATGAGTCTCTTAACATCCTCATAATGCAACCCTATAGTCGGCTCATCAAGGAGATAGATGGTCTTCTGCAGATGCGGACGATAAAGCTCTGACGCGATTTTCACGCGCTGAGCTTCTCCACCGGAGAGCGTCGTCGCTGACTGACCAAGCTTCAAATACCCGAGCCCCACATCATCAAGCGTCTTGAGACGGTCATAAATCGCAGGAATATCTTCGAAAAATACGATGGCCTCTTCGATAGTCATTTCAAGAACTTGATGTATATTCTTCTTTTTAAAGGTAACCTCAAGCGTCTCTTTCATAAAACGTTTCCCGCCACAAACTTCGCACGTGACGTACACCGTCGGCAAGAAGTGCATTTCAACGGCAATTTCACCATTCCCTTCACAGGCCTCACAACGTCCCCCGCGACGCGCCGTCGGCACGTTAAAGGAGAATCGGCTGGCGCCCCACCCGTGTGCCCGGGCCTCCGATGTCTCGGCAAACAACTCACGAATGAACGCAAACGCTCCCGTATAGGTTGCGGGATTCGAACGCGGTGTACGGCCTATCGGCGACTGGTCTATCAAGATAGCCCGGCCGAGATATTCAGACCCTGTAAAACTTGCGCAATTGAATGTGTCGTTCGAACGGTACTTACGGTCAAGTCGCGCAAGAAGGTTCTTATGGAGCACCTCATAGACAAGGGAAGATTTCCCGGAGCCCGAAACACCTGTCACTGAGACAAGTTTACCAAGTGGCACCTCCACATTTATATTCTTAAGGTTAAAGATTTTCGCTCCACGGATTTTAAGAGCTCCCTTCTCTGATTCTCGTCTCTTTTCAGGTATCGGAATCTGTTTCTCTCCGCGAAGATATTCGAGTGTAAGCGATGCGGGAGGTTTCTTAGCGGTTAGAAGTGGTTCCAAATCTCCCGCTACCACGACCTCTCCTCCGTGCACACCCGCTCCGGGTCCGATATCAACGATATAGTCGGAAGAAAAAATAGTGTCTTCATCATGCTCGACGATGATGATGGTGTTGCCGGCATCACGGAGATTGAGAAGTGTTTTGACGAGCTTATCGTTATCACGAGAATGTAGACCGATGGTCGGCTCATCAAGCACGTAGAGGGCTCCAACGAGACCTGAGCCAAGCTGTGATGCGAGACGGATGCGTTGTGCCTCTCCTCCTGAAAGCGTATTCGCACGTCGGTCAAGCGTCAGATAGCCAATGCCGACGTCGAGCATAAATTGGAGACGGGAAACTATTTCCTTCACCACGACCTTCGAAATATCTCTTTGTGTCGGAGTCAATTTCAGTTTCTTAAAGAACTCATCGCCCTCAACGATAGACATAGCGGCAAGCTCGACAACATTGACCCCCCCGATGAGCACATGAAGCGCCTCCGGGCGCAAACGAGCACCACCACACTTCGGGCACGCTTCGTTACCGAAGAAATGTCTTGTTCCTAACCCGTTGCACTCCTGACAGGCGCCGTAGGGAGAATTGAACGAAAAGAGGCGTGGCTCAACTTCCGGATACGAAAATCCATCATACGGACACATAAATTTTGCCGATATGATTTTCTCTTCCCCTGCCATCTCGATTCGAACCAGACCATCCGATTCCTGAAGTGCCCGCTCCAGAGACTCGCTTAGTCGCTCACGCACCGCATCAGTAAGCTCGACAATCTCGCTTGCGTAAAACTCATCGATAAGCACATCAATCGTATGTTTCTTGTTCTTCGAAAGGATAATCTGCTCACGAAGTTTTTTGACGACGCCGTCTACTTTCACCTGCGTGTATCCCTTGCCAAGCAAATCATAAAGCAATTGGTAGTACTCGCCTTTCCGTCCAACAACAACAGGCGAATATACGTTGACCTTGCGGTCGCTATACGAAACACCCATAACCTTCTTCTTACCAAGCGAGGATTCGGAATTCCTCACATATTCAATAACGGTTTTCATAATCTCCTCATTCGAGAGCTTCTCGATAGGACGGTTGCAGATGAGACAGTGCGGAACACCGACACGCGCGAAGAAAACACGGAAATAATCATAAATCTCCGTAACCGTCGCGACGGTTGAGCGCGGGTTGTTAGACCGCGATTTCTGGTCTATTGAAATGGCCGGCGAAAGTCCGACAATCTCGTCAACATCGGGCTTCTGCATCTGGCGAAGAAACTGCCGGGCATAAGCGGAAAGCGACTCAACGTAACGACGCTGACCCTCGGCAAAAATGGTGTCAAACGCAAGCGACGACTTTCCCGAGCCCGAAAGCCCGGTAAATACAATCATCTTCCCGCGTGGCATCTCCACCGTGATATTTTTGAGATTGTGGGTACGGGCTCCTTTGACGATAATTTTATCTCCACCCTCTTTTTGTTTCTTTTTTTCCATACGTGAGCGCCCCCATTTGGAGATAGGGGTTGCCACCAGGATAGCAAAAAGAGTGGCTTAAAGAAAGAGCGGCCCGAGGCCGCTCTGAGATACTGTTATTTAGAAGTTTTCTGAAGGGTACGCTTGATTTCCATGACAATTTCATCAAGATTCATTGATGCTTTAATGAGAAACTTCTCGGCGCCAAGCTCCTTCCCTTTATCGATATCAGACTTCTGACCGAGATTGGAAAGCAGAATAACAGGCACATCCTTGACCTTATCATTCTCCTTCAGTTTCTTAAGAATCTCAAAACCGTCCATACCTGAAAGCAGGATGTCGAGAAGAATGATGTCGGGTCGCTCTTGTTCCACCGAAGCAAACGCCTCTTCACCGCTCGTCGCATGCGAAAGCTTGCATCCTTCCGTACTCAATTTGCGCGTCACCACATCGCTCAAGAATTTATCATCCTCAACCCATAGTATTTTTTTGCCAGAGAGCTCGATACTCTTGGTAACCGGATTCTCCCCGTCTTCTTCAAGTTGACGACGTACTTTCGATAGCACCTCGTCGGGGTCAAATTGTGCTTTGACAAGATAGTCCTTCACCCCAAGCGAAAGTGCTCGATTGATTTCAATCGGTTGTCCTGAATTTGATACCACGATAACCGGTACGTCTTTAATCGACGCATCAGCATTTTTCTCGGTCAACACATCATAACCGCTCTTCGTCGGGAGAATAATATCGAGCAACACGAGGTGGGGCATGAACTCTCGTATCTGTGCAAGTCCTTCCGCGCCATCTCGAGAGAGGCGCACATCAAACCCTTCAGCGCGAAGCTTTTTCAAGAGAACATCTCCAAGAAAAATATCGTCCTCAACTATCAAGATTTTCTTTCTGTCGCTCATAAAATAAATTAGGTATTACTGATTATCTTTCATAAATGGAATAGAGACATAAAATGTTGAACCCTTGCCTTCAACGCTCTCAAACCACACTTTCCCGCCGTGTTCTTCCACAATCTTCTTAACCATGTAAAGTCCGAGGCCTGAACCGCTCGGCTCAGTCTTGACCGCATTTCCGGCGCGGAAGAACCTGGTGAATATCTGAGGCTGTTGGTCTGACGGAATGCCGATACCGCTATCGTTAATAACTATCCGCGCATCGGTACCCGAGACCTCTAGGGTGATAGTGACCGTTCCTCCCTTCATTGTATACTTGATGGCATTCTCCAGCAAATTCTGCAACACAGCTCTCATTTTGGTCGGGTCAACCAGTACCATGAACCGAGTATCGGGCGGACACTTGAAATCAAGGTGGATTCCTCTCTGTTGGGCACTCGGGAAGAGCTCGAAGAGTACGTTCTCAACGAGGTCACGGAGATTGATACGCAGTAAATTAAACTTCAGACGCCCTGATTCGATGCGGTCGGCGGCCAAGAGGTCATTGACCAAATTTATCATGCGCTGATTGTTCTCATAGCTCTTGAGCAGGAATGTTTTTTGCTCATCGGACACACTGCCTAAGTCGCCATTGATAAGCATGTGCAGTGTCCATTTAAGACCTGAGAGCGGAGTCCTGAGCTGATGGGCGACAACCGAGACGAACTCGCTTTTTCTTCGTTCAAGCATTTTCGTACCAGTGATATTCTCTACCCAAATAAGCTCTAACGCTCCGTATCGCTTCTGTTCCTCGGGAGCAAGACAGCTAAATCGTACCTGGTAGATTTCGGAGTCGGATTCTATTTCAGGGAGAAGATAGGGTTTACCGGGTGTCATACCACTGAGGCACTTGTCGAGCTCAATCGTAGGAAATTTCTTCTTGAAGGCGTCAAGAATGCGTAAACCGTCCTCTTCATATCTTCCGACCTTCACCATTGCTCGCATGCTCGCATTGGCAAACAACACCTCATGGTGAGAACCAAGAAGCATAACTCCCTCATCCATATTCTCGGTAATCAAATCGAGCTTCGCTTGTTCAAGCCGACTCGGATTCGTTTCCCTTGAGACTCCGAAGAGCCGGCTCAGTAATCCTTTTTTTTTCGGTGAAGTAGAAGGCATAATAGGAACATCCCCTGTTGGTCTGTGCTCACATTATACCCCCTACCTTAGAGAACTGCGTGTGGAAATCAATTAGTCGCCGAGTTTAAGGGCTTTGATTTCATCACGTAAAATTGCCGCTGATTCAAAATCAAGTTCCTTGACCGCTGTCGCCATTTGCCGTTCCTTCTCCTTGATAAGCACGCTTCTTTTTTTGCCGGACGCACGGTCGATAGACACAAGCACGGAGACCGCTTTATCGTGCTCAGACCTGAGTGTATCGGTAATATCTTTGATTTGTTTTCGTATGGTCCTCGGGGTAATACCATGCTTCGTGTTGTACGCTTCTTGTAACGCACGGCGCCGATTCGTCTCACTAATAGCTCGCTTTATTGAACCAGTCACCGTATCAGCGTACATAATGACTCGGCCCGATTCATTGCGCGCCGCGCGACCGATAATCTGAATAAGCGATGTCTCACTGCGCAAAAAGCCTTCCTTGTCGGCGTCGAGAATGCCGATAAACGAGACTTCGGGAAGGTCGAGTCCTTCTCTGAGAAGGTTGACGCCAACGAGACAATCAAACGTACCCCTCCTGAATCCGGTCAATATCTCGATGCGCTCGATGGTTTTTATTTCACTGTGTAAGTACTCCGCTTTATATCCGGCCTCCTTAAGATACACACTCAAGTCTTCGGCCATCTTCTTCGTCAGCGTGGTAGCGATAACACGACCACCTTTCTTAATGGCGCGTTCCGCCTCCTCCATGAAATCCTGAATCTGACCGGCGTATGTCTCTTTCGGAGTAACCGGTTTGAGGTCAACCATCGGGTCAAGCAGACCGGTCGGTCGAATAATCTGCTCTACAATCTGACCGCTGATTTCACGTTCATACACTGCCGGCGTTGCCGAGGTGAAGATGACACTGCCAATACGCTTCGTGAACTCGTCAAACGTGAGCGGGCGATTATCAGCGGCACTCGGTAGACGAAAACCATGTTCAACGAGGGTTAGCTTGCGCGACCTATCGCCGGCATACATACCGCCGATTTGCGAGACGGTTACGTGCGATTCGTCGATGATGGTTAGAAAATCCGGTGTCCCGTCTTTTTTATGAGGAAAATACGAGAGAAGTGTATCGGGCGGGTCTCCCGGCTTCTTGTTTGAGAAATGACGGGCGTAATTTTCGATACCGTTGCAGTAACCGATTTCTCGTATCATGGCAATATCGTAGTTTGTGCGCCGTTTCAGTCGTTCCGCCTCAAGCAACTTTCCTTGTTTCTCAAACTCGGCAAGTTGCTTCTTGAGCTCGGCCTTTATGCTCTCAATCGCGCGTTGCTGTGCCTCACCTCCGGCAACAAAGTGTTTCGCCGGGAACAAAAAAACTGCTGACACTTGTTCCTGATGCACTCGACTCACGTTATCAATGACATCAATGGAAGTAACGGTGTCGTGTTCAAGAGCAATACGGTACAACAACTTCTCGCTCGGTGGCATCACCTCAATCGCATTTCCAACCGCACGAAACAAGCCCGGTTCAAGGTCGGCATTGGTCCGTTTGTAGTAGATAGCAATGAGCGAACGGATGAGCTCTGCGCGAGTGAGCTTTTTCCCGACTTCAATGCGCACGTTGACCTGTTCATATTCCTCAGGACTCCCGAGGTTATAAATGCAGGAAACCGATGCCACGATAATCGTATCTCGGCGCGTCAGAAGCGACTGAGTCGCGGCGTGACGTAAACGGTCAATTTCCTTGTTTATCATCGCCTCTTTCTCAATGTAGGTATCAGTTGTCGGCAAATAGGCTTCGGGCTGATAAAAATCGTAGTAGGAGACGAAATAGTGCACGGCATGGTTCGGAAAGAACTCTCTATACTCCTGTGCAAGTTGCGCCGCAAGCGTCTTGTTGTGCGCGATAACAAGCACCGGCTTGTCCTGTCCTGCGATAACATTCGCCGCCGTATAGGTCTTACCTGAACCTGTCACACCGAGAAGTGTTTGATAACGATGGCCATCGAGTCCTTTTGACAGAGCGGTAATAGCCTTCGGCTGGTCGCCTGAAGGTTTAAACTCACTTACCAATGTAAAAAGTTTCTTTGCCATAAAAAGTATCCGCATTGTATCAGCCGGCATTAAAAAGAAAAGCCGCCGATTTCGCTGTAACGAATTCGGCGACTTTGAGAGCGTTCAGGTTCAGCTGAGCGCCCAGTTCGTGGAGATAAGCAGAGTTTCAGACTCCTTCTGCAATCTGCGGATGATATGAATGGCTTCCGGAGAGAGTTCTTTACCTCTTGTATCAGGAAGCTGATTGCACCACTCTGAGAACTGCTCAATGAGTCGAGAAACCGCACTGCTCAAGTTGTGGGCGGACCTCGAAAGCGCCACGACGCCTTCAGGCTTCTTGAATGCTCGGTCTCCATAAACAGACCTTGAGGCACGGAAGATTTGAGCCGTCTGGAGCGCAGTTTCATCAATGCGCACCACATACCCTTCATACAGTACACCGAGTGACAGGCGGTCTAAATCAAGCTCAACAAAAGGAGCCCCTCGGCAGGTGAGCACGTTGTCGAGATTCTTCGTAAACTCACTAAAGAGGTGTTTTGCTTCGGCAAGAATAGACCAACGGGTCTTTTTTGCTTCGCGCACCGCCCCTAAAAGTTCTTGAAGTGTTTCGGATGAAGAAGACAGCTTCGCAGCCGTCTCGAGGTTCTGCATGGCGACCTCGTCGTAAAAGAGCACGAGACCGGAAAGACATTCCATCCTCAATCGGATGATTTCATGCGCCGATGAGGAGACGAGTTCGAACAACTTTCTTGTCGAAGCCTTCATGCTCGCAAGAATATCTAAATCACAATCTTTCATTAATACCTCCTAATGTGGGTTTTTGGTTTAAAAGAGAAACGCGATCGCGCCTCCTTACTTCTAAACAAGATAATACCCCGTATTTCAGTATCCGTCAATTATTCATAACACGGCCCTTGAACTCGGAAAACGTACCACCCACAATTGCCTCTCTCGCCTCATCGACAAGTCGCACGATGAATCGCATATTGTGAATGCTCGCGAGCACTCCACCAAGCATCTCTTTTGAATCAAAAAGGTGGTGCAGATACGCCTTTGTAAAATTCGTGCACGTATAACAATCACATTCTTTCATAAGGGGCTCATGTTCGAGCGCAAAACGACTGTTACGAATATTGACCCTACCGCCCGGGACATAGAGCAGACCGGTTCTACCCGTCCGAGTCGGCGCGACACAATCAAACGTGTCACATCCATGCTCAATTGCGGAAACCACATCCGATGGCTCACCGATACCGAGCAAGTGCCTTGGTTTTTCTTTCGGGAGCTCTTCGTTCACCCACCGTACCGCATTCCCCATATCTTTCTTCTCAAACGACCCACCAATGCCGAATCCTGAAAACGCCATTGAACCGATTTCTCGGGCGCTCTGGCGTCGCAAGTCTTCGAATCGCCCTCCTTGTACGATTCCAAACAAAGCCTGCGAGGTCCGGTCCCCTTTCTCCTGGAGCTCTTGGTGCCTGGCAATACATCGCATCGCCCACCGACGTGTCCTCTCCATAGCCTGCGCCTGATATTCTTTAGAGGCGGTCGGTGACGGGCACTCATCAAACGCAAAAATAATATCAGCTCCGATATCATGTTGGATTTCAATGGCATGCTCAGGTGAAAAACGGTGTTCACTTCCATCCCGATGTGACTTGAACGTAACGCCGTCCTCGTCAACGCGCGCAAGCGTCGCTACTTCGCTCGATTCTCCCCCTTCCTCCAAAACCTCTTCCTTTCGTACCAGAGCCACCTTCCCTATCCGCTTGCCGAATGCGGCTCCAAGAGAAAAAACCTGAAATCCCCCTGAGTCAGTGAATGTGGGACCATCCCAATGCATGAAAGAACCGAGTCCTCCAGCAGAACGGACAACGTCAGGTCCCGGCTGAAGATAGAGATGGTAGGTGTTTGCAAGCACCGCCTGCGCACCAAGTGCCCTCACCTGTTCCGGCGTCACCCCTTTCACGGTTGCCTTTGTGCCAACAGGGATAAATGCCGGGGTCCGTATCTTGCCGTGTGCCGTTGAAATAACCCCGGCGCGCGCAAGCGCGCCGGGGACTTCAGACTCGATGCGAAATGAAAAAGTATCGGGAGTCACAAGCTAAAGCTATTCACCTACGCCAACAAGAAGAATATCGAACGTGAGTTCGGCATTAGGCGGAATAACGACGGTACCATCAGGGAGCGTGACACCGGCAACTCCGTATCCAAGTTCAGGGTCGATAATGATGCGCCTGACGCCACCAACGCGCATACCCTCGATTCCGCGCTCGAAACCAACGATAAGTTGGCCGGACCCATACTCAAACGCAATCGGGCTCCCATGCGAAACGGAATTATCGAACTGGGTACCATCCGAAAGACGGCCGACATAATGCACAGCGGCCATCTCACCTCGCGTAATTGGGTCACCTTGACCAATGACCACATCGGCGACCTTCAAACCGGGTATAAGCTCAATAAATTGGTCCTGAGAAACGGTGAAGTCGAGCTTATTCGCAACAGAAGCAACAAGGTCATCCTCTCTCACACCCTGAGAAGAAGGTAACGAACCGCTGATACTCGACCAAAAGAAGAGGTAGACCACAACTAAGGCCACAGAGACACCAATACCTGTTTTGAGTTTATTGCTTGCCATACTATTCGCGGGCAAATTGATATGTCTCTAGTATACCTTTCACGCCATGAGAAGTGAAGCGGGAGGGTTGGCAAACGATGCGTGGAAACGTACAATAAAGCGCATGGAATTAGACAATCGACCGCCTTACAAAATCCGAAAACCGCTGACTGCGGATGAGATTCATTCCGAGGCGAATAAACGCGTCTCGCTTATCAACAAAGAATTTGCCGAGGGATTCGAGTTTATTAAACAATTCAAGAAATCGGTTACCTTCTTCGGCTCGTCCATGCTCAGAGAAGACAGTCCGTATTACGAGAAAGCAAAAGAGCTCGCCGGAAGACTTGCAAAAAAGGGATACGTTGTCGTCACGGGCGGAGGCCCGGGCATTATGGAAGCAGCGAATCGGGGCGCATTTGAAGCCGGCGGAACGTCAGTGGGTCTCAACATTTTCCTTCCCGAAGAACAGGCGCCGAATCCATACCTCACTCATGACCATATCTTCCATTATTTTTTTTCGCGCAAAGTCGCCCTTACGTATGCGGCTGAAGCGTATATCTATTTTCCCGGGGGTTATGGCACGCTCGATGAATTCTTCGAGATTATCACGCTGATGCAGACAGAACGAATTCCAAAGACGATACTCGTACTTTTTGGGAAAGAGTTCTGGGCGCCGTTCGATGAATTCATCAAAAAACATTTATATGAGAAACACGGCGTCATAGATGAAATGTCTACAAAACTCTATCATGTCTGCGATAACGAAGATGAAATAGAGCGGGCCATTCTCTCAGTCCCCGTCATAGACTCCATACCATTCAAAGGAAATCACGGTCACTACTAAATTGGAATAAAAGAAGGCGCCAGATGTTCTGGCGCCTTTTCCGACCGGTCAATTTCCGATGAGCTCAAGGTATTCGCTCTTAGAAATGACCGAGCCGTCTGCGGTGATGACGTATTGCTCGTTCATGATGTTCTCCTGATGAGCTTGCGCTGACAAAAGTCTCTGTCAACGACTTCATTTCGAGTCCAGAATGAAGTGCTCTGCACGATACCTCCGCACAGGCTGATTTTCAGGCATTCGCGGATGCCGACCAACAACACCGATACTGCTCTTTAAAGCATATCATACCTGAGACATTCTGTCAATATCCCAGGAAACAAAGGGCCGTTCGCCTCGGCGAACGGCCCTTTGTAACGTGATTATTATTTTCGTACTATCTGCCCCGCCCGGAGAACTGCGACTTTGGCGCCAATGGTTGATGAGTGGTAATTCTCGTCGACAATGGAGAGAAGTGCGGCAATAAGTTTCTCAAGCTCAGTGTTTGACAGGGGTGCGGTAATCTCAGCGAGTCGTTCATCAACTTTCTCCTCCACATCCTCAAAACGTGAACGAAACACGGTATCAAGGTCAAGAACGGCTTTCTTCAAGAACGGTTCGACGGTCTTTCTATCTCTGAGGTCTTTAATGTACCGGACAACCTGGGTACGATTACCAGACATGAAATAGCCGATAAACAGTCTTGTGTCCGTAGTCTGGCTTGGTGCTAAAAACGCCTCTGCCTCATACGTAGTCTGACTTGGGAGATTGTGCGGGACGGTATGAGTCTGAACAACCGGCTGAGCAGGTTTCTCTGGCACAGATAGAGAAGAAGGGTTCGCCACTCCAGAGAGAAGTATGTTTACTTTTTCCTTATTCAAGAGGAGCCACCCGTCATCACGAGTATATCTCTCTTCTGCGACACGGATAATTGTTTCAACCGACGCGAGCGCGCGTGCAGCGTCGTAACCGCTCTGCTCGGCAATCACACGCATCCCCTCTTCGGAGATAACCGCCCGATTCCGCTGGGCCTCTGCCGCAATAACATCAACGATGCCTCCGGCTCGCTCGCCATTCTGATTACTCTTTTCGCCCCCACCCTCGTTTGTATGTTGTTCCATAGATGTTTCTGTTTTGTTGATAAGCGTTTCAAGCCAGGGGTCAGTTGCTACTTGCTCCCCTTCAATTTCCATAACAGACCCTGACTCTGAAAGTGCGGATGTCTGATACCCGACGGTTTTCTTTCTCCAAAACCGTGAGTGCAGGAAGTAGACGACGGAACCGCTCCACACCGCGAGAATAAGAATGAAGAGCGCGATGCGAGACCAATCCCCAAGTCCCGTATAAGGGACTTGTGAAAGATACACAGCCGAAAGAACCCGTCCTTCTGGCGGTTTCTTTAGGAGCACAACGGTAGGCGGATTGAATCCCCCACCACCTCCGCAATTAGTCGTACAGCTTGGTGGCGCATACACCGTTGCCGAACATGTAGCCGTTCCTATCGACGAACCTGACGTTACCGTAACCATTCCCTGCTTACTCCCCGCGAACGTGTATGATTTCGTGACCTCTGATGTATCTCCCGACAACCCATCGGTACCAGTCCAGTCGTAAACGTACGAACCGGTGCCACCGGTAGAAGTCGCGAACCACGTCGCCGTACCTCCAACGTAGAAAACGTCCGGTTCAACACTGCATTGCACAGAAAATGATGGTGGAGGAGGTG